>NZ_JACJUU010000024.1 GCF_014237865.1 Pusillimonas minor
TGGAATTAGCGAAGGAAACATGCACCAGCAGTAGGTGAAGCATCAACCAGATAATCCGATGAGATGCCGGTCTGTCTCACTCTCATGCAAAGGTAAGATCAACCATTTAATCCGCTTACCCGATATTTCTAGCTGAAAAAGGTAATAAGTACATGAAAATAAGAGAATATTTAAAAGAATCGGCCGACTTTTTACGGGGCTACATAACGATAGAGTCCATGATTTTTTACCTGGCCAAAAAAGAAGGGTTAACCGCTCAGGAGGTAGCGGCTTGGTTCCTTCAGACAGGGAAATATAGCGATTTAATGACATTCAAAATTGATCGAACCCGTGGCGTGGCGGAGATCTTTTATGACCCAAGGGAGGCAGAGCCATTGGTGTTAGATTGCCTTCGAATAATTGCGGAGCACGGCGTGTCTGCCAAGCTTGGCGTGAAACAGGAAGATGGTCTGGCTTGGCAAATAGAAGACTTTAACGCCCGGTTCCCAAGTCTGAGTTTTGAGGGGGGTGAAATTCCGCTTGAGGAATATACGGTGTCTGGCTCACCGGCTAAGGAGCTAGATGTACGTGAACGCGAGAGCTTGCTCAAACTGCTTATTGGAATGGCCGCTGGCAGATACCGTCATGAACTGGGCGCAAAAAAGAGCGTGGCCGTTACTCCAATCCTGCAGGACGTTGAGCGCCTGGGGCTGAGTGTGTCCGATGAAACGGTGAGAAAGTATTTGAGAGAGGCAGAACGCCTGCTGAGATCTGCTTAGGTTGATCTCCAAAGCCAAATTGGCTTTATTTCTCACTCCTTGGCCAAACCTTTTGTCAATCGCGGAGAATCTTACGAAACACCAGCGTTTTTTGAAAGATATCAAACGGTATCGACGCTTCAGGTGGGATGAGGTTTTTTATGATGATTGACAAAAACGTGATGTTTCGAGGGGCGCTTCCATCTTTATCCGAAGATTCATTAGTTACACGTTATGAGTTTGCCGCTCGTCTCAGAATTTCACTGTCAACCCTCCATCGATGGGTAGTAGCGGGCCGTATCCCTCCTCCGACGCGCATCGGCGGGCGCCATTCTGTCTGGCCATCTTCGGTGGTTCGCAGCACACTGCGAGAGCTGACTCAGGGTTATGAGGCTGAAAATGGCCACGCGCCTTCTCGGATTATCCGGTGTGACTGAAGGGCATGGAATGGGCGATTTACCAGAGCCTCCGTACCCGGCAGACACTGACGCAAAAGGTTGGCGTTTTGAGTTCGATTATCAAAAATGGGAACGGTCCGATGCGTGGTTGCTTTTGGAAGAAGATGAACGCCCCTTCCTAATCATGGTGGCGTTGCAGTCTTGGCGCCAGGTCCCCTGTTCTTCGTTACCAAATAAGCCGATTCTTCAGGCGAGGCTAGCAGGTTTGAGCGTTGAGTGCTGGGCAGAGCTCAGTAATCGAGTCTTGGCAGATTGGTTCCTAGCTGGCGACCAACGTCTGTATCACCCCCTTCTGGTTGAGCGAGTGCAAGGCATGTTGAAAATCCGGGAGGGAGGGTTAGCGAGGCAGACACGATTCCGTGCTCGTGTTACAGAAGCCAGCCCCAGAGCACTTGGAAAAAAGACTCAATTAACAGTTGATGCTTTGCTCGCAAGTGTGCCCGCGGACAGGGCGCAGGATTTAAGTGATGAACTGGCCGGAGCTATCGCTGCAGGACAGTCAATTGTGTCCCCAGCAGCGTGGCTTCAGGAGATCAACGCGCGTTGGGATGAAGCAGGTAAGGTGACGCTGCGCTTCGGAGAAGCGGAGCGAGCGCGTCGCCGCGCACATGCTTCGGCTACAGAAATTGCGTCTGCGGCGACTCAGTCGCCAGCGGAACCCGTGGATATTCGTAGTATCTGTGACGGTATGCTTCGTAATTTGAAGAGTTATCAACGCTGACGTTAGTCTCCGCATTCTTGCTGGCATAGACAGGGCTTGTTCGCGTGACTTATCCCCAGGCAGCAGTCATCAAAGTGACGAGGTCTCGCTGTGACAACACTTCAGTGAACTCTCGCCAATCTTTTTCGGGAGGCGTCATCGTGCCGGTGTAGCGTAAATCGAAGCCTGTAGCGTTTTTCTGGGCGTTGATGTAGTCATCCAGCTTCTCGCCAAGGGTTTCGATATCGTCGATCCACTCGTCTTTGATGGTGTCCGGCAGGGAACCAAAAAGGTCGTAGCGATTTTTCATGCGTTCTGACAGGCGTTCGTAGATTTTCTCGTCTACTGTCTGTTCGAACACCAGATTGAGCATGTCCACCGTTGACCGCCGCTGACCGAAGCGCTTGATGCGCCCAATACGTTGTTCGAGTCGAGTGGGGTTCCAGGGCATGTCAACATTGATAAGGGTACCCAGGGTTTGCAGGTTCAAGCCTTCGCAGGCGGCGTCTGTTGCCACCATGACGCGTATCTGGCGCTCGGCCACCATGCGTTTGAGTGTTTCACGCTCGACGCTCACGCTGTCGCCGCGCTGGTACAGACGGCTACGACCCGCCCCGGCGTACAGGCCAATGGCTTCGTCTGGGTAGCGGGCGGCTAAAGAATCAGCTATCCACTTGGCTGTATCGTAATACTGGCTGAAGATGATGACGCCCCAGTCCAACCATTTTTCCCGTTCCAGGAAATAGACTATGGCCTCCATCTTGGGGTCGGCGTTTAGGCGTTCCAGTCGGGTAATCAGGCGTTGTAGAACCTCGCGTTCCTCGCCTGTTTCGACTTGCAGGTCAGCTTCCTGCTCTTCGTCTTCCTCATGAACAGTCTCTCCTCGCAATAAGCGTCTTGCTGTTTCCAAGCCCGCATGAATGCTCGAGCAGATACGTTGCTCCATAAGGTTCTTCATGAAGCCACTGCCCTTGCCGCGTTTGGAAAGTGCCTTACCGAAGGCTCGGGCTTCGTCATAAGCACGTCGGAGATCTTCAGAGGTGCGCAGTGCTTTGCCTTCGAATAACGTATCAAAGGCTTGCGGCTCGGCTATCCGAGCGCGTTCCGGGTGTACGTCCACGCCCACACGCTCTAACAGGCCTGCATCTTCAAGCTGCTGGCGCTTTCGCAGTACGACATGGCGCACTAGCGGGTTTTCCCGCTGAAGGAGGGTGGCGCCGGCTATGCGACGTTCCAATTCTTCTTCCAGGATTTCCCGTGTTTCCTCTGTCAAATCGATCAGCGGGCGGGAGGTTTGCCATTCGCCGTTTTGCAGTTCGAGGTCTTGCCGGATTGCGGAAAATAATCGGCGCGCGCGTGGTTCCGTCGTAGATTCCACGCGTGGCAGGGGAGAGCGCAGGAGCTCCCAAGCATGGGAAAGTGTTTCGACCTGCACGCGGCCAGCGAGAATGTCCAGCACTTCGTCGGGGCGGTGCCAGTGCGCCATGTCGTGACCTAGGACGAATCGCCCTGGGCCTTGATGCAGGATACCTATCAAATCCCATAGGTCGGTCGGGTCGGTTTGAATGGGCGTTGCTGTGCCCAGTAGGACATGATCGGCCCGCGCTGCGATTTCGCGCATGAAGGCCAACAATTCGTTGTGTGTGCCTGCCTCTCGGCCAAAACCCTGGCGGGTTCTTGCCTTGTGTGCTTCATCCAGGATGACCACGCCGAATCGCATACCCAGAAGGTGCTGCTTTTCGAGTGAGTCGCGCATCATCAATCCGGTGGATACGATGCCAATGCGTAGCGGGCAGCTGGCAATCTGTTCGCGACCCGCTGGCGATAGAACCCGCTCGTTGGTGTCCAACCAGACCTTACCCACGGTATCCCAACGTGCTGTCGGGATACCCAGCTTGTCCAGCAGTTCTGTTTGCCACTGCTCGGTCAAGGTCGCAGGCGCGAAAATCACGACGGGACGGCGTGGGCCGTTCTCTTTGTCAGAGAGCAGACATAGCGTCAGAGCGGCGGTTGCCAGCGAGAGCGTTTTTCCCAGGCCTACTTCATCAGCCAGGAGCAGGCGAACCGTGCCATAGAGGCGCTGGTGTCGCAGGCATTCAGTCAGAAAGCCCTGTTGCCACGGCTGAAGTTGTTGCCCTTCACGGTATAGGGGGGATTCGATGAGCGCAGCGGGTGCAATGCTTTCGTCGTCGTCGAGCTCAGTAAACTCAATTTCCCGTCGATAACTGCGCCGATGGACTTCGCGGATCACTGCGCGCGGCAAGGGTTTGGCAGCATTCCAGAGGAAATCAAACTCTTCTTCGATCCACGCTACACCTTCGGGCGAATCGTCTTCCCACAGAATTTCGTAGTGGCGTTGCCAACCGCTGCGCGTTTCGTTCATCGAGCCGATGAAGCCTAGCCTCCGACCATCGGCCAAGGTAATCACGCCCGCCTTGCCATGGACGAAGCCACAGATATCGTCGGGTGCAATTCGAACGGCTTGTCCGTGTTTGGCAAGAAAGGAATCTAGCCGTCGATAGCGTTCGCGGTTCAGCAAGGCTTCGGCTTCAAGGCCGCGCTCGTTCCAGCGGCCCAGCATTTTGCTTTCACGCAGCTGTGCCACCCTCAGATCGTCGGGGTGGATGTCCACGTTACAGACGATCTGTACTTCAGGAATATGTTCCAGTGCTTCGCCGGCGACCTCAAACAACGAGCTGGTGAAATAGCCCGCGATGCGTTTGTAGCTCTGTGCTCCGACCAGATGCTGTATCAGAAAGCTTGCATCCAGCTTGTGAGCTCGCGAGGAAAAGCGACGGATACCCATGAGCGCGAGTCCTTACTCGCCAAATCGCAGGTTCTTCAGGCGGGCGCCGAGCACTTCAGCCGCGCTGCGAGTTTCCGAATCGAGTGATTTTTGCTCGATGAATGCCAGCATATCAACCATCACAGAGCGCGCCTCAAGAAAATCGGTCATCTCGTTACGCATCTGATCGACGATAACCTGCGGTTCTGTATCCTTGCTGAGCTGTTGCAGCGCGATGATGAGCCTTCCCAATCTGGTTGGGCCAATTTCTGTGCTGTCGGTCAGGTCACGAGAGCTGTACTCGCTCACGCGTTTGAGACGCGCGTGATTCGGGCGCATATCGCCCATGACACGGGCATAGTCCTCAACGTGAAAAGCCTTGGCGAAATTTTGGTAATTGTCGAGCTTGGCCGCACCGGTTGTTTCCATATCCAGCATGCGCAGCATAAAGCGTTCAATCCCGGTGAGCTTTGCCCAGGTGTCAGTGGACAGCGCTTCCGGTACTAGCAAGTTGGACGCGGTTTCGGCGGCTTGTTGCACCATCTCGTCTACTACCGTGACTTCGCCACGTGTGCGGGGCCGTAGTGCGAAAGTGGTGACATCCTCGCCGCCGATGTGGGTGTAAGCGGTCAGTACCTTCAATGCGGCCGCATAACCCGCCATTTGCAAATCGGAATCGTTGAACACTGGTTCGCCATGATGCGCCTTTACTGTGTCGTTCAGATGCAGCATGGATTCGATTTGCCGGACGACTTCCTGTCGCACGGCAGGTAACAGGCGCTGCTTGAAGCCAGTGCGCTCGCCTGCAGGGCGCTTTTTCAACATCAAGATTACGGTGCCTTGGACATAACCGCCTTTCTTGAGTTCTGAGGTTGTTTCAGTGGCGATGTACCAGGCGGCCACAACCTGGAGCCCTGCTGCCCAGAAAATGCCAATCAGGTCACTCCAGACGCCAGTATTCTGGTGTGTAAACATTACGCACTGCATACCGTTATCTGGCATGTGGTTCGCCATCGCCTTGTAGGCGGCAACCATGCTGTGGCGGAACTCTTCACCTGAGCCTTTGATAGCGAGTGCGCGACGAGAGTCCCATACCCATTTGTCGAATGGCTCTGGGGGATTCTTGCGCAGCCATGCTATGAAAAACTCAGTGATTTCGTGATAATTTACAGCGTCAGCATACGGTGGATCTGTTATCCATAAGTCGGAGTTTTCAGTTAGACTCTCTGCAGGAGTGGTGGTTAGATTTAAAGATTGCCGCACCGGCGATAGTTTTGTATCAAGCTGAATGTAATCGATCAGATCAACAAGCCCGCGCGATCCCCAGTTGTACAGCGTGTTGAGAGCTTGACTGGAAAATACGTTCTGCAATCCACCTTTGCGACCATCGTTGTGCCAAGCACATAGCTTTGACTGCAGGTTCAAGATCCCAAGACTGGAAAGCCAAGTGTTTGTTGTATGGCCGTGCCGCAGAATGCATTGCAACATTTGGATCTGGCGTGCATTGAAGAGGTGGTGCCAATGTGTCCATCCACGCTCACGAATTGGCTGGGTGGTGTTATACCCAGCCTCAATCAGCATGTCGGGGGTTAGACCTAATTCCTGCCACTTTTTAAGGTTTTCAGCAACAATTTTTTCTACGCGCTGCTCGCGTTTGAAGTCTTCATCAGTCGGGGCGGCAAAGAACGTATTTAGGCGTGGCTTGTTGAGGCTTTCCTTAGTAATCCAATGGATGCAATAGAGGCGCTCTTGATAGATGTCATCCTCTTTCGGGATGAAATCCTCTTTTCTCCACGGTCGTAACTTGTTGCCTGTTTCTCCTGCTGCTAGACGATAGTCTCCGCGGATGGTTCTTATCGAAGTGCGGTAGACCTTTCCATCGATCGTGTAAACAAGTGATTCGCCCTGAACGGTGCCTGATTCTGCGGTCTCAATTTCTTCGGCAGAGGCGTTTGATCTTATCTTAATATCAAATCGACGCTCTTTATGGTTTGGAACTAAAACCGCTATAACACCCTTGAAACGAGAAATAATCCAGCTGGGCGCCATGGGTACAAGCCACCCTGTTTCTGGGCAACGCGCTTCTAGGCAATAGAGGTAGGCTTTAGCGCGATTGCCGTGTTCATCGTGTTCGATACCAAGTTCCGTGATCTCTGTATCCACGGCCTGCGCCACTTTCGTCTGTTGCTCATTAATATAAGAGCGATTTTCAGCAGAGGTTCCGATAACATTGAAAGCCCCCCACGTAAGCATGCAGGCAATGGGGTTGAGGTCGGAGGCGTAAGTATCGCAACCAAGCCGTGCGGCTTCAAATGGGATTGAGCCGCCGCCTGAAAACGTATCGCCTACACGTGGGCGGCGACCGTAACGCAGGATGCCTAATTGCTCAACTAGCTCGGAAAATGAATGAGCGTTGATTCCCAGATGTGCATAGTGGCGGTTGAGTTCTGACCACGCAGGTGCGTACAGCCATTCTTCATCGACTTCTTCTGGGCGCTTACCGATACTCGCCTTGGCCTCGTAGCTTGCGAGGGTTGCAAGTGCCTGTCGGTAAAACACAAGTTTTTCGTCGTCTGTGATATCGCGTCGCCAGCTACGCGCTCCAAAATATCGTTCTGGTTCGGGGATCGGAATCAGCTCTTGCAGCTTGGCTACCGAAAAAGCATTCGCTGCCAATGCGCGTCGAGCCAAACTTTCATCGTCAAAGGCCATTAGCTTTTCGAACAAGGCAAGATCAGCTTCCGGATTTTCAGTCGGCGGCAGCAAGCTGGCTAACACGATGGCGCGAACTAGGATGAGTGGTTTGCGGCCTTTCCAAAACGAACCGAGTCCAGTAAGCGTCTGTGCGCGACCGGACATGCGCTCCTTCTGAGCCTCGAATGAGACCTTCTGCGCTGGAAACACCGTTTCGATCAGCGCCGGTGCGTCTTTCAGGGCGAGCGGCGTGAGCGCTGCGGTATTTGTTTTCGCGTGCATTGCGTATATTGCTTCTAGTGTGTGACAGTCGTGGTTTCTGGAACGAGCCAGCCCTGTGAACGCAGTCGTTCTTCGGCGATGGCTAACTGGCGCGATGTGAACTGCCGCTTGCGAGCATTCCACGCATACACCTGGCGTTCCAGGTTGTTTTGCACTGAGGTGCTTTCGCGAGTCAGTACCCAATGCACTGTGGACAGCAGTTCCAGCCCGTAAGGCGATTCGAAGCCTTCCACCAGCTTGGTGACGCGTTCAAAGTTTGCGCGGCTTTCCGTGTGTTGATCCAGAAAGGCTTTGGCGTCTTCTACCGCGCCAGGAACCAACGAGAGGGATTTTTCAGGGGCGTCGCCACCATCGGCGTAGCCAGAGATCAGGTGGCCTTCGACGGCCTTCAGCACATGACGCAGATTTTCTGCGTAAGGGCCGTAATGATGCTTGATGTATTTGAGTCGCAAAGGTTCGCCGGCCTCTTGCATGAAGTACATCAGCTTGTGGACTTCCAGCAGCGTGACGAAGGGATCAAGCAGGCCGCCAAGGTAACGCTGCATCAGTTCGACCAAAGCAGCACGGCCTGCCGTCATTTTGGGAACGTCGCGTACATGCGCGATTTTTTCAGCGGCAGGTGCACCACTGGGTTCATAGACAAGTACCTGTACGTCGTCTAAATTTGCAAGTGCGTGCTCAATTCGCTGGCGCACCTGCTGCCAATCCAGGCCGCCAAGGCCGGCTCCCAGCGGCGGTACCGCGATGGAGCGGATGCCTCGGCTGCGAATGACATTGACGAGATCAACCAGGCCCGACTCGATGTCTTCAATGCGGCTTTTGCCGCGCCAGTGGCGCTTGGTTGGGAAGTTGACGATGAAACGAGGAGGCGTGAGCTGGCCGGTTTCAAAGACGAACATGCGGCCCGGCTGCACTTCCTTGATTTTGCAGGCGGCCTCGTATGCCTTGAAGTTGTCAGGGAAGACGTTCTTGAACTGCAAGGCGATGCCGCGGCCCATGACGCCAACACAATTAACGGTGTTGACCAGTGCGTCAGCTTCACATTTGAGGATGTCACCCGAGGTGTATTCAATCATGGCTATATTCCTCTTTCAGTAATACCAGTCCGGCAGGATTTCTACCGCAGGGCGGTGTCCGTGGGCCGGAAGGGCGTTAATAACTTGACTATAAACGGCAGCGGATTTGACGCCAATACGCTCAATTAGATGCCAGGGGAAGCGTTGTTCAAGCAGAAACTCCGCCTGCTTGCCTTCTTTGTGTGCTCGCCAGTCGCGCGCTTGTACAGCAGTCCAGTTGATCTCGTTTAGACGAGCCAGATCATTGCGGTCTTCAAAAAAATAAGAGCCAGCATTGGATAGCGTGAAGGCCCAGCGTGCCGCGTGCTGGTTCGCCCAAGCTACGACGGTGTGCAAGTCAGCTTCAAAGTGCAGAATAGGGGCCTGGCCGCCACGGTATGCTAATTCCTGATGATTGCCTTGATAGATCAGATAGAGCATGACTGATCTGGGGCAGAAGTAAAACGGAACACAATTCCCAACGTATAAATCAGGATGGCTGCTTAAGCGCAACTCGTTCAATCGTCTTTGCTTGATGGTGGTCATGCCAATAGTAGTGCCTGCCGGCGCTCGCCGCAGCACCTCAGCATCGCACCATAGGAAACCGTCGGCCACAATGGCCGGTAGGCGATCTACATGGGCAATGTGGTAGATCTTGGGGTGGGGTGGTGTCAGCATTGCGCTCATGGCGTTTCATCCCCGAACAGCCCTAGGGAAACCTGTGTGGTTTCTTGAACAGATCTTCCACGTCTTGCGCTTGGAGCCAATAGCTCACTCTGGGCAACATCGCCCAATGCGTGTTTCAGCGCAATGCGCCAGCCTTTACCGCCGTCCATGACACCGCCGGTGCTGACGGCAGCCATACCAAATAGCCACCAACGCTCTTCAGGGCGCAGTGCCAGCCAGTTGCGTACGGCGACAGGGATTTTTTCCTTATCCATTTGCTCAACGGCCCAGGCAAGCACGCACAATTCTCTGCCGAGCAGCCGGTCTACCGGGTTGTCGCCCACCTTCCATGTGCTGGGCTTTAAACCATGTGTGGCTAGTCGAGCATTGAAAGCGCGTTGTACTTCTGCGCGGATGGCCGTCCAGCGAGGCCGCTCCAGAAGGACGCGGTCAATCACTGCAATATCGTTGCTTGCTGCCTGCAAGCCCAGGTATTCACTAATCTGGACTTTCCCGCTGCTGGCCTTTGGAATGATGACCTTGAAATGGTGAGGATCAGAAGTCGCAGGCACACCAAAGCCCAGCGTAGGGGGGGCTTTAGTACCCGCCTTGCGTGATTGGGTGCGAACTGCGGCTTCGGCCATATTATTCTTCCTGGGTGATGTCGCCCGGCCTCAACTCAATTTCGGCGAGCTTCGCGAACTCTTTGAGTGCGAAACCGGAATTGAATTGGATACCGTCGGCAATTGTGATGTTGAGCGCTGCATCGGGCTCTTTGAGCACCTCGCGCAGGCTGTTTACGACGCCTTCGATCATGAGGGCAGTGACTTCGCGTTCCTGGAAGCGCACCGTTACCGTGTTTTCGCCTTCGCCGATTTCAACGCGCACACCCTTGAATCGGGTGTCCGGTTGATCGCGGAATTGATTGATGACGGAGAAAACCCGGTCAGTGGTATCGAGCGAGACACGCTTGCCTTGCAGGCGAGCCGGCTTGCTGTCCACGATATGTACGGTCTTGTCGCCACTGGCAGGAATCTGAAAATCCGCTGTTTTGTTGGCTTCGCCTGCCCGCGCATAGACCAGTAGGCGGTAACTCGCTGCGTCGATCTCGAAGGGGCCGTCGTAACGGATGCCGTCTTTTGGGTTGGAGCCATCCAAGGTATAAAAAATGTCCGCCGACGGTGTGACTGCCAAGGTAACGCGACGTTTGTCCGCAGCTGGATCGACTTGATGGCGAATCTTCAGGTCAGCGAGCCAGCGTGTAGGTGGGGCGCTTTCATAGCGCCCAGTGGGCTCTTTGACCAAGAAATAGACCGTGCCCTCGCCGGTCGTGAAGTTGTCGAGGTCTTCAACCTTATTATCCTGGTCGGAGACATCCGGCTTGGTAGACCAATAGACAATGGGGCTTTCACCCGCATGGCGGGGTGTGAGGCTCAACACCGTTTCGCCAGTGTCCGGTTTGACGGCACTGATAGACACATTGACGCTGGCCTTGTCTTTGGGAAATGGCCCCTTCTCTATATAGCCATCTTCGCCCAAGCGCCAACGGCCCTGTTTCAAGGCTTCCGTCTTGAGTGTCTCCAATCCACTGGCGCCAGGCATCCATGGCCAAATTGGCGAGCATTTCGCGCGGCTGACGACATCTTTCCAGGGCGTGCGACGATTATCTTTGCTCGACGGCCACAAATATTCTTCAGCTTGCGCGAAGCATTCTTCCAAATTGTCCTTTCCAAGCTCTAGCACAAGCTTGTAGTCTGCGCGTGGGCTCGCCAGAAGTTTCTCGATCTGGGTTTCAGCGGATTGATCGTCTTCGCCGAGTTTCAAACCCTGGTCGATAGTGACGGCGGCGAGCACATCGCGGCCATCTACAGGGTCGTTTACCGGGAAGTAGAGACGGTTGTACGCCGCTGATAGCGCCTTGCTGAATCGATCCTCGGACGCCTCATAGCGGTCTCGGGCTTCCTCGAACAGCGTGTCACCAGACTTAAGACGCTTGTGAATCTGTTCCACGGCATAAAGTTCACGCAGCCGTTCCTCAACCGCCTCGGCCAGCAGGCTGTCCTGCCCAGAAAGCACCAGCAGGTTGTTCTTCTCTTGTTGGTAATCGAAGAAGTTCTGCAGTGCGCTCGGTGGAACCTTGCCATCTGGCTTAATGACGATTAGCGTGCGTGGCCCGCCAAGCTTGAGATCGTCGAGTTTGGGAAGGACCTGCACATCCTGATAGGCAGTCTTATTAACCGGCGTGAGGATTCCGGTCAGGCGATTGATAAGTGCCTGATCTACCTTGGGCTGAGGCACTTCCTTGGCGTTGCGCTCAATCTGGCGCGAAAGATTTTCCGTTTCTTTAATAAATAAGCGTTGTTCTTCGCGGTGGAGATACCACGCTGATTCACGCAAGCGCTGCAACGCTTGAAGAAACTCGTCGGGCTTGCGCTGAGGTGCGGCTAAAAACTCAATGATCTCGCTTTCAGACAAACCGATGCGGCCACCCACTGCACGCGACAGGCTGGATGACAGTAGTAAAGTCATCAGCTGTTGCGATGCATCACTTGCCAGATCAACGTCGATCAGTTCAGCGATGGCATTGCCGGAGTCCGCAATATCGCGTGTCACTGCCGGCATCAACTTGGGCGCGATGCGTTCGATCTCGTCTTTGACCTGGGGGTCATTCAAATTCAGGTGTTGGGTGCCGATCAGAAAGACGTCGTCGGTTTCCCGCTCGTCCACGCTCTTGAGTAGGCGTGCGGTGAACTGCATCAAACCCCGTGTCTGCCGGAAGCCTTCATTCTCCTTGAACAAAGCGACCAAGTGCTTGAAGGAGGGGTGGAAGGGGTAGGTTTCCCGGACTTGCTCTGCGATTTGTTCGATGCTGCTGGCTATGATGTAGCCACCATCCTCGGCTTTTTTAATCTGCTGGGCGTATTCCTCTGCAACTTCCGAGATGACACGTTCGTCTGGCAGCTCGTCGATCAAACGTTTCTTCAGAATTTCGTAGATTTCGTTGCCAGCCAGTTGCACAGGCGTGATCGTCATGGCCTGGCGACGGGTTTCTTGCTGCAAGTTGGAAATAGCGTCTGCCAGTGCCTTAGTCTGAGCCTTGTAGCTGCCCGAAAGGTTAGCGATGACGATAGCGCAATTGGGAAGCTCCAGCGCCGCGCTCATCAGGCTGGAAAGGCTGTAGACCGCCATATTGGCCAGCGTGCCTTGGCCGAACACCTGCGTACTGGCATTGTCTAGGTAGGGCGGCAACTCGTCCAGGAGGATCAAGGTTGGTTGGTCGCCAATGATTTCCTTCCACTGCCGTTGATCGACCGCCTTGGGGCCATTGGCCCAATAAGGCTTGATGGCTTCAGCTTCACCGAGTTGGGTAGCGATTTCGCCCCAAATGAAGTTGTCGGGATTGTTGCGACCGTTAAATGCTGCAACGCGCGTCTGGCCAAAATCTAAACGTGAGGTCAAGTCTGCGGGTAGTACGGCGCTGCGTAAATGAGGATGGCGGGCCAGCAAGCCCAGCGCAATCATCATGTGCGTTTTACCGCCACCCATGGCTTGGGTGAGTTCGAAAACGGCCTGATCAGACTTGCCGGATAGCCGTAGCAAGCCCTCACGGAAAAGCTGCTCCATGCCGTGAGTGACAAAGTTGCGCGAGAAAAACTCACGACCGTCACCCTCGTCATGGATAAGGTCTGCCAGATTTTCGATGCCTTGGCTCATCCGATAGTCTCGGATGATGGGGTTGAATCGGCAGGCTTGCTTGACCGTCTTAATCATGAACGCGCTCCGTTGTTGTTTTTTACTTCCTCGGAGTGCGGAATTGTGATGCCGTTTCGTTCGCAATAGCCGCGAATGAGAACTTCAACCATGTTCGCAATGGATCGATGCTCTTGATCCGCTGCGATGCGAAGTGCCTCTTTCAATCCGGGGTCGATACGAAATGTAAGTGTAGCAGTCTTGGCGGTGGCCATAGCGTCTCCGGGCGCTACTGTAAATGTACTGCACTTTACAGTATGGACGGCGCTGCGGCAACTTTGTCATTGCTTCAGAATCCTCTTGGGATCTAGACCGCCCATAGGCGGTTGAGGCGCTCGCCGCGCGGCCAGTGTCAGCAGTCATTCCCCCATCGGCATAGGTCACTATTACCGTGAGTGCGCCGCCTAAAACGCCGACTGTATCACTCCACTCCGCCCTGCAAGGGTGCGCTTCGCCGGGTACTCACCCGGTCCCTCCGGTTCTCTTCGTTCCCCTGCGGGCTGCGGCTTCCGCTCCCGCCCCTTTCCGTTCGTCCTTCCTTGATCCAGCGCGGCAAGGCGACGAACTCACGGCAACGGTGGCACTCCGGGCCAGACGTAGTACTGCGGACACCGCAAAACGTACAGAAGGCTCGGAATCTTCGGCCCCGGTGCCAGTTAACCCCGAAAGGAAAACCAATCATGGAAAACCAAACCGCCGCGCTGAGCTATGACAATATGAACGCAATGCCTTCCCTGTATGTACGCGGCCCCAGCGGTCGCTATAGGCTGGCCAGCGATGACATGATTCTTGCGGCTGGCCGCATGGCCGCAGAGAGTCTGCTTCCGCAGTCACAGCCCGTCGATAACCCGGTGAAAGTGCGCAAGTTCTTTCAATCCAAGCTGGCCGGCCTGGGGCATGAGTGCGCAGCCTTCCTGTATCTGGATAGCAAGTTCAAGCCGATCCGCTACATAGAGCAAGGTTTGGGTACGATCAATCAGGCAAGCGTCTATCCGCGCGAGATCGTGAAAACTGCCCTACGGCTGAATGCCGCCGCGCTCATCATGTCGCATAACCACCCGTCCGGTTCGGCCGAACCGAGTACAGCCGACATGAATCTGACACAGCATCTCAAGAAGGCGCTGGCGCTGATTGATGTACGGTTTCTGGACCATATCATCATAACGGCGACGGAAACGATTTCGTTGGCCGAGCGTGGGCAGATGTAAAGATTAGGGGTAGGCTACCACTCCCTACCCTTGAAAACCCCTACTCTACTTGGCGGCATGGTGAGCTTCCCTGAACTCATTGTAAGACCGTCGCGCCCATGACGGCCTTCGCAGGCTGTTGCTCACTGCGGCGCTTATGCTGTCCCTTCCCGCCGTTGCGCTCATAACCATGCCTTGAATGAAGTCGTCGCCGACCACGCAGCACTCTCGCGCCATCGATGCCATGATCGATGAGATGCTGGTGGCCGACCCCGCCACCGTGGACGAATACCGCGACGGCAAGCAGAAAGCCTTCAATTCGCTGGTCGGCCAAGTCATAAATGTCGCCAAAGGCAAGGCCGATCCTCACAGACCAACGAGATGCTCGACCTGAGGCTGGCGTAACGCCGATTCGCGGTCGAAAATGGTCAAGAATCATGGGAGAACTATCGGGGCGCTGAAAGCATCTACATAGTAACATCGCCTTTCACACTACAACACGATGCTTGCCGGAGGATCCAACATTGGTTGCCGAGCCCATACGACTCGCGCTTCTGGAAGACGACGCCGCCCATGCCCATTTTATTCAATCCTTGCTGGTTGGGGCAGGCCATGAATGTTCAGTATTCATCACCGGCACTGCCCTGACTAGCCGACTGTCCCGTCCTCATGATTTCGACATATTGATCCTTGATTGGGAAGTGTCCGACTTGTCGGGTCTGGATATCGTGCTCTGAGTCCGCGCGAATCTCGGCTACGCGCTGCCCGTCATGTTCGCCACCAGCCGCAGCCGCGAAGAAGACATTGTCATGGGGCTTCGCAGCGGTGCCGACGACTACATGATCAAGCCCATCCAGCAGCACGAGCTGCTCGCGCGGGTATCGGCGCTCTTTCGCCGCATGGTCGCTACGCCCACTCATCAGTCTGCGTTCTCCTGTGGGCCTTACCGTATCGACCCGACATGCAATGTCGTGTCGATACGCGGCCAAGCCATAGAATTGACCCGCAAGGAGTATGAACTGGCACTGCTGTTTTTTCGCAACCCTGGCCGACTGTTCTCCCGCGACGCACTGGCCGCTTCCGTCTGGAACCGGGAGATCCCTGCCATGTCGCGCACGCTTGACACGCACTTGTCCAAAGTACGCTGAAAGTTGAGCCTTCGGCCTGAGAATGGAGTGCGGCTGATCTCTTCCTATACCCTCGGCTATCGTCTAGAAGTCCTGGCCGACGGCATCTCTGTTTCAACGCAATGAAATCGATTTTCTTCTTCGGATGGCGCCATGCTGCCTCTCTGCTAAGCCTATGTTTGGCCGTCGTCCTTCCCGCCATGTCGAATGCGCAGCCAGCGGGTGCGGAGGGTGAGCATTTCATCTACCGGGTCCAACCGGGCGACACTCTGATAGAGCTGGCCGAGCGCTACACGGGTCAGTTGCAGCACTCTTTCGGTAGTGGAACGGCAATCCACGGCCTTCCTCGATTAAATCCTGATGCTCGGTCACCTACGAGATACTGCCCGCGTTCTGGGGGCGGCGTGAGGTCGGCTTTCGCTCAGGCAGGCCATTCAAGGCACGCCCAAAGGCACAAAGGAAGGCGCACAGCTGAAGTTAAAGGTGACAGCACTGTGAGGGGCGGGAAGCTCAACGAGCCCCTTAACTCAGTCGCCCCTCGTAGTTGACGCGGGCGCAACCATTGTGCAGGTTGAGGTCGTATTCGCGCCTGTTAGCAGTTAGCTCATGTCGCCGAAGCGCCAGCCGCCTTCGTCTGCGGTGTTTGTCGCCAACGTCCAGGTAGCCCGGGCGGCCAACAATCGCAACAGCCGTTTGCCGTTAGCCGTAAGGCGGTACGGAGCAGCGTTACTTCACTGAATGTTAACTAAGGTTAATAACCGGATTTTCATTTATCTTAATGTAAATTTAACTATGGGACTATGGCATAATTCTTGGTTGGCGCCTAGCTCTGCTTTCTTCCTAATTTGCGATTTCTGAATGTTTCAGTGACATTGAAATGAAATACGTTCGGAATCGAGACATTCTGGGCGCTCTTCGGCGGGTGTGACCGAAGTCGGTCATTTCGCTCGGTATCGATGATGATCAATGAGGCTATCCGGACGGGTAGCATCGTTACAAGGTTCGCATATGCAAGCTCAAGTTCTCAACAAAGTTGGCGGCCACGCCGGCAACGTCGACGTCAATAGCATCAACCTGCAGTCTCCTTCCATTGTTCATTTAAAAATCGCCCCTGAGACTGTTCGCGCGTTTGAAAGAGTCGGTACGGACCTGAAGCTGGTATTGGCGTCGGGCGAAGTCGTAGTCATACAGAACTTTTTTGTCCAGGACGGAGAGGGCAACCGAAGCGACTTGGTTTTGCAGGACGACGCCGGTGTGGATTGGTGGGGCCAGTACACCTCTCCCTGGAGCAAATTCCACTTCACTGAAATTGAAGACGATACGGCCGCCGGGCTGCCATGGTGGCCGGCACTCCTGGGATTGCTGGGTATTGGCGCGGCCGCGGCCGCAGGCGGCGGTGGTGGAGGCGGCGGAGACGGCGAGACAGGGCCTTCCAATCGCGCACCCGAAATTCAGAGCACTATGGAGCCGCAGCAGAGCCTGGACTCCCAGAGCGGGGTCGAACTGGACCTCTCGAAATACTTCTCCGACCCGGACGGCGATCCACTTCGCTATACCGCCACGGGTCTGCCCAAAGGCCTTACGCTGGATCCCGAGACAGGCCTCATCAGCGGCACGATCGATCCATCGGCCAGCCAGGGCGGCGATAACGGCACGTATACCGTTACCATCACCGTCACCGATCCGTCGGGCAATAGCGTGACGCAGACAGTGACCTGGACGGTGGACAATCCCCCTCCGGTGGCCAATGACGATACGGTCGTAGGGCGCGAAGACTCGCCGGTGACGGGCAATGTGCTGACCGGCCAGGGCGGCGCTACGGCCGACATCGATCCGGATGGCGACACGTTGACAGTGACAGGCTTTGCCGTCGACACCGATGGCGATGGCGTGCCAGAGGAATTCAATTCCGGCGATACCGCCACAATCGACGGTGTGGGCACGCTCACGCTCGGGGCGGACGGCAGATACACCTTCACGCCCGTTCCGGATTGGAACGGCAAGGTGCCGCCGATCGAATACACGATCAGCGACGGCGAGGGCGGCGAAGACAAGGCAATTCTGTCGATCGAGATTGAGCCTGTGGTCGACGCCATCGACGATATTGTGACTGTCGAGGAAGATAAGCCCGTTATCATCGATGTGTTAGATAACGACAAATTCAGCGGTGGCAACCCCGTCATCACGCACGTGGACGGCACGCCGATCAGCGAAGGCGAGACGGTGGTTGTGGATCACGGTACGGTCACGCTGACGCCTGACGGCAGCCTGGAGTTCACGCCCGACCCGGACTGGCACGGCGACACGAGTTTCGAGTACACGGCCAAGACCGACACGGGCGAGGAAGAGACGGCCACGGCGACCGTGACCGTCACCCCGGTCAATGACGCGCCAGTGCCGGTGGGTACGATCCCCGGTCAAGTCAACGAAGATGCCGACACAGGCGTCAGCGTAGACGTGACCGGCGCGTTCAGCGACGTGGACGGCG
>NZ_JACJUU010000009.1 GCF_014237865.1 Pusillimonas minor
TCGGCGCGCAAATCAACGCGCTGCGCTCATTGCTGGCTTTAACGACAAAACGACCTGCGATGATCTAACAGACAAAAAAATAAACCCCGCTGCAAAAAACAGGGGGTTTATCAACAGTCTGAAAGGCCGCCCATGGGCGGCCTTTTTTAGCAGGCTAACGTCGTTAAACGGCGCCCTCACGAGACATGCGGCGACGCTCGTGTTCTTGCAGGTAACGCTTGCGCAAACGAATCGACTTGGGCGTCACTTCGACCAGTTCGTCGTCGGAGATAAACTCGACCGCGTATTCAAGCGACATCCGGATCGGTGGCACCAGATCGATGTGCTCATCTTTGCTGGTTGTACGAATGTTGGTGAGCTTCTTTTCTTTGGTGGGGTTAACCACCAAATCGTTGTCACGGCTATGAATGCCGATAATCATGCCTTCGTAAAGCGGCTCGCCGGGGCTGACAAACATGCGACCACGATCTTGCAGCTTCCAGAGCGCATAGGCCACCGCATTACCGTCATCTTGACTGATCAGCACGCCATTGCGACGCTCGCCCACACCACCTTCGCGCATGGGTGCGTAGTCGTCAAAAATGTGGCTCATCAGGCCAGTACCGCGCGTCAGCGTTAAAAACTCGCTTTGGAAACCGATCAGGCCTCGAGCAGGGATACGATATTCAAGACGCGTACGACCACGGCCGTCAGACTGCATGTCTTGCAGATCGCCCTTGCGTCGCCCCAGCTCTTCCATGACCGCACCTTGGTGCCCTTCTTCGACGTCGACCGTCAACAATTCGAAAGGCTCCATCTTGACGCCATCAACTTCCTTGAGCAAAACCTGCGGACGCGACACGGCCAGTTCGTAGCCTTCGCGACGCATGTTTTCAAGCAAAATGGTCAGGTGCAATTCGCCACGACCCCGGACTTCGAAGGTCATGTCGTCTTCTGTCGGGTTGACGCGCAGCGCAACGTTCGACTTCAATTCGAGCTCGAGACGATCGCGCAGCTGACGGCTGGTGACAAACTTGCCTTCGCGGCCGGCCAACGGCGACGAGTTGACCATGAAGTTCATCGTCAGTGTCGGCTCATCGATACGCAGCAGCGGCAACGCCTCTTGATTGCTGGGGTCGAGCAATGTGCAGCCAATGCCGATCTCATCAATACCGTTGATCAGCACGATATCACCGGCTTGCGCTTCATCGACCAGCTCGCGCTCGAGGCCTTTGAACTTGAGCACCTGATTGATGCGGCCCTTGATTGGATCGCCTTCGGGGCCGAACTTGACCACGACATCTTGCCCTGCACGGACACGGCCGCGATTGACACGGCCAATACCGATTTTGCCCACATAGCTGCTGTAGTCCATTGAAATGACCTGCAACTGCAACGGCCCGTTCGGATCGTCTTCACGCTGAGGAACGTTCTCGAGAATAGCCTGGAACAGTGGACGCATATCGCCTTCGCGCACGTCGGGCGTAAGACCGGCATAGCCCGACAAGCCTGATGCGTACACAATCGGAAAATCGAGCTGTTCTTCGGTCGCACCCAGTTTGTCGAAAAGGTCGAACGTGGCGTTAATCACGTGATCGATACGGGCGCCAGGGCGGTCGACTTTATTAACGACCACGATAGGCTTGAGACCCAGCGCCAGGGCTTTGCGCGTTACGAAACGCGTTTGAGGCATGGGGCCTTCGACGGCGTCGACCAGCAACAATACGCCATCTACCATCGACAATACACGTTCAACCTCGCCACCAAAGTCGGCGTGGCCGGGGGTGTCTACGATATTGATATGTGTGCCTTCGTACTCGACAGCACAGTTTTTGGACAGAATCGTGATGCCGCGCTCGCGCTCGATATCACCGGAGTCCATAACGCGTTCAGTGAGCTGCTGGTTGTCACGGAACGTACCTGCCTGACGCAGCAGTTGGTCAACCAGCGTTGTTTTACCGTGATCGACGTGGGCAATAATTGCCACATTGCGCAATGCGCGACTCATAACTGTTCATCCTTTTGTTTAGCGCCCGCAGGCATCAGGCCGGCGGGTAAATGATCTGGCGCAATCAGCACCGAAATCGGGTTTTCCATACTTTGAAGCGCATCGAGCGTGATGGCGTCGTCGATGCTGAACGGCCCTGCCGCGGTACGACGTAACGCCGACAAATGCGCTCCGCAACCCAGCGCCCGACCAATGTCTTGTGCGAGCGTGCGGATATACGTACCTTTGCTGCAATGCACCCGCAGTCGGGCCTGAAGACCATCACACGACAAGACCTGCAAGTCGTGAATCGTCACCTGACGGGGCGGTCGCTCGAGTTCGATGCCTTCTCGAGCATATTTGTATAACGGTTTGCCATCGCGCTTGAGTGCCGAATACATCGGCGGCACTTGTTCGATGGGACCACGAAAAGCCGGCAAGACATCGTCGAGGGCCTGCGGACTGATGCCTTGAAAATCTGCTGCCGATGTCACCACATTGCCGGTCAGATCACCGGAGTCGGTTTCTTCACCAAACGCCAGCGTGGCCTCGTAGACCTTGTCGGCGTCGAGCATGGCGCCGGCAATTTTGGTGGTTCGACCCAAGCAGCAAATAAGTAGCCCTGTCGCAAACGGATCAAGCGTGCCGGTGTGACCCGCCTTGCGCGCATCGAGTGTGCGCTTGGCGCGCTGCAAAGCGTGATTGCTGGATAGTCCTTCGGGTTTATCGAGCAACAGCACGCCGTCGAGCGGCTGCCCGCGTCGTGAAGCCATCGTTTAGTGTCTCTTGGCAAAAAACGACAGCCCCTCAGGGCTGTTCGTCAGGTTCGTCGGGTTCGGCGGCGCGTACGGCCCCGCCCTGCGGCGCATTGGCCTGGTCGATAAGTTGTGACAGTGCCAGACCACGAGCGAGCTGGTCATCGTGGTGGAAATGCAGGGTAGGCACCGTATGGATATGCAGCATTTTGAACAACAGCGAATGCAGCCAGCCCGCCTTCTCGCGCAGCGCAGCAAGCGCGGCATCGGGCTCGGCGCCCATGACCGTAAAGTACACCTTGGCATGCGCGTAGTCGGCGGAAAGCTCGACACCCGTCAGCGTGATAAGACCCGCCCGCGAGACATCGAGCTCGCGCTGGATAAGGATGGCCAGATCTTTTTGGATCTGGTCGGCCAGGCGGGTATTGCGACCCGAAGCGGGCTTAGACTTGTGACGCCCCATGTTTATAGTGTCCGCGCGATTTCTTTGATTTCGAAGACCTCAAGCTGGTCGCCCACCTCGATGTCGATGTTACCCTTGAGCGTGATACCGCAGTCGAAACCAGCCTTGACTTCTTTGACGTCGTCTTTGAAGCGACGCAGCGATTCGAGGGCGCCTGTCCAGATGACCACGTTGTTACGCAGCAAACGAACCTGGGAGTCGCGACGCACCACACCATCGGTAACCATACAGCCCGCAATATTGCCCACTTTCGAGATAGTGAACACTTCGCGGATATCGACCGACCCGATGATTTCTTCGCGCTGCTCGGGGGCCAGCATGCCGGACATTGCCTTACGAACGTCATCGATGGCGTCGTAAATGATGTTGTAGTAGCGCAAGTCGATGCCGTTACCTTCGGCCAGCTTCTTGGCGCTTTGTTCGGCGCGCACGTTAAAGCCGATGATGACCGCGTTGGAGGCAATGGCAAGGTTGACGTCGCTTTCGGAGATACCCCCGACGGCTGCGTGAACGACCTGGACACGAACTTCGTCGGTAGACAGCTTGAGCAGGGACTGAACCAGCGCTTCTTGCGAACCCTGAACGTCGGTCTTGACAATAAGCGGCAAGGTCTTGGAGCCTTCGCCCATATTGTCGAACATGGATTCGAGCTTGGCGGCCTGCTGGCGGGCCAGCTTGACGTCGCGGAACTTACCCTGACGAAACAAAGCGATTTCGCGTGCTTTGCGCTCGTCGGCCATGGCAATGACCTCGTCGCCTGCTGCAGGCACTTCGGTAAGGCCCTGGATTTCGACGGGGATTGAGGGCCCGGCCGTATTGATGGGTTTACCGTTCTCGTTGAGCATGGCACGTACACGACCATAGCTTGCACCGGCCAGCACCGAATCGCCGCGCGACAGCGTGCCGCTTTGAACCAGAATAGTCGCCACCGGACCACGCCCCTTGTCAAGGCGGGCTTCGATGACGATACCCTTGGCCGGGGCTTCGATGGGTGCGGTCAGCTCGAGAATTTCGGCCTGCAACAACACGTTTTCGAGCAAGTCGTCGATACCCTGGCCGGTTTTGGCCGACACGGGTACAAACGGCACATCGCCGCCGTACTCTTCAGGCACAACCTCTTCCGAGACCAGCTCTTGCTTGACGCGATCGGCGTTGGCATCGGGCTTGTCGATTTTGTTGATGGCCACGACCAGGGGCACACCTGCTGCCTTGGCGTGGTGAATGGCTTCTTTGGTTTGCGGCATCACGCCGTCGTCGGCTGCAACAACCAGAATAACGATGTCGGTGGCCTTGGCACCGCGTGCACGCATTGCGGTAAACGCTTCGTGACCCGGGGTATCGAGGAAGGTGACCATGCCGCGGTCGGTTTTAACGCTGTAGGCACCAATGTGCTGCGTAATGCCGCCGGCTTCGCCCGAAGCCACTTTGGCGCGACGGATGTAGTCGAGCAGCGAAGTTTTACCGTGGTCGACGTGACCCATGACGGTAACAACAGGTGCGCGCGGCAGGGCTTCGGCCTGCACTTCGGCTTCTGTGGTGTCGAGGAAGGCTTCAGGGTCGTCGAGTTTGGCCGCAATGGCTTTGTGACCCAGCTCTTCGACCACAATCATGGCCGTTTCCTGGTCGAGCACCTGGTTAATGGTAACCATTTGGCCCAGCTTCATCAGGTGCTTGATGACCTCGGCAGCTTTCACGGCCATTTTGTGGGCCAGATCGGCCACGCTGATGGTTTCGGGAACGTGCACTTCGCGGGCAATGAATTCGACCGTCTGGGGTTGACGCTGCTCTGCCTGAGACTGGCGAGCATTGCGGCCACGACCCGACTTGCCGGCTTTACCCCCGGCACGCCAGCCATCGCGGCTTGCAGGCGCGGCATCGGTACGCGCGACAGGTTTTTTACGCGACCCGTCGTCGACCCAGGCACCACCCTCGCCGGCGCGAACCGGTTTTTTCTCGGGGGCCTTGACGTCTTTTTTGCCGGCTTTACCTGCAGGCTTGTGTAAGGTGCCACTGATGCCGCCTTCGTCTTCGGGGGCCTTGAGCACTTTACGCGGGCGGTTAAGCATTTGTTGCAACGCAGCTGCTTCGGCTTCGGCGGCTTTACGGGCACGCTCGCGGCCGTCGTCGGCAGCGGGGGCCGCAGGCGCAGGCGCCGCACGGCGGGCTGCAGGCCTTTCGGCGGACTTTGCCGGCGCAGCTTTGGCTACGGGCTCGGCTGCAACAGGCGTGGCTTTTACAGGTTCAACCTCTTCAGCTTCAGGCTCGAGTGCAGGCGGGGCTTCGGGCGCTTCAGGTGCGGCCGGCTTACTTTCTTCGGGCGCCTTCGCAACGGCAGGTGCCTGGTCGGCTACCGGCGTTGGCTGCGTTTCTTCTACGGGCGCCTCTTCGGCCTTTTGCGCTACAGGCGCTTCGGGCTCGGACACTTGGGGTGCAGAGGAAGGTTCGGGCACCGACGCTGCGGCGGCAGGCGCTTGCACGGCAGGCGCGACTTCAGCCGGTGGCGCCGCTACAGGCGCCTCGGGTTCGGTAGCAGGTGCTGCGGCAGCCTCGGCTTCTTTTTGCGCAGCCGATTCGGCCAGCAATTCGGAGGGCTCGCGCTTGACGAAAACGCGTTTCTTTCGCACCTCGACCTGAATCGTGCGTGACCGCCCCGAGCTGTCTGCCTGGCGGATCTCGGACGTCTGGCGGCGCGTCAGGGTAATTTTCTTACCCTCGGTGGCGCTACCCCCATGCGACCGGCGCAACGATTCGAGCAGTTTCGCCTTGTCTGCGTCAGTGACGGCATCGTCTACTGATTTGAGTTCAACGCCAGCAGAACGCAACTGCTCGAGCAGTACATCTGCAGGCATTTTCAGTTCAACAGCGAACTGGGCGACGGTGTTACTCGACATTCGACTCTCTCTTTATACGACTACTTCATTCATTAAAAACAACCTGGTGGCTAGACGTAACCCGAAATTCAGGTTTCATCGTCTGCAAACCAGTGGGCGCGGGCCTTCATGATGAGGTCACTGGCGGACTGTTCGTCGATCTGTGCAATTTCGGACAGCTCGTCGGTGGCCAGCTCGGCCAGATCATCGCGGGTGTATACATCGTGTTCGGCCAGTTTGGCAGCCAGTTCGGGCGTCATGCCCTCTAGCTCGAGCATGGCGGGTTCGGTGTTTTGCACACGCTCTTCCTGGGCAATAGCCTCGGTAAGCAACGCGTTACGGGCACGGGCACGCAGCTCGTTGATGGTGTCCTCGTCAAAGGCTTCGATTTCGAGAAGCTCTTGAATAGGCACATAAGCGATTTCTTCGAGGCCGGTGAAACCCTCGTCGATCAGGATGTCGGCCACTTCTTCGTCGACATCGAGTTTACTGATGAAGGTTGAGCGCAGTTCGGTGCGCTCTTGCTCGAAGCGGCTCTGGCTTTCTTCGGGCGTCATGATATTGATTTGCCACCCGGTGAGTTCGGAGGCCAGACGCACGTTTTGACCACGAGAACCAATAGCCTTGGGCAGGTTCTCTTCGTCGACGACGACATCCATGGCATGCTTGTCTTCGTCGACCACGATGGATTCGACTGTTGCCGGCGCCAGCGCACCGATGACGAACTCGGCGGGATCTTCGGCCCACAGGACGATATCGACCTGCTCGCCGCCCAGCTCGTTGCGCACGGCGGTAACCCGCGAACCACGCATACCCACGCAGGTACCGATGGGGTCGATACGCTTGTCGTAGGCCACAACGGCAATTTTGGCACGCACACCCGGGTCGCGGGCAGCCGCTTTGATTTCAAGCAGGCCCTGTTCGATTTCGGGCACTTCGTTCTCGAAGAGCTGACGAATGAATTCGGGCGATGTACGCGACAAGATTACCTGCTGACCGCGTGCTGAATGATCGACACGCAACACCCAGGCGCGAATGCGATCACCCACACGGATATTTTCTTTGGGAATCATTTCGGAGCGCGGCAAACGCGCTTCGATTTTGCCGGTTTCGATGATGACATCGCCCTTGTCGATACGCTTTACGGTACCGGAAACAATGGATTCGCCACGATCGAGGAAATCGTTGAGCAGTTGCTCGCGCTCGGCGTCGCGGATGCGTTGCAAAATAGCTTGCTTGGCGGCCTGAGCGCCAATCCGACCAAATTCGATGGGCTCGAGCGGCTCTTCGATGTATTCACCGACTTCGATGCCTGGAACGATTTCCTGGGCTTCGGACAACAGCTCTTGCTGATCGGGCTCTTGCAAACCGGCCTCGTCGGGCACGACCAGCCAACGACGGAACCCTTCGTGGGAACCAGTATCGCGATCGATAGACACACGGATATCAGCGTCTTCTTTGAAACGCTTTTTCATGGCGGAGGCCAGCGCGTTTTCGAGCGCGCCGAAAACCACTTCGCGCGATACGTTTTTTTCACGCGCAAGGGCGTCAACCAACAGAAGAATTTCGCGACTCATCGCTTTTTACCCTTGAAATCAAGTACGGGATCCAGTTTGGCACGATCAATATCGTCAAATGCAAAGCTGATGACTTCAGCCTTGCTGTTTTTGGCCACGGGATCGAGCACTAGGCCAAAAACACGTCTTTCAGTATTTGTCGTTTCGGCAAGCTGCAAAGTACCGGCGAACACCTTTCGGTTGTCGCGGGGTTCGCGCAGACGAATTTCGACGCGCTCACCCGCAAAGCGAACGAAGTCGGCCTCTTTTTTGAGCGGGCGATCGATGCCGGGCGAACCAACCTCGAGGCGCTGGTAATCAATGCCTTCGACTTCGAATACGCGGGATAGCTGCTTGGAAACTTGTTCGCAGTCTTCGATTCTCACACCGCCCGGACGATCGAGCGTGACACGGAGCAACCCAAGCGGCATACGTTCGATATCGACCAGTTCGAGATCTGTGCCTTCGAGGACGTCTTGTGTCAGTGCGAAAATATCTGCCATAAAATTCAAAAAAAAAGGGCTGTACGCCAGCCCATTGTTATTGCGCTTTTTAAAGACTGGTGCGCCGGCCTGCACTTTGTACCCTGGTACATTGCGCGTAAACCCCCGGCTTACCTGCACTTTAGCGAAGGCCATGCTTGCCGCCAAAAATAACCGCAAGGCAAACATATACCTGTAAAGGCCGGTAGTTTAACAGATTTTAGAAAAAATCGTGACCTGCCCGGGGTTTAGACTTAAAAAACAACAAGA
Source organism: Pusillimonas minor (assembly GCF_014237865.1). Classification (GTDB taxonomy): domain Bacteria; phylum Pseudomonadota; class Gammaproteobacteria; order Burkholderiales; family Burkholderiaceae_B; genus Neopusillimonas; species Neopusillimonas minor. The sequence goes on from NZ_JACJUU010000009.1 coordinate 8,363, forward strand.
TTACTTAAGCACACCCAACCGGGACTCGTGTGCCGAGGCGCCTTTGGGTTGCCAGTCGTCGCCGCGACCGCTGCGCGGCTTGCCTGCACGCGGCCCACGGCCCGGCTTTTGACCCTTGGGCCCGGCCGCCCCTCGCGGGGCACGGGATGCCGGTTTGCCATGGGCCGCTTCGGGGCCTTTAGGCTTGCCACCGGCGGGCCGCTTACGGCCCTTGCCGCCTTTACCGTCGGGGTGACCATTAGGCAAGCCACCCGGAAGCATTTGCCCGGTGCCGTAAGGGTCGGAGGGAAAAGACTGGGCCACTGCGGCAACTGCACCGGGACGCCCGCCCGATAACTTGCCGCGTCGACTGATTTTGGCGCCGCTGGTACCGTTGCGTTCGAGCGTACCGAAACCCGGCGGCAAGGCGCTGTCGTGCGTCAATGGCTGACGCGGACGCTCGCCACGACGTCCGCCAGCGCTTTCGTCTTTGATAAGGCCAAGCTGTACCATCCAGGCGGTAACCAGCGTGCTGTCGAGCTCTTCCCAGCGACCACGGCGCAAGTTGCGCGGCAGAACGATCTCGCCAAAGCGGGTACGAATCAGGCGGCTAACCGTAACACCGGCGGCCTCGAACATACGACGCACTTCGCGATTACGGCCTTCGTGCAGCGTTGCCCGATACCAGCGATTACTGCCCTCTCCGCCAAGAAAATCGAGTGAACCGAACTGAGCCATGCCGTCATCGAGCTGAATGCCCTTGACCAACTGTTTTTGTTGATCGTCGGCCAGTTCACCCAACACACGTACGGCGTACTCACGCTCGGCGCCATATCGCGGGTGCATGAGCCGGTTGGCCAGATCGCCCGATGTGGTCAATATAAGCAGGCCCTCGGTGTTGAGGTCGAGACGCCCCACCGACAACCATTTACCGACTTTCATTTTTGGCAAACGGGCAAAAACCGTCGCACGCCCGGCGGGATCGTCGTGACTGACGATTTCGCCGGCCGGTTTGTGATAAAGAATGACGCGCGGCGGCCTGGCGGCATTGGGACGCGTAATGGGGCGGCCGTTGACTCGTACCTGATCGTTGGGCCCGACGCGCTGACCAATATGCGCCGGCTCGCCATTAACAGACACTCGGCCTGCAATGATCAGTTCTTCCATTTCGCGCCGCGAACCGATGCCGGCATCGGCCAACACCTTGTGAAGCTTGGGCGTCACGGCATCGCTGTTAAGGTACTTACCCAAACGTTGCTCGATTTTCTGGGCCTTGTCCAAATAGCCCAAAGCCTTGTCAGCATCGGCGCTGTCTTCGGCATCGGACAACGCTACCGGCGACGATGCAGGTGCTTTTTTGCCCTTTGCCGGACCACGCGCCCGAGGCTTGCGTGCTTGAGCCGGGGCTTTGGCAGATGCCCCGCCCGCCGGGGCTGCGCCCTCGGGGTGAGTTGACACTGACGATTCGCCGGGCGTGCCATCGGACTCATCGCCCCGGCGACGACGAAACGGCGTACGCAGCTTTCGTCCACGGCCCTTGGCCGGCGCCTTGGTGGTGTTGTCGTCGTGTACGGCATCGACGGCCTGCGACAAGGCCTCGGTAGTGGTTTCATTCATAAGTTTGTTCGGATACTCCGTGTCAATCGGCATCAGGGGCCGGCGGGTCGTCGAGCTGCAAGCCTTCGAGCACCTGCATGGACTCTTGCGACTCGAGTGCAGGCAAATCGTCGAGCGTTCGTAACCCCAAGTCGTCGAGAAACTGGCGTGTTGTGCCAAATAACGCGGGACGCCCGGGGGCGTCACGGTGGCCCAGCACTTCGATCCAGCCACGCTCTTCGAGCGTTTTGACAATTTGAGACGAAACCGTAACCCCGCGAATATCTTCGATGTCGCCTCGTGTTACAGGCTGACGCCACGCAATAATGGCTAAAGTCTCGAGGACAGCCCTTGAGTATCGGGGCGGTTTTTCGGGATTAAGACGTTCGAGGAATTTTTGCATTTCGGGGCGGCTTTGAAACCGCCACCCGCTGGCCAGACAGACCAGTTCGAGCCCTTTCTCTGACCAATCAAGCTGCAGCACAGAAAGCAACCGCCGAAGATCATCTGCAGAGACGTCTTCAGGGGGAAACAGCTTGCGTAACTCGGATAAAGGCAGGGTTGCGTCGGCGCATAACAGCGCGGTTTCGAGCACCCGAATGATTTCGTTCTCGGTCATGTATTCTGGTTTTGGACAATTCTACGCGTAATTTTTCAAAGTTGCACTGTAAGCCCCTATTTTGTACCTCAGGGTGTGAACTATTTGCTACGGATTTGCATTATTTTTTTAGGTAGGTTAATATTCAGTTCTTCAGACGCGGGGTGGAGCAGTCTGGCAGCTCGTCGGGCTCATAACCCGAAGGTCGTAGGTTCAAATCCTGCCCCCGCAACCAAATTTAAAAATGCCTGCATATTACATGCAGGCATTTTTTTTGCCTGGCCCTTGCGCAATAGCATGACCAGACCAAGTACAGCCCACTTTGGCCGTACTTTACTTTGAGTAAATATAGACAACAGGCGACAGTTTTTAACTTTTAGCTAAGGAGCCTCTGAATAAGTCGAGCGGCAAGTATGCGCTGTCGTTCGGGATGAGCTGCAAGGCGCAAACCGCAGTGATAGCCGCAGCTATCGCGAGGATTTGCAACGCCGCAGAACGCCCGAAACGACAGATGCAGACGGCGCGGGGACTTGTTCAGAGGCTCCTTAAACCCGCTTCCAGTTTTTTGAAAAAATCCTCAGCCGGGCTGCCGCGAGTAATGGCAACGGCTTGAGCGCCAGGGGCATCAGGCCCGGCCTTTAAGGGCTGGGGTGGGTAAACGGTATTGTGTACGACCTGAACCACCTGCCAGCCGCCCGGCTCGAAAAACAAAATGCCCTTGAAACGTAGCAGCCCGGCGCCTGTATCGGCCACGGCGGCATCCAGGGCGCGCGAAAAGTCTGCCCGCTTCACGGTGCCCGACAGTTCCCAACTCGCGACATCGAGGTCGGCATGCCTACCCACCGGCCGGGAAAAATCACCCACCACTTGTGCATCCGGAAACACGGCGCCAGACCTCGGTACGCCCGATGAAGTAAACAAGCCCTGACCAGACACCCCAAAAAGGCCTGCCGTGCGACGACGAACGGCTCCGCCCAACGCCGGCACACGGCCCGACTGACCCTGCACGACGTCGAACAACTGCCCCACCGACGTCACCTGCCCGGCAAGCAGACTGGGCACCTGCGGGCACACCGTATCCAGCCAAGTCTGGGTTAGACCCAACGCTTGCGCATTAACCTGGTCGGCTTTGCTGATGACCAGGCAGTCGGCTTGCGCCAGCTGCGGTGCGGCCTCGGGCTGCTGCACAAACTGGGTCTGTATGTTGCCAGCGTCGACAACCGTAACGCAACCCGCATACCGATACCGATCGGCCAGAAAGCGCTCAAAAGCCAAGGTATAACGAATTGCCGCCGGATCGGCGATTCCGGTGGTTTCGATGACAATATGCGTAAACGGGCGAATGCGCCGCTGAAGCGCCGCCATGAACAAATCTTGCAACGCAGTGACCAAGCCACCGCGCACCGAGCAGCAAATGCAACCCGACTCGAGCATCACCAGACGATCATCGACATGACGAACCAATTGATGATCGAGTCCGATTTGCCCAACCTCGTTGACCAGCACCACTAAGCGTTCGGGGTCGACAGTTGTACCAGCATATGCCACGCCGTCGTCAGCAGCTGCGTCGCTGCCGATGTTGGTAGGTGTACCGACGTGAGCGGCGCTGCCCGACGGTTCGGCGGCGCCCGCAGGCGCTGCAGGCACTAAACCCGGCTGCCTAGCACCCAGAAGGCGATTAAGCAAGGTTGTTTTGCCTGCCCCCAAGAAACCCGTCAGCACCAAAACCGGAATTTCAGACGTCATGCCGTAGTTACCCTAAAATTTACGCCATTACCCATCACCCAACCTCCAAGTGGCACACCTTGACTGAAGAACTCTCGTTGGCTCGTACTTTAGACGATATTGCACCCGAAGAATGGAACGCGCTGGCGAAAGGTCACCCGTTGGCCAGCCATGCGTTTTTGCATGCCCTTGAGGCCAGCGGTTGTGCATCGCTTGAAACAGGCTGGGACCCGCACTATCTGTTGTTAAAACGAAATGGCCAATTGGCAGGTGCCATGCCGCTTTTCGTCAAATACCATTCGCGCGGGGAATACGTTTTCGACCATGCCTGGGCGCGGGCCTTCATGCAACACAACTTGCCCTATTACCCCAAACTGCTGTCGGCGATCCCGTTTTCACCGGTGCCCGGGCCCCGTTTATTGGCCAGGTCGCCCGCCGATCGCACGATGCTGGCTCAGGCCGCCGTATCGCTTGCGCAACAAAATGCATTATCTTCACTGCATATTCTTTTCCCCGACGACGCAGACCAGGCCGCGCTGCGCGAGGCGGGCTTCATGTTTCGGGAAACCGTACAGTTTCATTGGCACAACAATAACTACGGCACTATCGACGACTTTCTGGCTGGCATGACCCAGCAAAAGCGCAAAAAACTGAAACAAGACCGAAAAAAAGTAGCCGCGGCCGGGATCACTTTCAAATGGTTGCGCGGCAACGAAATCACGGCAGATGATCTGGCGTTTTTTTATCGCTGCTATGAACGCACTTACCATGAGCATGGCAACGCCCCCTACCTGAACGCCGACTTCTTTGAGCGGATATGGCGCACCATGGGCGACCAGCTTCTGCTGGTGCTGGCACACCGGGACGAAACGCCCGTAGCGTGCGCCTTTAACATTATTGGCGAAGAACGTTTATACGGGCGCTACTGGGGCACCACCGAGTTTGTCTCTGGCCTGCACTTTGAAACGTGCTATTTGCAGGCCATTGAGTACTGCATTGCCCATCAGATAAAGGTGTTTGAAGGCGGCGCCCAAGGCGAACACAAACTGTCCAGAGGCATGCTGCCGGTCAAAACCTGGTCGGCCCACTGGGTGCGCGACGCACGGTTTGCCCAAGCCATAGCAAATTTTTTAGACGAAGAAACACGGGCTGTTGACCACTACGCTGAAGCGCTGGTCGAACACAGCCCGTTTCGTTAAGCCTGGCCGGCTTATTTTTTTTGCGACCCGTCGCCACCTGCGGGCGGCACAAACGGAAACGTTGAGAAAATGGACCGGGTCTGATCTTGCATTTGATCTTGCATTTGCACGAACAAGTTTTTACTTTGGTCGATGTAGTTGTTCATCATGGTTTGCAATACCGGGGTTTGCACACTCATGAACTGGGTCCATGCCTCTGGCCCTACTGCAGACCCATACATATTTTTTGATTGCTCGGCCATCCGTTCTTGTACATCGATAAACGCCTGGATGTTTTTTTCGAGGAAGGCCCCCATGACGCCCTGCATGGCATTGCCGTAAAAACGAATGATCTGCGACAGCGCGGCCGCAGAAAACATGGGCACCCCACCGGTTTCTTCTTCAAGAATGATCTGCAGCAAAATGCTGCGCGTCAGGTCTTCGCCTGACTTGACGTCGACCACCTGAAAATTTTCGTTATCGAGTACCAGTTGCTTGACGTCGACCAAGGTAATGTAGGCACTGGTCTGGGTATCGTAGAGGCGGCGGTTGGGATACTTTTTAATCAACCGCAGGCCGGACGCGTTTTTAGTTTGTGTCATATGTGCTTGTTATGGGTATTACTACCCCATGTGCAAACCACCGTTAAGCGAAAAGTCGGCACCGGTGGCAAAACCGGCGTCGTCAGAGGCGATCCAGGCGACCATGGCGCCGATTTCTTCAGGCGTGCCCAATCGCCGGACCGGGATCGTGGCAACGATTTTTTCCAGCACATCGGCACGCATGGCCTTGACCATGTCGGTACCAATATATCCCGGCGATATCGTGTTTACGGTAACCCCCTTGCTGGCGACCTCTTGGGCAAGCGCCATGGTAAAGCCATGGATGCCCGCCTTGGCGGTTGAGTAATTGGTTTGACCAAACTGGCCTTTTTGACCGTTAACCGAGCTGATATTAATGATACGCCCCCAGTTTTTTTCGATCATGCCCTCGATGACCTGCTTGGTGACATTGAACAGACTGTTGAGGTTGGTGTCGATAACGGCACGCCAGTCGTCGCGGGACATTTTGCGGAAAAGGCCATCGCGCGTGATACCGGCATTATTGACCAGCACATCGATGGGGCCCAGTTCGGCCTTGACCTTTTCGAAGGCCTCGACAGTGGAGTCCCAGTCGGAGACGTTACCCACCGACACGTGAAACTTGTAGCCCAATGCGGCTTGCTCGTCGAGCCATTTGGTGTGATCACGGCTTGGCCCGCACCCCGCCACTACGGTAAAACCCTCTTTGGCGAGACGTTGACAGATCGATGTACCGATCCCCCCCATGCCACCAGTCACGTATGCCACTTTTCCACTCATGGAGTTCTCCTTGTAATTCTGTTTAAACCGCCTTGGCCTTCACGTAACGCCCAGGAGCGGCTTCGATTGGTGCGAAGCGGGTATTGCCCAGACGTTTGACGACCTTGCGACGCGTGCCCGAATGACCAGCCAGCCAATTGGACCAATGTAACCACCAACTGCCCGGATGTTCTTGCGCCGCGTCAAACCAGTTGCGGGCCGAGTCGACATTTTTACCTGCCACGTCGGGGCCGACCCAATAACACCGCTTGTTTTTGGCAGGCGGGTTAACCACGCCCGCAATGTGGCCGGACGCGCCCATGACAAACTGTCTGGGCCCCTGAAGCACAGGCATGCTGGCATACGCCGCCTTCCAGGGCACGATGTGATCTTCGCGAGAGCCATACACGTAGGCAGGCATGTCGAGCGCACCCAGGTCGACGGGCGTACCGTCGACAACAACTTTGCCGGGCACAACCAGATTATTCTCCAGGTAGGTGTTACGCAGATACCAGGCAAAAAACGGGCCCGGCAAGTTAGTGCCGTCGGCATTCCAGTAGAGCAGATCGAATGCAGGCGGGCTTTGGCCCTTTAGATAGTTATTGACGACGTAGTTCCAGACAAGTTCGTTGGGCCTGAGAAACGAAAACGTAGTGGCCAGTTCGCGCGCAAACAGCAGCCCGCCCTGCCCCAGCTGGCGCTCGCGCGCGTTAACGTGACCTTCGTCGATAAAGACGTCGAGAACACCGGTGTCTTCAAAATTGAGCAACGTGGTCAGCAAGGTAAGACTGTTGACCGGGTCTTCGCCCCGGGCTTTGGCCAGGGCCAACGCACTGGCCAGCAATGTGCCGCCCACGCAAAAACCCAGTGCATTGATTTTTGCAAGACCGCTGATGTCTTGAACCACCTTGATAGCCTGCAACACGCCACTTTGCAGGTAATCGGCCCAGGTGGCCTGCAAAATGCCGTCGGTATCGGTGAGCTGCGGATTACGCCACGACACCATGAATACCGTAAACCCTTGCTCGACAGCATGACGAACGAAAGAGTTTTCGGGTTGGAGGTCGAGGATATAAAACTTGTTGATGCAGGGCGGCACGACCAGAAGCGGCGTGCGATAGACCTGGGCAGTCAAAGGCGTGTACTGAATCAGTTGAAAGAGCGGGTTCTCGAAGACGACCTGCCCTTCGGTGATGGCCAGGTTCTCGCCCACCGAAAAATGGCTTTCGTCAGTTTGCGACAAGTGCCCTTTTTGGAGGTCGGTGAAGAGGTTTTGAATACCCTGGGCCAACGACAACCCCTTGGTTTGCAGCAAGGTGTGCTGGGCATCGGGGTTGGTGGCCAGAAAGTTGGACGGCGCCACGGCATCGAGCCATTGCATGACGGAAAACCGCAAGCGCTCGCGGGTGTCGTCGGGGACGTCGGCCGTGTCGACCATTTTTTGCATGGCCTGCCCAGACAGCAGGTAGGCATGCGCCATGAGCAAATAGGCCGGATGGCTGGCCCAGGCCTGAGCGCTGAAGCGCCTGTCTTTCGGTAGTTCTAGCTGGCCCTGCTCGGCCTTGTGTAGCAATTCTTGCCAGCTTTGGGAGAATTCCGCCTGGATTTCATTGAGTTGTTGACCTGAAAACGGAATGCTCATTAAGTAAACCTGCCTTGTGTGACTATTTGCATCAGAACACCTTCATGTTGGGGGCCTGGCGATTAACTGTCAATCAGGGTAAGTCGGTAGCCGGATCAAGCCAGGCCAACGTCGCCATGCGTCCGGTGGGGTGGTTGAAACGATACGAATAAAAAAGCTCCGGGTGACGATACGTACACCAATTGCTCTGTTCAATATAACGCACGCCCAACACAGCCAGCCGGTGTCGGGCTAAACCGGCAAGGTCGGCCAGCCATTTGCCGCCAGCGCGTTCAGAGCCAGGGCGCCGCACAAAGTACACCGTGTTTTCGGGCTGGGTATCGCAAAAAGCGGCATAGACGTCTGGCCCGACCTCGAAGGCCGACTGGCCAATGGCCGGCCCGATCCAGGCCCGCAATTCGGCCTGGGCGGGTAAACGGGCCTGCAGCGCCGCAACGGTGTTGTCGAGCACGCCTGCCGCCAGACCACGCCACCCGGCATGGGCGACTGCCACTGCCTGCCCCGCGTCATCGGCAACAACCACCGGCAAGCAATCGGCCGTCAAGACAGCCAGGGCGTGGCCGGCACACGACGTGACCGCCGCGTCGGCAACCGGCGTACTCGCCGTGGCCCCGTCCTGCCCTGTATTGCCCAAGGCGGACGCAGAGGCATCGGCATCGTGAACGACGGTGCCATGCACCTGGTCAAGCCACACGGGCATAGCACCGATTTGGGCCGTCAGCGCCTCGCGGCAGGCCTGTACAGCCGCTGCGTCGTCACCGACATGCGCGCCAAAGTTGAGTGTGTCGAAGGGCGACACGCTGTGCCCGCCCAACCGGGTAGTACAAAAGTACCTGACACCCCGCCAAGGGGTGCCGCTTACCACCTGGAACGAGCCCAGTCTTGTTGTTATTGCCACGCAAGAAGCCCCAGTGTCTGTTCGAAGTCGGCGGGCAGCGGCGCTTCGAAAGTAACCCGCTCGCCAGTGGAAAAATCGTCGAAACTTAATGCCTGCGCATGCAGCATCTGGCGTGACGCGCCGGCAATAAGTCGGCCACCATACAGTACATCTGCGACAAGCGGATGACACACACTGGCCATATGAACACGTATCTGGTGGGTTCGCCCCGTTTCCAGCCGGCAAATAATCTGGCTGACCTGCTGGCCTTCGGCGGTCGTGCCGATGTGAAGCGGCTCGAAGTGCGTAATGGCCTCGCGCGGGGCGATGGGGTTTTCGGCGCTCATGCGAACGGGTACGCGCGGGTCGCGGCCAATGGGGACATTAACAGTACCACCATGACGCACCCAGCCGTGTGCCAGCGCTGTGTATTGCCGGCTGACGCTGCGACTTTGCAACTGGCGCACCAGATGCGTTTGTGATTTTTCGTGGCGGGCCACGACCAGCAGGCCCGATGTGTCTTTGTCGAGCCGGTGCACAATACCCGCACGCGGTACAGTAGCCAGTTCGGGGAACCGGTACAGCAAACCATTAAGCAAGGTGCCCGACCAGTTGCCGGCCCCCGGATGCGTAACGAGGCCCGCGGGTTTGTTGATAACAACCCAGTCGGGGCTTTGGGCCACGACGTCGAACGCGACCGGCTCGGGGGTGAACGCCTGCTGCTCGGGCGCGACTTGCTCCCAGACCTCGATGCAGTCGGCGGGGCCAACCGTTTGGCGCACGCGCGCCGCCTGGCCATTAACCCTGACGTGCCCGGCTTCGATCCAGGATTGCAAACGGCTGCGGGAGTGATCCGGCATGAGACGGGCCAGGACTTTATCGAGACGCTCGGGCATGGTTTTGAGCGGCAGCTCGAACAGCAGGGGTTCGTCGTCGGGCGGGCACGACGAACTTTCTTTAGTAATATCTGTGTCAGGCATGGCGACAAATCATATAATCAGCCTGCAATGCTAACACCAAGGATGCTTTTGTGACTCGCGTTAACTTCAATTCTGTACTTTGCTCCGGGGCTTCCCGGGTAGCCCGTCTGGCCGGCGTATTTATAGTGGCCGCAGTTGTTGCAGGCTGCGGCGCCTTAAGCAAAGGCGATGTCGACCCTACCGCCGGCTGGAGCGCCGACCGGCTGTACCGCGAGGCACGTACCGAAATCAGCGACGCCAACTGGCCCGATGCGCGTCAACGCCTCGAGGCACTGGAAGCCCGCTACCCGTTTGGCGGCTACGCGCAGCAAGCCCTTATTGACCTGGCGTACGTCAACTGGAAAGACGACGAGCCCGAGCAGGCCCTGGCCGCCATCGACCGTTTCCAGCAGCAGTACCCCAACCACCCGGGTACCGACTACATGCTCTACCTGAAAGGCCTGGTCACGTTCACGCCACCCAGCGCGTTGTTTTCGAACATTACACGCCAAGACCCGGCCGAGCGCGACCCGAAGGGCCTGCGCGAATCTTACGAGGCCTTTAACGAGCTGATTACACGCTACCCCGACAGCCGTTACACCCCCGACGCCAAAAAACGCCTGACCTGGCTGGTTAACACATTGGCGCAAAACGAAGTCATTGTGGCCCAGTACTACTACGAACGCCATGCGTACCTGGCTGCCATCAATCGCGCCCAAACCGTCGTCACCGATTTCCAGGGTGTTCCGGCGGCCGAAAAGGCGCTGTACATTATGTACATGGCGTACGACAAACTGAACATGCCCGAGTTGCGTGACGATACCAAGCGCGTGCTCGACAGCAACTTCCCCAACAGCCCATACTACGAACAGGGTTTTGCCGAGGCCAGCGGCAGTATGTGGAACCCGATCAACTGGTTTTAAACAACCAGCCAAATCACCCCCGTCCACACCTGTTCTGGCAGTGGGCGCGGGTAAAAACTCAGCGTTCGGGCGTCTGCCGGGCCTTGAAAAATTTCACCACCTGCGACAGCTCGCGGGTGCGTGAAAACGGCGGTAACCCTCGCCAAAGCAGCTTCCCGTAGGGCTTGTCAACAATACGGGTGTCAGCCACCATCAATACGCCCCAGTCCCCCTCCGACCGAATCAGGCGCCCCGCGCCCTGTTTAAGGGCAATGGCGGCTTCCGGCAACTGAAACTCCATGAAGGGGTTGCCACCACGGCGGCGACTTTCGTTTAAACGCGCCTCAAGCACCGGGTCGTCGGGCGGCGCAAAAGGCAGCTTGTCGATCGCAACCAGCGTCAGCGCGTCTCCGGGAACGTCGATACCCTCCCAGAAACTGGCACTACCCACCAATACCGCATTGCGCGCATCACGGAAGCGGTCGAGCAGCAACCGCCTTGACGTGTCGCCCTGCCTGAGCAGCAAACGATCAATACCAGCCGCGTCGAGCCGCTCATCGAGCAGTTCGGCGATGCGGTCGACAGCGCGCAAGGTGGTGCACAAAACCAATACCCCGCCCTGTGCAACCTTGATTAGCGGCACAAGCAAATCGACAAATTTTTCGTTGAACTGCGGGTGGTTAGGCAGCGGCAAGGTAGACGGCACAAACAAAACACCCTGCGCCGAATAATCGAAGGGTGACTCCCAGCGACCCGTGACGGCGTCGTGCAGCCCCAGTTGTCGCTGAAAGAAACCGAAATCACCATTAATGGACAGCGTCGCCGAGGTCATGACCCAGGCTTGCTCGGGGCGGCGAAAACGCGAAAATATGCGGGCGACCGACAATGGTGCGCTATGCAGGCGCATGCCGTGGCTGCTGGACTCGACCCACCTGACCGCCGTTTCGTCGCCGCCCGGGGTACCGTCGGCAGCCGGAGCGGCCGCCAGCGCATTTCGGCCCTGACGGTCGGGCTGGCTCCAGCGAAAAAGCCGTGCCCGCAAATCAAGTGACGTTTTTGAGGCGGCAGTAAGGTCAGGATGCTTTTCTGCCACGATACCCAACCGTTGCACACAATCGTCAAGAACTTCAATCAAACGTTCGAGCGCAGTGTCGAAAGCCTCGGCATCGGGCAAAGTTTCGAATGTCGCTTTCTTGCCAGGCAAGCGATCTATGGCTGCAGTGGCCAGGCGCAGTTCGCGCGCAGCGTGTTCAATGCGCTGCCCTTGCTCTGTCCAGTTGCAGGCTTCGCGGGCGTGGGCCAGCCCCGCCGCCTCGACCTGGCGGGCCAGGTCGATAAGCTGATGCGAAGACACACTGCTGCCCAGAAAGCGCGTGGCCACATCGGGAAGCTGGTGGGCCTCGTCAAACACCACCAACTGCACCTCGGGCAAGAGGTCGGTGATCCCCTCTTCACGGAGCGCCAGGTCGGCCATGAACAAAGCGTGGTTGACCACCACGATATCGGCTTCCTGCGCCTCGCGACGTGCTTTGAGCACAAAGCAGTCGCGCACATTAGGGCAGTCTTGGCCCAGGCAATTGTCGCGCGTCGAAACCACGCGATTCCAGATATCGGCCTCTTCGGGCACCTCGGCCAACTCGGCCTTGTCGCCGGTACGGGATTGCTGTGCAAACACCTGGATATGACGAAGCTGACCGATTTCGGCACGCGACTTGAGTGCGCGGTCATCGCCTTGCAGACGTTCGAGGTGGTAGTGGCAGACATAATTCCCGCGTCCTTTAAGCAAGGCCGTGGTCACGGGCAGGGCTAACGCATTGCGTAAGCGGGGTAAATCGCGCCGGAACAACTGATCTTGCAAGGTTCGGGTGCCCGTAGACACAAGCACCTTCACCCCGCTTAGAAAGGCAGGCACCAAATACGCCCAGGTTTTGCCCGTGCCGGTCCCGGCCTCGGCGATCAGCGTACTGCCGTCGGTGATGGCCTGGTCAATGGCGCGTGCCAGTTCCAGCTGGGCCTGACGGGCATGGTAGCCCGGCAACGCAGCCGCAATGGGGCCGTCTTCGGCAAAAATGGCATCAAGCTCTTGCAGCAACATGGGGCGTTCCAGACACATCAGACTAAACCAGAATCATAACCGCGCAAGAAGACCTGTTCGGCCTGGATGTGGCAAAATGCCCCGCTTGATGATGTAAACCAGATGGCTTCCACATGACAGTTACCGCAAATGCAGCACCCAAAGTGGCGCTGAACAATTCCCCCGAACGCATTGTTGCCCTGCTGGCCGAAGAACTAGGCGTGCGCCCGGCACAGGTGGCTGCAACCGTAGACCTGCTGGACAGCGGCGCAACCGTACCGTTTATTGCCCGCTACCGGAAAGAAGTAACCGGCGGCCTGGATGACACGGTGTTGCGTAACCTGGAAGTGCGGCTTGTTTATGTGCGCGAACTCGAGGACCGTCGCGCTGCAGTGGTCGAGTCTATTGAGCAACAGGGGAAACTGACCCCAGCACTGACCGAAGAGATTCTGGCGGCGACAACCAAGCAGCGCCTTGAAGACTTGTACGCCCCGTTCAAGCCCAAACGCCGCACGCGGGCGCAAATTGCACGCGAAGCGGGCCTGGAGCCGCTGGCTGACGCCATTTTGGGCGACCGCACAGCCGACCCGGCCGCACTGGCAGAAGGCTACCTGAATGCCGAGGCCGGCATCAACGACGGCAAGGCCGCCCTGGACGGGGCACGCGATATTCTGGCCGAACGCTTTGCCGAAAACGCCGATTTGCTGGCCGACATGCGCGACCATCTTTGGCATTCGGGCCTGCTGTATGCAAAGGTTATTGAAGGCAAAGAAACCGAAGGTGCCAATTTTCGGGACTGGTTCGACTTTCACGAACCTTTACGCACGCTGCCGTCACACCGGATTCTGGCCCTGTTGCGCGGCCGTCAGCAAGGCGTACTCGATCTTCGCATTGGCCTGGCCCCCGAGCTTGAAACGCAAACGCCCCATCCTTGCGTCAGCCGCGTCGCCGGATTTCTGGCATTGGGCGCACGCTTTGACGCTGACGCGAAGCCGCGCGAGAAATGGCTGGGCGAAGTCTGCCGCTGGACTTGGCGCGTCAAGCTGCTGACGGCCTTCGAGACAGAACTGGTCAACCAGTTACGTGAAAAAGCCGAAGAAGAAGCCATACGTGTATTTGCCGCCAACCTCAAAGACCTGTTACTGGCGGCGCCCGCCGGGCCCAAGGCCGTTATGGGTCTGGATCCCGGTATCCGGACAGGCGTCAAAGTGGCGGTGATCGACCCCACCGGGAAACTGCTGGACACGGCCACCGTATATCCCTTCGAACCCCGGCGCGACTACGAGGGTTCAATCAACACCTTGGCGGCCCTGGCGCTTAAGCACAAAGTCGAGCTCATTGCCATTGGCAATGGCACCGCATCGCGCGAGACCGAAAAGCTGGCGGCCGACATGGCGGCAAAGTTCAACGACGTCAGGGCGACGCGCGTTGTCGTCTCTGAGGCCGGTGCTTCGGTGTATTCGGCGTCCGAACTGGCCGCGCACGAGTTTCCCGAACTAGATGTGAGCTTGCGTGGCGCGGTCTCTATCGCGCGCCGCCTGCAAGATCCGTTGGCAGAACTGGTAAAAATCGAACCGAAAGCCATTGGTGTTGGTCAGTACCAGCACGACGTCAACCAGCGCGAACTGGCCCGATCGCTTGACGCCGTCATTGAAGACTGCGTGAACGCAGTGGGCGTTGATGTCAACACGGCTTCTGCCCCGCTGCTAAGCCGGGTGTCGGGCCTGAATGCCAGCCTGGCCCGCAATATTGTGGCCTGGCGCGACGAGAACGGCGCGTTTCAAAACCGAAAAATGCTGATGAAAGTCAGCCGGTTCGGCGACAAGGCCTTTGAACAAGCCGCCGGCTTTTTACGCATTGCCAACGGCGACAACCCGCTCGACGCTTCGGCCGTGCACCCCGAAGCCTACCCTGTCGTCAAGCGCATTCTTGAAAAGATCAAGGCCGACGCCAAACAGGTCATGGGACGGCAAGGGGCCCTGAACGGCTTGTCGCCAACCGAGTTTACCGACGAGCGCTTTGGTTTGCCGACCGTACGCGATATTTTTACCGAAATTGAAAAACCCGGGCGCGACCCGCGCCCCGAGTTCAAGACCGCCCAGTTTAAAGAAGGCGTGAACACCCTGAACGACCTGACACCGGGCATGATTCTTGAGGGGGTAGTTACCAACGTGGCCAACTTCGGCGCCTTCGTTGATATTGGGGTCCACCAGGACGGCCTGGTTCATATTTCGGCGCTGGCCGATCGTTTTGTCAGCGACCCGCGCGACGTTGTGCGTGTCGGTCAGACAGTCAAGGTCAAAGTCCAGGAAGTTGACGTTGAGCGCAAGCGCATTGGCCTGACAATGCGCCTGAATGACGACGCGCCGCCAAGCCGGCCAGGCGCGGGCAGCGGTGGTCGGGCCCAGGGCGGCCGCAATACCGGTGGCAATCAGCGTAGCTCGGGCGATCGTCGCGAGAAAGCGTCGGGCACTGCAGATGGCATGGGCGCCATGGCGGCCGCCTTTGCAAAACTAAAGAAATAGCTCGCCGAGCCACCCAATAAAAACACCCCGCAGGCCGCTTGAACAATCGGCCTGCGGGGTGTTTTTTTACGGGCTAAAACCGCTGTCAGTCTTGTTTAAGTGACGCCAGCGCCTGCTCGACAGCCTCAAGCTCGCTTTCGGGGAAACGACAAACAAGCTGAGTATCGACAACCACCGAGACCTGACCGTTATTGATCTGGGTAAGGTCAGACAAGCTGCGTGTTTTAAGGGCGCCCATGAGTTGACCTGCAGTCTTGGGGTCGTCGAACCCTTCGGACAACAAAAGCTGAGCGCCATCGGCCGACAACAACCGGAAATGAAATCGTTCGCCCTCGCGGAAACTGACCAGACGCGCGGTTTTGCCGGCCTTGGGCTTGGCTTTTGAAGCTGCGGCAACCTGACTGGGTTGACGCAAACCCACGGCTTCACGCAGGGCGCCCATGAGTTCAGCCGATTCGCGACGCGCCTTGGCGGCACCCGCTTGCAGGATATCTTCGATTTGCTGTGGATCGGCCATCAGCTGTGCGTAGCGATCACGCATTGGGGCGACGATATCGTCAAGCAAGGCAAACAAGGCCTCTTTGGCCTCGCCCCAGGCAAGCCCGCCTTCAAGCGCCGCCTTGAAGGCGGATGCTTGCGACGACGTGGCAAACGCCCGGTACAGGGCATACACATGGGAAGCCTCGGCGTCTTTGGGTTCGCCCGGCTGGCGCGAATCGGTCACGATGCGGGAAATCGCCTGACGCATGGCTTTGCTGCCGCCCTCGAACAGCGGAATAGTGTTGTCGTAGCTTTTGGACATTTTCCGACCATCCAGGCCGGGCAATGTCGCCACTTCGTCGTCGACCTGAGCCTCGGGCAAAACAAAAAATTCTTTACCCTGACCGTACAAATGGTTGAACCGTTGCGCGATATCGCGGGCCATTTCAAGGTGCTGCACCTGGTCTCGACCCACCGGCACTTTGTGGGCATTGAACATCAGGATGTCGGCCGCCATAAGGACCGGATAAGAAAACAAGCCCATAGTCACGCCATCGTCGGGGTCTACCTGACGCGCCGTGTTCTGGTCGACAGATGCTTTGTAGGCGTGCGCCCGGTTCATCAGACCCTTGGGGGTAACGCAGGTCAGCAGCCAGCAGAGCTCTAGAATTTCGGGGATATCGGACTGCCGGTAGAACGTAACCTTGTCAACATCGAGCCCACCGGCCAGCCAGGTGGCCGCGATTTCAAGGCGTGAACGGGCCACGCGCGCGGGGTCTTCGCATTTGATCAGTGCGTGATAGTCGGCCATGAAGAAATATGCGTCGACATTGGGCTGACGACTGGCTTCGATGGCCGGACGAATAGCGCCCGCATAGTTGCCCAGATGCGGGGTGCCGGTCGTGGTGATACCGGTCAGGACTCGGGTTTTCATGTTGAATTTATTCGTTATAGATTACAGGGTTGCCGCAACACGGCGCTCGGATTCGAGATACTCACGCGATTGCATCTCGAGCAGGCGCGATACCGTACGATGAAACTCGTTGGCCATGGGGCCTTCGGTATACAAGCCTTCAGGTTCGCATTCGGCCGACATGATCAGTTTAACTTTATGGTCGTAAAAAACGTCGACCAGCCAGGTGAACCGTCGGGCTTCCGACGCCTGGCGTGCCGTCATGCGAGGTACATCAGACAAAATCACCGTCTGGAACCGGCTGGCCAGATCGAGGTAGTCGTTTTGCGACCGGGGGCCGCCACACAAAGTAGCAAAGTCAAACCAGACTACGCTACCGCTTAGCGCTACCGCTTTAAGCTCACGGTTTTCAACGGTTAGCACCGGCTTCATGGGTGCCGTGTCAGAGAGGCGGTCGAAAGCGTCCTGGAGTTCGGCGCGCGTATCGGCATTGACGGGCGACAAATACACCCGCACCTGCTCCAGTGCGCGTCGGCGGTAGTCGGTACCGGTATCGACATTCAGGATATCCATGCGCTCTTGAATGAGCTTGATGGCCGGCAGGATGCGATCTCGGTGCAAGCCATCGGGGTACAAGGTAGAGGGCTCGTAGTTTGACGTCATGACGAACGACGTGCCGTGCTCGAAAAGCTTGAGCAACAGACGATACAGAATCATCGCATCGGCAACATCAGAGACGTGAAACTCGTCGAAACAGATCAGGCGATACCGTTTGGCAATGCGCCGCGCGACCTCGTCGAGCGGGTCTTGCTGGCCTTTGACTTCGTCGAGCTGCTGGTGCACGCCCCGCATGAACTCGTGAAAGTGCAGACGCCCTTTTCGTTTGAGTGGCACCGTGGCGTAAAAGGCATCCATTAAAAAGCTTTTGCCCCGACCCACACCGCCCCACATATACACCCCGCGAGGGATATCGGGCCGACGAAAGATTTTTTTCAGTGTGCTGGAACGGGCCTGCTTGTAAACGACCCAATCGTCATAAAACTGCTGCAGCCTGTCGATGGCCTCGATCTGCGCCAGATCGGGTTTGTAGCCGCGCTCGGCAAGCGCGTGCTCGTAGTATTGTTTAACGTTCATAGGTTAAAAACAAAAAGGGGCGTTACAGCCCCTTTTTGAATTAGCAGTTGCCAACAACAACCACCCGATCAGAAATTGAGCGAGCGCTTGTCAACAGCCAGAGCGGCTTCTTTAACCGACTCGGACAATGTGGGGTGAGCATGGCAGATACGGGCGATGTCTTCGGCAGCGCCGCGGAACTCCATGATGGTAACGGCTTCGGCGATGAGCTCGGACGCGCTGGGGCCAATGATATGAACACCCAGGACTTCGTCGGACTTGGCATCGGCCAGAATCTTGACAAAGCCGGTGGTATCGCCCAAGGCCCGTGCACGGCCGTTGGCCAAAAACGGGAAGCTGCCGGCACGATAGTTGACGCCTTCGGTTTTGAGTTGCTGCTCGGTTTTGCCAACCCACGCGATTTCGGGCGAGGTATAGATAACACTGGGGATCGTGCCAAAGTTGACGTGGCCATGCTGGCCGGCGATACGCTCGGCAACGGCAACGCCCTCTTCTTCAGCCTTGTGCGCCAGCATGGGGCCGCGAACCACGTCGCCAACTGCCCATACATTAGGCAAATTGGTACGGCAGTCGTCGTCGACAACCACAAAACCACGCTCGTCGACCTTCAGGCCAACCGTTTCAACGCCCAGCCCCTGGGTGTGCGGCACACGGCCAATAGAGACGATGAGGTGATCGACGGTGATGGACTGCTCTGCGCCGGCGGCATCGGTGTAAGGTACGGTCACCGACTTGGCGCTGGTTTTGACTTCGCCGATTTTTACGCCGGTTTGAATATTAAGGCCCTGCTTGGTAAAGACCTTGTGGGCTTCTTTGGCTACCTGCTGATCGCAAACCGCCAGGAAATCGGGGGCGGCTTCGAGTACGGTGACTTCGGCACCCAGACGACGCCATACGCTACCCAGCTCGAGACCAATAACGCCTGCACCAATTACACCCAGTTTTTTGGGTACTGCCGGAATACGCAAGGCGCCATCGTTGGACAGGATTTTTTTCTCGTCGAAATCGAGACCGGGCAACTGGCGAGGCGCCGAACCGGTGGCAACCACAACATGCTTGGCGATGAGCTCTTCTTCGGATTGACCCGATACTTTGATGGACCAGCCACCGTCGACATATGCCGAAAACGTACCGGTACCATGGAAGAACGTGACCTTGTTCTTTTTGAACAGGTACAAAATGCCTTCGTTGTTTTGTTTGACAACGTTGTCTTTGCGGCCAATAAGGGTGTCGAGTTTAAGGCTGACGCCTTTAACTTCGATACCGTGTTCGGAGAAGTGATGATTGACCTGGTCGAAGTGCTCAGAGGACTGCAACATCGCTTTTGAAGGAATGCAACCTACGTTGGTGCAGGTACCGCCCGGTGCGGGCTTGCCGTCGGCGTTGGAGGCGGCATCGATACATGCCACAGACATACCCAACTGCGCCGCACGAATTGCAGCAATGTACCCGCCGGGGCCGGCCCCGATCACGACGACATCAAAATTTTTAGCCATTGTATTTCCAGTAATTTGTTCTGCGAACGCGCACCAGGTGCGCGTTGCCTAAAAAAGAAAAGGGCCCGGGCCGTGGCCGTGCGCTACACAGCGCAACGACCTGGCAAGGGGCCCGGCGTGCGTACCTTAGACGTCGAGCAACAGACGCTGGGGGTCTTCGAGCGCTTCTTTCATGGCAACCAGCGACAACACAGCCTCGCGGCCGTCGATGATGCGGTGATCGTAGGAAAGCGCCAGGTAGTTCATGGGGCGAATCACGATTTGACCGTTCTCGACAACCGGACGATCTTTGGTGGCGTGAATGCCCAAGATGGCCGACTGCGGCGGGTTGATGATGGGCGTGGACAACATGGAACCAAACACACCACCGTTCGAGATGGAGAACGTACCGCCGGTGAGTTCATCGAGGCTAAGTTTGCCGTCGCGTGCACGGGCACCGAAGTCGGCGATCTGCTTTTCGATTTCGGCGATGCTGAGCTGATCGGCGTTACGCAAGATAGGTACAACCAGGCCACGCGGGCTGCCGACTGCAATACCGATGTCGAAGTAGCCGTGATAGATGATGTCTTTGCCATCGACCGAGGCGTTGACGACGGGGTACTTTTTAAGCGCAGCTACGGCGGCCTTGACGAAGAACGATGTGAAGCCCAGCTTGACGCCGTGCTCTTTTTCGAACTGGTCTTTGTAGCGCGCGCGCAGGTCGAGGATGCCTTGCATATTGACTTCGTTGAACGTCGTCAGGATGGCGTTCTCGGATTGCGACTGAAGCAGGCGCTCTGCAACGCGGGCACGCAGGCGGCTCATGGGTACGCGCTGCTCGGGGCGACCATCGAGGGACAAGCTGGTAGGTGCCGGTGCGGCGGCAGGCTTCTTGGCGGGTGCAGCTTCGGCGGCCAGGGCGTCACCCTTGGTGATGCGGCCACCACGACCGGTGCCGTCGACATTGGCAGCATCGATGCCTTTTTCGGCAAGGATCTTGCCGGCGGCGGGCGAGGCTACCGAAGAAGACGAGGCCGCGGCGGGTGCGGCTGCAGGTGCTGCGGCGGCAGCCGGTGCTTCGGCTGCGGGTGCAGCTGCTGCCGCGGCTTTGCCTTCGGTATCGATGCGGGCGAGGACTTCGCCCGAACCGACGGTGCTGCCGTCTGCCTTAACGATTTCGCTAAGCACACCGGATGCAGGCGCCGGTACCTCGAGAACAACCTTGTCGGTTTCCACTTCGATGAGGATTTCGTCGGCCTGGACTGCTTCGCCGGGCTGCTTTTTCCAGTTGAGCAAAGTTGCCTCAGAAATGGATTCTGACAACTGGGGTACGAGAACGTCTGTAATAGCCATAGTAGATATTTTCCGTAATGTAGTGTGTTCTTTACTTGGACGACTGGGACACGCCCTTGAATTTTTCGGCAAACGCCTGTTCGATCAGTGCCTTTTGCTGTTCTTGGTGCTTGGCCAGATAGCCAACCGCCGGCGATGCAGAAGCAGGACGACCGGCATAACCCAGGCGCTGGCCCTCGACCATGTTCTCGTACAGGTGATGCTGGATATAGAACCATGGCCCCTGATTTTGAGGCTCGTCTTGTACCCAGATGATTTCTTTGGCGTTGCTGTACTTTTGCAGTTCGGCCTGGAATGCCTTGTGGGCAAACGGGTAGAGCTGCTCGATGCGCACGATGGCAACGTCGGAGCGTTCGCGCTCGGTGCGAGCATTGGCCAGGTCGTAGTAAACCTTGCCCGAGCACACCAGCACGCGCTTGACATTGGCCGGGTCGATATTGGCGTTTGTTTCGCCAATAACAGGCAAGAAGGTGCCATTGGCCAGGTCAGACAAGGGCGAAGTGGCGTCTTTGTTACGCAGCAACGACTTGGGCGTGAAAATGACCAGCGGCTTGCGGAACGGACGAATCATTTGACGACGCAGCACATGGAAAATTTGCGATGCGTTGGTCGGCTGAACCGCCTGAATGTTATTGTCGGCGCACAGCTGCAAGAAGCGCTCGATGCGAGCCGAAGAGTGCTCGGGGCCCTGGCCTTCGTAGCCGTGAGGCAACATAAGCGTAAGACCGCACTGGCGACCCCACTTGGCTTCGCCCGAAGAAATGAACTGGTCGATAACAACCTGCGCACCGTTGACGAAGTCGCCGAACTGAGCTTCCCAGATGGTCAGTGTGTTCGGCTCGGCCGAAGCGTAACCGTATTCGAAACCTAGCACGGCCTCTTCGGACAGTACCGAGTCGATAACAGTGAAAGGCGCCTGGTTTTCGGAGACGTTTTGCAGAGGAATGTACGAACCGTCATCCCAGCGCTCGCGCTTCTGGTCGTGCAGTACGGCATGACGGTGTGTAAAGGTACCGCGGCCGGCGTCTTGACCCGTAATACGAATGGTGTAGCCCGACGACACTAGCGTGGCAAACGCCAGGTGCTCGCCCATACCCCAGTCGAGGGGAGCTTCGCCGCGCGCCATTTTAAGACGGTCGTTGAGCAGCTTGTTGACCAGCGTATGAACGGTGAAACCTTCGGGGACCTGGGTGATACGCTCGCCGATACGGGTAAGTTCAGCCAAAGGTACGCCAGTGTCGGCATGGTCTGTCCATTTGGCGTTCAGGAACGGCGTCCAGTCGGTGGCGTACTTGTTTTTGTAGTCGGTCAGGACTGGCTCGACAGTACGTTGGCCGTCTTCCATGAGCTGACGGTACTCTTTGACCAGACCATCGACCTCTTCTTCGGACAGCACGCCCTGTGCGACGAGCTTGTCGGCGTAGAGCTTACGTGTGCCGGGATGCTGACCAATGCGCTTGTACATCAAGGGTTGTGTCAGGGACGGCGTGTCTTGCTCGTTGTGACCCAGTTTGCGGAAGCAAACGATGTCGATGACAACGTCGTGCTTGAACTGACGACGGTAATCGAGGGCCAATTCGGTAACGTAGACAACCGCTTCGGGGTCGTCGCCGTTAACGTGGAACACCGGCGCTTCGATCATTTTGACGACGTCGGTGCAGTACAACGTAGAACGGGAGTCGCGCGGGTCGGACGTGGTGAAGCCGATTTGGTTATTGATAACAATGTGCAGCGTGCCGCCGGTACCGTAACCGCGGGTTTGCGCCATGTTGAGGGTTTCCATGACCACGCCCTGGCCGGCAAAAGCCGCGTCGCCATGTACCAGCACGGGCAACACTTGTGCGCCTTCCGTATCGCCACGACGGTCTTGGCGTGCGCGCGCGCTGCCCTCGACCACGGGGTTGACGATTTCAAGGTGCGACGGGTTGAACGCCAGCGACAGGTGAACTGGACCACCACGGGTGGACAAATCGCTAGAGAAACCGTTGTGATATTTGACGTCGCCGTCGGTAAGGGTTTGAGCGTACTTCCCTTCGAATTCGGCGAAAAGGTCGCCGGGCATTTTGCCCATGATATTGACCAGCATGTTCAGGCGACCGCGGTGGGCCATACCCACAACAATTTCCTGGACGCCGTTTTCGCCGGCATGATTGACGACTTCATCCATGGACGCGATGAAGCTTTCACCCCCTTCGAGGGAGAAGCGCTTTTGACCCACATATTTGGTATGCAGGAAGCGTTCGAGGCCTTCGGCTTCGGTGATTTGCTTGAGAATGTGACGCTTGCGTTCGGACGAGTACGACGGCACGCCAAAAGACGATTCAAGGCGTTCCTGGATCCAGCGCTTGGCGGCCGGATCGGACATGTGCATGAACTCGGCACCGATGGTACGGCAATAGGTGTCGCGCAAGGCCTTGAGCATGTCGCGCAGCGTCATGGTCTCGGACTTGGTGAAATAAGTATTTGTGGCTGAGTAAACCTGATCAAGGTCGGCTTCGGTCAGGCCATAGAACGAAGGATCGAGCTCGGGGATAACCGGGCGATCTTGACGCTTGAGCGGATCGAGTTCGGCGAAGCGCGAACCAAGGGTACGGTATGCCGCGATCAGAGACTGAACATAAACCTGCTTGCTGGCTACCGACAAATCGGGCTGCTGGGCACGAACGCTAAGGAAGGCATTGGCTTTGGCACGTTCGGCAAACGACTGAACGATGGGCGCATGGGCCTGGTCGCGGGTGACTTCTTTACCGTCGGTGGCAGGCAGATGCTGCAACTGGTCGAAGTAGGCGCGCCATTCGTCGGAGACGGAGCCGGGATTGTCGAGGTAGGATTCGTAGAGTTCTTCTACGTAGGGAGCGTTACTACCAAAAAGGTAGGAATTTGAAAGGGACTCTGATTGTGATGACATGTGTTCGCTTCACCTTACCGAGTGCTTCACTCGTTTGATGCAGGGGGGACAACCTTCCGCGACACGGCCAGACCGGTTAGCGGATAGCGGGGGCAGAAGGCAACAGTACGACGCCTTGAGTAGCCGTATTGAAGTTAGTATAACCACAAACACCTGCGGATGTAACCGCGAGGCCCGAAACACGGGCATTTTGAAAACCGGACGTTGATTTTTACTGACACCCGGTGCAAAACCGGTACGACAAGATGCAGACATTTCGCTAATGGTGTATTTTTTACGTTTCTTTTACTCGAATAATTTCAGGAGCAGTACCTTATGGACGCCAAGGCGGACCTCTCAAAAATGGCCCTTGATTACCATGCTTACCCAACCCCCGGTAAGATTTCGGTAACACCAACTAAAACACTGGCCAACCAAGACGACCTGTCGCTGGCGTATTCCCCGGGTGTTGCAGTGGCCAGCATGGCCATTTACGAAGGGGGCGAAGAAGCTGCCGCCAAGTACACCTCCCGCTCGAACCTGGTCGGCGTCGTTACTAACGGTACAGCGGTACTAGGCCTGGGCAATATCGGCCCCCTGGCGGCCAAACCCGTCATGGAAGGCAAAGGCTGCCTGTTCAAGAAATTTGCCGGCATCGACGTTTTCGACATCGAACTCAACGAACTGGACCCCGACAAACTGGTTGACATCATCGCCGCGCTCGAACCCACGCTGGGCGGCATCAACCTCGAAGACATCAAGGCGCCCGAGTGCTTCTATATTGAAAAGAAGCTGCGCGAACGCATGAAGATCCCCGTCTTTCACGACGACCAGCACGGTACAGCCATTATCTCGGCAGCCGCCATCCTGAACGGTCTGAAGGTCGTCGGCAAATCACTCGATTCGGTCAAGCTGGTGTGTTCGGGTGCGGGTGCCGCAGCCATCGCCTGTCTTAACCTTTTGGTCAGCCTGGGCATCCCCCGCAAAAACATCTTCGTGGTCGATTCGCGCGGCGTTATCTGGGAAGGCCGCGAAGCCAACATGGAGCCGACCAAGGCCGACTACGCACAAAAAACCGATGCCCGCACGCTGGCAGACGTTTGTGTAGACGCCGACGTCTTCCTGGGCTGTTCTGCACCCGGCGTACTAACGGCCGACATGGTCAAGACCATGGCCGACAAGCCTCTTATTCTGGCCCTGGCCAACCCCGAACCGGAGATCCGCCCGGAAGTGGCCAAGGCCGCACGCCCCGATGCGATTATCGCGACCGGTCGCTCCGACTACCCCAACCAGGTCAACAACGTCTTGTGCTTCCCGTTCATTTTCCGCGGGGCCATGGACGTCGGCGCAACCGTTATCAACGAAGAAATGAAACTGGCCTGCGTCAAGGCCATTGCCGAACTGGCTGAAGCCGAACAAAACGACGAAGTCGCCATGGCCTATGCCGGGCAAGACTTGTCGTTCGGGCCCGACTACATTATTCCAAAGCCCTTCGACCCGCGCCTTATCATTAAAATCGCACCGGCCGTTGCCGAGGCCGCCGTGGCGTCAGGCGTAGCCACTCGTCCCATCGAAGACATGGAAGCCTATCGCCAGCGCCTGATGGGCCTGGTTTACCACACCGGCCAGCTCATGCGCCCGCTGTTCATGCAGGCCAAAAATACACCCATGCGGGTTATTTATGCCGACGGCGAAGACGAGCGTGTGCTGCGTGCGGTTCAAACCGTGGTCGACGAAAACATCGCCAAGCCTATTCTTATCGGGCGCCCAGCCGTCATCGAGATGCGCGTCAAGAAGTTCGGGCTGCGCCTGATTCCCGGGCAAAACATTGAACTGGTCGACCCCGAAGACGACGATCGCTTCAACGAAACCTGGAACGGCTATTACAAGTTGCAAGGCCGTAACGGCGTCACGCCCGAAATCGCCAAGGCCATGGTCCGCAAGCACAACACGCTCATCGGCTCGATGTTGCTGCAGCGTGGGGACGCCGATGCCCTGATCTGCGGCGTGGCCAGCAAGTTCGACAATCAGCTGAAGTATGTACAAGAAGTCATTGGGCTAAAAGAAGGCGTACAAACCTTTGCAGCCATGAACGTGCTGATGCTGCCCGACCAGACGCTGTTCATCTGCGACACCCACGTCAACGAAAACCCCAGCGCTGAAGAAATTGCCGACATGACCATCCAGGCGGCCGAAGAGATCTTGCGTTTTGGCGTCGTGCCTAAAATTGCGCTGCTGTCGCATTCCAACTTTGGCAGCCGCTCTACCGAGTCTTCTCGCAAAATGGCCCGTGCCCGTCAGCTCGTCAACGAGCGTGCGCCGCACCTTGAGGTCGACGGTGAAATGCATGCCGACTCGGCCCTGTCCGAAAAAATCCGCATGCGTGCCTACCCCGATTCGCCCCTGAAAGGGCCAGCCAACCTGATGATCATGCCGAACCTCGATGCCGGCAATATCACCTACAACATGCTGAAAATGACAGGCAGCAACGGTGTGTCTATGGGTCCGGTACTGTTGGGTGCTGCACGTCCGGTGCATATCCTGACGCCAAGCGCTACCGTTCGCCGTATCGTGAACATGACCGCCTTGGCCGTAGTCGACGCCCAGCAAGAAGCACAGCAACGCGCCAGCAGTAAATAAGCACGTTGTATTGGCATGGCGCGCGCCCTTGGGCGCTGGCATGCCGCAGCCGAAAGCCCCGCTTTAACAAGCGGGGCTTTTTTGCATGCGGCCCTGGCGAGCAGTGCTTGTTACACGCCGACCGCGCCAGCCTGCTGGCCTGCAGCTTGCTGCGTAAGTCATGACGCCCATAAAAAAACCGCCCAAAGGCGGCTTTTTTGTTGCGGCCATACGCGGGTAACAACACCCACGATGGCCACCTGGGCCATCAAGCAAATTAACGCTTGATATCGCGAACGGCGGAACCCGTGTAAAGTTGACGCGGACGACCGATCTTGTATTCGGGATCGGAAATCATTTCGTCCCACTGGGAGATCCAGCCAACGGTACGTGCCAAGGCAAAAATACCGGTGAACAAAGGTGTGGGGATACCAATGGCGCGCTGAACGATGCCCGAGTAGAAGTCGACGTTGGGGTACAACTTGCGATCGACGAAGTACGGATCTTCGAGGGCGATACGCTCGAGCTCCATGGCCAGCTTGAACAGCGGATCGTTTTCGAGGCCCAGCGCAGACAAGACTTCTTTGCAAGTTTCTTGCATGAGCTTGGCACGGGGATCGTAGTTTTTGTATACACGGTGACCAAAGCCCATCAGGCGAACGCCAGACGTTTTATCTTTGACCTTTTCCATGAATTCGCCAACCTTGGCAACACCACCGTTGGCCTGCAGGTTTTCGAGCATTTGCAGGCAGGCTTCGTTGGCGCCGCCGTGAGCGGGACCCCACAAGCAGGCAATACCTGCCGAAATAGCTGCAAACGGGTTAGTGCCCGACGAACCGCACAAACGCACCGTAGACGTTGAAGCGTTTTGTTCGTGGTCGGCGTGCAAGATGAAGATGCGGTCAAGCGCGCGTTCGACAACGTCGTTGACTTTGTAATCTTCGCAGGGGTTGGCGAACATCATGCGCAAGAAATTGCCGGTGTACGACAGATCGTTGCGCGGATAGATGTAAGGCTGGCCCAACGAATACTTGTACACCATGGCGACCAGCGTAGGCATCTTGGCGATCAGGCGGATTGCCGACAGACGGCGATGCTCGGGGTTGGTGATGTCGGTGGCGTCGTGGTAGAAAGCAGACAATGCGCCAACGGCAGCGGTCAGCATGGCCATGGGGTGGGCGTCGCGGCTGAAACCACTAATAAATGTGGCCAGTTGCTCGTGCACCATAGTGTGGTTGGTGACTTCGCTGTCAAACTGAAGCTTTTGCTCGGCGCTGGGCAACTCGCCGTTCAGGATCAGGTAGCAAACGTCGAGAAAGTCGTTGTTTTGGGCCAACTGGTCGATGGGGTAGCCACGGTAGAGCAGCTGACCTTTGTCGCCATCGATGTAGGTAATCGCCGACTCGCATGACGCCGTCGACAAGAAACCCGGGTCGTAGGTGAACATGCCGGTTTGGCCATACAGCTTGCGAATGTCGATGACGTCTGGGCCGATCGAGCCTTTGTACACCGGAAAATCAACCGATGCGCTACCGTCCGAAAACGATAGGGTTGCTTTTTTATCTGACAGTTGCATCTTTCTTCCTCAAAAATTTACAGCGCTCGCATTTGCCCAACCAGCCGCTGAATATCGGGCGTGTCGTACACCCCTTCTAGCGACTTGCGGCCCAACAAAACGTCGAGCAATTCGTTGTCACCCATCTCGAATAATTGGGTTAAGGCGACAACATCAGTATCGGTAAGTTGGGTTTCGTATTGATCCAGAAAATTCGTGATGATCAAATCGTTTTCCAACAGACCACGGCGTGCCCGCCAACGCAGGCGGGCACGCTCAAGTTCGGTCAGTGTGCTCATGAGTGCAGCACTTAGATACTGCGCCGAACCAGCAGTTCTTTGATTTTGCCAATTGCCTTCGAGGGATTCAGCCCCTTCGGACAGACGTCTGTACAGTTCATGATGGTGTGGCAACGGAACAGACGATAAGGGTCTTCGAGGTTATCGAGACGCTCGGCGGTGGCTTCGTCGCGCGAGTCGGCGATGAAGCGGTAGGCCTGCAGCAAACCGGCAGGGCCCACAAATTTGTCGGGATTCCACCAGAACGACGGGCAGGAGGTCGAGCAACATGCGCACAGGATGCACTCGTACAGACCGTCGATCTCTTCACGGGCCTCGGGCGACTGCAGACGCTCGCGCTCGGGCGGCGGTGTGTCGTTGATGAGGAACGGCTTGACCGAATGGTACTGGTTGAAGAACTGGGTCATGTCGACGATCAGATCGCGCACAACAGGCAAGCCTGGCAGCGGACGCAGCACGATAGGCTGGGAGAGTTCGCGCAAGTTCGTGGTACATGCCAGACCGTTCTTGCCATTGATGTTCATGGCGTCGGAACCGCAAACACCCTCGCGGCACGAACGGCGGATAGCCAGACTGTCGTCAACATCGTTCTTGATGCGCACCAGCGCGTCGAGCAACATTTTGTCGGTAGGCTGAAGCTCGACTTCGAGCTTTTGCATGTACGGACGCTCGTCCTTGTCAGGATCGTAGCGGTAGATTTCAAACTTAACGATACGTTTTTGGCTCATTTCAGTTCCTGCTTAGAAGGTCCGTGCTTTGGGTGGGAAGCTGTCGACGGTCAGCGGTTTCATTTGAACCGGCTTGTAGTCGAGACGGCCGCCTTCTGAATACCAGAGGGTGTGGCGCAACCAGTTTTCGTCGTCGCGGTCGGGGTGATCGTCGAGCGCATGAGCGCCGCGACTTTCGGTACGACTTGCGGCCGACTTGATGGTGGCACGCGCAACTTCGATCATGTTGGACAGTTCGAGGGCTTCGATACGTGCGGTATTGAAGACCTTGGACTTGTCTTTGAAGTAGATTTCTTCGACCTGGGGCGCCAGGCTTTCGATGACATCGACACCCTTGTTGAGCAGCTCGAGGGTACGGAAAACGCCGCAGTGCGTTTGCATGCCATTGCGAATTGCATTGCCCACTTCTTGTGCCTTGACGCCCGAGGTACGGGTTTCGAGCTTGTTGAGGCGATCGAGGGAGTAGTCGACGGACGATTGCGGCAGGGGCTGGTGCGCAATTTGACGCTCGAGGTGGGAGTCGACAATGTGCTTGCCGGCAGCGCGACCAAATACGATGAGGTCGAGCAGCGAGTTTGTACCCAGACGGTTGGCGCCGTGTACCGAAACAGCCGCACATTCGCCGATGGCGTACAAACCATTGACGACTTTGGTTTCGCCGTTTTTAAAGTCGACAACCTGACCATGGTAGTTGGCCGGAATCCCCCCCATTTGATAATGGATGGTGGGCACAACAGGGATGGGCTCTTTGATGGGGTCGACGTTACCGAACTTGATCGCGATTTCGCGAATGGACGGCAGACGCTTGTTGATGACGTCGGCGCCCAGGTGATCGAGCTTGAGCAGCACGTGATCGCCATTGGGGCCGCAACCACGACCTTCTTTGATTTCCTGGTCCATCGAGCGCGAAACGAAGTCGCGCGGTGCCAGATCTTTAAGGGTGGGCGCGTAGCGTTCCATGAAGCGCTCGCCATCTTTGTTCAGCAAGATGCCGCCTTCGCCGCGAACACCTTCGGTGATGAGCACGCCGGCACCGGCCACACCCGTGGGGTGGAACTGCCAGAACTCCATGTCTTGCAAGGCAATGCCTGCACGAGCCGCCATACCCAGACCGTCGCCGGTATTGATGAAGGCGTTGGTAGATGCGGCCCAGATACGGCCTGCACCACCCGTGGCCAGCACGGTTGTTTTGGCTTCGAGGATATAAACCTCGCCAGTTTCCATTTCGAGGGCGGTAACGCCGACGACATCGCCGTCGTCGTTGCGCAGCAAGTCGAGGGCCATCCATTCGACGAAGAACTGGGTACGGGCCGAGACGTTACGCTGGTACAGCGTGTGCAGCATGGCGTGACCGGTGCGGTCGGCCGCGGCACAGGCGCGCTGTACGGGCTTTTCGCCGAAATTGGCGGTGTGACCACCAAAGGGACGCTGATAAATGGTGCCATCGGGGTTGCGGTCGAACGGCATACCGAAGTGTTCGAGCTCGTAAACAGCGGACGGCGCCTCGCGGCACATGAATTCGATGGCGTCTTGGTCGCCCAGCCAGTCGGACCCTTTGACGGTGTCGTACATGTGCCAGTACCAGTTGTCTTCGCTCATGTTACCCAATGCCGCACTGACGCCACCCTGGGCGGCAACCGTGTGCGAACGGGTAGGAAACACTTTAGACAAGACGGCAACCGACAAGCCCGCCTGCGCCAGTTGCAAAGAGCAACGCATGCCGGCCCCGCCGGCGCCTACGACCACAACATCAAACTTGCGGCGAGGTAAGGAATTTTTGACAGCAGCCACGGCTTATAAACTCCAGAGAACTTTAGCGAAATAAATAATTGAACCCGCAAGCCAGAGCAAGGTCAGTACTTGCAACAGCAGGCGAACGCCTGCGGGCTTGACGTAGTCCATCCAGATGTCGCGCACACCGATCCAGGCATGCCATGCCAGCGAGAAGAAGGCCAGCGTTGCCAGCAACTGCCCTACCGGGATCACACCGACGGTGAAGGTAAACAGGTTTTGCCAGCTTTCGAAGCTCATGTCGGAAGTAAACAGAACCCCGAAAAAGAGAACCAGCGTATACACCGCCATAATGACGGCCGTACAGCGCTGAACGATGAAGTCAAAGGTGCCGTAGTGCGCACCGACGACCAGGCGCTTGGCGCCCACGCGTTCTTGAGTAGCCATTACCAAACCCCAAACAATTTAAGACCAAAAACCAGTGTGAGCGCGAGGCTGACCCCGAAGACGACGCCGGCGCTTTTTTGGGCAGAGACCTTGTCCATGCCGATGTGCAGATCGAGAACCAGATAGCGGATGCCGGCACAGAAGTGATGCAGGTAGCCCCAGATAAGCGCCAGCAAGATGAGTTTTACGATGGGGTTGGCCACCCAGCCCTGAATGGACGCGAAGCTGTCGGGTGACGTGACGCTAAGCGAAAACAACGGCACCAGAACAAGCGGAAGACAGAGAAACAGCAATGCGCCGCTGACACGGTGCAGAATTGACGATTTTCCCGCCAGGGGAAGACGGTAGCTTAGGATCTGCGGAACGCTGATATTGCGAAACTGCGGACGCGGCTTGGAAGCTGAATCGGACATGATGGCCTCGAGGTTAACAAACAAAATATTGCAAAACGCTATTAGTATTTTCGCCGATTTCCGCGAAGCGGATCAAATCGGTTGAAAAAAACCTAGTTCAGTGAGTTCCGGTAATGGAACCGGTTTGTAACGTACAGCCCGCGACGTAGCTCCATGGGGCGATCGCCATACGTAAACGACACCCGCTCGACCTGCAAGAGCGGACTTTCGGGGGCCACCTGCAAAAGCTCAGCCTGAGCTGCAGTGGCGGCCACCGCCTTGATTTTTTCTTCGGCCCTGACCATGCTGACCCCATACTCGGACTCGAAAAAGGCGTACAACGGCCCCCTATAGCGGGTCAGGGACTCGGTGGTCAGCCCCTTGAACACCGCACCCGGCAACCAGATATCGTCGAGAATGGTGGGCTCGGCATCGAAAGACAACAAGCGCCTGACATTGACCGCGCTTTCGGATGACGCCAGGTCGAGCAGGCGGGCGACATCGGCAGGCGCCTTGACCCGGCGGCAGTCGATAAGCTGGCTGCTTGACGCCGAGGGCTGGCCGTCGTCGGGCGTGAGCCGCAAAAAGCGGAACCGCACCTTGGCTTCGTTGTGGGTGGCTACAAAAGTGCCCTTGCCCTGACGCCGGATAAGCAGGTTGTCGGCTGCGAGCTCGTCGATTGCCTTGCGAACCGTACCCTGGCTGACATTAAAACGCGCCGCCAGCTCGAATTCGCTGGGAATGACTTCTCCCGGTTTCCATTCACCGCGATCAAGACTTTGAAGCAACAAGCCTTTAATCTGTTGATACAACGGGCTATACGCCGCGCCGGCAGGGGCACGTTCGGGCACCGCAGAAGTATCTATAGATTGATCGGACATGGTCGACAAAAGTCTGGACGGTTTTGTGAAAACGCCCGACATTCTCGCACGGTTCGCGCCGAATGTCTAACACTCTTCTGTCTTATATAAGATATAAGATGTTTGACTACAGGGCCGATTTCAACTAACCTTTTAACTATTAAAATCTGTCGTTTACCCTTATCTTTTTTCGGAGATCCTTCATGTCCAAACCCGCCATGCGTGTCGCCGTCACCGGCGCTGCCGGTCAAATTGGTTACGCCCTGCTGTTCCGCATCGCCTCGGGCGAAATGTTGGGCAAAGACCAGCCTGTCATTCTGCAGCTGCTCGAAATCCCAGACGAAAAGGCGCAAAAAGCACTTAAAGGCGTCATGATGGAACTCGACGACTGCGCGTTCCCCCTGCTGCAAGGCATGACCGCCCACAGCGATCCGCGCGAAGCGTTCAAAGACGCCGACGTCGCCCTGCTGGTCGGTTCGCGTCCTCGTGGCCCCGGCATGGAGCGCAAAGACTTGCTCAAAGTCAACGCCGAAATCTTCAAGGTACAAGGCAAAGCGCTTAACGACGTTGCCAGCCGCAACGTTAAAGTACTGGTCGTCGGCAACCCTGCCAACACCAACGCCTATATCGCCATGAAATCGGCCCCCGACCTGCCCGCTAAAAACTTTACAGCCATGCTGCGCCTCGACCACAACCGTGCGTTGTCGCAACTGGCCGCAAAATCGGGCAAAAAAGTGGCCGACATCGAAAACCTCATCGTGTGGGGCAACCATTCGCCCACCATGTACCCCGATATCCGCTTTGCCACCGCTAACGGCGACAAACTCGCTCAGGTCATCAACGACGACGCCTGGAACCGGGACACGTTCATCCCCACCGTCGGCAAGCGCGGCGCCGCCATCATCGAAGCACGCGGCCTGTCCTCGGCCGCTTCCGCAGCCAATGCGGCCATCGACCACGTCCGTGACTGGATCCTGGGCTCGAACGGCAAGTGGGTCACCATGGGCATTCCATCTGACGGCTCTTACGGCATCCCCGAAGGCATCGTTTACGGTTACCCCGTTACCACGCAAAACGGCGAATACGCCATCGTTCAAGGCCTGGACATCGACAGCTTCTCGCGCGAGCGCATGGACAACACACTGAACGAACTGCTCGAAGAGCGCGACGGCGTCAAAGACCTGTTGTAATCAACAACCGGCCTGGCCATCCCCGACAGCCCTCGCGCCCTACCCGGCGCCCGGGCTGTCTTTGAATTTCCTCCAACCCTCGACAAAGGGCACGTCACATGCTGGATACCTACCGCCAACACGTTGCCGAGCGCGCCGCGCTGGGCATTCCCCCGCTTCCCCTGTCGGCCCAACAAACCGCCGACCTGATCGAACTGCTGAAGAACCCGCCTGCCGGCGAGGAAAGCTATCTCCTCGACCTAATCACCCATCGCGTTCCTGCAGGCGTCGACGACGCTGCCAAAGTAAAAGCCTCGTACCTGGCAGCCGTTGCATTCGGCACCGAGAAATGCGCGCTCATCAGCCCCGAAAAAGCCACTGAGTTGCTGGGCACCATGCTGGGCGGCTACAACATCCAGCCGCTCATCGAATTGCTCGACAACGCTGCGCTGGCACCCGTTGCCGCCAACGCGCTCAAGCACACTTTGCTGATGTTCGACGCCTTCCACGATGTCCAGGAAAAGGCCGAGAGAGGCAATGCATTTGCCAAAGAAGTCATGCAAAGCTGGGCCGACGGCGAGTGGTTCACCACACGCCCCGAAGTACCTCAAAGCATGACCGTCACGGTATTCAAGGTATCGGGCGAAACCAACACCGACGATCTGTCGCCCGCGCCCGACGCCTGGAGCCGCCCCGACATTCCGTTGCATGCCTTGGCCATGCTCAAAAACCCCCGCCCCGGTATCGAACCCGACGAACCCGGCAAAGTTGGCCCAGTCAAGTTCCTTGAAAGCCTGAAAGACAAAGGCCATCAAATTGCCTACGTAGGCGACGTGGTCGGTACGGGCTCTTCACGCAAATCGGCGACAAACTCGGTACTGTGGTTCACCGGTCAAGACATCCCGTTCGTGCCCAACAAGCGTTTTGGCGGCGTATGCCTGGGCAGCAAAATTGCCCCCATCTTCTACAACACCATGGAAGATGCCGGCGCACTGCCCATCGAGGTCGACGTTTCGGCCATGAACACCGGCGACGTCGTTGAACTACGCCCCTACGAAGGCAAAGCCCTGAAAAACGGCGAAGTCATTGCCGAGTTCCAGGTCAAGTCCGACGTACTGTTCGACGAAGTTCGCGCCGGCGGCCGCATTCCCCTGATCATTGGTCGTGGCCTGACCGCAAAGGCCCGCGAAGCGCTCGGCCTGCCTGCATCTACCCTGTTCCGCTTGCCCAATAGCCCTGTCGACTCTGGCAAAGGCTTTACGCTGGCCCAGAAAATGGTGGGTCGCGCCTGTGGTTTGCCCGAAGGCCTGGGTATCCGCCCCGGTACATACTGCGAGCCCAAGATGACTTCTGTGGGTAGCCAGGACACCACCGGCCCCATGACACGCGACGAGCTCAAAGACCTGGCCTGCCTGGGTTTCTCGGCCGACCTGGTCATGCAGTCGTTCTGCCATACGGCCGCTTACCCCAAGCCTGTCGACGTCAAAACTCACCACGAACTGCCCGACTTCATCAGCACCCGCGGCGGTATTTCGTTGCGCCCCGGCGACGGCATCATCCACTCGTGGCTGAACCGCATGCTGTTGCCCGACACCGTCGGTACTGGCGGCGACTCGCACACCCGCTTCCCCATTGGTATCAGCTTCCCGGCTGGCTCGGGCCTGGTAGCCTTTGCCGCTGCCACCGGCGTTATGCCGCTCGATATGCCCGAGTCGGTGCTGGTCCGCTTCAAGGGCAAAATGCAGCCCGGTGTCACCCTGCGCGACCTGGTCAACGCCATTCCGCTTTACGCCATCAAGCAGGGCTTGCTTACCGTCGAGAAAAAAGGCAAGAAAAACATTTTCTCGGGTCGCATCCTCGAAATCGAAGGCTTGCCCGACCTGAAAATCGAACAGGCCTTCGAGCTGTCTGACGCATCGGCAGAGCGTTCGGCGGCTGCATGTACTGTGCGCCTGAACAAAGAGCCCATCATCGAGTACATCAACAGCAACATCACCATGTTGAAGTGGATGATCGCCAACGGCTACCAAGATCAGCGCACCATTACACGCCGCATCA
Organism: Pusillimonas minor; assembly: GCF_014237865.1. GTDB lineage: Bacteria > Pseudomonadota > Gammaproteobacteria > Burkholderiales > Burkholderiaceae_B > Neopusillimonas > Neopusillimonas minor. The sequence goes on from NZ_JACJUU010000009.1 coordinate 43,858, forward strand.
AGGCCATGGAAGCCTGGCTGGCAAACCCGCAATTGCTCGAACCCGATGCCGACGCCGAATACGCCGCCGTTATCGACATTGACCTGGCCGACATTCACGAACCTATCGTGGCTTGCCCGAACGACCCCGACGACGTCAAGACGATGTCCGAGGTTTCCGGCACAACTATCGACGAAGTGTTTATCGGTAGCTGCATGACCAACATCGGCCACTTCCGTGCCGCTTCCAAGCTGCTGGAAAACAAGCGCGACATCCCGGTCAAGCTGTGGGTTGCGCCTCCAACCAAAATGGATCAGCACCAACTGACCGAAGAAGGCCACTACGGCGTTCTGGGGACAGCAGGTGCCCGCATGGAAATGCCCGGCTGCTCGTTGTGCATGGGCAACCAGGCGCAAGTTCGCGAAGGCGCAACCGTCATGTCTACCAGTACCCGTAACTTCCCGAACCGTCTGGGTAAAAACTCGAATGTGTTCCTGGGTTCGGCCGAACTGGCTGCCATTTGCTCGCGTCTGGGTCGTATCCCGACCAAAGAAGAGTACCTGGCCGACATGGGCATCCTGGAACAAAACAGCAGCGATATCTATCGCTACATGAACTTCGATCAGATCGAAGAGTTCCAGAAGGTCGCTGACACCGTCAAAGTCTGACCCTGACAGGCCTGCTCTGTTTATCCCCCGCGCAGCAATGCGCGGGGGATTTTTACTTCTTGCACGCGTTACACTAGCACTGTCTGAATCTTGTATTGCACCATGTCAACTACACCAAAATCCGGTTCCACCCGTCTGACCGCCGATGCGCGACGCCTCACGTCTTTGGCCGAAGCGCTGGCGCTGTCGGGCAGCCGCGTCGAAGACCTGTTCTGGGAAAGCCAGATTACCGCACTGATTGCCAAGCTGCTCAAGGGCAAGCCCAACCGGCACATCGAATCTGCGCTCGAGGCACTGGTGCCCGACCGCATGGCAGCCTACGAAATTCTGGTCGAAATGGCCGAAACCGGCTCTGAATCCGTGCAGCTCGACGGGCCTGACGGCCCCTATGACGTTTTGCTTGTCTCTGCCCCCATTCTGGTCTGGACGCGCTACCAGTTACCCGTGCCGTCACCGCTGAGCCCCAAAGAGGCCGACACCCTGGTCAAGGCATTGCAACAGCACGTGCTGGCTGAAGGCGCTCGCGTTGCCTTGCTGCCCGAAATCGTCAGTTTCGAACAAATGCCGCAAACCTTCCAGGACACCGCACGCTGGACCCTGCAACTCGGTCAGGCCGCCGTGTCGGGTAAAGCGACGCACCCCGAGGTTCGCCCCATGCCCAACACCGAAGGCATGCTGGCCGATGCACGTTTTGTTGTGGCCACAGTTGCCGTCCCCAAAGGCAAGGCTGTATTTGCCTGGCAAGCCGCCACCGACGACATCGCCGGGCATCGCGCAGCTTGCCATCAGCAATGGCAAGACGCCATCAACCCGGTTATTCAGGCGCGTTACACGGCCTGCACCATCGACTACGTCCAGCCCGACGCCTATTACGTGAACAGTCGCGAAGCCGACCGCCGTATCCGCCCGCTGGCCTTGAAAGCTGCGGTGATATGGCTGCAAAACGCCGCCAACCTCAGGGGCTCCGAACTGCAGGCCGCTATTGTCGGGTGTGGCGAATCCATGATCGAAGAGTACCGGGTTGGCTTTACCACGCGCCACAGCCAGCAGGTTATTTACGGCTGCGTCTGGCCCATTCTTAGCAAAGAAGAGGCCGCAGGCGCCGCCATCGACAACGGGGCCCCCACCATCCCCGACGAAATCGCCGCCCATCTGGCTGAAGTGGGCGTGACCGAAATCAAGCTGATCAGCGGGCTGGCCACCACCGAAATCTGCGAAGATTGCGGTGCGCCGTTTTTCCCCAATGCACTGGGCGAAATGATGCACCCGGAGCTCCCCGAAGAGACCGACCTCGAACCGCGTCACTTCCATTAACCACTCTTCGGGCGGTGTCACCCCAAAGCCACCGCCCTTCGCCTGCTTTGCCATGCATTTTGATATTTTCTGCCGGGTCATCGACAACTTCGGTGACATCGGGGTGTGCTGGCGCCTGGCGCGCCAACTGGCCCATGCGCCAAACGGACACCATGTCACCCTCTGGGTAGACGATATCCATCGATTCCAGCGTATTGAGGCCTCAATCACGCTCCAGCCTGTTCAATCCCTGACGCACAACATCACGGTGGTTCATTGGACAACGCCTGCCCTCCTGCGTGAACCCGGTGACGTTGTGATCGAGGCCTTCAGCTGCGACCCGCCACAAACGTTTATTGACGCCATGAAAGCCAAAGGCAGTTTGTGGATCAACCTGGAATACTTAAGCGCCGAGGACTGGGTCGAATCTTGTCATGCCCTGCCTTCACTGCAATCGAACGGTCTGCGCAAGTTCTTTTTCTTTCCGGGGTTCACCCCGAAAACGGGCGGCTTGCTGCGCGAACACGACTTGTTGGCACAACGCGATGCCTGGCAATCAGATAGCCGCCAACGCGTTGCGCAATTGGCTGCATTGAATGTCCCGGCCGACGTGATTGCAGGGCTGCAGACGGGTTGGCGACAAGCGCTGCTGTTTGGCTACCCCGGTGCGCCCGCAACGGCGCTGACCGATGCGCTTGAGGCCACCCAGACGCCCTGGGTGGTGTTGGTGCCCCAGGGGATGCATCCCGACATCATCAACGTGGCCACACCCCATGTGCGCGTTGTTGAAATCCCGTTTGTAGACCAGGCTGGCTTTGACCGCCTGCTATGGCGCAGTGACCTGAATTTCGTCAGGGGTGAAGACTCTTTGGTACGCGCGCTTTGGGCGGGCAAGCCGCTGGTATGGCAAATTTACGAACAAGAAGACGACACGCACCTGATTAAATTACAGGCGTGGCTTGCACATAGCGGCTACCCCGACGCCGTCGGGCAATTGATGCTGGCCTGGAACAAGAAAGAAGACAGCGCAGCAAGACAGCACCTTGACACCCTGCTGCAGGGCCCCGCATGGGACGACTGGGTGGCAGCAGCTGCACGCTGGACAGACAGCCTGGCACAACAGCCCGATTTGGCCACCAACCTGACGGCGTTTTGCGCGAGAAATTGCTAAACACGTTAAAATAGTGGGCTTTGTATTAACGCTTTTGGCCCGGAAGGCCGGCTTTAAGCACACTATTTCCCGGAGTTTTTCTAATGAAAACCGCACAAGAACTGCGCGTAGGTAACGTCGTAATGGTAGGTGGCGAGCCGCTGGTTGTCCAGAAGGCCGAATACAACAAATCGGGCCGTAACTCGGCGGTTGTCAAACTGAAGTTCAAGAACCTGTTGTCGGGTTCGGGCAGCGAATCGGTTTACAAAGCTGACGAAAAGTTCGAAATCGTCATGCTCGACAAAAAAGAATGCACTTATTCGTACTTTGCCGACCCCATGTACGCCTTCATGGACGAAGAGTACAACCAGTACGAAGTTGAAGCCGACAGCATGGGCGAGGCGCTGGACTACCTTGAAGAAGGCATGACGGTTGAAGTCGTATTCTACGAAGGCCGTGCCATCTCGGTTGAACTGCCCACTATTATCGTGCGCGAAATCATTTACACCGAACCGGCCGTCAAAGGCGACACCTCGGGTAAAGTGCTTAAACCCGCAAAAATCAACACCGGCAAAGAAATCAGCGTACCGCTGTTCTGCAATATTGGCGACAAAATCGAAATCGATACCCGCACAGGCGAGTACCGCAGCCGCGTGATGTAAAGCACATGTGCTGCCACAATAAAAAAACGGGCCTGGGCCCGTTTTTTTATTGCATGCGTTCGTCGTCGAGGTAGTCGGGCACCGGCAAGACCGTCACGCCTTCTTCGGCCAGCGCCTCGCGCTCTTCGGGGGTAGCGGTGCCACGAATGGCACGCTCTTCGACCTCGCCGTGGTGCATGCGCAAGGCCTCTTCTGCGAAACGGGGGCCGACGTTTTCAGTATTACGAATGATGTCGCGCACCTTGTGCATGACCTCGGCTTGCAAGGCCGCTAACTGCGACATGGCTGGCGCGGCGAGTTCGGCGTTTCGGGCCGGGTGCGAAGGCGCCACCGATACGGCGGCGGAAACGTCACCCGACGTACCGGGCGCATCGGCACGCGAACGCCCGCGGTTAATGCGCGATGCCGTCAGTTTTTTGGCAACCTGCTTACTGTTGCACACCGGGCATGTCAAAAGCCCACGCGCCAGTTGCGACTCGTAGTTGTCGTCAGAACCAAACCAGCCCTCGAAGACGTGGCCCAGCTCACATTGAAGGTCGAATACTTTAAGTGCCATAGACCCCCATTATAAGCCCTGCAGGCCTTAAAGACGGGGCACTGCCGCCAATAAGCGTTGCGTTTCTGCATGCTGGGGCGACTGAAGTAGCGCCGCCGTGTCGCCGATTTCGACAATGCGTCCGCCCTGCATAATCGCAATCCGGTCAGACAAGTACTCGACCACACCAAAATTATGGGTGATGAACAGATAGGCCATATTGAATTCGGCCTGCAGATCTTGCAGCAACTGTATAAGCTGCGCCTGCACAGAGACGTCGAGCGCCGAGGTGGGTTCGTCGCAAACCAGCACCGCAGGCTCGACCGCCAGGGCACGCGCAATAGCGATACGCTGGCGCTGCCCACCCGAAAACTCATGCGGATAGCGGTTAACGGTGTTGACCGGCAGCCCGACGCGTTGCAGCAGCTGCTTGACGTGCGCGCGCCGATCGGCGACCGAACGACCGGGTCGCAAAGCGGCAACGCCCTCTTCAAGGATATCGCCCACCAGCATGCGCGGGTCGAGCGATGCGTACGGGTCTTGAAACACGATCTGGAGTCGTCGACGCATGGCCTTGAGTTGCGCCGCCCGGGCATCAAATAACGACTCACCCTCAAGCCAGGCTTGCCCGGAGATGTGGGCCTGTTTGTCGAGCAGCCTTAACAAGGCCTTGGCCGTGGTTGTCTTGCCGCAGCCCGACTCACCCAATAACGCCAGCGTTTCGCCCGCACGAAGCTCGAACGAGAGGTCGTCGACAACGCGGTTGTGCCCGGTCACCCGTCGCAATATCCCACTGCGCTGCGGGTAGCTGACGCCCAGGTGTCGAACCGACAGCACCACCGGCGCCTGATCGAGCCCGGACTTGAAGGCCGGATGCGCTTGGGGTGCCTGCGGAACGTCAACGCCCTGAGCCGGGAGATCAGAGACACTATGACTATTTCCGCCCGCAGCAAACAAGGGTGGCGCGGTGGACGGCGCCAGGGGTTGCCCTCGCTTGGCAAAAGAAGGGACTGCAGCCAGCAAGGCGCGCGCATAAGGATGACGCGGATCGGCAAAAAATTCGGCCGCCGGGCGCGTTTCGAGAATTTCGCCGGCGCGCATCAACGCCACATGGTCGGCCACGCTTTTTACAATAGCCAGGTCGTGCGTAATGAGGAGAATCCCAAGCCCCATTTCTTTCTGGATGTCGGCCAGAAGACGCAAGATTTGCCCTTGCACGGTCACATCAAGCGCAGTGGTCGGCTCGTCGGCAATTAAAACATCGGGCTCGGCCGCCAACGCAATCGCAATCATGATGCGCTGTTTTTGGCCCCCGGAGAACTGGAAGGGATAGTCGTCGATGCGGCGTTCGGGATCTGGGATACCCACCCTGGACAGCCAGTAAATGGCACGTTCGCGGGCTTTGCTGCCGCGAAACCGGGTGTGGGCCTGCAACGTCTCGAGAATTTGCCGCCCCACCGTCATAACCGGATTCAGACTGGTCGAAGGCTCTTGAAACACCATGGCCAAGCGGCCGCCACGCACACGGCGCATTTGCGCTTCGGGTAAAGCGTTAAGTTCTTGCTCGCCCGCCCAGACCCGGCCGGCGACCACCTGCCCCGCCTCGGGCAACAAACGCATCAATGCCAGCGCCGTCATACTTTTGCCGCAGCCCGACTCACCCACCAGGGCAAAAGTCTGGCCCTTTTCAATGGCCAGACTTAATGATCGCACGGCATCATTGACGCCAGCCTCGGTCTGTAAACGTACCGACAACGCCTCGACCGTCAGCGCGGCCCCCAAACCCGATGACAACGTCGTCATGATGAGCGCCCCCCGGAAACAGCGGATGCTTTTAGTTTGCGCACGGGTTTGAAGCGACGCATGCGCGGGTCAAAAGCCTGTTGCACGGCGTCGGCAAAAATGTTGGCGGCAAGGACCAGGGCCAGCATGAAAACAAACGCGGCCAGCAGGTTCCACCAAATCATCGGGTCGCGCGACATTTCGAGGCGAGACGCATCGATCATGGTGCCGAACGACGCCATGCTGGGGTCAACGCCAATACCCAGATAAGAAAGAACGGCCTCGTAGAGCACAAGCCCGGAAAACTGCAGCACCATGGTTATCAGGACAATATGCATGACATTGGGCAACAAATGGCGAAACATAATGCGCCAGTGACTGACGCCAAATGCCCTGGCCGCCTGAACGTATTCAAGCTCGCGCAGCTTGAGCGCTTCGGCCCGCAACAATCGGCACAAACCAGCCCAGCCGGTAAACCCAAGAATCAGACACAACAGAAACAGACGCAGGTCGGCACGTGCCGCGACCGTTGGGAAGGACTCGGGGTTGTTGTCGATATACACCTGCATCATCAGCACGCAAGCAGCAATAAGCAACACACCGGGAATGGACGTGAGCGTGGTGTAGATGTACTGGATGACGTCGTCGATACGGCCCTTGAAGTACCCGGCCGACAGGCCGAACACCAGCGCCGGCGGCAACATGGACAACGTTGTCAGCGTACCGATGACCAGTGCCGTCCGGATACTTTTAAGCGACTGGCGCAAGACATCGTTGCCCGTGCGGTCGGTGCCCAGCACATGGTAGTCGAGGCCTAGAGACACAACCAGACCAAACAGCATCAACAATATGGCCGTCATGATCCACATCGCTCGCCACGGCAATTGTGTCTGCCCTTGCCACCAGTAATCAAATGCTTGCCTGGCATTACGCCCGCCTCGCAACACGGCAAGCGTCAGCAACCCCGCTAGCCCCAACGCAAGGCATAGGCCTACGCCAACCCCAAGCAAACTGCGTTGCAGCACATCGGCTGTATGCTCCGAATCTGACGTCAGCAACAGACCCGCATGAGCCAGGCGCGGAAAGTCACGCACGGGTTGGCCGTCAATCAGCTGAGTCTCTTTGGTAAATTGCCGGATAGCAAGCGGCGCCGAATAGGTCTTTTCGGGGTGCGCCATTTGCGTGTACGACAGTAAGTCGTCGAGCGCCGACCGAACCACCGGTGAATAGACAACCGCTTGATCGGGTTGACCGGATTCGGCGGGCAGTACCGGGCGGTAATGAATGGAATCCAGCAACGCCACCAGGGCAAAACAAAACAGCACAACGGCCGCACACATGGCAGCCGATGACTGCCCAACATTACGCCAGGCCGCGCGCAATGCCGCGCTGCGCCGCACATAAAAGCCATAGGCCAGCATTGCCGCAAACAGCAACACAATAAAGACATCGGTAAACAAAAACACGAACTCTGGCATGGCGTTACTCGAATCGAACCCGGGGATCGACCAGGGTGTAAGAAATGTCGGCCAGCAACAGCCCGGCAATATAAAGCGCCGACCCCAAAAACACCATGGCGCGCACGATTGAAAAGTCTTGCGCGTTAATGGCGTCGATGGTGTAGCTGCCCAACCCCGGGATACCAAAGAACGATTCGGCAATAAGGCTGCCCATGAACAGCAACGGAATGGCAGAGACCGTACCCGTCAGGATGGGTAGCGAAGCATTACGCAACACATGGCGAAACAGCACAATGCGTTCAGACAAGCCCTTGGCGCGGGCCGTACGCACATAATCTTTGCCGATTTCTTCAAGGAAGAGCGTGCGATAAAAGCGGGCCTCGCTGCCCAGGCCCGAAATAACCGCCACCAGTACCGGCAACACCAAAAACCGCAAGCTGTCGATGCCATCGAGATAGCCCGAATAAGGCACCCAGCGCAGTACCTTGGCAAACAGCCATTGCCCGGCAATGATGTAAAAGAGCCCCGAGATGGACAACATGACCACACACAGCACCACCCCGACAAAATCGAGCCGGGTTGCCCTGAAAAACACCAGCAAGAGCGCAAAGGCAACACTTGCAATAAGCCCAAGGAAAAAACTGGGCAGGGCTAAAGCAAGACTCGGGCCCATACGCTGCCGGATCTCGTAGCCGATATCGCGACCCGCGTCAGAAAACCCGAAGTCGAACCTGAGCAACGGGACCGACCGCTCGTAGAAAATAGTGTTGGTCACCGTGCCCATGCCGGACGCGGCCGTGTTGTAAAACAGCGGCTTGTCGTAACCGCGATCGGCTTTCCATTTTTCGACGGCATCGGCGCTAACGCGCTGCCCGCCAATAGCCAACCGTGCCATATCGTCGGGCGTGTTCACCGCGAAGAACAACACAAACGTCAGCAGGTTGACGCCAATTAGAACGGCCACACCGTAAAACAAACGCCGGATGATATACGCGGTCATTTTTGGTCCCCCAGCGCTGTGGCCTGTTCACGACGCTTTAACACACGCCAGGCCGGCCACACCCCAAGCGCCAGCAATAACGCACCCAACCATAGCGGCCACCACACCGGTCGGTTCCATTGCGCAATACGATCGGCGCGCATGGCGGGGTCGAGCTTCAGGTACTGCAAGGTATTGCGCACCATTTGGGTGGGCTTGGCATTGGCTACCCAGGCCTGATACGCGCCGCCCGACATCGGATAAAAACCAAACATCCAGGGCATGTCTTCTTGGGCAATCTTGATCATTTCTTGTACCAGACGGTCTTTTTCGGGCCCGTCGTCGAGAAACCGCATTTGCCGAAAGAGTACGTCGTAGCGTGGGTTCTGATAATTTGAAGCGTTTTCACCGCCGGTTTTTGCCTTGGCGTTACCCCCATAAAGCAAGAACAGAAAGTTCTCGGCGTCGGGGTAATCGGCCACCCAACCCCACATGAACATCTGTGCCGTGCCCTGCCGCATTTTGTCTTGAAAACGGTTGTAATCGGTTGCCCGGATTTCCAGCTCGATATTCAGCGCCTTCAGCTGGCGACGCATCCAGTCGAGTGTGGCATTAGACCCCATGCCTGCCGACGAATCGAAGTACAGCACCAGCGGCTCGCCCGTATCGGCATGCCGCCCGTCGGGGTAGCCCGCCTCGGCCAACAACCGGCGCGCTTCGTCAAGACTACGCCGAACGGCCCGCCCGTCTTCCCACCGATAAACCTGGCTGTTCAGCCCCTGCGGCAGACCTTGATAGCCGGCAATGCCCGGCGGCACGGGCCCGTGCGCCACCTCGCCCTGGTCGTTCAGGAATATGGAGATGAATTGCTCCCAGTTAAACGCAATACTGATGGCCTGACGCAACTTACGGTTCTTTTCCTGCTGTTCGGGGGTATCGCCCTGCCCCACGACCGGGTCTAGCCAGTTAAAGCCCAGGTAAGTAATTTGCGCTTCGGTCGAGGCCAGCAGTTGCAACCCGTGGTCGGCATAAAGCGCGGCCTTTTCGGCCGAATCGCTGGCGGCCACACGCATGGCCACGCCATAATTGCCACCGTCGGCTTCAGGAATGTCGTAATAACCTTGCAAAAACTTGCCCATCAGCGGCACGCTTTCTTTTTCAAGGGAAAACTCGATGCGATCGATAAAAGGCGTCATTTGCCCGCAATCGGCCAACAAGCCGGCTGCCTGGTCTTTTGGCGCCCCATTGCACGGGTAGGGCTCACCCCGGAAATTGGGGTTGCGCGCCATGACGTGACGACGATTTTGGATGGATTCAACCAGCATGTACGGGCCGGTACCCACCGGCCAGGTGTTCAGCGACAAATTGTGTTGGGCCATGCCGGGTTGATGATAAAACCGGTCGGCCTCCCAGGGCACCGGCGCAGTGAACGTCATGGCCAGCCAGTATTTAAATTGGGGGTATTTGCCCTTGACCCGAATTTGCAGCGTGTGATCGTCGAGCGCCTTGACCCCGTCAAACCCGTGGGCGCGCAAATCAAGCCAGGCGCCATCGCCCTGATCAGCTTTCAGGGCCGCATCGGCCTGCTTCAGGCGGGCGGCGTAATCGGCAAGCCCCACAATATGAGAAGACAGCACGCCAAAAGCCGGCGACACTACGCGCGGGCTGGCCAATCGCCGAATCGCATAAACATAATCGTGCGCAGTCAGTTCGCGCGTTGCCGTCTTTTCGAAATCGGTGATGGCATAACGACCCTTCAGGCCGTCTTCGGGCAATGGCCAGTAGGCATAACTGCCATCGACATTACGCGCAAATGCCGGATGCGGCTGAAACGCGATACCCGGCTGCAGCGCGATGTTGTAGATGCTGTAGGCAATGGTTTCGCCGGGGGCATCAGCAGGCAGAGGCTGGTCGTTGACATCGAAGTACTGCGGGCTGGCGATATCAACCGCGGTACGCGGTATCAACTGGTAGGGCCGCTTTAAGTAGTGATAGCCATACAGCGGTTCGTAAATGGCATAGGTGAACGGCGTTTCGTCGGTGGAATATGAACTTGCCGGGTCGAGATACTTGGGCGAACGCTGGGAGAACGCCGTATACAAGACGTTCTCAGACAGTTGCTGTTCGGGATACGGGCTGTTGACCGGCTGCGGCGAACAAGCGGCAAGGGCAAGCAGGCTGCCCGACACCACAATGCGCCCGAACGCCCCCCGCAGCCACGCCAAGGCGCAAACCACCAACGGTGCGGGCCGAGCCTGCCTGCGCGAGGCACCCCACGCGGTTAACATAACGACAATTGCAGGAGAGAAACCATGAGTGACCGTCACCTTGTTTTATTGGCCGCCCTTTGCCTGATGACCGGCGTGGGCGCCGGCGCATTTGGCGCGCATGGCCTGAAAGCCTGGCTGTCTGCCGATATGCTGGCGGTATGGCAAACAGCCGTACTGTATCAAATGATACATGGGCTGGGTATGCTTGGGGTTGCCGCCATCGCCCCCCACTTTGCATCAAAACTGTTGCTGGCCGCCGGCGTGGTCATGTTTGCCGGCGTCGTGATTTTCAGCGGCAGCCTTTATATACTGGCACTGACCGGCATACGGGCGCTAGGCGCCATTACCCCCATTGGCGGCGTTGCATTTATAGCTGCATGGGTTATGGTTGCCCTTGCGGCATGGCGCTTTCGTCGCTAAACGCCCGGTTTTTTAAAACACGATAACAACACGGAAAACACATGATTCATCACGCCGACCTCGACGATTACATCGTGGCCCTGCCCAAGGCAGAGCTGCACCTGCACATCGAAGGCACGCTCGAGCCCGAACTGATTTTTGAACTGGCCCAGCGCAATAAGGTGTCGCTGCCCTACGACTCGGTTCAGTCGCTGCGCGACGCTTATGCTTTTACCGACCTGCAGTCCTTTCTTAACTTGTATTACGCCGGTGCCAGCGTACTGATCACCGAGCAAGATTTTTACGACATGACCATGGCTTACCTGAAACGCGCCCACGCCGACGGGGTTTGCCATACCGAAATCATGTTCGACCCGCAAACCCACACCGAACGCGGTGTCGCCATCGAAACGGTTTTTGCAGGCATTGCCGGTGCGGTACGCGATATGCAACGCGACACGGGGCTAAGCAGCTACCTGATCATGAGTTTCCTGCGGCACCTGTCCGAAGCGTCTGCCTTCGAAACGCTTGAAGCCGCCCTGCCTTTGCGCGAAGCCTACGACGACGTCTGGGTGGCGATTGGTCTCGATTCCGCCGAGGTCGGCAACCCGCCCGAAAAATTTGCCCGCGTTTTCCAGCGCTGCAAAGACCTGGGTTTCAGGCTGGTTGCTCACGCCGGCGAAGAAGGCCCGGCACAGTATGTGTCCGACGCGCTCGACGTGCTGCATGTCGAGCGCATTGACCACGGCGTACGCAGCGAAGAAGACCCGGCGCTCATGCAACGCCTGATCGACGAGCAGATACCGCTTACGGTATGCCCGCTGTCGAACCTGAAGTTATGCGTAGTAGACGATATGGCCGAACACAATCTGGCGCGTTTTTTGCGGCAGGGTGTGCTGGTCACAATCAACGCCGACGACCCCGCCTACTTTGGCGGCTATGTGGCCGACAATTACCGTGCGGTCGCAAAATCACTGAAATTGTCGCGCAGCGAATTGGCGCAACTGGCCGACAACAGTATTGTGGCGTCTTTCTTGCCCATTGGCCGCAAAGCGGCTCTGCGCGCCCGTATCCGGGCCATGGCGCAATAAGGGTTGCGGCACTCCGGCGCAGGGCACACAGCCCTGTGCCGGGCCGCCTTACCTTTGTCAGGCCGGCCCCTCACCCGCGGGCCGGTCTTCATCCCAGTCTGTCCAGGGCACGCCGTTTTCTTCAAGATACCCGTTCACGGCCTGCCCGAGCGTCGGAAAAAAATGATCTTGCTCAAACCTTGAAAATACCCCCAGTGCTTTCAAGTCGTCTTTGACCGGGTCTTTCATTTCGGCAAATGCCAGCACAATCCCTTGGGCGTCCAGTCTTTCTTTCAGTTCAGACAACACATCGGCCGCCGTCACATCGACACTGGTTACAGGTTCGGCGGCAACGACCAGCCAACGCGTCGGTGTGGGCGCCGACTGAATGGCGTCGAGCACGCGGGTAGAGAACAATTCGGCATTGGCGAAAAACAAGGGTGCATCCCAGCGAAACAACACCAAGCCCGGAATGCGTCGCCCTTGCGGATACCGGGTGATGTCGTGATAGCCCTTCAAGCCGTCAACACGCGACAAAATGGCGGAATAAGGGCGCCAGCTTTCCCACACAAAAGCCACCAATGCAATAACAACCGCCAGCCCTATCCCCTCGATGGTACCCACGACAATCACTCCCGCCGAGCACCCGACCGAAAGCCAGAACTCGGCCGGCCGCATGCGGTAGATACGCACCAGGCTTTTCAGGTCAATCAAGCCGACCATCGATGCAATCACCACCGCAGCCAGCACCGCATCGGGCAAGGTCTTGAGCAGATCGGGCCCATAAACAATCAACAACAAAACGACGACGGCACCCACGACGCAAGCCAACTGGGTTTTGGCGCCGGCGGCATCGGCAACCGGGGTTCGAGATGCACTGCTGCTGATCGGAAAGCCCTGAAAAAAGCCCGTGGCCAAATTGGCCGCGCCAAGGCCAATCATTTCTTTGTCCGGGTTGACCTGATCACCGGTTTTCATGGCGTACGTGCGCGACAGCACGCTGGTTTCTGAAAAGGCCAGCACGGCCGCAACGGCACCGCCAATAGCCACCTGAAACAGATCGGTCAGCGGGATAAGGGGGACGGTGAATGACGGAAAGCCCTGGGGCAACGCGCCCAGAACGGCAACCCCGTGCTGGTCGAGACTGAACACGCCCGCCACCAGCATGGCCGCCAGCACGGCCACCAAAATGCCTGAAATACGCCGGTTATGACGCAGCAAAGCAATAAGCGCCAATGCCCCGCCCCCAATGGCCAGCGTGGGCCAATGCGTTTTACCTTCGGCGACCCCCGCAACAAAGCCAATGAACTTGCCGATGACGTCGTTGGCGTCGACAGTAAACCCGAACAGCGTGGGGGCCTGACTAACCATGACCACGACCGCAATGCCGTTCATGTAGCCGTAGCGTATGGGTTTGGACAACAGGTCGGTGACGAAACCGAGCTTGATGAAGCCGGCCAGCAATGAGGTAATACCTGCGGCAATGGCCATGGCACCCGCTAACGCCACGGCCTTGGCCGGGTCTCCCCCCGACAAAGGGACCACCACGGCAAAAATGACCGCAGCCAGCGCAGAATCGGGCCCTAACACCAGAATACGGCTGGGCCCGAACAAGGCGTATGCAAACAGCGGGATGATGGTGGCATACAAGCCGTAAACGCCCGGCAAACCCGCCGCCACCGAATACGCAATACCGACCGGTACCAAAATTGTTACCAGCACCAGGCCGGCGACGATGTCGTCTTTAAGCCAGGCCCGGTTGTAGTGCATTAATACATGCAGCCCGGGCATGAAGCGTTCTACGCGCATAGTTACCCTTTTAACGGCCAAACCCACAACAACAGCGGCACCGCCGTTGCAACAACCAGGATATCGAGCGGCAAGCCCATCCGCCAGTAATCGCCAAACCGGAAGCCGCCGGGCCCCAAAATAAGGGTGTTGTTCTGGTGACCGATAGGTGTCATGAATGCGCACGAAGCGCCAATGGCCACCGCCATCAAGAAGGTATCGGGGTTGACGCCCAATTGCTGGGCAGCGCCCAGCGCAATAGGCGCCAACACCGCGGCAGTTGCCGCGTTATTCATCAGGTCAGTCAGGATCATCGTCGTCATGAACACCACCACCAGCGCAATTACGGCATCGCCCCGCGCCAGATGATCGAGCAAGAACCCTGCGACTACCCCGGCCGCCCCGGTGGTTTGCATGGCGCCCGCCACCGGCAACAGCATGGCCAGCAGCACAATGACCGGCCAATCGACCTGCTCGTATACCGAGCGCAAAGACACAGTGCGAAACACCATGGACGCCAGCACACCGGCGGCAAAGGCAATGGCCGCCGACACCCACCCCGACGCGGCCGCCATCACCGCCAGACCCATGATGACGGAAGACAAGATGGCATTGCGTTTATCGGGGATGCGTACATTGCGCTGGGCCAACGGCACGGCGCCCATGGCCCCGGCGAAACTGCCCAGGGCTTCGGGTGGGCCCTGCAGCAACAGCAGATCACCCGCGCGCAGTTTCAAGGTTCTAAGACGGGTGGTCAGCCGCTGCCCCTGACGAGACACTGCCAGCAAATTAATGCCATAGCGGGTTCGAAGCAACAGATCGCTGGCCGAACGATTGACCAAGTCGGAAGTGGGCAACACGGCCAGCTCTTGCAAGACAAACTCTTCGGGACGTTCAGCGGGCTCTTCTTCGGGTTGATCGACCGGATTGTCTTGGGCCGGACCTTTACCCGCTTTGCTGGCCGCAAGATTCCGACCGGCGTCGGTCTCATCTGCCTGTGGCTCATCTTCGTCGTCTACCTGATTGGACTGAGCCTCTTCAAGCACCAACCCGAATCGAGACAGGACATCGGCCAGGCGCTCGGCATCAGTTTCAATCACCAGAATATCGTTGGCACGCACAACCCGTGCGGCGCTAGGTGCCATCATGCGAACCTCGTTGCGCACCAGCCCGATAATCTGGGCATCCAGCTCGTCAAACTCGGTATCGAGCTCGCGCAAGGATTTGCCGGCCAGTCTGCTTTCTTCAGGCACTCGGGCTTCGGTCATGTAGGCCTCGGTTTCGAAACCCTCGATACCGGCTTTCTCGCGAACCGGAACCAAACGCCAACCCAGTAAGGCAATAAACATAACCCCGACAACCGTAACCCCTACCCCTACCGGCGTGAAGTCGAACATACTGAAAGTACCCAGCCCGGCCGAATCGCGAAAACCCGAAATAATAAGGTTGGGCGGCGTACCGATAAGGGTGGTGGTGCCGCCCAGAATTGAGCCAAACGCCAGCGGCATGAGCACCTGACCGGGCGCCAACGAAAGGCGACCGGCTACCTGAATGGCCACCGGCATGAGCAAGGCCAACGCACCCACGTTATTCATAAAGCCAGACAAGAAAGCGGCCAAGGCGGTAAGCGCGGCAATACTGAGCATGGGACCGGCTTTGGCGGGCAACAAGGTCGACGTCAAGACATTGACCGCACCGGACGACTGCAAGGCACTGCTTAGCACCAGCACACAGGCAACTGTCACCACGGCCGTATGCCCGAAGCCGGCAAATGCTTCGGATGGATTGACCAGGCCGGTAAACACGCATGCCAGCATTGCGCCGGTGGCAACCATATCGTGGCGCCAACGCCCCCACAAAAACAGGCCGATGGTCACAAGCAAAATAGACAGAATCAGGGTTTGGTCTAGAGTCATGGTGCGCCTTGCCGCCCCGGGCGAGTCCGGAGTATGGCCGTCACTATACCTTGGGTTTGTGCTATTTTTAAGGCTCGAATAAAGGAGCTACAGATGTCAAATGAAGGCTATCACGAACCCGTATCCGAACTCAGCAACGAAACACGCGACATGCATCGCGCCATCGTATCGCTCATGGAAGAGCTTGAGGCTGTCGACTGGTACAACCAGCGCGTCGACGCCTGTAAAGACCCCGAACTCAAGGCCATTCTGGAACACAACCGCGACGAAGAAAAAGAGCATGCGGCCATGACACTGGAATGGATTCGCCGCCGCGACCCCGTTTTTGACAAAGAGCTACGCGACTGGCTGTTTACCGATAAAAAGCTGGACCACCACTAACCCGAAACAACGCCGGCTTAACGGCGCAAAATATCGGCATTAACGCGGTTAATGTCGTTGTGACCGCAAAATGCCATGGTCAGGTCAAGTTCTTTGGCCATAATTTCAAGGCAACGGGTAACGCCGGCTTCGCCGGCGGCACCCAGGCCGTACAAAAACGACCGCCCTATCATGGTGCCTTTTGCCCCCAGGGCTATGGCACGCAATACGTCTTGCCCCGACCTGATCCCGCTGTCCATCCAGACCTCGGTCTGGTTGCCGACGGCACTGACAATTTCGGGCAAGACTTCAATGGGTGACGGCGCGCCGTCAAGCTGGCGACCGCCATGGTTGGAGACAACGATGGCATCGGCACCGGCATCGGCCGCAGCCTGGGCGTCTTCGACTTCCATGACGCCTTTAAGCACCAGTTTGCCGCCCCAAAGGTCTTTGATGCGTTTGACGTCATCCCAGTTCAGGCGAGGGTCGAATTGCTCGGCTGTCCAGGCGCCAAGTGATGACACATCGGTAACGCCTTTGGCGTGACCCACGATATTGCGGAAGGTGCGACGCCGGGTTTGCGCCATGCCCAGACACCAATGCGGCTTGGTGGCCAGGTTTAACAGATTGCGCAGGGTGGGTTTTGGCGGTGCGGTCAGACCGTTCTTGATGTCGTTGTGACGCTGACCCATAACCTGAAGGTCAAGGGTCACCACCAGCGCAGAACACTGTGCCGCCTTCGCGCGCTGAATGAGACTTTTCATGAAATCTTTGTCACGCATGACGTACAGCTGAAACCAGAATGGTGCCTGGGTAAATTCGGCCACGTCTTCAATGGAGCAGATGCTCATTGTGGACAGCGTAAACGGAATACCGAATTTGTTGGCAGCGCGGGCGGCCAGCATCTCGCCGTCGGCATGCAACATGCCGGTCAACCCGGTGGGCGCAATGGCAACAGGCATGGCAACGTCCCGGCCCAGCATGGTGCTGCGAATATTGCGGTGTTCAATATCAACGGCCACCCGCTGACGAAACTTGATGCGCTGAAGATCGGCTTCGTTGGCGTGCAATGTGCTTTCTGTCCAGGACCCGGCGGCGACATATTCGTAGAACATGCGGGGGACGCGACGCCTGGCGGCGCGATGCAGGTCTTCGATGCAGGTCATTTTTGATAGGTTGGTCAAGGTTGATCCCCCGATATTGTTTTGATGCACAAGACCGCGGTGCGGGTGCCTGTGTTCTGGGTTTTGTTCGATGGGGGCAATTATAGGAAGGAAGGGATTTGAATGCGGGGGATGCAAATTATTTTGCCGGGTTGACGCACAAGGCTGATTTTTTTGTTATAGTTGCGCCCTTCGCGAAACTTCTGTGTTCAAAAGACACAGGCCGGGAAATAAAAACAAAAAATTTTCTGGCTTTTGCATGACACCGCAAAAAAGTTATGTTATAGTTTCGCTTCTTTACAGCGGCTGTAGCTCAGTTGGATAGAGTACTTGGCTACGAACCAAGGGGTCGTGGGTTCGAATCCTGCCAGCCGCGCCATATTTAAAAGGGCCTTCCTTCGGGAAGGCCCTTTTTCTTTGTGAGCGCCCCATTCTGGCTCGGCTCTACCCCATTCTCGGGGTGCAGTTCATATCGGGGAAACGCGTTCACCAGGCACAGTTAATCACACCGTTCCAAGCGCTTGTCTGAGTGTACAAACCGGGCCTTTTCAAAACCTGGGTCTGGCCAGGCATCGCATGGCCCCTACGGGGCTACCCGGCGTAAAGACCTTGCCCGCGGCGGGCGCGGAACTCGTGGGCTCGACCCAATGGGTCGAAAACGCCCACTCAAACAGCCGCGCCCTTGCCTCCACGGTCAAAGCCTTCCCGCCGGCATGCTCAAAGCCTAACCAGACCCAGGTTTTGAAAAGGCCCTGGAGCTTGCCGAGGACAGGGGCTCAAATTTTCGACGATCGAACCCAGTGATTAACTAGATTACTATGCAGCAAACTTTGCGCGTTTTTAGCTTTTCGTGTGTGTTAGCAAAAACCCCTGCAAACAGAAAGCCACCTACTAAAACAGCAAACTCTTCACGCATCCACTGAACCTCCGGACTACTTAAAACTCTTAAGCACTTTGTATGTAATGCCTGAGTTGTCCGCTTCAATAACTTCGATTTGAGCTCCCTTGTACCCTATCTTGTTTGAAGCCGAAAGGTCGTACTCAACATCATTGTTAAACGCTGGCCTCGCCGTGTTATTGCTGAACTCCCGATACCCAATATTGATCTTATTCCCCACGCGCCCACTATAGATAAGCGTTTGCTGAAAGCTCATTTCGCGACTAGAGGCACGTCTAATAACCTCAAAATCAGCGTCATAGCATGACCGAACGGCAAAAACAGTAATTACACAAATTTGCTTTGGTTTGTCTTTTTGTACCGACATCCCCTGAACCTCATCAGCAAACGGGTTCCGAACAATACCGGTCGGCAGGTAGAATCGCTCAGCTTCAGTGTAGCCAAGTTGCTGATACTCACCTGGCAAAATGTCGTAAAGAATGCCATCAACCATGTTCTTAACCAAAATGGCCTCTTCTTCTACAACCACACCCTTCCGCAACAAGTGGTCGCCAACTTGAGCCGATGCCAGCGCGCCGATCTCCGGCTCATCGAACGCCTTGATATCACGCTCCGCAGGGGCATACTTCACCGCACAACCTGACAAAAAAAGAGCTCCCACAACAGCAAGAAAGGTCAACTTCATAACTTCCTCTTCCTTAAGTAATTTTTAATACAGCGCAACTCACACCACTTTAAACACTGGCATTAGGCCTCATCAAAATAGTCGGCATCAATACGTTTTGACTCGTACACCGTATTCACCGATACGCCAACTCCGTGATCAAACATCAAGCCAGCAAGTCTGGCGCCATCTATCAAAATAATCTTTGCGTCTATCCGGGTGACGTAATCCTTCGCCTCTCGGGAATAAGAGGAAGTCGTGATAAATATGCCTTTTTTGGCGCGCTGTCCCTGAAGCGCACCAGCGAATTTTTGCAAATCAGGCCGGCCCACAGTGCCCTCATACCTTTTGGCTTGTAAGTAAATAATATCCAAACCTAAAGGATCCTCTTTAATGATTCCGTCAATCCCCTCATCACCCGAACGACCTATAGCCTCGCCTGCGTCCTTACGACTGCCGCCGTAACCCATTCGAACAAGCAAGTCGACGATGATCCTTTCTAAAAACTCTGGGGGATTCTCCATGACCCTAGCCAGCAGTTGGCGCTCAATATCAGCGCGCATCCTTGAATACGCATTCTCGAAGAGCTCTTCCGGAGTTTCCTGCGTTGAGATCAAATCCGGTTTCGCATCGACACCATCATTAACCAACAAAGCCTTATCGTTCTTCTGCGACGTATCTTCTGACAGGGCAGCCAGAAACTTGAGGTTAATTTGACCTGCTTGCTCGGCCAAGACACGTGCGCCAAAATCAGTAATAACTGATACACCACGTCGTGGCGCCCGAATTAGGCCTGCGTTGGAAATGTAAGTTTTTGCCCAACCGACCCGATTATCAAACATCCTTGCACGACCACTGGGCAACATTTGACGGCGGTCATCTTCAGTCAAGCCAAATTGATCGGCAAGAGCACTAACCAAATCACGATTTATATGCTCATGCCCGTCTTGATGTAACGCCAGAAGAGGCCGCATCAGAGTTTGAAAATCGGGGATACTCATTTCAAAATTAATAACGTTAATTGAAACCCGATATTAACGAAAATATGCGTCTTTCATTACATAACCCTCGAACTCGCAGCCGGCCGTCAAAACACTTAATCGCGTCCTGCCTTTTCAATAGCGCCTGCAATTGCCTGCGGGTCAGTAAACCAAACCTCGTGGCTGCCGCTGCACTCGACGTAGCGGAATAGACCCAGCTTTTCTGACAAACGGGGATGCCATCCATAGCTGTGCGGCAAGGCGGTGTCTTCTCGGCAATTCACATAGCTTTTAGGAACAGGACTGGCTGCCATAGGCTGACTTAATACAATGCCGTCTTGAAATGTTCTGTAAGGGTGGGGATTGAGTTTTTCGTAGGCCTGCGTGGCCAAATCTAACGCCGCATCGTTGATAAACGCCTCGCGCCACACCTGAAATGGCAGCATCACCGCACCATTGTTCTGAGATGCAATGGCATCAAAAAGCTCAACATAATGCGGCGGTACCAAATCGTTCAATGCCTCGCCCGGATCTGGCACGAAGGCGTTCACATATACCAGGCGGGCAAGCCGCCCTGGCCGCAAATCGGCCGCCCGCGAAATCACCATGCCGCCGTAGCTATGACCAACGAGCCGCACATCGTTCAAATCATGCTCGTCGATAAATGACACCAACGATTGCGCGGCGTCTTCCAAACCAATACTGGAACGGTCATCTTCGGGACGGTTTCCCGCCAACGTGGGGCACATTACCCGGTGACCACGAGCCCGAAGATGTTCGGCCACGGGCTCGAGTTCTGCTCCGGTGTGCCAAGCGCCGTGAACCAGCACATAGATGGATTGAGTCATGAGGTGTCTCCTTTGGTGTGTGAATATATTTTTAGTGCCTGATACCAGTAAAAATTGTGACTACTTCCCTACGTTAGCGGTCTTGCTTGCCATATTCATCCCCCGGGCGTAACTGGCCGGCGATACGCGCCAATACAAGATGGCCACCACAACGGCGCAGCCAAGGTGCATCACCCAACCGGCGCTGAAGCCGCCTGTGGACTCGTGCAACGCTGCAACAATCCAGGGCGGCATGGCCGCAATAAGAAAGCCGCCGCCTTGCATCAAGGCCGACAGCGTGCCTGCCTGAGTGGGATCGGGAAGATGATCGAGCGCCACAATAAGCGACAAGGCAAAACAGCCGCCCAGACCGGCACCCAACAACATGGCCCAGATCAGCGGCGCGGCCAGGGGCCAGAAGGCCAACCCGGCAAAGCCTGCGGCCTGCATGGCCAACGCCAACCACAGCCAAGGGCGGCGATCTTTTCCTTTGCGGGCCAATATGGGCAGCGAGATGGCCGTCAGGGCTTGGCACACCGACAGATACGCCAATAGCCCCCCACTGGCTGAAGCACTCCAGCCATACTCGCGATAGAACGGCGCCAGCCACGCTACCGTCGTTGAATAGCCGCCATTGACTAACCCAAAGCAAACCATCAGCAGCCAAACTCGGGGCCGGCGAAGATAGGCGGCCAAAGACAAACGAGCCGGTAAAATAGGAACGTCGCGAGGCAGGTAGCGAGCCACGAGCGCCAGGGCTAAAGCCGCCGGTAAAGCCATCCAGGCCAGACCTATATGCCAGGTGCCGCTGACGGCCGCCACCCAGGGCGACACTTGCGCGCCCAATGCGCCACCGCCCATCAGCATTGCCGAATACAAACCCATGACAACACCCACATGCTGGGGTAACTGACGTTTAACTACACCCGGCAGAACAGCCTGCACAACAGCTGCACCAAGACCAAGCAAGGCCGCCGTGCCGACTAGTTGCCAACCATTGGTGGTGAACAGTCGCAAGAACGACCCGACGACAAGTAGCCCCAACGCGGCCATCATGGACAGAC
The DNA here is from genome assembly GCF_014237865.1 of Pusillimonas minor. Classification (GTDB taxonomy): domain Bacteria; phylum Pseudomonadota; class Gammaproteobacteria; order Burkholderiales; family Burkholderiaceae_B; genus Neopusillimonas; species Neopusillimonas minor. The sequence continues at coordinate 65,765 of NZ_JACJUU010000009.1, forward strand.
GGCCGCCAATACGGGCTTGCAACACGGGCCCCGCAAATGCAAATACGCCCATCAGTAACATGGGCACTAGCGTAAGCAGCGAAATGCCTTTTAAATCAAGGCCGGTGGCCTGGCTGATATCGGCAGCCAAAGGCCCCACACCCGTAATGAAAGGTCGCAGGTTAAGGCCGATCAGGACAACTGCAGCCAAGAGAACAGCCGTTGACGCAGACCGCGCTGATTGCGCATTATGGACACTGGACATGCTCAATGGGCGCCCGCCGACAGACCTGGCGCGATGGCCAAGGTTGCAATAAGCCAACCTGCAAAAATTTGACGACAATTCATTTTTTAAACCCCACCTTTTACATCGCAAGCTTAGCATCTGGCACAGACATCGACCTCGCCTAAAATCGTTGCATAAATACCTTCAGCATCATGCAGTCCACGCGCTGCCGTGACGCCGATATGGCTGAATTAAACTTGATCATCAACCACAATGAAGAAAATATACTTGGCCGGCCCCGATGTGTTTCGCCCCGATAGCCACGCCTGGGGCAAGCATTTACAAGCGCTTTGCCGGCAACACGGATTGATTGGCCTGTACCCGCTGGATAACGAGATTGCTCAGGCGGCGACGCCGCAACAAACCGCATCTGCGATCGCCCAAGCCAATATGCACATGATTTCGCAGGCTGACGGTGTTGTGGCCAATCTCGAACCGTTTCGAGGTACCGAGCCCGATTCGGGTACGGTGTTTGAGGTCGGCGTTGCCGTGGCTTTGGGTAAGCCCGTGTGGGTGTTCTTTCCGTGGGCCGGCGACCTGCTGCAGCAAGTCGCCCACGATGCTCAGGGACATTGCGCCCAGGGTTGGCTGGTCGAAGACTTTGGTCTGCCCAGAAACCTCATGCTGGCGTGCCAATGGCAAGGCTACAGCCCAACGGTAGAAGCCGCCATTTCGGCTATGGCAAAGTATTTACAGGGCCCGAGTGATAAATGAGATTAAGCAAATGACTCACATGTTACGCATCGAAAATCTGACCAAACGCTATGACGATCACCTTGTATTCGAGAGGCTGAACCACAGCTTCGAACCCGGCTGCGTGGCCCTGTGCGAAGAAGAAAGCACAGGAAAGACCAGCTTGCTGGCGATTATTGCGGGTGCGATGGCGCCCAGCTCGGGCGACGTCTGGGTTGACGGGCATTCGTTAAAAAAAGCGCCGCGCGAAGCAAAATTGCGTCTGGCCTACATCCCCGACGATTGCCTGCAATTTCCGGACATGACCGGACGGGCACTGCTGGAGCGTGTCGCCTCGGAAAAAAATGTAGTGGTCGACAACAGCGTGCTCGAGCTTGCGTCGCGGTTTGAACTGACAGAGCACCTGGACAAACGTTTTGAACAAATGTCGACGGGGATGCGCCGCAAGGTTTACTTGACCGCTGCGACGTTGGGCAACCCGGCCGTGGTGGTTGCCGATGGCCCGAGCAGCGGGCTGGACTCAGCCTCCTGTGCCGTGCTGGCCGACGTTTTCAAAACCTGGGGCCGCGATCGTGTGGTGCTGTTTGCCAGTCACGACGCTAAGCTGGTGCAGGAATGCGGTGCGACGCCGTTGAATATTTCGGCGCCGGGCTGAATTTCACAAACAAACCACATCTGAACTTGATCAATCGACAAGAACCTCTAGCGCCATCAAGTACCCGCCCCGGCACCTGATCAACAGGCAACGGGCGGCACAGCCGCCCAACGCAGGCCCCTGCCGATTCTTAAACCTGGCTACAGCCTGCCCTCGAACTGATAACGGCTACCCGGGTACCACATCGTCGCCACTGAAGCGACCTGATCCAACGCCAACGTGGTCCGGTACAGAACCAGGCACGCCTCATCTTCCGGCACATGCAAATGGACGGCAATGTCAGCGGGCGCGTTGACCGCCTCGATGCAATAACGCACGCCTTGCAAAGGCGCCACACGCATCAAATGCTCATTCGGCGTGGACACTGAAAAATCCAGTGTCATGTAGTCGGGAGCGACGACAGCATTGACCCAACGGTCTTCGTACTGAATCGGTGTCTGATTATCGAAGTGAACGATGATTGAATGAAACAACGGATGGCCCGGCTGCACCTCGAACTGCACCGCCAGCGCCTCGGACGCAGGTGCGCTTTCAAGCAACAACACTTGACTGCTGTGCCGATGCCCTCGGCTGCGCACTTCGTCAGCAATGCTTTTGATAGCCACCAGGGTTGCCTGATACTTGCGGTGCGCCACATAGGTGCCCGAGCCCTGGATGCGCTTCAGAATGTTCTCGGCAGTCAGCTCTCGCACCGCCCGGTTCACGGTCATGCGCGACACCCCAAACTGACGCGCCAGCGAAATTTCGGGCGGAATTGCCTCCCCCTCGCGCCACTTGCCCCCCTGAATTTCAGTCAACAGATAGTCTTTGATCCGTTGGTACAGCGGGACTTCCTGTTCCGACATAACACACTCCCCATTATCCAAAGGATAGGTATTGCACACAAAAAGATTCGGGTTATTACCCAGAAAAAATGCTGCAAATATACTTTGCAAAATTGTATAGACAAATTATGATAGAAAAAAAGGTGTGACAAAACACTTTTTTCATAACCTAGGAGAGAACATGAACCGCTATTCGCTTACCCGCAAGTTTTCCCTCGCGCTGGCTGTATGCGCCGCTTTCGGCACCACCTCGGCGCTGGCCGACATCAAAATTGGCATCAACGTACCGCTTACCGGCTTTGCTGCAGCCGACGGTAACTCTGCCCTTACCGGCGCACAACTGGCCGTTGAAAAAGCCAACGCAAGCGGCGGCATCAATGGCGAGAAAATCGATCTCATCGTTTACGACGACCAGGCGTCGCCCAAAGACGCTATTCCGGCCGCCACCAAACTGACTGAAAAAGACGAGGTGGTCGGCGCCGTGTCGGGTTCGTACTCTGCCTCAACGCGCGCGGCAGCCAGCGTCTTCCAGAACGCGAAGGTACCGTATGTCGTGGCCTACTCCATCGACCCAAGTGTTACCCGCACTGGCGACTACATGTTCCGTGTGTCCTCCATGGGTGAAGTCCAGGGCCGTGCCGGCGCAAAGCTGGTCGACAACCTGGGCAAAAAGCGCGTCGTTCTGGTCACGCTTAAGAACGACTTTGGCCAGGCACTGGCCAATGGCTTCAAAGACGCCGCCCAAAAATTTGACCTGAACATCGTCAACGAATACGAGTACGGCATTAAAGATCGCCAGTTTGGCCCGCTTATCGCCAAAGTAAAAAGCGATAACCCTGAAGTCATCTACGCGTCTGGCTACTTCTTCAACGCCGGCCCGCTGGTGTCCCAAATGCGTGCCGCCGGCATCACCGCCCCCATCATTGGGCAAGAAGGTTACGACAGCGACAAGTTCATCGAAATCGCCGGCCCTGCCGCCGAAGGCACGCTGGTCACTACATCGCTTGATCGCGAATCGGCATCACCCGTCACTCAGGCCTTCCTGAAAGACTTCCGTGCCAAAGCCGGTTTCGGGGCCGATATGGTGGCCGCCTCCACTTACAGCGCCATGTCCATTCTTATCGAAGGGCTGAAGAAAACCGGCGGCAAGGGCGGGGCCGAGCTGCGCGACGCCATCGCCAGTGGCTCTTACGAAATGCCTATCGGCAAGCTCGAATTCAACGACCTGCACGAAGTCAACAAAGACGTACAAGTCCAGACCATCAAAAACGGTTACTGGGCCCGTCATTCCGTCATTCACGACCCTGTCCTGCTGGCCGCGCCCACCAAAGACAGCAAGTAAGTCCCTTGGCCCCGCCTGCCCTGGCGGGGCCCCTTTTCATTTCCTGAATCTGGAGTCAACATGCTCTTTGTCGAGCTCGTTGCCCAAGGCCTGGTGCAAGGCAGTTTGTATGCACTTATTGCCCTGGGGCTGACGCTGGTCTACGGACTGCTGCGCATTCTGCACGTTGCCCACGCCGCCTTGTTTACATTGGGCGGCTACGTCAGTGTGCTGGTCTATAACAGCACCGGCAGCTTGCCGCTGGCTTTTGTGGCCGCCATGCTGCTGGCCGGCCTGGTCGGTGTCGCCATGTACCGCCTGTGCTACGAACCCATTCTTAAACAGCCGCCCTATGTAGCGCTAATTGCCTCCATCGGCTTGTACATCGCCTTCGAAGAAGGTTTCCGCATTTTGTTCGGCGCCATGGGGTTGTCGTATGCGGTTCAGCCCCTGCAAGAACATATCCCCTTGTTCGGCGGTTTGCAGTTTTCGCAGGCCGAGATCCTGGCCACACTGAGTACGATTGCCATTATTGCCGTACTCGGCTACCTGCAGCTTAAAACCCGCATCGGCATTGCCTGCCAGGCCACCGTCACCGACCCGCAAATGGCCGAATCGTTCGGCATCCGTCTGCGCACCGTACGCGACCTGAACTTCTTCGTCGGTTCGGCCTTGGCCGGCTTCGCGGGCGTCTGGATGGGCATGCTCAATAACCTGGTCGAACCCACCATGGGTAGCGTCCCCTCGTACAAAGGCCTGGCCATTATTGTGCTGGGCGGCATGGGTTCGGTGCGCGGCACACTGCTGGCCGCCCTGGTGCTTGGTGTTACCGAAGCCTTCGGCGCCATCTACCTCAGCCAGTTCGTCGACCGTGACGCCATTGCGTTCGCCTTCCTGATTCTGGTTCTCATGATCCGGCCCCAGGGGCTGTTTGCCAAGCGCTAAGGAGACAGACCATGGCTTACGAAATATCCCTTATCACGTCCATGGCCATCAGCGTTTTGTTTGCGCTGTCGCTTAACCTCATTACGGGCTTTTGCGGGCAAATCAGTCTGGGGCACTCAGCCTTTCTGGGCATCGGGGCGTACACCTCGGTCATGCTGTGCAATGCAGGCGTGCCTTTCTTGCTGACGCTGCCCGTCGCCATGTTGCTGGCAGGCGTGGTCGGTGCCATCGTCGGGCTGGCCAGCCTGCGTGTGCGACACGACTTCCTGGCCATTACCACCATGGGTGTCGTCTTTCTGTTTGTGGGCATCGTGCGCCAGCAAGACTGGCTGGGTGGCGAAATGGGCCTGTCAGGCTTCCCGTCGTCGGGCTTCAGCAAACCCGAATTCATGGTCTTTGCCGTCGTCCTGGCCGCGCTGGTTGCCGCCTTCTGCCTGTATATCAAAAAGTCCTGGATGGGCCGTGTGTTCAACGGTATTGCCGAAGACGAAGACACCATGCGCGTGCTCAGCATCGATGTCCCGCGCTACAAACTGGCCGCATTTGCCATGGGCACGGCGCTGGCCGGGTTGTCGGGCGGCTTGTATGCGCAGCACTTCAATTACATTGGCCCTGACAGTTTCGGGTTTATCGAATCGGTCACCGTGCTGTCCATGGTGGTGTTCGGCGGCATCGGCTCGGTACCTGGCGTTATTTTCGGTGCTGCGGTGTTGTCCGCCCTACCCGCCTGGTTCCAGGTCATTGGCGACTACAAATTGCTGGTCTACGGGGGGCTGTTGTTCCTGATGATGCGCTTCTCACCCAACGGCGTGGCAGGTATCGTTCGCGCAGTGTGGCGCCGGTTCAACAAGCCTGTGGCAGGGGGTACGGCATGACGCAAGACACACATTTGCTTGAAGTGTCCGGGGTCACCGTCCAGTTTGGTGGTCTGGTCGCCGTCGACAACGTGTCGTTCAATGTGCAACGCGGCGAACTGCTCGGCCTGATCGGGCCCAATGGCGCCGGCAAAACCACCGCCATGCGCAGTATTACCGGCGTGGTCAAGCCCGTTGCCGGCCGGGTTGTGCTCAATGGCAAAGACATCAGCAACCTGCCGGTTCATCAGCGCATCCGCAAAGGTCTGTCGCTATCGCAACAGCTGGTCCGGCCGTTTCGCGAAATATCCATTCTCGACAACGTTGCGCTGGCCGCCGGCAGCCGATACACACAATCCCCCCTTAAAGCCTTGCTGCATGTGTCGGCCCAGGCCGAGCGCACCCGTGCCCGCGACATGCTCGAGCGCGTAGGCATTGCGCACCTGGCCGATCAAATGCCGGGGATCCAGCCCTTAGGCGTGCTCAAGCGCATGGAAATGGCGCGTGCACTGGCGCTCGACCCCGAGCTCTTGCTGCTCGACGAGCCGCTGGCCGGGCTGAACTCAAAAGAAGCACAAACGCTGGCCGACACCATTGCCGACGTCAACCGGCAAGGCGTCACCATCATTCTCATCGAACACAACCTCAGCGAGGTCATGCGTATTTGCCAGCGTCTGGTCGTCCTTGATAATGGCCGAAAAATTGCCAGCGGTGCCCCGCGCGACGTCATGGCCCAGCCCAATGTACGAGCAGCCTACCTTGGGGCCGAAAGCACCGAAGCCAGCAACACCGCCACCGAAACCGGAGACGCCCATGCTTGATATCAAAGACCTCTCTTGTGGCTACGGCGCCTTCGAGGCTGTGCATGGCATCTCGTTGTCGCTGCGCCCCGGCACCATTACCGGCTTGCTGGGTGCAAACGGCGCCGGCAAATCATCAACCCTCATGTGCCTGGCTGGTCATGTTCAGCTTAATGGGGGCCGTATTGTCTTCAACGACGAAGACATCAGCCAATTGCCTGCCTACGAACGCGTCCGGCGCGGGTTGGCCATTTCGCCCGAGGGGCGGCGCTTGTTCAAAGACCTGAGCGTTGAAGACAACCTGCGGGTTGGCGGGCTGATCCGGCCCAAAACCGATTTCGCCGAAGACCGCGACTTCGTGCTGTCGCTGTTCCCACGTCTGGGCGAGCGGCTCACGTCGCTGGCCGGCAACCTGTCGGGTGGCGAACAGCAAATGCTGGCCATCGGGCGCGCGCTCATGACCCGGCCCAAAGTCATTCTCATCGACGAGCTCTCGCTGGGCCTGATGCCTAAAGTCATCGACCTTTGCTATCACGCGCTCGACGCCCTGAAGGGCAAAGGCATGGCGATTCTGCTGGTCGAACAAAACACTGACCGTGTCCTGAAAATTGCAGACGACATCTGCGTACTCGAATCTGGGCGTACGGTCTGGCAAGGCAGCGCCCAAGTCGCTGCCCAAGACCCCGACCTGGTCGCTGCTTATCTGGGCCTGCACTAACGCTAGGCCCAACACCACAACAACTGCTGTTATGCCTGTTTCTGAAGGAATGCCATCATGAACAACCCAAAAAACACCCCCCCCCTCGCCGATCCCCGCATTGACCCCAGTCGCGTCATCCGCGCCCCGCGCGGTAGCGAAAAAACCTGCAAAAGCTGGGTCACTGAAGCGGCCTATCGCATGATCCAGAACAACCTGGACGCCGAAGTGGCCGAAAACCCGACGCACCTGGTCGTGTACGGCGGCATCGGCCGCGCGGCCCGCAACTGGGAGTGCTATGACCAGATTCTGGCTTCGCTGCGCGACCTGGAAGACGATGAGTCGCTGCTTGTGCAATCAGGAAAACCAGTCGGCGTATTTAAAACCCACCCCGACGCACCGCGCGTGCTGATCGCCAACTCGAACCTGGTGCCCAAGTGGGCCACCTGGGAACACTTCAACGAACTCGACCGCAAAGGCCTGTTCATGTACGGCCAAATGACCGCCGGCAGCTGGATTTACATTGGCAGCCAAGGCATTGTTCAGGGCACGTACGAAACCTTTGTCGAGGCCGGGCGTCAGCACTTTAACGGCGACTGGGCCGGACGCTGGATTTTGACGGCGGGCCTGGGCGGCATGGGCGGCGCACAGCCGCTGGCAGCCACACTGGCCGGCGCGGTATCACTTAATATTGAATGCCAGCAGAGCAGTATCGACTTTCGTTTGCGCACGCGCTATGTCGACAAACAAGCCAAAGACCTCGACGATGCGCTGGCTCTAATCAAGCACCATACCGAACGCAAAGAAGCCATTTCTATCGCGCTGCTGGGCAACGCCGCCGAGATTCTGCCCGAGCTGGTCCGCCGGGCCAAAGCCGGGGGTATCCGCCCCGACCTGGTCACCGACCAGACGTCGGCCCACGACCTTATCAATGGCTACTTGCCCAAGGGTTGGTCGGTAGACCAATGGAAAGCCGCCCAGAAAGACGCTGCGCAGCACCCCGAACTGGTCAAGCAGGCCACGTTGTCATGCGCCGACCATGTTCAGGCGATGCTCGACTTTCATGCCATGGGCATCCCAACGGTTGACTACGGCAATAACATCCGGCAAGTCGCCTTCGACGCCGGCGTTAAAAACGCCTTCGACTTCCCCGGCTTCGTTCCGGCCTATATCCGCCCCCTGTTCTGCGATGGCAAAGGCCCCTTCCGCTGGGTGGCCTTGTCGGGCGACCCCGAAGACATCTACAAGACCGACGCCAAAATCAAAGAACTCTTCCCCGAAAACAAAGCGGTTGGCCGTTGGCTCGACATGGCAAAAGAACGCATCGCGTTCCAGGGGCTGCCCTCGCGCATTTGCTGGTTGGGCCTGGGCGAACGCAACCTGGCGGGTCTGGCCTTCAACGAAATGGTACGCAAGGGCGAGCTGAAAGCCCCGATTGTCATCGGTCGCGACCATCTGGACACCGGCTCGGTGGCCAGCCCCAACCGAGAAACCGAAAGCATGCGCGACGGTACCGACGCCGTTTCTGACTGGCCCCTGCTCAATGCCTTGCTGAACACTGCAGGTGGCGCGAGCTGGGTTTCGTTGCACCACGGGGGTGGCGTCGGCATGGGGTATTCGCAGCATGCCGGGATGGTCATTGTGGCCGACGGCTCCGACGCAGCAGAGAAACGCCTAGCCCGCGTGCTGATCAACGACTGCGGTTCGGGAGTCATGCGCCATGCCGACGCAGGCTACGAAGCGGCAATTGCATGCGCCAAAAAGCACGGCCTTAAGCTGCCCATGATCAAATAATGACGGCTGTTCGAGCATACAGACGACGCCCGGAGGCCAACGATGAACGTTCTTAACGTCCTTCAATTGGCCCCGGTACCCTGGCGTAACGGCCAGGGCCAAACGCGCGAAATCGAAACCTTCCCGTCAGGGGCGGGTTTCGACGATTTCATCTGGCGCATCAGTCTGGCCGACATCGGGCAGGCCGGTGACTTTTCGGCGTTTGACGGCGTCGATCGCATCATTACCCTGGTCAAGGGCTCGGGCGTTAACCTGAACTTTAACGACGGCGAACGGCATACCCTTGAATACGGTGTGCCTTACCCATTTGCAGGGGAACGGCCGCTGCATGCTACGCTGCAGAATGGGCCAGTACAAGACCTGAACCTGATGCTGCGCCGCGGGCTGGCCGCAGGGCGTGTTCAGGCCTGGTCGGCCACATCGGCATGGCCATGCACACCCGGTACGGCGTATCGGGTGCTGTGCCTTCAAGGGGCATGGCAGCTTCACGTCGAACGCGCCGGCGCGGCCCCCGAAACCGCAACACTGAGCGCATTCGACTATGTATCTGTGCCCGACCAGGCAACGCATGTGCATGCAACCCCCAAAACCCCCGACGGCCTGATACTGGTGGCCGACATACAGGCAAGCCCGCCACCCGGCACGCCCTGAATCACGCCCGCGCCCATCAACGCTAACTGCATACGAGACTTGACCTTATGAACGGTCTGTTCGCCAAAACTGCTTTGTTGCCCCAAGGTTGGGCCCGCAATGTCACCCTTGAATGGAATGCCGAGGGTCTGCTGACGGCCGTGTCACCCGACAGCACCCAGGCTCAGGCCCCATGGCCTGTGGTCGACGTGCTGCTGCCCGGCATGCCCAACCTTCATTCTCACGCCTTTCAGCGCGCCATGGCCGGGCTGACCGAGTACCGCTCTGCCTCGCAAGACAGCTTCTGGAGCTGGCGCACCCTGATGTATGCCTTTGCACAAAAGCTCGACCCAGATTTGCTCAAGGCGGTGGCCAGTCAGTTGTATATCGAAATGCTTCAAGCCGGCTACACGTCGGTTTGTGAGTTCCATTACATTCACCACGATATCGGCGGACTGCCCTACCGCGACCAAACGCTGCTGGCCCAATGCCTGGTAGAGGCCGCCGAAGCAACCGGCATGGGATTAACGCTACTGCCGGTCATGTATCAGTACGGGGGTTTTGGCAACGCGCAACCCTCAAGCGGCCAAGCCCGCTTTCTGAATTCGCCCGACTGGATGCTGAACACCTTGACCACACTGCAGCGCCTGCACCCGCAACATGCAGGGCTGCGATACGGGGTAGCGCCGCATTCGTTGCGCGCCGTGTCTCAAGCGTCTTTGCAACAGTTACTCGATGGTCTGGCCGATTTCAACCCCGAGGCGCCCATTCACATTCACATCGCCGAACAAACCAAGGAGGTCGATGACTGTATGGCGCACTACGGCCAGCGCCCGGTGCAATGGCTGCTCAATCACTTCAATGTCGACGCGCGCTGGTGCCTGGTACACGCTACCCACATGACAGATGCCGAAACAACGGCGGTCGCCCGCAGTGGCGCTGTGGTTGGCCTTTGCCCCTCGACCGAAGCCAACCTGGGCGATGGCATCTTTAATGGCATCACCTACAAAAACGAAAATGGTGTCTGGGGCATCGGCTCTGACAGCAACATCATGGTTGATGTCGCCGAAGAGCTGCGGTCTTACGAGTATTCGCAGCGGCTGCTGCACCGGCAACGCAATGTGCTGGCCGCTGGGGCCGATGGTTCGGTGGGGCACCATTTGTTTACCGAAGCCCTGAAAGGCGGCGCCCGCGCAGCGGCACGGCCGGTGGCCGGCCTGGTCGCCGGCCAGCGTGCCGACGCCATTGTGCTTGACGCCAGCCACCCCGACCTGGCCGGCAAACAGGGCAATGCCTTATTAGACAGCTTTGTGTTTGCGCGGCATGGCAACGGTCTGATTACCGATGTCATGACGGCAGGCCAATGGCGTGTTCGCCAGGGCACACACATGCAGCAGGCCGTCGTCGCCGATGGCTATCGCAAGGCGCTGTCGGTTTTACTGGCCGCTTAACGTCTTTTTATCTGGAATTCATCATGAGCAACACTGTCCCTGCCTTCAAATTTCATCAAGGCACCACACCCTTGCTGGTGTCCATGCCACACGTTGGCGTGCATATCCCCGACGACATCAAGGCCGGCATGACGCCCGAGGCGCTGCGCCTGCCAGACACCGACTGGCACCTTGAGCAGCTCTACGATTTTTTGGTCTCGCTGGGCGCCTCGGTGCTGGTGGCGACACATTCGCGTTATGTGGTCGACCTGAACCGCCCTAAAGACAACGAAAACCTGTACCCCGGTCAAGACACAACCGGCTTGTGCCCGGTCGACACCTTCCATCGCGACCCCATTTATATGAACAATGCAGTGCCCGATGCCGCCGAGATCCAGCGACGGGTCGCCGCCTACTGGACGCCCTATCACACCCAGCTGGCACAAACGCTCGACCAACTAAAAGCAACACACGGTGTTGCCTTGCTTTGGGATGCGCACTCGATTTGTTCTGTGGTACCACGATTCTTTGAAGGCAAATTACCCGACCTTAATATTGGTACGGCAAATGGCGCCTCTTGCGACCCCGGGCTTTTGGCGCAGGTTAAGGCCATCGCCGACAATTCGGGCTATACGGTAGCCGTCAACGGCCGTTTCAAGGGCGGCCACATTACCCGAAACTACGGCAGGCCCCAAGAGAACATCCACGCCATACAGCTTGAGCTTTCCGAAGCCACCTATATGCAAGAAACCTACCCTTATGCGTTCGATGAGCCCCTGGCTAACCAGGTCAGGCCCACATTAAACGCATTTTTGGCGCAGATGCTGGCCTGGGCAAAGCAGCAGGCCTAGTTTCGCACAGCCATCTTCGCTATCGCCCGCTTCGGGCGAAGCATGTCTTTAATACCTCACATATGCTCAAGCCCCACAAGAGGCCACGATGACACTTTCTGCTGACGATAAATGGGACGATCTATGGCTGAACGTCCACTTGGCAACGATGCAACCCGGCGCTGGGTACGGCGAAGTTCTTGATGCAGCCATCGCCGTCAAGCACGGGCGGATAGCCTGGTTAGGCAAGCGTTCTGATTTGCCGGCCGGGCATGCTGCGACCAGGCAGCACGATGGCAACGGGTGCTGGGTCACCCCTGGCCTGATCGATTGTCATACACATATTGTGTATGCCGGTAACCGCAGCGACGAGTTCGAAGCGCGCCTGAATGGCGTGCCGTACGAAGAAATTTCGCGTCGGGGCGGCGGTATTGTATCCACCGTCAAGGCCACGCGGGCCGCAAGCGAAGATGCATTGTTTGACGCAAGTTTGCCGCGTGTGAAAGCTTTATTGGCCGAGGGAGTCACAACGCTGGAGGTCAAATCGGGCTATGGGCTGGATACGGGCACAGAAGCCAAAATGCTGCGCGTGGCCCGCCGGCTGGGTGAGCAACTTGACGTGCGCGTGCGCACCACATTTCTGGGTGCGCATGCCGTCCCGCCAGAGTTCAAAACGCGTACTGACGAGTATTTGCAACTGGTGTGTCACGATATGCTCGATACGCTGGTCGAAGCCGGCCTGGTCGACGCCGTTGATGCGTTCTGCGAGAACATTGCATTTTCTCGTGAACAAACTGAGCAGGTTTTTTTGGCCGCGCAGCGGCATGGGTTGCCGGTCAAGCTGCATGCCGAGCAGCTCTCTGACCAAGACGGCGCATCGCTGGTGGCGGCGTTTCATGGGCTGTCGGCAGATCATCTTGAATGGCTCTCGCCAAAAGGGGTTCACGCCATGGCCCAGGCGGGCACGGTGGCCGTGCTACTGCCCGGGGCGTTTTATACGCTGCGCGAAACACGGCTTCCACCCGTCGAGGCGTTGCGGGCAGCCGGCGTGCCCATGGCGGTATCCACCGACTGCAACCCGGGCACGTCGCCGATGACATCGTTGTTATTGACGATGAATATGGCGTGTACGTTGTTCCGTTTGACGCCCCAAGAGGCATTGGCAGGCGTGACGTGTCATGCCGCGCGGGCATTGGGGCTGGCAGAGGAAACGGGCACGCTGTCGGTGGGGAAATCGGCAGATTTTGCGTTATGGCGCATTGATCGGCCGGGTGATCTGGCTTACGCGATTGGTTTTAATCCGTGCGCGGGGGTGGTGTTTCGGGGGACGCTGCGGGGGTAAACGTCGGTTTCGGCCTTTGGGCTATTCGGCGTTTTAACGTCGGGGGCTTGTTGTTTTAGCGCTTGCGTCGTGCGACACCCCATGCCGGAGCCCGCAGGCATCGCATGGCCCCTGCGGGGCTGCCCGCCGTCCAGGCCCTGCCCGTGGCGGGCGCGGAACTCACGAGATCGACCAGCTCCCGGCTGGTCGAAAACGACTCGCTCGAACAGCCGCGCCCTTGCCCCCACGGTCAAGACCTTTCCGCCGGCATGCTCAAAGCCTTTGGGCCCCGGCATGGGATATCGCACTGGGGGTCGGGCATATGGCGAATACTGCCAAAATTGACCCAGCCGACACGTGCCGAGTATGAAAAGGCCATTAGCAACGCAAAGGCCCAGGTCGAAACTGCGCTTCTGCACAAAGCCGCGGTGCAATAACAAGCCACCCTGCCCTACAAGGCCCGCACAATCGCCGCAACCCGGCCGGCTTATGGGGCCGATCTGGGCGGGGGCTTTGAGCGCGCCGTCGCGGGCGCAATGCGTAAGGAGGCAAGGTCGCGACTGTCTGAGCGGAACGTTTTCGACCAGCCGGGGGCTGGTCGATCCCGCGAGTTTCGCGACCGCCTTACGCATTGTGACCGTGGCGAGCAGCCCCGAAGGGGCCGCGCGATGCCCCCGCCCAGACCGGCCCCAAAACCGGCAGCGCGACAGCAAAGCCAAGGCCCACCCCAAGCCTGCCGCACTTATGGCAAGCCACAAAGCCGGCAGCACAACGGCAAGCGCGACAGCTTCTCGCCAACGCCATCAATCAGCCGCAAACACCACCAACGGATCCCCCGCGTTGACCGTCCGCCCCGACGCGCACACGACCCTGTCGACGCGTCCTGCCGAGGGGGCCGTAACATGCACCTCCATTTTCATGGCCTCGACAATCAGCAGCGTCTCGCCCTCGGCGACCCGCTGCCCCGCGGTAACCTGAACCTTCCAGATATTGCCCGACAGATCGGCCTCGATCAGCGACTGCCCCTTGGCCAGGCTGACGGTTGAATCCAGCACAGCCGGCGTCTCCTGCACGGCGACATCATCCACTTTCCAACGGGCAACTTCCGAGGCGAACGCCTGCATCTGACGCTGTTTGAACTGCGCAATGCTGTCGGCATTGTCGTCCAGAAACTGCTGATATACCGCGTAATCGAAGACCTCTTCTTCGATCTGCACCACCGCCCTGCCTTCACGAAAATCTTCGCGAAACCGGGTTAATTCGGCTTCTGACACCGGGTAAAAACGCACCTGGTCGAAGAAGCGCAGCAACCAAGGTTTGCCCGCATGAAACACCGGGTTCTTCAAGAACTTGTTCCAGATCGGCACGGTACGCCCCACCAACTGATAACCACCGGGCGAATCCATGCCGTAAATGCACATGTACACCCCGCCAATGCCCACAGTGCCTTCGGCGGTATACGTACGGGCCGGGTTGTACTTTGAGGTCAGCAAGCGATGACGCGGGTCTAAGGGCACAGCGCACGGCGCCCCCAGGTACACATCGCCCAGGCCCATGACAAGGTAGCTGGTATCGAAGAAAGTTTTCTGTACCTCATCGCGATGCGCCAGACCATTGATGCGCTGAATGAAGTCAACATTGTTGGGTAGCCAAGGCGCGTCAGACTTCACCGTTTCCCGGTAGCGCTGCACAGCGTCAAGCGTTGCCGTGTCTTCCCAGGCAACCGGCAAATGCACAACCCGCGTCGGTACGCGCACCGTTTTCACGTCTGGCAAACGCGCCTCAATCGCCAGCAGCCGGTCGACCAGATCGGATTGGCGAATTTTCAGGCTGTCGTAGCGCACCTGCAATGAGCGCACCCCGGGCGACAACTCGAACACGCCCGCTATCGGGTGCTGCGCCAGATGCTGCATCAGCAAATGAATGCGCAGGCGCAAGGCGATTTCAAGTACGTTATCGCCATACTCCAGCAGCAAATAACTGTCGCCCGCCTGCCGGTAAGTAATACGTGGATGATGCCCCTGTGGCGATAACTGGGCCACAATAGTCGACGCCAGGGCTGCGGGCTGCGCCACCGGCACACTGGCAATACCTTCCGGGGGTGCACACAATGTTGCAATAGCCTCTTCCTGGCGCAACTGCAGCAGCACCGCCTGGTCGTACGTTAACGGGTGAAACCGAATCAAATCGCCTGGTTTGACCTGGCCGACTTTCCACAGCTCGGCCTTTGCAATGGTGACCGGGCACACAAAGCCGCCCAGGCTCGGTCCATCTTTGGTCAGAATAATCGGCGTATCGCCCGAAAAATTAATACTGCCAATAGCGTATTCGCAATCGTGCACGTTTGACGGGTGCAAGCCCGCCTCGCCGCCATCAGTACGGGCCCAGGTGGGTTTGGGGCCAATCAGGCGAATCCCCAGACGATTCGAGTTGTAATGCACCTGCCAATCGGTGGAAAAGAACATCTCGATGGCGGCCGGGTCAAGAAAGTCGGGCGCGCCATGAGGGCCATACAACACGCCGATATTCCATCGACTGCCATATGTAGGCACCAGCGGCGTATCGAGTCGTGACGGCGCGGCAACCGGCGCCGGTGTGGTGCACGCGGGTAAGCCAGGCTGGGATACCGCCAGCATGTCGCCGCCGCGCAGTACCCTGCCGGCATGCCCGCCAAACTGCCCCAGGGCAAATGTCGACCGGCTCCCCAGGTACTCGGGCACATCGATGCCGTTACGTACGGCCAGGTATGTCCGGCAACCCGACAACACCTTGCCAAACTTCAAGACCTGCCCGGCTTTAATATCGAAGGCGCTCCACATCGGGCATTCGTCACCGTCGAGCGTGACGGCCATTGCCGCACCCGTCAGGGCAACAACCGCATCGGTATGAAAACGCAACGTCGGCCCGGTCAAGGTGGCCTCAAGCCCCGCCGCTTTGTCATGGTTACCGACCAGCCGGTTGGCTACCCTGAAGGCGAAATCGTCCATCGGGCCGGACGGCGGTACGCCAATATCCCAAAACCCTTCACGCCCGGGGTAATCCTGGACGCTGGTGGCCGTGCCCGCCGCGACCACTTCAATCACAGGTGGCCGGTACTCGAAACCACCCAAAAACTGAGTGCTAACTTGACCCTGGGCAAACGCCGTCGCCCCTGCAATTTGACGCAGATAGTCTAGGTTAGTGGCAATGCCGTGAATACGGGTTTTCGCCAGCGCAGCCTGCAAACGGGCAAGCGCTGCTGCACGATCATCACCCCAGACGATCAGCTTGGCCAGCATAGGGTCGTAGAACGACGTCACTTCGGTGCCCGTCTCCACCCAGCCGTCAACACGGACCTCTTCCGGGAAGTAAACGTCGGTTAGCGTGCCGGGTGAAGGCTGAAATTGCTTGAGTGGATCTTCTGCATACAGCCGCACTTCAATCGCCGCGCCCCTTGGCCCGCGCGACAACGCAGTCCAATCAAGCGAATCGCCCGCCGCAACACGCAACATGCACTCGACTAAATCCAGGCCGGTTACGGCCTCGGTCACCGGGTGCTCAACCTGAAGACGCGTATTGACCTCAAGAAAATAAAAAGCATCGCGCGCAGCATCGTAAATAAACTCTACAGTGCCGGCACTACGATAATTTACCGACCGGCCCAACATGACGGCCGCATCAAGCAACGCCTGGCGCGTGGCGGCAGGCAGGCACGGCGCGGGCGTTTCTTCGATCAGCTTCTGGTTGCGGCGCTGTATTGAGCAATCACGCTCACCCAAGGCCACAACGCGCCCGTTGCCGTCGCCAAAAATCTGCACTTCCACGTGTCGCGCCTGGTCAACAAAACGCTCCAGGAACACGCCGCCATCGCGGAAAAATGTTTCGCCTAACCGTTGCACACTGTCGTAAGCTTTGCCCAGCGCATCGGCCGTGTCGCAACGCGTCAACCCGATGCCGCCGCCCCCCGCTGTCGTCTTGAGCATGACCGGATAGCCAATGTCTTGCGCAGCCGCAAGCGCCTCTTCAAGACTGCCCAGCAAGCTGGTGCCTGGCGTCATGGGCACCCCGGCCGCCTGCGCCAGTTCGCGCGCCCGGTGCTTAAGCCCGAACGCCTCGATTTGCGCCGGGGTCGGGCCTATAAAGACCAGGTCGTTGTCAACGCAAGCCTGACAAAACGCCATGCTTTCGGACAGGAAGCCATAGCCCGGAAACACCGCCTGGGCACCGGTTTGCCGGCAAGCGGCAATGATTTTTGCAATGTTCAGGTAGGTATCGACGGGCCGGTCGCCCTCCAGTGCGATGGCCTCGTCGGCCAACCGGACGTGACTGGTGTTGCGGTCGGCGTCGGCGTAAACCGCCACGCTCTTGATGCCCAGCCGTTTGAGCGTCCGGATGGCCCTGACTGCGATTTCGCCACGGTTGGCGACAAGTACGGTATGAAACATGATGAGCCTCCGCTACTTCGCGTGTTTAACGTAACTGCGCCAACCGCCATGGGCAGTGATGTCCAGTGCATCATCAAACCCCGAAGGCTCGCATATGAAGCCCTTGACGCGACGACCGTCGGCCAGCATGACATTGCCAATACCCAGCGGCGCGGGCACTTCGGCAGTAAATTCACCAAAAGCCTGGGGGGTCATTGCCCACAGTTCCAGCGCAATTTTGGCGCCCGAGCCCGGCACATGCTTCAAGCCCGGCTTGGGCGGGGTCGTGCCCGACAACGCATACAGCCGGTAATCGGCGGTCGTATGCGTTTCCTCGACAAATCGCGCGCCCCGCGACGTCAACTGATGATTCAAAGGCATGCCACGTAAATGCGCCCCCACAACAGCAACCATCACCTCATGGCCGCGATTGGACACATAATCAGGCGACGCTGCTGGCGGCCACTCGCCTTGCCATACGCCGGGCGCACCCGGCGAAGTCGTGTTCGCGGCTTGCCAGCGCACACCAAAATCCACCAGCGACGCGTCGTGCCACGCAGGTGCAATCAACGTAATACCTGCGGGCAAGCCATCGCTACGCAGCCCACCCGGCAGGGCAAGCGCACACAAGTCGGCCAGGTTCGTGAAGTTGGTGTAGGTGCCCAGTGTCGAGTTCAAAGCAACGGGCTGTTGCAAGACTTGCGCGATGGTATAGATAGAAGGCGTTGAAGGCACCACCAGTGCGTCTGCCGTTGCCAGTACCTGTTGAATCTGGCGCGCCAGTGCAGCGCGACGATATTCGGCACGAAAGGCATCAGCCGCGCTATAACGGTCAGCCTGCTCGATAATGCCTCGCACAACCGGATGAACGGCCTCGGGTTGTTCGGTCATCAGGCGTTCGATCGCCACGTGCCGCTCGGCAACCCATGGGCCGGCATACAACAGCTGAGCCAGCTCGCTGAACGGCGTGAAGTCGATTTCAACCAGGGTCGCCCCCATGTTTTCCAGCTGCTTCAGGTTTGTCTCGAAATGCGACTGGGCTCGGTTGTCGCCGTCAAACCTGGGGTTCGCCGGCACCGCCAATACAGGTTTGCACGAAAAATGAGCGGGCGCGCTCGTGGGCCGGGTGCGGCTAAACGGATCGGCCGCATCGTAACCACTGAAAAGCGAGACCACGGCCGACGCATCTTCAACCGTAAGTGCAAAGGCCGTAATGCAATCCAGCGTTCGGCAAGCCGGCACCAACCCGCGATTACTGACCCACCCTCGGGTAGGCTTAAGACCCACAATATTATTGAATGCAGCGGGCACGCGGCCCGAGCCGGCGGTGTCGGTACCCAATGCAAAAGGCACCAGCCCCCGAGCCACCACACTGGCCGAACCCGAACTGGACCCACCACTGATATAGGCCGGATCGAACGTGTTGGGCACGGCCCCCCACGGCGAACGTGTACCCACCAGACCGGTGGCAAACTGGTCAAGATTGGTTTTGCCCACAAGAACGGCACCGGCACTGCGCAACAGCGCCACCACATGCGCATCGTCGCGGGCGGTGTAGGCAAATGCGGGGCAAGCCGCCGTAGTCGTCCAACCCCCGGCATCAATATTGTCTTTTACCGCAAAGGGCACGCCGTATAACGGCAAGGCCGACATATCGCCGTTCACATCCGCTAAACGACGCGCCAACGCGTCAAGCTGACCGGCCAGTTGATCCGCACTGGCCACTGAGATCCACGCGGGATCATTGTCAGACAAACTGTTCAACAATTCAGAAAGCAAGTCGGACGGCAACGCGCCAGACTGCTGATAGGCCGATTGCCACTGGTCGATCGTCCATCCTTTTGTTATCAATGACCTGGAAGTTTCGAGCAGCATGATCCGACACCTGGTTTTTGTGGAAACAGGTGTTATCAAGCAAGATACATGCCACTAATTATTAAAGCGCGTTAATTAGCACGTGAAGCCGTGTCACCCCGCAGTGCGCGATCGTCGCACCACAACGATCTGTGTGTCGGCTGGGGTTATCGCACCATATAGGTGCAGCCCTTCTGCCCGGCACCTGCCGACAGAGCGTAGCAGACAGATCCAGGTGAGGCGCGAAAAAAAGCCGGGCCTAAGCCCGGCACACAGCACGTCACGGCATAGCATCGCACCACAGACGCTACCGCATTGCGGCCGACAATTGCGCAACCAGTTGCGCGTGCAATACCGGATCGCCTGCGGCGACAACCGGCCCGCCGTGCTGCGCATCACCGCCGTCCCAGGCCGTCATGATGCCACCGGCGCCTTCAATAATGGGGATCAGCGCCTGCACGTCGTAGGCTTGCAGACCCGCCTCGATGACAGCATCGACATGGCCGGACGCCAACATGCAATAGGCATAGCAATCACCACCATAACGTAACAACTGAACCTGTTCGGCCACGGCATTAAAGGCCGCCAACTGCTGCTCGTTATCGAAAATTTGCGGGGAGGTGCACATCAGGCGCGCCGACGCAATGCCGGCGCAT
Organism: Pusillimonas minor; assembly: GCF_014237865.1. Classification (GTDB taxonomy): domain Bacteria; phylum Pseudomonadota; class Gammaproteobacteria; order Burkholderiales; family Burkholderiaceae_B; genus Neopusillimonas; species Neopusillimonas minor. The sequence goes on from NZ_JACJUU010000009.1 coordinate 85,737, forward strand.
GCCCGGGTTTTAAGCACCTGGCCATTGCACCAGGCGCCCGCCGGCGTACCCACAAAACGCTCGCCGGTGTAAGGCTGGTTCATGACACCCAGAAAAGGACGCTGGCCGTCGTTCAGCGCAATCAGCGTGCCCCACAAGGGCATGCCGGTAATAAAGGCGCGCGTACCGTCGATAGGGTCAAGCACCCAGGTCAGCCCACTGCTACCCGCCGCCACATTGTCTTCCTCTTCGCCCACAATCCCGTGTTCCGGGTAGTGCTCAAGAATCAGTTCTCGCATCACGCGTTCGGCCGCCTTGTCGGCCTCGGTCACCGGGTCGAACAGCTTGCCGCCTTTGTCTTGCACCGGCAGCGGCGCGCGGAAATAAGGCATGATCGCCTTGGCAGCCGCATCGGCCAGCGTTTCGGCAAATTGCCGGTACTCGTTGAGTTGGTCAGCGCTAAAAGACATAGTAGAAAAATAAAAAAACAAGAAGGCTGCCGTAAAACGGCTGCAACAAAATCGCGCGTGTTAATCCAGCATCACCAGTTGTTCGTCGCGACTAAAAAAGCGGTTGCGGTACCACAAGGTCACCAAAATGGCGGTAATGGCTGTTGCCGACGTTAGCATGAACATCACCACCAATTGGTAGTTAACGGCCTGGGTCGGGTCGGCGCCCGCCAGAATCTGCCCCGTCATCATACCGGGCAACGACACAATGCCCACCACAGCCAATGCATTGATGGTCGGGATCATTGCCGCCTGCATGGCCTGCCGCACAACAATAGCCGATGCCTGCGCCGGGCTGGCGCCCAAAGCCAGGCAGGCTTCAATTTCGTCGCGCCGCGACTGGAACTCCGAACGCAAGCGCTCTGCCGCCAAGGCCGCACCGTTCATGGCATTACCCACAATCATGCCAAATATGGGAATAAGGTAGCGGGGGTCGTACCAGGGCGTAATATGCACAACCAGCACATCGACATAAGCCATGGTCAGGCCAGAGCCAATCAAGATGGCACCGCCACAAAGCCACCGCAATCTGGCGCGCGACCCAACGGCTTCCAGCCGGCCCGTGGCCGAAAAAGTAGCGGCCACCACCATAACAAGCAATACGGCCAGTACCAAATACCAGCGTTCGGTCGAAAACAGCCAGACCAGAATCTGGCCAATCAGCAGCAACTGGACCGCAGCCCGAATGGCCCCAATGATAAGACTCTTGCCCAACCCCAGGCGTTGCCACCACGACAACCCGATGGCCACAAAAATCAGTGGCAAAGCCATGGCCAGATTGATCCAGTCCAGATCTATCGCGCGCTCAATCGACATCGCGCCCCCCTGCTGTTTTATGCGAAACCACACGGCCGGCATCGAACGTGACCACGTTGGCCTGCAACGCCTCGGTTTCATCCAGGCGATGTGTCGACATAATGATGGTCATCCCGGCATCGGACAATTTCTTGAGGGTATTGATCAAGCGCGCGCCGGAATCGGGATCAAGCGCCGAAGTGGGTTCGTCGAGCAGCAAAACGGCGGGATCAGTCATAAGCGTGCGGGCCAACGCCACGCGCTGCTTTTCGCCGCCCGACAACTGGTCAGCTGGACGCTCAAGGTACTCGCCCGATAACTCAGCCAGTTCGAGCGCACGCTGCATACGCTCTTGATCTTCGTGGACCGGCTTGCCCTTGGAAAACCTTACCGCCGCAGTCAGGTTGTCGTGCACTGTGCCGTCGAACATGGCCGGCGTCTGAAACGCAAACCCTACCTGCGTACGCAAACGACGCACCGGGTAGTCTTCAATGGGCTTGCCATTGAAAAGTATGCGGCCGTCAACAGGGGTTTCAAGCCGGTTCAGCAAACGTAAAAACGATGTCTTGCCGCTACCGCTGGGGCCTACCAGGCACACCGGCCGCCCACGCGCCAGGCACAGGTTGATGTCATGCAACACCTCACGCCCCTGTCGGGCATGCGTCACGCCCGACAGTTCGAACACGTTATCTGTCATCGAGCTTAAGGCGCTGGGTTGGGATAAAGTTCGTGAACCACCTCGATGCCTTGCAAGACCTCGTCGTCGAGCTTGACCTCGGCGCTGGCGATATTCTCGCGAAGCTGCTCGAGTGACGTCGCGCCAACCAGATTGCTGGTGACGAAAGGCTGACGATTGACGAAGGCCAGTGCCATGGATGCCGGCGTCAACCCATGCTTTTGGGCCAGTGCCACATACGCCGAGGTAGCGGCCACCGCTTGCGGCCGTGTGTAACGCGTAAAACGCTCGAACAAGGTAATACGGGCACCCGCCGGCCGGGCCCCGCCTTCGTATTTGCCCGATAACCACCCAAACGCCAGCGGCGAATACGCCAGCAAGCCTACCCCATCACGATGCGTAAATTCGGACAAGCCCACTTCGTAGGTGCGGTTCAGCAGGTTGTACGGGTTCTGGATGGACACAATACGTTCAAGCCCCAGCTCGCGCGCCGCCGCCAAGAACCGCGACACACCCCAAGGGGTCTCGTTTGACACACCGATATGCCGGATTTTTCCCGCTTTCACCAGGTCGGACAGTGCCAGCAAGGTCTCCTCGATGGACACGGTATAGGGCTCATCTTCGTACGGGTAAGCGGTACGGCCAAAGGTTGTGGTGCTGCGATCGGGCCAATGCAACTGATATAAATCGACATAGTCGGTGCCCAGGCGCTGCAAACTGCCCTCAAGGGCTTCTACCAGATTGGCTTTGTCGAACTGGTTGGCCGTACCCCGAATATGGCTGGGGCGACCCGCCTGACGCGACGGGCCGGCAATTTTTGTGGCCAATACAATTTTGTCGCGCAAACCGGTTTTCTTTAGCCAAGAGCCCACAAACCGTTCACTTGAGCCATAGGTTTCGGGCTTGGGCGGTACCGGGTACATCTCGGCCACATCGACCAGGTTCACACCCTGGGCGTAGGCATAATCCAGTTGCTCGTGCGCCTGCGCTTCGGTGTTCTGCTCCCCGAACGTCATGGTACCCAGACCAATCAGGCTGACTTGAATATCGGTATGACCCAGCTTGCGATACTGCATTGTTGCTCCTTCGTGCTGAAATGACTTGGAACATTGTATCTGCTGAAGACGACACGACCGAACCGGGCACAAAAAAAGCCGGGCCACCCCGGCGCCTTGCGGCAAAGCGGGGTGGCCCGGCTTTTTAAGCCAGGTAGCCGATGCGGGCCAGGTGCTAATTTAAATCACCTGCCTCCGGCTACCCCGCTCGGGTTTATTGCTCCAGCAACGAGCGCAGCATCCAGGCAGTTTGCTCGTGCACGGTAATACGCTGGGTTAACAAGTCGGCTGTGGGCTCGTCACTGGCTTTATCGACCAAGGGGTACAACGCGCGCGCGGTTTTAGCCGTGGCCTCGTGTCCCTTGGCCAAAATGGCGACCATTTCGAGCGCTTTGGGCGGCTTGACCGGGGCATCAGGCAATGAGCTGAGCTTGGCGAATTCGGCATAAGAACCCGGTGCCGGGAAGCCCAACGAACGAATACGCTCGGCAATGGGGTCGACTGCATTCCAGAGCTCGGTGTACTGCTGCATGAACATATCGTGCAGACTGTTGAACATGGGGCCGGTCACGTTCCAGTGGAAGTTGTGCGTCGTCAGGTAAAGCGTGTAGGTGTCGGCCAGCAAATTGCCCAACCCTTTGGTAATGGCTTTACGATCTTTTTCAGAGATGCCGATATCGATCTTCATGGTAAGTACCTTGTTGCAGTTGAAGGAACAAGCTTCAATATACCAATGTCACGGCAACCGTGGTAAGCCCAAGCACCAGATTTATGGCCACCCATTTGCGAATCTTGGCCATTGCGGCCCCGGCAACCGGCCAGTCTGCCCCCGCCACCGCACGGGCGAATTGCGGATACAGCCGAAAGCGTACGGCCAGGAAAATAATCAGCATGATCAGGCCCAGCACCGACATGATGTGCCAGTCAAGCGGCATGCTGAACCCGATACCGGCTTTCGATGCAGAACGTGCAGCGTTACCGATCATCCAGATGCCCGTGATAATGGCCAACGGCGCAAGCCACAGCAACGCCTTGAAAAACCGCCCCAACACGTTGCACAGCAAATTCAGGCGCACTGGCGGGTCGAGCTGTGCAGCCACAGGCCGCAAGAAACAATGGGCAAATGCCATGCCGCCCACCCAGACAATGATGGACAGGACGTGCAAGGTTTTAAGAATGGCATACAGCATGCGGGCTCCGTTTAAGTAATGGTGGCGCTACATAGTCGGCCCTGAAATATTCATTTTGACCAACAATCTATCGTCGACTGGTCGCTAATGATACAACCGCAACAGGGTTGTGATGAAGTCGCGTAGTCATCAAACGCATTGAATAAAACTAACCCAGCCCCTCCATGACCCCTACGTTAATGACATAGCCCCCGACCACCAGAAAAACAAACAAAGCTGTCGCCAATAGCATGGGGCGCAACCCTGCCTCACGCAAAAAACTTACGCGCGTCCGCAAGCCTAATGCAGCCATGGCCATCGCCAACAATACGGCATCCAACTGCACAATGAGGGCTACCCACGCTGCAGGAAGTATCTGCAATGAATTCAGTCCGACCATCACAATAAACAAGGCGGCAAACCAAGGGATGACCACGCGTCTACCCTGCGCTGATGGGCGGGTCACGAAAGCCGATAAGATCAAGAGAAAAGGGGCTAAAAACATGACCCTAATCATTTTTTCAATGACCGCCGTTGAAGCAACAGACTCGTTTACAGCGACGCCTACCGCCACGACTTGCGCCACTTCATGAACCGTTGAGCCCACGAAGACACCGAAAGCCTGATCCGTCATGTTCAAAACGGGATATAGCCATGGATAAGAAAACATAGCCAACGTGCCAAATATAACGACTGTCGCCACGGCCACTGTCACTTTATGAGCCTGCCCTTTTACGACAGACTCGGTTGCAATGACTGCAGCTGCACCACAAATGGCACTACCGGCACCAATCAGCATGGCCGTTTGTCTATCCAATCGCAATAAACGACCCAATCCCAAAGCCAACCCAAAGGTCAACCCGACCATAAGCACCGCAATCACCACGCCGCTCCAACCAATCTGGATCATTTCCTGGATGGTAATTTTGAACCCGAATAAGACAATCCCGACCTTGAGCAACGTGCTTTTTGAAAAATCAACACCCGCCGAGACCTGCTTGGCCATATGGGGAAAAACGGTATTACCCACGACCATCCCCAGGATAATCGCCAGTGTCAGCCCGCTTAACCCCATGGTGTTAGCCCAAGCCACCTGCGCGAGCCCTACCCCCGAAATCGCCAAAATGGCGGTCAACAGTAGCCCGGCGAACATTTCAAGCAGGAATAACGGAGCGTACGATATCTGCAGGCATCTGCCCCGCCAACACTTGAATTAAGTTATCAGCCGCACGCAACTCAATCGCCAGACGCACACGTGCCACCGCAGAACCAATATGCGGGGTCAATACGGTATTGTCAGCGACCAACAAGACCGGATTAATATAAAGAGGACGGTCGGCCAGTCGCCAATCTTCCATTTCGTAGACATCGGCCGCATAGGCCCCTAACTGACCACGCTGCAAAGCACGTGCTACGGCAGCCTCGCATACCACTGAGCCCCGTCCGATATTCACCAGAACCTGCCCCGGCTTGGCCTGAGCTAATGCCGCGTCATCAATGAGATAACGGCTTGTATCAGTCAAGGGTACGGCCAGAATAAGGTAGTCGGCTTGTGTCATTGCGGTGGACAGCGCGACCTGAACGACACGCTCATCGACGTTATAGGGATCAACTCCCAAAATTTGGGCGCACCCGAAACCCTGTAAACGATCCACAATCGCCCGTCCGACGGCACCCAACCCCACCACAGCCACGACAGACTGATGCAAACCCGTTCCGTACAGTACGGGGCGCCAACCTTCATACTGGCCCGTACGGACAAAATCATCACCAGGTTTAATATTGCGTGCTGCTGCGATCGCCAAACCAATCGCTAACTCGGCGGTCGGTTCTGTTAACAAATCAGGCACAAACGATACGACCACACCGGCCTGCTCACAGGCCTGCAGATCAAAGTTGTCATACCCCTTCAATGCACATGCAATGGTTTTCAAACGGGGGGCATGACGTAACACTTCTGCGTCGACACGATCTGGCATAAATGCCATCATGGCTTCGGCATCGACCAGGTGCTGATACAGTTCCGCCTGAGTCCAAGGCGCAGGCCCAGTATTCATGACCACCTCACCCACACTTTGTAGTGTGCGTAAAACTTCAGCATGCACGGGCTGAGTCACCACAATTTTCTTCGACATATCAAATCTTTTCTTATTCAAATAAGACCCCACCTCATCTCGACGCAGGGTCGGTCTGAAGTCTTACTTCAGGTTCTTACGTAACCAGCCACCCAAGCTATCGACCACAATCACACAGGCCAAGATAGACAACAGGATCGCAGACACTTCGGAGTACTTGATCAGGCGCAAGGCTGCCATCAGTTCAAAACCAATCCCGCCTGCACCGACGATCCCCAAGACCGCTGAGGCCCGGAAGTGATATTCCCAACGATAAATTGTGATGTCGGCCAATTGGGGTAACACTTGCGGCAATACAGCATGTGTAATGATCTGAAAACGACTTGCCCCTGCAGCTGCTGCGGCCTCCATGGGTTTAGGGTCCACATGCTCTATCGCCTCGGCATAAAACTTGCCAACCATACCGGTCGAATGCAGCGCCAGTGCCAGCACACCAGGAAGCGCCCCAAAGCCAACGGCCGCCACAAAAATAATGCCTAGAATAATTTCAGGCACTGACCGAAAGGCCGCCAACACAACCCGCAAAGCACGCCCTACCAACGGATGGGGTGTCGTATTAGGCGCTGCCAACAATGCCAGGGGCAGCGACAAGACAACCGTCAAAGCGGTACCGGCCACCGACATCGCCAACGTGTCACGTAAAGGAATAACCCAATGTGGCCAACGTGAAAAATCAGGCGGAATCATTTCTGATCCCAGCTGGTGCATCGCGGGCGCACCATCGATGAAACGCTGGGCATCAAAAAACCCTGTAATGCCCAATGCCACCAGACAACACAACACGATCAGCATCACCAGCATGAACGTACGCTGGTTACGCTGGCGGTCAACCGCCAGCAAATGTGCATATTTCAAGGTATCTGTTGTCACTTCATTGTCCCGATATCAAGATTAAGGACTTTGGCTGTTTCACGCAGCACGTCGTAAGCCTTATCATCAGTCGCAGCAAATGCCTCGACACGGAAGCTCTTCAAAACTTCCGGATCTTTCATTTCTAAAAAGGCACTACGAATTTTTTGTTTCAACGCTGGGTCCAAATTGTCTTGCATCACCATCGGGTAGTTTGGAATCGGCGCACTCAAATCCAGCTCAACAATTTTTGTCGGATCAATCGTACCTTTAGCAATCAAGGCCTCCAAAATAGGCTTTGACAACCCACCGGCGGGTACCTGCCCTGTCTGTACTGCACGCGCTACCGCGTCGTGCGTTCCCAAATGTACAGGACGATAATCCTTCTCGCCGTCCAGGCCTACTTTCGTCTGAATGTGCGCGCGTGGCGCCAAATGGCTGGACGTCGATGCTTGGTCGCCAAAACCAAAAGACTGACCACGGATATCTTCCAAGCGCTTCACTGGCCCATCCACATTGGCAATCATGACAGATTGATATGTCGGTGAACCGCGCTCAACACCGACGGCAAAAGGCTCGATCTTGGGGGCTTTACTCTTTGCTAAAACATACGAGAAAGGACCAAAGTAAGCGACTTCAATACGCCCAAAACGCATTGCCTCAATCATGGACGAATAATCTGTCGTCACAATAATTTCAATGTCTTTATTCAAAGTTTTTTCAAGATACTGCTTCAGCGGTTGTGCATTCTGAATCAGCGTTGCAGCGTTTTCGTCTGGCAACAGCGCAACGCGCAAGCGGTCTGGGTTTTTGGCCTGTACAGCGCTCGATAAAGGCAATGCAACCGCAAAAAAGCCAGCCACAACCGCTTTCAAAACATGACGACGTTTCAACATAAAATTCTCCTGAATAATCAAGCCGCGCACAGGGCGGGGATATCTAGATGGGTTTCGGGCGCGTCATGACTCACGTTCCCGGTGTAAAGTCTTTGAATATCAGCGTCGGTTAAAGCCGCGGGTTTGCCGTCAAAAACGACGCGCCCCTGACTCAACCCAACAATCCGATCCGCAAATCGTTTGGCAAAATCAATCTGGTGCAAACTCACCACAGCAGTGAGATGATCGGTTTTGCAAATATCGTGAAGCAGCTGCAAGACGCTTTCAGCGGTATGGGGATCCAGACTAGCAACAGGCTCATCAGCCAGCATCAGGCGGGGCTGCTGAATCAAGGCACGTGCAATTCCAACGCGCTGTTGCTGCCCGCCCGACAAGGCATCAGCCCGTGTCAACGCCTTGTCAATCAAACCTACACGGTCAAGTGCACTCAGCGCTTTTTCTTTATCGTCCTTGGACCACGGCGCAAGGGATCGCAAACTGCTGCGCGTTGCCAACAGGCCCATCAAGACATTAGCCAAAACGGTTTGACGCCCAATCAAATGATGTTGCTGGAACACCATGCCCGTACGGCGACGATGCTCGCGCAGGGCACGTCCACCCGACAATGGGTGATCGATATCGTGCAATAGCAATTCACCTGCCGTGGGTCGTACCAAACCATTCAGGCTACGCAGCAGTGTTGACTTACCCGCGCCAGATGCCCCAAGCAACACAAGAAACTCACCTGGGCGAATCGTCAAAGAGGTAGGCTGAAGCGCCTGATAGCCATTGCTATAAACCACGGCAAGACTTCTGGTCTGCAAGAGCCATGAGGACGATGGGGAAGCAGTCATTAAGGTCACCTTTCAATTCGTTGGTCTACACATTGCCAGTCAATTATCGGCAGCTGTATCTCAGACATTGGGCGACAGTATGATCAAATGCTATTTCACCAATATGTACGTTTTACATTGAATAATTTAGTTATCTATAGATTTCATCTATGTCTGGAACCTCACTTATCGCCGCCCTCAAAGCCTTCGATGCCACAGCACGAACAGGCACAATCACCACAGCAGCACGGCAACTGGGGCTGCGTCAGCCCACCGTATCGGCTCATATCATCAGACTGGAATCGGAATATGGGGTCGAACTCTTCTATCGCCAAGGCCGACGGCTGGAGTTAACGCAGTTTGGCAACGCCCTACTTGAGCATACGCAAAGGTTATTCAGTGCAGAACAAGATGCGCAATCTTTGCTGATTGCGGCAAAAACCAACTATCGTGGCACGCTGAATTTACATGCCATCGGCCCGCACAACATCACCCCCATCATCAAAGCCTACCGTGCGCGGTATCCTGGGGTACATATCAGTGTGACTGTGGGAGACTCGCAGTCCATAACGCAACGCATTCTGAACTACGAGGGTGATATTGGTCTTGTACTCAATGAAATAACGGACCCACACATTTTCTGTCTGCCTTATCGGGCCCAGAAACTGGTGATCTTCGCCCCCACCGATCATCCGTTAGCCAAGAAAAAGAGCCTGCGGTTTACCGATTTAAATGGCCAAGAGTTCGTGATGCGGGAGCAAGGTTCAGGCACCCGCAAAGCGTTTGAAGATTCGCTCAGTGCCAAGAACATTCAGATTAAAACCGGCGTTGAAATGCGAAGCCGTGAGGCCGTGCGCGAGGCTGTTATCCAAGGCTTGGGGCTTGGTGTAGTCGCGAATACCGCGTATCAACCCTGCCCTGACCTCGTGCAGCTTGATGTTGAAGGATTCAATGCCCATACGTTCACACGACTGATCTGTCGGGTCGAACGCAGAAACTCACCCTTAATTGCTCATTTTTTGCAGACGGCGCAGGAAGTCTTGGGTTGAACTGCCCCCCTGTTCATCAAGATTGAGGACGCTAAAACATAATGATGGGCTGAAAGTTTGAGGTGCTGGCTTTTCATCATTAAAGGGGGACAGCGACATTCATTAGACTTGTTTTTGCGAAGAAACACGTTTAATGGAGGTAATGTCGATGTCTCCAATCGATTCTATCCTAGGGATTCCGGGTTTAGTTATT
>NZ_JACJUU010000010.1 GCF_014237865.1 Pusillimonas minor
CATGCTCTGTATCAGGCTGCTCGCGCCCATCACCCTGCACGCTGGTCGGGAAAAACGCGCAACTGGCAACCCATAGGCAGCGTCTGGCTGAATCCAGAAAAGGAAACGACCGTTATCCATGTGCATAGTGAACTAGAAGCAGCATGACTCATGTTCCAACTACATTGACAGACGCCGGTACATTTACGGCAATACTGCTTTTGCTACCAAGTTTCCCGGTAAAACACTGGCCGACTTCAACGGCAAAAAAGTACGTGTACTGGCCTCGCGCATTGAGCGCAAAGGCGCCGAGCTTATGGGGGCTACCGCCGTACCCGTTGACTTTAGCGAAATTGTGACCGCACTGCAGCAAGGCACCATTGACGGCATTAAAAGCTCTCCCCCGGCATTTACGTCGCTTAAGCTGTACAACATTGTCGACAATGTAACCGCCACAGAAGACGGCGTTATGGGCGAAGTAATGCTGGTAAGCAAGGTATGGTGGGACACCCTGCCTAAAGACCTGCAAAAAATCCTGAAAGAGGAAGCCATTGCCCTTGAGCCCGAACTGTACGACTTCGTTTTGCAAGACCAGGCCAATGCTTACAAACTTTGGGCAGAGCAGGGCGGTACCGTTTATAAATTGCCCGAGCAAGAACGCACCGAGCTGCTGGGTAAAATGAAAGCCGCCACCATTGAACTGATGAACGAAAACAAGGCCACCGCCGAAGCCATGAACATGACGCTTAAGGTGGCTGACCGGGTTAAATAATGCATTAACAAGCAGGTGGTTAAAGCAAATTCCGGCAGCGAGCCTAAAGGCCTGCTGCCGGAATTTGCTTTGGTTCTCTGCATGCGCGGTCATATGCCGACGTAACCAATAGGCAAATAGGTTTCCGGCTTACAATGGCCCATGTCTATCTTGCGAGCTTATTGACTAGTCTGCGCATTAGAATAGCCGCAGCACTCCGTCCGTCAAATACTTTCTTTGTCATGCTACCCAATCTGATCATAGCACTTTATGTGCTGCTTCCTATCACTCTGCTAACTAGTTACTCCCTGCCCAGTGGTGTGTTTTATGCTCTTGTTGCGTCCTGTTTGGCGTTGCTGGTGCAAATGCGTTTTGCCGGCGCTGCCCAGCAAACCTACCGTTACCGGTGGCTTATTGCCAGCTACAGCGTGTTGTTTCTAGCCGTGGCGGCGTCGTCTATTTATTACGGTGACTGGGCTGGGGCAAACAGCGAAGGAGCATTGCGATTATTTCTGGGGCTGTGGCTACTGATATTGACGCTACCGCATATTGATCAAATTAAATTACAAAATGCTTTATGGGGCCTGCTTGCGGCAGGCTTGGTTGCAGTTGGGATTCTTTCTTGGTTGATAGTTAGCACCGATGTAAGACCGTCAACTCCTGGGAGGATCCTTACCACTTATACAAGTATTATGCTGTTGTTAGGTGCGATTTCGGTGTTTTCATTGAAGTGGGATTTAACGGCAAGCTCGAAATTAGAGAAAGCAATCAAAATACTCATTGCGCTCGGTACTTTTATTTCGTTTCTCTTCTCCGATACGAGAACCGGGCTGTTGGGGTTGCCTATATTTGTACTAATAGCGTTAATTCTGTTCGTTGGCATAAAGAAGCCAAAACAAGTGGTTCTATTATTCAGCCTTTTAGTAGCATTATTAACCGTGGCAGTAAGTTCCAATGACTCACTACGCTCGCGCATAGCTCAAGGGATTCACGAGGTTGAAACTTGCCATTTAGAGGAAGGGCCGCACTACAGCTCAATGTGCATACGATTGCAGTTGTGGCGCTCGGCAATCGATGCTGGTGTGAATCATCCGTGGCTTGGTTTAGGAGACGGTGGGCGATACCCAGAGTATTTACAAACGGTTGCTGCAAAGAAAGGCTTGGTGGCACAAGGTGTAATTGCTGAAGGTTTTGGTGAGCCTCACAATGACTTGTTGCTGTATTTCGCTGGGTTTGGACTGCCAGGAATGATTGGTCTGCTGTTGGCCTACCTTGTGCCAGTATTTTATTTTCTACCTCGGTTGCTAAATGTTGATTCTAGTCCGAAAGCGAAGGCAGCTGCTGCTATGGGTTTAGCGGTTTGCTTGGGATTCTTGCTATTTGGACTAACGGAAACCATGTTTAGACGAATGAATACCGTTGGATTTTACGTCGCTTTAGTTGCATTGTTTATGACTTTGTCAGGTGATAAGGTCGAATACAGTAACTCTTCGCGGCAACGGTCCGGAGGCCGTGAGACGGTTTAATGTACGTTAGAGTGCTAGCAGTTATTCATACAAATTGAATAGTTCGACTGACTTCTTAGGTTTTTATAGTCGTTGCCTTTGCGTTAGGCCGAACAAGTCATTAAATAAGAGTGTTTGCTAAGAAATTGAATTTTTATGTCACATGCTAACGGTTCCTGCACGCAAGCCACACTTAATCAGCGTCGTCATACAGATGTAAAGGAACCGAAAATTACCATAGCTCTGCCGGTGTTCAATGGTGGGCAAGACTTGAAGCTAGCTGTCTGCTCAGTTTTGTGGCAAACCTTTGAAGACTGGCGTTTGTTAATACTTGACGACGGGTCCACAGATCACGCCCTGGATGCAATTGCAAATTTGAATGACCCTAGAATAGTCATAATTCGTGACGGATTAAATAAGGGGATATCGGCCAGGCTTAATCAGGCGATCAGCTTGGCGGACAGCGAATATTTCGCGAGAATGGATGCTGACGATATTTGTCATCCGGAGCGGTTGGAAAAGCAGATCAATTTCTTAGAAGCTAATAAGAGCGTGGATTTGTTGGCAACGAAATGTATAACAATAAATGAGAGCGAAGAAATAATAGGTTATATAAGTCCGCCAATTGCACACGATGAGATTTGTCGGCGCCCTTGGCGCGGGTTCTATATGCCGCATCCCACCTGGATGGGGAGGCTGTCTTGGTTCAAGAGAAACAAATATAAAGAACCGGCGCCTTATTGTTGCGAAGATAACGAGTTATTGTTGCGAGCGAGTCAAGAAAGTGTTTACTGCGCATTACCTGAAGCTCTGTTGGCATATAGAGTGAGAAGTGTAACGCCATACAAAAAATTACTTAGAACTAGACTCTCAATGTTGAGAACGCAAATTTCATATTTTTATAAGCGAAGTGACCTTAGTTGCTTGTTGCTTTCGAGCATTACTGCCTTAGCTAAGATAATAAAAGATATTCATCTTTTTAGATGTGCAGTATTTGTGGCCGGGAGGCGTCCTTCGGAAAACGGCTCTAAGAATATTGAGTGGAAAAATCTGATAGTTAAGCTAAAAAAAGGTGAGGCTCCGAAAAATTAACAGTTTTATATGATTTGAAATTTACCTTAATTTTTAATTTTTTAATTAATATTGGAATCCTCAAGAAAGAAGTCGCTGCTGTTTATGGCCACCAATCTCGCGGGAAAGGGGGCGGCTGCATTTGCTCAAATATATTCCATATTTGTGTTCACAAATATTCACTCTGCACGAGAAGCGTCGCTGTTGTTCGTGCTTCTGGGTTATGCAATATGGATACAAGTTTTTGAATTTGGCTTTTCGCAAGCGTTACAGAACAGGCGTAATACACGGGATATAACATCATCAGATGCTTATCTTTTTGCGTTTGCTCATTACCTTCTGGTGATGCTGGTTGCTATTGGCATTTACCTCTTTTCTGGCCCCACTGACCTTCTCTTTCCGGGCGCGACAGGTCATGCCGAGCTTGCCGCATTTTCGCTAGGCATAGCGTTAATGCTTTTGGCTACAAACAATTTGCTGGTTCAACGGCTTATGTTGGTACAAGGCTTGGGGCACGTAGCCAATCTATTATTGTTTCTGCAGGCTGTGCTATCAATTTCCGGGTTGTATATTTATTCTAGTTATTGGGAGCCTAAGTTAAGTCGATCAATTTTGGTCTATTTACTGCCACCATTGATTGTGTATTTTCCAGTCTTGATCAGTTGCTCGGTACGAGCGCTGCCTAGTTTTAGGTTCATCAAGCCAAAAATCAAGCTAATGCTCAAAGACTCGTTTCTATATTGGGGGCTTGGTGTTTTGTCTTCGATTTTTCTTGGTGCGGATTACATATTTGTTGCGCACTTCCTCCCTGCCGAAGAGGCTGTCGCTTATCACTTTTCTGTAAGATTTTTCTTTATTTCTTATGTGGCATATTTTGCTTATATTCAGCATCAGGCAAAATTTATAACTAGGGCCTCGCTAACTGGTCGTAATGAAATTAAAAGAGCTGTTTTTGAGTCTATTTTGATAGGGCTGATTTCGGTGTTGTTGGTCGCGATAAGCGTCTTTAGCCTCGACTATTATGGTATCTTTCATTATGTAACAAACCAGGTGGTACTGGTTAATACTATTTTTTTTGCTGCCACTTTTTACTTTTCAATTAGAGTTTTTAGAGATATTGGGTTGGTGGTGCTGTTGAATATGGGTATGAAAATTGCCTTATATAAGTTGTATGCTTTTGAGGTCTTTTTTGGTATTCCTATGTTATATCTCTTGACTAAAGAGCTATCTGGGCTTGGGATTTTTATTGCAATGGGGTTGACCGTGCTGATTAGTACCGTGGGAATATATTATTCGCTTCACTTGCTATTGAATAAAAAGTTTAGTGCAGATACGTCTGCACTAGTTGAGTAATGTGAGGCAGGAAGTGTATTTGCTAACTATTGTAACTGTTTGTTATAACGATGTGGCGCGACTAAAGAAGACGGTAAATAGTTTGCACCTTTTTTACGGCGATATGCGCTATGAACATGTAGTAATGGATGGTGGCTCAACCGATATCCCGCATTCTTTGTTAAGCAAGCTTAGGCAGCATAAAAACTTTAAGTTCTATAGTGGCAAGGATGCCGGAATTTATGATGCGATGAACAAGGGTGCAATGATGGCCTCGGGTGAGTATCTGTTATTCCTTAATTGTGGCGACATGATCGCCGCAGCTCCGGAGGGTTTGGCGGCTATCCTCACTGAAAAAGTTGCATTCCTTAAGTCAGACATTGCAGCATTTCCGTATGCTTTGGATGGCCATTCTCCTGCGGTTGGCGTTACCGTTTCTCCACGTCTATCTATACATAAGTTGCCAACATCTCATCAGGGTATGATATTTAAGCGTGGCTTTGTGTTAGACGAACCGTATTGCACTAAGTATAAAATTGCCGGCGACTATGATTTGTACTTGCGTGCTGATCAGTCGAAAATTTTAGTGTTGAACACAGAGTGGCCTTTGTGCGTATTAGAGGCGCACGGCGTCGCTTCTGGGAACCCCTATTTGGCTTATAAAGAGTACTTGGCAATTGCGCGCTCACGATTGAGAGGCCTAGAAAGGGTGCTAGCTGTGGCTCGGATTATTGTGCGAGGTTGCCTGGCTGTGGTAGCAAAAACGTTACTGCCAAGAAGATGGGTAGATAAAGTAAGAGGAAGGTCATGAATTTCGAGAAGTTTTCAAAATATGAAGTAAGTTGGCCTTCAGCACTTGTTTATATAATTATTATTAAACTTTTCGGTGCATTTTTCGCAACTGAAGTTTTCTCTAGATTCTCACCTTTGATTGATGCAAATTATTATTTGCAGGGTTTCTATTACGATGATGCTGCGCTCAGAACGCGATTAATTCAGCATATCGTTGGTTTATTGAGTTACACGGGTGGTGATTTTTTTTCCCACTTTATGTTCGGCCTGGTTTCTTCAGTAGGAATTTTTTACTTCTATTTTTCTGGTGGTCGTGGCTGGCTAGTAATGAGTGCACTGCTTTTTCCAAGTGCTCTAATTTGGACATCAATAATTAGTAAGGAAGCAATATATTTTGGATTTTTTTCGCTTTCTTTAGTTATCTGGTCTCGGTTCTGTATTGATAAGTTATCGCGGATAGATTATTTTTTGTTGGCTATTGCTGTAGTCGTATGTGGCTTGCTCAGGCCCCACTACACAGTTGCAATTTTCTGGCTGTTTGGTAGTGCCTTTTTGCTAAAAAAAATTGGATGGAAATCGGCGTTTATTTTGGCAGCCACTATGGCGGTATTTGCTGTTTGCGTTTATTTTACCGTGTGGGATTCTTTGCTGTTGCGCGGGTTTGGGGGTATCGAGCCTACGGCTCGTTCAAGTCGATTTGAGGAGTTTGGCATTTCGCAAGATACGGGCAGCGGATTTGAGCGTTATAAGAGCTTAGTACCTTTGGGTGTGCTGTATGGCGTGGTTGGGCCCATGCCTGGCGAGGTTGTTAATCGAATCGAATTTGCGCCATTCTTTGTTGAAGGTGTTTTAATCATGTTTGCACCTTTGTTAGCAATGTTGCTGGTGCGTAAACTCAACGTCAATTTTAAGTTAAGGTATTTCTTGTATTTTGTTATATGTATCATTCCTTGCTGTTTGTTGTTAATGGTTTTACACGCGCCCTTTGGGCTGATGAATCCTGGTTCGGCGGTTCGTTGGCGAGTGAACTTTGAAGCGGCATTTTATCTTGCGCCCATGCTGCTTTATCTTCAATTTAAGGATGCCCCGTCGTCGTGAAGATACTGCACTTTCATCCAGATGGTCGAATGGCTGCGAAATTCGTAGACCCGCTCGTTGATGCCGAGCGTAAGTTTGGTTTCACGGCAAGGTTAATCACGTCGATTCGCTCATCAAAGACGAGTGATCAAGCGATTCCTTATGATCTCTCCCTTCGAAACTTGCTGTTGTTGCCAGTTTCTTTCTTTAGGATATGCGGTGTAATTTTAAAATATCGTCCTGATATTTTAATTAGTCATAACACTAAATCTTCGATTTTGCCTCTGTTTGCTGGGTGGCTGCTAAGGGTCAAATCTCGAGTTTATTATAACCATGGTGTGCCGTATATTGGTTACCAAGGCGTATTAAGGGTAATTTTAAGGCTATTCGAGCGCGTTAATTGTTTTCTGGCGACGGATGTCGTTACGATCTCGGGCGATATGGTTAGCTTGCTAAAAAATGTGAGTTCCAGTATATCGCCTAAAGTTATAAATAATGGGTCCGCTTGTGGGTTGGATTTGAGCGTTTATTCACCGCTAATATATAAAAACTCTTCTTGGAGGGCTGATAATAATATTAAGGACGCAGACTTGGTCGTGGTCTTTGTGGGCAGGCCCGAAAGACGCAAGGGTTTCGAGTTGGCCTTGCGAATCTGGGTAGAGAACTTTAAAAGCCCGCATTTTAAATTGGTTTTGTGCGGTCCAGATGTTTCAGATGTATTGAAGTATTTGCCTAAGGTGCCTTCTAATATTTTGTGTAAAGGTTTTGTTGACAATATTCCCGAAGTGTTGTCGGCCTCGGATGTTTTAATACTGCCTAGCTTGCACGAGGGGCTTTCTTACGCATGTATGGAGGCCCAGGCTTGTGGGGCTGTTGTTGTTGCAAACAAAATCGATGGTGTGCGTTCGATAGTGCAGGACGGTGTTTCAGGTTACTTGGTTGAGAATAACTTGGCTGCTGCGTATGTGAAAATAATTAATAATATTAATGATAATAGAAAATCTATGTCGGTGGTTAAAAATAACGCATATATTAGCGTTCAAAAATATGCCAGGGAAAGTTTCATTTCTTTTTATTTAGATTATATTTCGACGCTTAGTGGGAAAAGGCGCCGATCCTGATGTTGGTCGTATTATTATGAAAAAATTTTATAAATCATTTTCGGTCGCTGGGTTTGGTTTGCTGCGTCAGCGTCATCTAGAGCAACTCGAGAAAATTGAGGCCGATGCGATAGGGCTTCTTCGTGAGCTCGCGGTTCGTCACGGTGCTTCAATATCCAATATAAAGTCGCAACTTGGGCAAGACCTTTTTGCTTTGTTCCAGTTGGGCTGGAAGCGAAATGGTTTTTTTGTGGAATTTGGAGCGACAGATGGCGTGTTGCTTAGCAACACTTATCTTCTAGAGAAAGACTTTGGCTGGACGGGGATACTGTCCGAGCCGGCAAAAGTTTGGCACAACGATCTACAACAAAACAGGACTGCTAGTCTAGACTTTGATTGTGTGTGGGTGGAAACGGGTAAAGAAATGCAGTTCTCGGTTGTCGAGGATGCTGAGCTCTCTACCTTAAAGGATTATGTTGGGTCCGATAGCCATTCGGCGTCGCGTAAGGCTGCATTAACGGACACGGTGCGTACGGTGTCCTTGTGCGATTTGCTTGAGCGACATAATGCCCCAAAGTCAATCGATTATTTGTCAGTAGATACCGAGGGCAGCGAGTACGAAATTCTTAGGGCGTTTGACTTCCAGCGTTACACCGTATCGGTGATAACCTGCGAGCACAATTTTATGCCTAACCGTGAGAAAGTTCACGCGCTATTGGTTTCTAATGGCTTTGTTAGAGTGTACGAGGGGCTTTCGAGGTGGGATGATTGGTACATCAACACGCAGCATTTTAATGGGTGATCTTGCGGTCTCGCGTTTGGCCGTATAATTGTTCAACTTCGAACAAATAAAAAAGCTTGTTACACTCCTTGCCCAGTTGGAATATAGGCTTTCTTTATTGCATAAGCGCGCTTGCCGATCGTGATACGGCACGGCGGTAGCGTGTCTAAAGCGGTGCGCTGCTAACCCGACAAACTTGATATTTTGCCAAGCCGCCAAGCCCAACAGCAAGAAGACACCACGTTTCGTGTGCTTCGCATTTTAGAGCAGCAGCCCGAACTTAGTCAGCGTGAGCTGGCCAAGCAGTTGGGTGTGAGCGCCAGCGGTGTGAATTATTGTCTTAAAGCGCTAGTTGAAAAAGGCTGGGTAAAAGTACAAAACTTTTCTCAATCTAAAAATAAGTTGGGCTATGCATACGTTCTTACGCCTTCGGGCGTGGCGCACAGGGCTGGCCTTACGGGTAGGTTTTTGAAACGTAAAATGCAGGAATACGAAGCCCTAAGGGCAGAGATTGAGGCGCTTAAGTCTGAGCCCAGTGTGGCACAGCTGGCAGAGGGCGCTAAACAACATGATTAATATTGTTCCCGTTATTCTTTGCGGTGGTTCGGGTACGCGCCTTTGGCCGCTTTCGCGTGCGGGTTTCCCTAAGCAGTTCCTATGCCTCACCGGTAACAATAGCCTGTTTCAGCAGGCTGCGCAGCGGCTTTCTGGTTTAGGGCAAACGCACCGACTGTCTCCGCTGTTGTTGGTCTGTAATGAAGAACACCGCTTCTTAGCAGCGGAACAATTGCGCGAAGCGGGCTTGGCGCTAGGTGCTGCCTTACTCGAGCCTATTGGGCGAAATACTGCCCCGGCGCTGACTTTAGCCGCTTTGTCGGCCCTGCAAAGTGGGCAAGACCCCGTCATGGTTGTGACCCCCGCCGATCAGGCTATTACTGATGATCATTCCTTTACAGAAGCGATTGGTTTGGCTGTTGCCAGGGCCGCCCAAGATGAGATTGTGATTTTAGGTATAACGCCCGACCGTCCCGAAACGGGTTACGGTTATATCCATGCCGTACCCGCGCAAACGCCACACTCGGATGGCGGACAGCAAAGCGTTCTTCAAGTTCAGCGTTTTGTTGAAAAGCCTGACGCAGAAACCGCTCAGAGTTACCTTGAGAAAGGTGGCTACTATTGGAATGCGGGCATGTTTGTGCTGAAAGCTTCGGTTTGGTTAAAGGCCTTAACGCAGTTTCGGCCTGATATTTTACGGGCCACAGAAGAGGCTTGGGAGCAGGGCAGTGCAGATGGGGCATTTGTTCGCCCACATAAAGACTTGTTCGATACTATTCCGGCCGAGTCCATTGACTATGCGGTAATTGAGCATTGCCCTGGTACGGTACCAATAAGTATGGTACCCCTTAACGCGGGTTGGAGTGACTTGGGTGCTTGGGATGCGGTTTGGAATGTGTTGCCCAAAGATGAAAATGGCAACGCATATGCGGGCGATGTGTTAACGGCCAATAGTCGCAATACACTTGTCCACGCAAGCAGCCGCTTGGTTGGGGTGGTGGGTGTTGACGACCTTATTGTGGTAGAAACGCCCGACGCAGTATTGGTGGCGCATCGCAATCAAAGTCAGCAAGTAAAAAACATTGTTAATCAACTAGATGCCCAGGGTCGCGAAGAGCATACCTTGCATCGCAAGGTGCACCGCCCCTGGGGGTGGTACGACAGTGTGGATGAAGGTGGCCGTTTTAAAGTAAAGCGTATACAAGTGAATCCAAAAGCCAGCTTAAGCTTGCAAAAGCATCATCACCGGGCAGAGCATTGGGTGGTGGTAAGTGGTACCGCCGAAATTACTTGCGGCGAACAAATTGTGCTGCTTACCGAGAACCAGTCCACTTACATTCCGTTGGGCGAGGTGCATCGGCTGGCCAACCCCGGCAATATTCCACTAGAAATCATCGAAGTACAGTCAGGTAGCTACTTGGGTGAAGACGATATCGTCCGTTTGGAAGACGATTATGGGCGTGGTAAAGAATGAGCATCCCAGCGAAAATTTATGTTGCCGGTCATCGTGGCATGGTCGGTTCGGCCATTGTTCGCCAGTTGTTGGCCTCTGGCCACCCGGCCGAGCGTATTGTGACCCGCAGCCATGCGGAGTTGGACCTTACAGACCAGGCTGCAGTGCGTGCTTTCTTTGCTGTTGAACAACCTGATCAGGTTTACTTGGCTGCGGCTAAAGTGGGCGGCATCCATGCCAATAACACTTATCCTGCCGAATTCATTTATCAGAACTTGATGATGCAGGCTAACGTTATTGATACGGCCTTTCGAAACGGGGTGAAAAAGCTGTTGTTTCTTGGCTCTAGTTGCATTTATCCCAAGATGGCTCCACAACCCATGCGTGAAGACGCTTTGCTCACCGGCACCCTGGAGTCCACCAACGAGCCGTACGCCATCGCTAAAATTGCCGGCATAAAGCTATGCGAAAGCTATAACCGTCAGTACGGCAATAGCCACGGGGTGGACTACCGCAGCGTTATGCCTACCAATCTTTATGGTCCGGGTGATAACTATCACCCGGAGAACTCCCACGTAATTCCTGCTTTGATCCGTCGCTTCCATGAGGGCAGGGTCAACAATTCACCTACAGTGATCATCTGGGGTACAGGTACCCCACGTCGCGAATTTCTGTATGTCGACGATATGGCCGCCGCCTGCGTGCATGTCATGAGCCTGCCCAAGGTCAGCTACGAGCAGCATACTCAGCCTATGCTCAGTCACATCAACGTGGGTTGCGGGCACGACATCACTATCAGGGAGTTAGCCGAAACGATTGCCGGGGTTATTGGTTACCAAGGCGAAATCCAATTCGATCCTGACAGGCCCGACGGCACCCCGAGAAAACTTATGGATAGCGCCCGTCTCCATGCGTTAGGCTGGGAAGGGCAGGTAGGGTTAGAGGTGGGATTAGAAATGGCCTACCACGACTTTTTAGCCCGTTGTGCAGAAGATAATTGAAGGAAGAGCAGTGTCTACTTTACCCAGAGTTGCCCTAATTACCGGTATTACAGGCCAAGATGGCTCGTATCTCGCTGAGTTTTTGCTAGAAAAAGGCTACATTGTTCACGGCATTAAGCGTCGCGCCAGCTCATTTAACACCCAACGGGTGGATCACATTTATCAAGATCCGCACGTTGATAATGCTCGGTTTAAGCTGCATTATGGCGATTTAAGTGATACCAGTAATCTCGTACGCATTATCCAGGAGACTCAGCCTGATGAGATCTATAACCTAGGCGCCCAAAGCCATGTGGCCGTGTCGTTTGAGGCCCCCGAGTACACCGCCGACGTGGACGCGATTGGCACCTTGCGCCTGCTTGAGGCTATCCGCATCCTTGGTCTGGAAAAGAAAACTCGCTTCTATCAGGCCTCTACCTCCGAGCTGTATGGCCTCGTACAGGAAACTCCGCAGAAGGAAACCACCCCTTTCTATCCACGCAGCCCCTACGCCGTAGCGAAGCTGTACGCCTACTGGATTGTGGTGAACTACCGCGAAGCCTATGGCCTGTATGCCTGTAACGGGATTCTATTCAACCACGAAAGTCCGCGCCGTGGCGAAACCTTCGTCACCCGCAAAATTACCCGGGGCTTGGCCAATATTGCTCAGGGGCTCGAAGCATGCCTGTACATGGGTAACCTCGACGCCCTGCGCGACTGGGGTCACGCGAAAGATTACGTACGCATGCAATGGATGATGTTGCAGCAAGACCAACCCGAAGATTTTGTTATTGCTACAGGCCATCAGTACAGCGTAAGGCAGTTTATTGACTGGACTGCGGCCGAACTAGGTGTCACCTTGCAGTTTCAGGGTGAAGGGGTAAACGAGGTTGCTGTGGTTACTCATATCCAAGGAGACAAGGCGCCGGCACTCAAGTTGGGACAAGTAATAGTTAAGGTTGACCCACGCTACTTTCGACCTACCGAGGTGGAAACTCTGCTGGGTGACCCAGGCAAAGCAAAGCAAAAACTTGGTTGGGAGCCGGAAATCACAGTTCAGGAAATGTGCAGCGAGATGGTTGCCCACGATCTAGAAGCAGCCAGAAGGCACGCTTTGCTAAAGCAGCACGGCTACAAAGTTCAGGTGAGTCTCGAGTAGGGTGCGGCGCAATGCTGCGGCAGAAAACACTCTTTCAATCGATTGCCAGTCTATGGGGCCACCTACAAAGGCGCCGCCAGATCCAGTTTTTTATGCTCCTGGTGATGATGCTGCTGTCCTCTATGGCGGAAATGCTTAGCATAGGGGCAGTTGTTCCCTTCCTGAGTGCGTTAGTCAATCCCGAGAAGGTTTTCAACCATGTTTCGGCGCGGTCGTTTATCGTCCTCTTCAGCATTGACCGTCCGCAGGATATATTGTTTCCGTTAACTGCCATTTTCTGTGTGGCTGCGCTTGTCGCTGGGCTTTTTCGGTTGGCGCTTTTGTACGCAATTACACGGTTTTCTTTTATGGTTGGTGCTGATTTCAGTATTGATGTTTACCGTCGTACGCTCTACCAACCATATTCGGTTCACAGTCGCCGAAACAGCAGCGAAATCATTAACGGCATCACGGGCAAAGTCGCGATGTTGGTTGGCAGTGTTCTTATGCCGCTACTGACGTTGACCAGCTCGACCATTTTGTTGGTAGGTGTGTTGTGGATGCTGCTGCTGATCGACCCTGTAATTGCGCTCGTTGCCGGGTCAAGTTTCGGATTTCTTTACGTGATTACGGCATTGATTTCGCGGCGCAGTCTGCGTGAGAACAGCGAATGCATTGCGCGCGAGTCTACGCGCGTGATCAAGGCGTTACAGGAGGGGTTGGGCGGCATCCGCGACGTGTTGGTTGATGGGACGCAGGAGGCTTATTGCGTCATCTATCGCAATGCAGATTTGCCATTGCGCCGTGCCCAGGGGCGTAATGCTTTTGTCAGCGCCAGTCCGCGCTACATCATGGAGATGCTTGGCATGATCATGATCGCTGTGCTGGCTTATAACATGGCCCAGAGCGAAGGCGGCGTGGGTGCTGCGCTGCCTGTACTGGGTGCGTTGGCGCTAGGTGCGCAGCGCCTGTTGCCAGTGTTGCAGCAGGGCTACAATGCACTTGCCACGATTTTCGGCGCAGAGGCATCGATGCGCGATGGGCTAGAATTACTTGCCCAACCAATGCCCAAGCAATTCGGCGACAAACTTGCTCCACCTTTGCCCTTTACTCGCGCCATCCGACTAGAGGGCATTAGCTTTCGTTACTCTGCTGATAGTGCCTGGATCTTACGCGATGTGAATCTCGAAATCCCCAAAGGCAAGCGGGTGGGCTTTGTAGGCACTACCGGCGCCGGCAAGAGCACTCTACTGGACATGTTGATGTCTCTGCTGACGCCGAGTGAGGGTGTGATGCTTATCGATGGGCAGGCTGTTGGCGAGCATAACTATCGCAATTGGCAGGCGCATATCGCGCATGTGCCGCAGAGCATTTATCTGTCTGACAGCAGTGTCGCAGAAAATATCGCTTTCGGGTTGCCGCGTAAGGAGATTGATCCGGAGCGTGTGCGTCAGGCTGCGAAACAGGCCCAGATCGACGACGTTATTGAAAGCTTGCCTGAGAAGTACCAGACTACGGTGGGCGAGCGCGGCGTGCGTATGTCTGGTGGGCAGCGCCAACGTATTGGCATTGCGCGAGCGCTTTACAAGCGTGCAGATGTGATTATTTTTGATGAAGCCACTAGCGCACTTGATAACGAAACAGAGAACGCAGTCATGCAGGCCATAGATTCGTTGAGTCCGGACTTAACCATTCTGATCGTAGCGCACAGAACTACCACACTACAGAAGTGCGACTTCATTGTCGAGATCGACAATGGTCGTATATTGCGAATTGGCTCGTACCAAGAAATTGCTAACGATTCACAGGCATAAGAATGCTAAATAATTCCTCCATCCTGGTGACAGGCGGAACCGGATCCTTCGGGCATACCTTTGTGCCCATGACGCTTGCCAAATACAACCCTCGTCGTCTGGTGATTTTTTCGCGCGACGAAATGAAGCAGTGGGAGATGGCGAAGCTTTATGGTGATGACGAACGGGTGCGTTTTTTCATCGGCGATGTGCGAGATAAGGACAGACTGGTGCGTGCCCTCGACGGCATTGACTATGTTGTTCATGCTGCGGCGACCAAGATCGTGCCCACGGCAGAATACAACCCATTTGAGTGCATAAAAACCAACATTATCGGTGCAATGAATTTGATCGATGCCTGCATTGACAGCCGCGTCAAAAGAGTGATTGCGCTCTCCACTGATAAGGCTAGCAGCCCGGCCAACCTTTACGGTGCTACCAAGCTAGCATCCGATAAGCTTTTTGTTGCTGGTAATTCCTACGCGGGTGGACACGACACCCGATTTGCCGTTGTGCGCTATGGCAACGTGATGGGCTCACGTGGTTCTGTTATTCCGTTTTTTGCTAGTCTGGCCAGTAAGCGCAGCCTGCCAATCACCGACGAGCGTATGACCCGTTTCATGATTACCCTCGAGCAGGGGGTGGAACTCGTGTGGCACGCTTTTGAGGATATGGTCGGTGGTGAGATTTACGTAAAGAAAATTCCGTCTATGAATATTCTAGACATCGCACGTGCTATCGCGCCAGATGCCAAACATGAAATCATCGGCATTCGTCCCGGCGAAAAGCTTCATGAGCAGATGATCGGCATCGAAGATGCGCTCTATTCATACGAGTATGCCCGCCACTTCAAGATCCTGCCGGCCATTCATGGCTGGAGCAATGATCCCGCTCGCATTAAAGATGGCGTGCGGGTCGGCCCGGACTTCACCTATTGCTCGGACAATAACTCTGAGTGGATGGGCGTGGAGACTCTGCGGCGCTGGATCGAGCAGAACAGAACGAAGATTGGTGCCATCTAAGCCATGATTCCCTACGGCCGTCAAGATATTACCCAGGATGACATCGACGCCGTTGTCGCCGTCTTGCGATCGAATTTCCTCACGCAGGGTCCGCAGGTGCCACGCTTTGAGGCGAAGCTGGCGGCCTATTGCGGCGGTGCCTATGCCGTGGCTGTGAACAGTGCTACCTCGGCCCTGCACGTCGCCTGCTTAGCCCTAGGTCTTGGCGAAGGCGACTGGCTATGGACCACGCCGAATACTTTCGTGGCTTCGGCCAATTGCGCGCTCTATTGCGGCGCGCAGGTCGATTTTGTCGATATCGACCCGCATAGCTGGAACATGTGTCCGCAGGCGCTGGCGAAGAAGTTGGCGGTGGCGGAGAAGGCAGGCAGGTTGCCAAGAATCGTCGTGCCGGTGCACCTGTGCGGCACCTCGTGCGACATGCTGGCGATCCACGAGCTCGGCCAGCGCTACGGCTTCAAGATCATCGAGGATGCTTCGCATGCGATCGGTGCGCGCTACCGCGGTGAGCCTGTGGGCAATTGCCGCCATAGCGACATCACCGTGTTCAGCTTCCATCCAGTGAAGATCGTCACCACGGCCGAGGGCGGCGCCACGCTGACCAATCGGGCGGACCTGGCCGAGAAGATGGCCCTGTTGCGAAGCCACGGCATCACGCGCGACCCCAGGCTGATGAGCAAAGCGCCGGATGGCCCTTGGTATTACGAGCAGGTAGGCCTCGGCTTCAACTATCGCATGACCGAGCTGCATGCGGTGCTGGGCGTAAGCCAGATGGACCGGCTGGACGAGTACGTTTCCCGCCGTCACGAAATCGCCACCCGCTACGACGAGCTGTTGGCGGGGCTGCCCCTGCGCATTCAGCAGCGCGCCGACTACTCGGCGCTGCATCTGTACGTGATCCGCCTCAATCTCGAAGAGATAAAGAAGTCGCACCGCGAAGTGTTCGTCGCCCTGCGCGAGCGCGGTGTTGGCGTGAACCTGCATTACATCCCTGTGCATACCCAGCCCTACTATCGTGCGATGGGTTTTGCCGAGGGTGATTTTCCCGAGGCCGAGCGCTATTACAGCGAAGCGATCAGCCTGCCCATGTACCCCGGCCTCACCGAAGCGGATTTGCTCAAGGTGGCCGGCGCACTGAAGGAAGCGATCCAGGGATGAACGCCGACCCGCAAGCCATGGCCGTAGGCAGCGGCGCCCAGCGCCTGGCGCTGGGCACGGTGCAGTTCGGCGTGCCCTATGGCGTGGCCAACACCGGCGGCCAGGTGCCACTGGAAACGGCGCGGGCCATGGTGCAATTCGCCCGCACGAACGGTATCGATACTCTGGACACGGCTATCGGCTACGGCGAGAGCGAGCAGGTGCTGGGCAGCATCGGCATGGAGGACCTCAAGGTGGTGAGCAAGCTGCTGCCGCTCCCGGCCTCCGTCGCCGATGCCCACGCCTGGGCGTTGAGCAAAGCCGAAGCCTCACTGGCGCGCCTCGGCGTAAAGCAACTGCACGGTCTGCTGCTGCACCGGTCTTCCGACCTGTCCGGCCCGCAGGGCGCAGCACTTTACGCCGCCATGCGTGAATTGCAGCAAGCAGGCAAGGTTCGCAAGATCGGCATGTCGATCTACGCATCCACCGAGCTTGACGCGTATTACGGCACTTATGCCTTCGACCTGATCCAGGCGCCGTTCAATCTAATAGATTATCGTCTCGCTAGCAGCGGTTGGCTCAGCCGCTTGAAGGAGCAGGGTTGCGAGGTGCATGTGCGCTCCGCCTTCCTGCAAGGCCTGCTGCTGATGCCTCGCAACGCCATTCCCGCCAAATTCGCGCCGTGGAGTGCGCTGTGGGACCGCTGGCATGCCTGGCTCGCCGAGCATGATACGGACGCGGTGCGGGCCTGTCTAGCCTATCCGCTGTCCTTTCCGGAAATCGATCGCGTCGTAGTGGGTGCGCTCGATGTGACCCAGTTGCGGCAAATCACACTGGCTGTTGGAGACGCACTCGCCGCTTCTCTTCCTGACCTTGCCTGCGAAGATGAGCATCTGATCAACCCTGCCAAATGGCTGGCTCTGTAAGGCCGCAACACCCCGCAACACGATCAACCTTTACGAGAGATAAATATGGGTACTGGCCAAGACCTCTGGCAACGCGCCAAGCAAATCATCCCGGGCGGCAACATGCTGCTGTCGAAACGTGCAGAGATGTTCCTGCCCGACCTGTGGCCGGCGTACTACAGCAAGGCCAAGGGCTGTAAGGTGTGGGACCTGGACGGCAAGGAGTACACCGACATGTGCATCATGGGAATCGGCACAAACACGCTTGGTTATGGCCATGAGGAAGTTGACGCCGCCGTGCTGGCCAATGTGCAGGCGGGCAACATGTCCACGCTGAATGCGCCCGAGGAGGTCTATCTCGCCGAGAAGCTGATCGAGATGCACTCCTGGGCAGACATGGCGCGCTTCGCGCGTTCCGGGGGCGAAGCCAATGCGATTGCCATCCGCATCGCGCGCGCCGCTTCGGGCAAGGATAAGGTCGCCATCTGCGGCTACCACGGCTGGCACGATTGGTATCTGGCCGCCAACCTGGGCGACGACAATCACCTTGCCGGCCACCTGCTGCCAGGCCTGGATCCAAAGGGCGTGCCGCAGAACCTGCGCGGCACGGTCTACCCTTTCAACTACAATAATTACGCTGAGCTGGAAGCGATCGTAGCTGAGCACGATATCGGCGTTATCAAGATGGAAGTAATGCGTAACCAGGGCCCGCAGGATAACTTTCTGCAGAAAGTTCGCGACCTGGCGACGCGGCGTGGCATCGTGCTGATTTTCGACGAGTGCACCTCGGGCTTCCGCCAGACTTTTGGGGGCATCCACAAGATGTACGGCGTCGAGCCGGACATGGCGATGTTCGGAAAGGCGATGGGTAACGGCTACGCAGTTACAGCCACCATCGGCCGACGCGAGATCATGCAGAGCGCGCAGTCCACCTTCATCAGCAGCACGTTCTGGACCGAGCGCATCGGTTCGACCGCGGCACTCAAGACGCTGGAAGTGATGGAGCGCGAGAGGTCGTGGGAGCGCATTACCGCAATCGGGACGGGGATCATGACGCGATGGCAGAAGTTGGGCGAAAAACACGGCCTGAAGGTGAATGTGGCCGGCCTGCCGGCCATCTGCGCCTTCGGCTTTGAGAGCCCCAACGCGCTGGCCTACAAGACCCTTATTACCCAGGAAATGCTTGCCAAGGGTTACCTCGCCAGCAACCTGATCTTCTCCAGCCTGGCGCATACCCCGGAGATCGTAGACGGCTATTTCGAGGTGCTCGATCCTATTTTTGCACTAATCAAGCAATGCGAAGAAGGGCGCGACGTGTTGTCCCTGCTCAATGGCCCGGTGTGCCACGCCGGCTTCAAGCGTCTAAACTAGAGCGAGCGTAAAGCCTGCATGCCGCCTGAGACTACCTCCCGCATCCTGTTTGTTTGCGCCGCCAGCAACGAGATCGGCTTCGGCCATTTGGGCCGTTGCCTGGCACTGGCGGCACATTGGCGCAAGCGACGGGCTGATGTGAGCTTCCTGGTATTCGGCAGTTCAACAGCGCAGACGCGGGTGGATAAAGCCGGTTTCGGCTGCGTGCTGCTGGACGAAGCGGCAATGGTAGAGATGAACTGGCCACAGGCCGCGGATATCCGGACAGACGCGATCATTGCGGACCTGCTGTATCCGGGCTTTTTCAGCGCGAGCAGGCCAGCGGCACTGTTCGGACGACTGCGTGAGATGGCGCGTCGTTTGGTGGCGATCGACGTGCTCGGCGAAGAGTCGATCGTGCGGCAACTGCCTGAATTGGACGCCGACATCGTCATCAGCCCCTACGTGGCGCCGCTGGCGGATGTGCAGCAAGCACGCTGGCGCCTACTGGAAGGCGCTTCTTATGCAATGCTGGCACCGGAATACGTCGCCCTGCCGACACGGCAGCAGCGCGTAAACGCGAATCGCTTGCTTGTGAGTTGTGGCGGTGGAGATCCGAAAGGCTACACCGTGGATGTGTTGCGAGGCCTGGAGGAAGTGCCTGAGCGCCTGGAAGTCCGTGTGGTGGTCGGCCCGATGTTCGGTGGCGAACTACGTGCGGAGATCGAAGGCCTCGCGGCGCAATCGAAGCATGCCGTCGAACTGCTGACCGCCCCGTCCACGTTGCTTGATGAAATGCTTTGGTGCGACCTGGCGATCAGCGCGAGCGGCCTGACGAAGTACGAATTGGCGGCAAGTGCCACGCCCGCCCTGATGTTCTCGATCGACGCCTATCATGACGATGTCAATCGCCCGTTCGCGCAAATGGGCACGGTGGTGGATCTGGGCATCGGCGTCGAGCCGCAGGCGGTGGCACGCGAGGCACAACGATTGTTGAATGACGTGGCCCTGCGCGCGGATATGGCCGCGCGTGGCGCCTCGATGGTGGATGGGATGGGCGCGCAGCGCCTGGTTGACGAGATCGAGAAGGAGTTATCTTGCTGAAAAATGAATTGAATATAGGCGGCACGCTTGTGGGCGGCGCCGCGGCTCCTTACGTGATCGCGGAAGTCGGATCGAACTTCGACAAGAACCTTGACAAGGCTCGTAAGCTGATTGATGTAGCTAAGGAGGTCGGCGCCGACGCGGTCAAGTTCCAGCTTTTCCGTGCCGACACACTCTATCCGAACCGCGACGGCTTGTACGACATCTTCAAATCCATTGAACTGGATGCCGAGTGGGTGCCGCTGCTTGACAAGCACGCGCGTGAGCAGGGGCTGCACTTCATGGCCTCAGCCTTTGATATGGCCTCGGTTGACGTGCTCGAAGCGGTGGATACGCCGGCGCATAAGGTGGCATCCTCAGAAACCACCAACCTCGGTTTCTTGCATAAGCTAGCGTCGACCGGAAAGCCTATAATCATTTCAACCGGCATGTGCGATATGGTGGATGTCGAAGAGGCAGTGAACGCCTGTCTTGGCGCCGGCAATAATCAGGTTGTTCTGCTGCAATGCGGCGCTATGTATCCCTTGCCCAACGAACAGGTCAACCTTCGGGTGATTCAGTCTCTGGCGCGACGCTTCAACTGCCCGGTCGGTTTTTCCGATCACACACTGGGGCAAGTAGCGGCAACTACCGCCGTGGGCCTGGGCGCCACCGTGTTCGAGAAGCACTACACGCTGGACAAGAAGGGCGCGGGCCCTGACCACTTCTACGCCCTTGAGCCGGACGAGCTGAAATCCTACATCGCCGCCATCCGCGAAGCGCACGAAGCCCTCGGCTCAGGAGAGAAGCAGATGCTGCCCAAGGAGCGTGAACTGGGCCGCCGCGAAGGCCTGTACCTGGCGCGCAACATGGCCAAGGGCGAAACCATCACCCCCGCCGACATCGTCGTCAAGCGCCCCGCGGTCGGCCTGCGTGCCCGCTACGCGAGCGCGGTGGTCGGCGCCACGCTGACGCAAGCGGTGGAGAAGGACCAGCCGCTGAACTGGGATGCGCTGAGCTTCGGAGGCGCCAAGTGAGCGCGCAGAACCCCAACCACGCCACCGACGAGTGGAACAAGGAAATCCAGCGCGAGAAAAAGGAGCGCAAGTATCCGAAGTGGCCCAACGAGGTGATGCTGAAGATCCTCTTCGGGGGTAGCGACTACCTGAAGGCCCCGTTTCGGCCCCAGCCTGAGTGGCGCGTGCTCGACGTAGGCTGCGGCTTCGCCAACAACCTCGTGCCTTTCGCCGACATCGGCTGCGAATGCCACGGCGTGGACCTCACGCCGGAGATGGCGGCCACCGTCCAGGAGATCATGGACGATCGCGGCTACAAGACCAAGATCCAGGCCGGCAGCAACCGCGCCCTACCCTACCCGGATGCGCATTTCGACCTGCTGCTCTCGGTCAACACCCTGCATTACGAAGGCACGGAAGAGAATTTCCTGGCCGCGCTGCGCGAGTTCCGCCGCGTGCTCAAGCCGGGCGGCGGCCTATATATTTCCACGGTGGGCCCCGAGCATGAGATCTATCGCCGTGCCGAGGTGCTGGGCGGCCATCGCTACCGCGTGCGCGATTTCGATTTCCGCACCGGCGAGCAATTTTTCTTCTGCGATACCGAGCGTTACCTGCAGCACTACTGCGAGCAGGTGTTCGAGACCGTGGAAACCGGCCGCGTGACGGAAAAGCTGATTAAGCTGCCGCTCGACTTTCTCGTCGCGCTTTGCCGCTGAGCACAGGCACACGATGAGCAAACCCCTGGTGATCTTTGGTTCTGCTGAAATGGCGGAACTGGCGAAGTTCTATTTCGAGCACGACAGCAGCCGCAAGGTCGTCGCGTTCACGGTGGACGACGCCTACGTCAAGGAAGACCAGTTCCAGGGCCTGCCGTTGGTACCGTTCAGCGAAGTGGCCAGGCGCTACCCGGCCGACGCCTATGACATGCACGTGGCGCTGTCGTACGCCAAGCTGAACCGCCTGCGCCAGGAGAAGTACGAGCAGGCCAAGGCGGCCGGCTACACGCTGGCCTCCTACGTGTGCAGCAAGTCCGCCACTTGGCCGGACCTGGCGATCGGCGACAACTGCTTCATCCTGGAGAACCAGACCATCCAGCCGACCGTGCGCATCGGCAACAACGTGATGATCTGGTCGGGCAACCATCTGGGCCACGGCACCGAGATCGGCGACCATACCTACATCGCCTCGCACGTGGTGATTTCGGGCCACTGCAAGATCGGGCAGCGCAATTTCTTCGGTGTAAACTCAACCTTGCGCGACTTCTGCAACATCGGCGATGACTGCTTCATCGCGATGGGCGCTTCGGTGGCGCGCGACATGCCCAGCGGCTCGGTCGCGCTCGCGCCGCAGGCCGAGGTTTACGAGGCGGACGACCGCCGCGCCAAGGCGCTCAAGCGCATGTATTTCAAGATCTAGTGAATGACGGGAGACGCATCATGTCCAGCGAGAAGGACTTCGGCTACACCATGGAAACCAAGGCAAGCGCGCAGCAGCTTGCCCATCGTGAGCTGCTTTACCAGATGTTCAAGGACCGGCCCATGCCGGACGACCAGTTGCTCATCTGTCCGGGGCTGTTCATGCGCAGTTCCGCGCTGGCGAAGATCCTGTTCGTCAACGAGGCCTACCAGCTGATCCTGAACCAGCCGGGCATCATCGTCGAGTTCGGTACCTGGTGGGGCCAGAACCTGGTGCTGTTCGAGAACTTGCGCGCGATCTACGAGCCCTTCAACCAGAGCCGCCGCGTGATCGGCTTCGACACCTTCCAGGGCTACCCGGAAATTTCCGACAAGGACCGCGGCAGCGAGACCATCAAGATTGGCGGCTACAAGGTGGCGGAGAACTACCGCGAGTACCTGGAGAACCTGATCGACTACCACGAGAAGAACAACGTTCTCGCGGCGGTGAAGAAGCACGAGCTGGTGCAGGGCGACGTGAGCAAGACCGCGCCCGCCTACTTCGCCAAGAACGACGACGTAATCATTGCGCTGGCCTACTTCGACATGGCTCTGTACGAGCCCACCAAGGCCGCGCTGGAGGCGATCAAGCCGCACCTGGTACCCGGCAGCGTGGTGATGCTGGATGAGCTGAACAACAAGGACTACCCCGGCGAGACGCGCGCGTTCAAGGAAGTGTTCAAGGGCATGAAGTACCGCGTGAAGAAGTCGCAGTTCATGACCGACCGCACCTTCATCATCCTCGAGTAAGGCGAATATGCAGGACAGGAAGGTGCAACAGTGGCGCAAGCTGGGCATGGTGATCCGGCCCGACAAGCGCCTGTTCTGGGCGCAGACGCATTGCATGGTGCCGACACCGCAAAGCCTGGGCAATGGCCTGGTGCGCGTGTTCTTCTCCGGCCGCGATGGACTGAATCGCTCGCACATCGGCCATGCGACCGTGGATTTGAACCAGGACGGCCGCGTCGTCGACTACACGGCCGAACCGGTGCTGGCCCCCGGCGCGCTGGGCTGTTTTGATGACAACGGCGTCACGCCCTCCTGCGTGGTCGACCTGCCGAATGGTGAACTGGGCCTGTACTACATCGGCTGGAACCCGGGCTCGACGGTGCGCATGCACATCTTCGGCGGCCTGGCGATCAGCAAGGACGGCGGCAAGAGCTTCGAGCGCTGGTCGCGCGCGCCCATCCTTGAGCGCAATCGCACCGACCCTTACCTGAACACCGCCCCCTGGGTGGTGAGCGATGGCGACGGCTACCGCATCTTCTACGTCTCCGGCCACGAATGGCTGCACAAGGACCTGCCGCGCTACAACATCAAGACCGGTACCTCGAAAGACGGCAAGAACTGGGTACGCGAGGGCCATGTGTGCCTGGACTTTCGCGACGAGACCGAGCACGCGCTGGCACGACCCTACGTGGTGAAGGAGGATGGCCTGTGGCGCATGTGGTTCTCGTACAAGAGCACCGACTACCGCATCGGCTACGCCGAATCGCGCGACGGCCTCACCTGGGAACGCCTGGATCACCTCGCCGGCATCGAGGTGAGCCCCTCCGGCTTCGACAGCGAAATGGTCGAGTACGGCGCGGTGGTGCGGCACGACGGGCGGCGCTTCATGTTCTACAACGGCAACAACTACGGTGTCGAGGGCATCGGACTGGCGGTGGAGGAATGACGCGAGTGGCGATCATGCAGCCCACCTATCTGCCCTGGAGCGGATACTTCGGGCTGATGCAGTCCGTCGACGTATTCGTGCTGCTCGACTCGGTGCAGTTCGCGCGCCGCTCCTGGCAGCAGCGCAACCAGATCAAGACCGCGAACGGCGCGCAGTGGCTCTCGGTCCCGGTGCAATCCAAGGGCAAGCGTGACCAGTTGATCTGCGAAGTGGAACTGGACAAGAGCTCGGGCTTCGCCGCCACGCATCGCCGCAGCATCGAGATGAGCTACGCAAAGACACCGTACTTCAGGCAATACGCGGACACACTGCTGCCCCTGCTGGACAATAGCAGCCCCCTGCTTGCCGACATGACCATCGCCCTGATCCTGCAACTGAAGGCGCAACTTGGCATAGAAACCCGGGTGATGCGCGCCAGCGAGCTGGACGGTAGCGGTGCCAAGGCTGACCTGCTGGCCTCGCTGTGCAGGCAGATCAGCGCCACCGCCTACGTCTCCCCGCCGGGCTCGAAGGGCTATCTGGATGAATCGGATGCTTTCGAGCAGATCGGCGTGCCGGTGCAATATTTCGAATTCAAGCATCCGCAATACCCGCAACCCTTCGGTGAGTTTCTTCCCTATATGTCCATCATCGACATGCTCTTCAACTGCGGCGAACGCAGTTCCGCCCTAATCCAGGGCGCAAGCGAGGTACTGCAATGAAACGTCTGGCCATCATTCCCGCGCGCGGCGGTTCCAAGCGCATTCCGAACAAGAACATCCGCGATTTCTGCGGCCAGCCGATGATCACGCATGTGCTCGGCGTGGCGCGCGCAAGCGGCCTGTTCGCGAAGGTTCACGTATCCACGGAAAGCGAGAGCATCCGCGACGTGGCGGCGCAGTTCGGCTTTCCGCCCGACTTCCCCCGCCCCGCCGAACTGGCCGACGACCATACGCCCATCATGCCCGTGCTGCGCCACGCGGCGCAGGAGTACGCGAAGCGCGGCGAGCGCTTCGACGAAGTCTGGCTGCTGATGGCTTGCGCGCCGCTGATCCACGCCAAGGACTTGAGCAGCGCGGCCAGCTTGTTCCAGCAGGCCGGCAGCGAGCAGCCCCTGCTGGCGGTTTCCGAATATCCCGCCCCGATCGAATGGGCCTTCAGTCGCGGCGAAAATGGCGCGCTCACCCCGGTGCAGGCCGGCATGTTCGCGGTGCGTTCGCAGGATCTGGAGAAGCGCTATTTCGATGCAGGCAGCTTCGCGGTGTTTCCCGCCTCGCGCGTGCTGGAGTCGCAAGGCGCCGGTTCCGACAGCGGCTTCATCGGCTACGTGCTGCCCAAGGGTACGGCCATCGATATCGACGATGAGCAGGACTGGCAACTGGCCGAGGCGATCTATCGCGTCAAGGCCGCCCGCGCCGCCGCTTAAGGAAACCTCATGAAGATCGTTGCCACCATCGAAGCGCGCATGACCTCCTCGCGCCTGCCCGGCAAGGTGATGTTGCCGGCGCTGGATCGCCCCATGCTCGCGCATCTCACCAGCCGCCTGAAGGCCGCCCCCTCGATCGACGAGATCGTGCTGGCCACCACGGTGAATGCCACCGACGACGTGCTGGTCGAGTTTGCCAAGCAGGACGGCATCAAGGTATTCCGCGGCAGCGAAGAGGACGTGATGTCGCGCGTGATCGGCGCCGCCGAATCGGCCCAGGCCGACGTGGTGGTGGAGATCACCGGGGACTGCCCGATCATCGATCCGGATCTGGTCGAGCAGACTATCCGCGTGTTCAAGCGCAACGAGAAGGCCGTGTATTGCGCCAACTCCTTCATCAGCAGCTATCCGGACGGCATGGATACGCAGGTGATGACGCTGGAGGCGCTGAAGAAGTCCTTCTCGATGACCGACGATCCGCTCGACCGTGAACACGTGTCGCGCCACATCGTGCAGAACCCGCAGCTGTTTCCCCACGTCTACCTGATCGCGCCGCCCTCGCTGCACTGGCCCGGCCTGGGCCTGACGCTGGATGAGCCGGGCGACTACGAACTGATCCGCACCCTGATCGAAAACCTCGGCAAGGATAATCCCCTGTTCGGCTGCGGCGACGTGATCCGCTTCCTGCGCGCCAATCCGCAGGTACTGAAGATCAACGACATGGTGCAGCGCAAGGACGCGCGCCCGACGTGAAGCACAAAGTCCTCCT
Organism: Pusillimonas minor; assembly: GCF_014237865.1. Taxonomy (GTDB): domain Bacteria; phylum Pseudomonadota; class Gammaproteobacteria; order Burkholderiales; family Burkholderiaceae_B; genus Neopusillimonas; species Neopusillimonas minor. Next base: position 26,124 of record NZ_JACJUU010000010.1, read on the forward strand.
GATCGGCCTGGGCCAGGTAGCCATGGGTTACGACTTCGACACCACGGATCCCGGTGTCATGTCCACCCACGCGCGCGCTTTCGCCAATCACGAGGATTTTGAATTGGCCGGCGGCGTCGATCCCGATGCAGGCGCTTGCGCGAGATTCCGGCAGCGCTACGGCGGCTGGGCCGGCGCGGACATGGCCGAAGGCTTGCGCACCTTGAGCCCCGATGTGGTGGTGGTCGCTTCGCCCACGCAATATCACGCCGAAGCCGTGCAGATGGCCCTGCGCCACGCGAAGCCGAAACTGATCCTGTGCGAAAAGCCCCTCTCCTATTCGCTGGAGGATGCTCGCGCGATGGTGGCCGCCTGCCGCGAAGCCGGCTGCCTGCTCTACGTGAACTACCTGCGCCGTGTCGAGCCGGGCGTGCTGGAAGTCAAGCGACGCCTGCAAAGCGGCACGATCGCCACCCCGCTCAAGGGTGTACTCTGGTACACCAAGGGCCTGCTGCATAACGGTTCGCACTTCTCCAACCTGCTTGAGTTCTGGCTCGGCCCGGTGGAGAAATTCAGCGTGATCAACGCCGGCCGCCCCTTTGGCGAAGCCGACTTCGAACCGGATGTTCAGGTAAAGTTTGCGGCAGGCGAGGTCACCTTCCTGGCGGCACGGGAAGAGCATTTTTCGCATCACGAAATACAGCTGGTCGCGCCGAACGGCTGCCTGCGCTACGAGCAGGGCGGCGGCAAGATACTCTGGCAGGGCGCGGCGCGCGACCCCGACTTTCCCGAATACACGGTGCTGTCCCTTCCCGGAGAAAGAATCGCCACCGAAGGCGCAAAGCTTCAGTGGCACGTGACCGACCACGTGAGCGCCTGCCTGCGTGGCCAGAGTTCGAGTTTGTGCAGCGGCGATGACGCGCTGCGTACCCTGAAATCACTTTTGGAAATGAAGGCGGCACTATGAGCAAGCAAAGTGAGAACGACACCCTGGCCATCCTCGGCGGCCCCAAGCTGATCAACCACACTTTCGGCCGCTACAACCCGCTCGGCCCGGAAGAAGTCGAGGCCGCCAAGAAAGTGGTCGAGAGCGGCGTGCTCTCGCAGTTCCTCGGCTGCTGGGACCCGGACTTCTTCGGCGGCCCCAAGGTGCAGGAGTTCGAGCGCCAGTGCGAGAGCTACTTCGGCGTCAAGCATGCCGTTACCTTCAACTCGTGGACCTCGGGCCTAGTGGCGGCCGTCGGCGCCATCGGCATCGAGCCGGGTGACGAGGTGATCGTCAGCCCCTGGACCATGGCCGCCAGCGCTACCGCCATTCTGCACTGGAACGCGATTCCTGTGTTTGCCGACATTGAGACGGAGACGTTCTGTCTGGATCCAGTCTCGGTCGAGAGGAGTATAAGTGAGCAGACGCGCGCGATCATGTCCGTGGATATTGCCGGCCATTCGGCCGACATGGACGCGCTACGCAAGATTGCCGACAAGCACAAGCTGAGGATCATCTCCGACACCGCCCAGGCGCCCGGCGCCAGGTACAAGGGCAAGTTCGCCGGCACCCTGGCCGACATCGGTGGCTACAGCCTGAACTATCACAAGCACGTGCATACCGGCGAAGGCGGCATTGCCGTCACCGACGATGACGATTTCGCCGACCGCCTGCGCCTGATCCGCAACCACGCCGAAGTGGTGGTGGAGGACAAGGGCGTGACCAACCTGAGCAACATGATCGGCCACAACTTCCGCCTCGGTGAAATCGAGTGCGCGATGGGCATCGAGCAGCTCAAGAAGCTGGACAGGATGGTGAAGTCGCGCCAGCGCATCGCCCAGAAGCTCGACGCCGGCCTGGCCGGCTTGCGCGGCCTGCGCACGCCGGTGGTCAAACCCGACTGCACCCACGTCTACTACGTCTACTCGATGTCCGTGGACGTCGTGGCCCTGGGCATCAACCGCCAGCGCCTGCACCAGGCCCTGCTCGCGGAAGGCGTGCCGGCACTCGGCGCGAGCTACCAGAACCTGCACATGCTGCCGATGTACCAGAAGAAGATGGCCTACGGCAGCAAGGGCTTCCCGTGGACCTCGGAAATCTGCAAGCGCGAAGTCAGCTACGCCAAGGGCATCTGCCCGGTGGCCGAGCGCCTGCACGAGGCCGAGTTCCTCGGCTTCGGCATCTGCTCGCATGAGTATAAGGACGAGGAGGTGGACATGATCATCGCCGCCTTCCGCAAGGTGTGGCGCAACCTGGAGGCGCTGCGGTGATCCACCAGCTTGCCGACGGCTACCACGTACGCGGCCTGCGCGAAAGCGACCTGGCCGGCCCCTACCCTTCCTGGTTCGAGGACCAGGAGGTGTGCAAGTACAACTCCCACGGCAAGTTCTTCCGCAACGCCCAGTGGTTCCGCGAGTTCTACGACGGCCTGAACCGCGAGGACCAGGTGGTGTGGGCGATCTGCCACCAGGACGACGGCCATATCGGCAACGTCAGCCTGCAAAGCATCTCCGGCATCAACCGCAACGCGGAATACGCCATCCTGATCGGCAACCGCAATCACTGGCGCAAGTCGGCCGGGCTCAATGCCTCACTGGCGCTGCTGCGCCACGGCTTTGAAAAGCTCAACCTCGAACGCATCTACTGCGGTACCGCCTCCGGCAATATGGGCATGCAGCGCCTGGCCCTGCGCATGGGCATGATCGAAGAGGGGCGGCGGCGCAAGCACCTGTTCCTCGATGGTGGCTGGCAGGACATGGTCGAGTTCGGCGTGCTGCGCGACGATTTCCTGGGCATGCAGAGTTCCGCGAAATGATAGGCGTGGTAGGCCATGATGCCGGCGCGATGGAGATCATCTCCAGCCATATCCGCCGCCAGGGGCTGGATTGCGGCTTCTGCCTCGAAGGCGCGGCCGTGAATGTGGTCGCGCGCAAGCTCGGCACCGTGCCGCTGCTGCCGCTGGAGGCCCTGGTGGAGCAGTGCGAGTGGCTGCTGTGCGGCACCAGCTTTCTCTCCGACCTGGAGTGGCGCGCCATCGGCCTGGCACGGCGGGCCGGCAAGCGCTGCGTGGTGGTGCTCGACCATTGGGTCAACTACCGCCAGCGCTTCACGCGTCACGGCCAGTGGCACTGGCCCGACGAGGTGTGGGTAGGAGACGAGACCGCCGCCCGCATCGCGCAAGAAGACCTGCCAGACCTCAAGCAAACCCTGGTGCCGAACGCCTACTTCATGGACATCCAGGACGAGATCAAGGCCATCCCGATGCCGCCGCGCGCGCCTGGGGCCGGACTCAACATTCTCTATGTCTGCGAGCCGCTGCGCGACGACGGCGTCGCCCTGTATGGCGACGAGCGCTACTGGGGCTATACCGAGGAGGAGGCGTTGACTTACTTTCTCTCTCACGTGCGCCTGCTCGCCGACGAGATCAACCGCATCGTGGTGCGCCCCCATCCCCAGGAACCCCTGGGCAAGTACGACTGGGCCGCCACGCAGTTCGACCTGCCGCTCATCTGCGGCGAAAAAAAGACCTTGCTCGAACAGATCGCCGCCTGCGACATCGTCGCCGGCTGCGCCACCATGGCCATGGTGGTGGGCCTGCTGGCCGGCAAGCGCGTGGTCAGCTGCATTCCGCCGGGCGGCAAAACCGTACCCCTTCCGCAACGCGAGATCGAGGACATGTTGCGCCTGATCCTCGTTAGCCAAACGCAACACTAAGTTTTTATCGGAGTAGCTGCAATGCTCAAGCACTGTAAGGCCTGTAACCTGCCTGAAACCTACGAGACCATCGAGTTCGACGAGGAAGGTGTCTGCAACATCTGCCGCCAGAAGGAATTCAAGGACACCGCGATCGACTGGAACGCCCGCAAGGAACAGCTCGTCAAGCTGGTCGAGCAGTATCGCGGCAAGTATGCCTACGATTGCATCGTGCCCTTCTCGGGCGGCAAGGACAGCACCTTCACCCTGCTCTACCTGATGAAGGAATTCAAGATCAAGCCGCTGGTGGTGCAGTTCAACCACGGCTTCATGCGCCAGGGCCTGCTCAAGAACAACGAGCGCACTTTCCGCAAGCTGGGTGTGGACGTGATCAGCTTCACGCCCAACTGGCAGGTGGTCAAACGTCTGATGCTGGAGGCTTTGGTACGCAAGGGTGATTTCTGCTGGCACTGCCACACCGGCATCTACTCCTACCCCATGCACCTGGCGATCCAGCAGCAGGTGCCGCTGATCTTCTGGGGCGAGCCCTCCTCCGAATACACCGCCTACTACGATTACCGCGACGATGAAGTCGAGGAAGTCGACGAGGAAAAGTTCAACCGCTCCACCAACCTGGGCATCACCGCCGAGGACATGGCCGGCATGATCTCGGGCGATTTCGATTTTGATCCGCGCGACCTCAAGCCCTTCTCCTATCCGCCGATGCGCGACTTGAAGAAACTGGGCTACCGCTCCGTGTGCCTGGGCTCCTATATCCCCTGGGACGTGAAGAAGCAGGTCGGCATCATCCAGACTGAACTGGGCTGGCAGGGCGACCAGGTCGAGGGTATGCCGTGGAGCGAGTACCCCTACGAGAAGATCGAGTGCCACCTGCAAGGCGTGCGCGACTACATCAAGTATCTCAAGCGTGGCTACGGCCGTGTCACCCAGATGACCGCGCTGGACCTGCGCAACAAGCGCATCACCCAGGAAAAAGCACGCGAGCTGATCGACGAGTACGAAGGCCGCAAGCCGCCCTCGCTGGTGCTCTTCCTCGAATACCTCGGCATCACCGAAGACGAGTTCAACGCTATCGTCGCCAAGACGGTGGTGCCGCCTTACGAGCCCAACTTCAACGCCGAGTTCGCGCCCAAGACCGCGGACTTCAGCAACTGGTATCGCGAGCCGGAAGACAACCGCGGCATCCGCCGCAAGGTCGTTCCGATCGTGAAGGCCTAAGCCCAGGTCTGCACAGGCAACCTGATCATGATCGGCATCCTCGATATAGGCATGGGCAACCTGCGCTCGGTGCATAACGCCGTTTACCAGAACGGCTTCGACCCGGTGGTGGTCCATGCCGCGGCCGAGTTTGACGATCTGACCCATCTGATCCTCCCCGGCGTGGGCAACTTCAGTGCGGCCGTGCCGGAGATCGACACACGCCAGCTGCGTCAGCCCATCCTCACCTTTGTGGCCAGCGGGCGGCCGCTGCTCGGCACCTGCCTGGGCATGCAGCTGCTGATGGGCGTGGGCGAGGAAGACGGCATCCACGCCGGCCTGGGCCTGATCCCCGGCCGGGTAACGCGCTTGGCGGGCGAAGGCCTGCGCGTGCCGCACGTGGGCTGGAACGTGCTCAACATGACGCGCCCCCACCCCATCTACGAGGGCATCAAGAAGGGCCGCGATTTTTACTTCGTGCACAGCTACGCGGCTGTGTGCGAAGACGGGAACGACCTGCTCGGCAGTACCGAATACGGCGGCCCGGTAACGGCGGTGATTGGCCGCGCCAATGTGGTCGGCATCCAGTTCCACCCGGAGAAGAGCCAGGTGAACGGCTTGCGCATGATCGAGAATTTTTGCAACTGGGACGGCCGGTGCTGAAGCGCCGCATCATCCCCGTGCAGTTGCTGGTGAACGGCCGCCTGGTCAAGACCCGGCAATTTGCCGACTGGCGCGACGTCGGCGACCCGGTCAAGAGCTCGGCCGTGTACAACTCGCAATACGCCGACGAACTGATTTTCCTCAACATCGCACGCGACCGCGCCTCCGTGCAGCCGCTGGCCGAGCTGATGCAGAAGGTCTCGCAGGAATGCTTCATGCCGCTTGCCGTGGGCGGCGGCATCCACACGCTTCAAGACGCTGCTTACCTGATTCAGAACGGCGCGGACAAGGTCGTCATCAACAGCGCGGCCTACAGGGATCGTGAAGCGATCAGCCGCATCGCCGATCGCTTCGGCACGCAGGCGGTGGTCGTGGGCATTGATGCAAAACGTGAGGGCGCGGGCTACGCGGCGGTATCTGCCAGCGCCAGCCGGCATGAGCCTGTCCCTCTTGATGAGCACATCCGCGCCTGCGAAGCCGCCGGCGCCGGCGAGTTCCTGATCCAGTCGGTTGACCAGGACGGTACGATGGAAGGTTTCGACCTGCCCCTGCTGCGCCTGGCCTGCGCTGTGGCTAAGGTGCCGGTGATCGGCTGCGGTGGCTCCGGCCACTACAACCACCTCAAGGAGGCCTTCCTTGAAACGGAGGTCAGCGCACTGGCCTGCGGCAGCCTGTTCAATTTCTCCGACAGCAACCCGCTGCGCGCCAAGGCGTTTCTCAGCAACTACGGCCTGCAATTCAAGGTCGTCTGAACCCCATGATTCTCGACAAAACCCTGCAAACCCCGCGCCTGAGTCTGCGCATGATGAGCGCGGCCGATGCCAGCGAGGCCTACCTCGGCTGGATGCGCGACCCGGTGGTGAACCAGTATCTGGAAAGCCGCTTTTCCGTGCCCGCAAGCACACAGGACCTAGTCCGCTTCATCGAGTACGTCAACGCCAGCTCCGACAGCCTGTTGCTCGGCATCTTCCTGCGCGAGGACGGCAGCCATATCGGCAACATCAAAATCGGCCCGGTGGTTACGCGCCATGCGCGTGCGGAACTGGGCTACCTGATCGGTGACCGCAATGCCTGGGGCAAGGGCTATGGCAGCGAAGCGATCCGCGAAGTGGCCCGTTACGGTATCGAGGAACTAGGCATGGCGAAAATTACTGCAGGTATCTACGAAACGAACATTGGCTCGGCGAAGGCGCTTCTCAAGGCGGGCTTTAAGCTTGAGGCGACTATTTCATCACACGTCATCTGTAATGGTCGGCGCCTTGCCTCACAGCTATACGGTCTGGATGCGCCGGTGCGCACGTGAGCGCAGCAGGTAAGATGGTCCACGATATTGGTTACACCGTAAGAATGTCCATAAATAACATCCATTGGAAGCGTCATGCAGTGCTGATGCATGGCATGCCGGTACCAGCATAGAAGAGCCTAAACCATGTTTTCGAATATTTCACAGAAAGTGATGTGGCGCTTGCGCCGATTGGCTAACCTGCCCGTCTTACTTCGCTTCCGTGCACACAACCGCAATGTGTTCGGCGCCGGCAGCAACCGGGGTGGCGACGCCCCCATCATGCTGATGGAGCTGAACACTATGCACTCGGCGCACATCGCCTATGCCTATCTCGCCGACGAAATGGCAAAAAGTCGTGGCGCTCAGATCAAGGCTTACGCACCGCGCGCGCTCAAGGGTATCAAGCAGAAACTGTCCTTCCGTCTTAAGGCCCTCTTGGGGTGGGCGCATTTCGGCACCTACAAGTCTTTCGGGGCAAACGAATTCCTTGAGATCAATCTTACGGGCGACCAACGTGAGCGCGCGAGGCTTCTGTATGAAGAGACCCTGCCGCGTCTGCAAAGTACACGTGACGTGGAAGACATGCATATCAAGGGCGTATGGATCGGCGATCTGGTATACGACACTTATCTGATGTCTCAGCTCAAGCCCACCATTAATCCGGCAGGAGAGGACTTCAAGCAGTTTCTGCTGGAGTCCCTTGAGCTCTATACCTTCTGGGATGATTACCTCAACGAACACAACGTGTGTGGCGTCAACGTCAGCCACTGTGTGTACAATCTGGCCATCCCTCTGCGCCTGGCCGTGTACCGGGATATTCCGGCTTTCCAGGCCAATGTAACGCACGTCTACCGCCTGAGCCGTGACAATCTCTTTGCCTACAACGACTTCTTCCATTTTCGTGAGCGCTTCGCCGAACTCCCTGAGGACGTGCGCGAAGCAGGCCTCGCCTTGGCACAGCGGCGCATCCAGCGGCGCTTCTCCGGAGAGGTGGGCGTGGATATGGCCTACTCAACAAAGTCAGCTTATGTGGCGCCCAAACACTCGCGCCTGCTGAGGGCATCGGACAAGAAGAAGATCCTCATCGCCACGCACTGTTTCTTTGATAGCCCGCACAGCTACGGAAAGAACATCTTTCCCGATTTTTATGAGTGGCTGGAGTTTCTGGGCAAGATGACTGAATGTACTGACTATGATTGGTATGTGAAGACTCACCCCGATTTCCTGCCCGGGACTAAGGAAATCATTGACAGCTTCGTTGCGCGCTATCCCAAGTTTACCTTGCTGCCAGCAGACGCTTCACACCACCAGATCATCGCCGAGGGCATTAACTTTGCCCTTACCTCGTACGGCACGATCGCGTTTGAGTACGCGGCCTTGGGCATCCCGGTTATAAACGCGTCGATGAACAACCCGCACATCGCTTATGATTTCAACCTGCACCCGCCAGACCCGGACACCTACCGTAGTATGTTGCTCGATCTGGATAAGCTTGACTTTCACATCGATACGCGCCAAGTCTACGAATACTATTTTATGCGACACATTTATAACACTGAGGATATCTTCTTCGAGGACTACGAAAAATTTATTCAAGATATCGGCGGCTACAACGCGCAATTCACTTACTTGGCGTACAAAAAGTGGCTCGCTGAGTGGACACCAAATAGGCATGAGAAGATTGTGAGCGCATTGCACTCATTCGTGGCATCTGGCAAGTTCCGCATGGACTACACGTTCTACGGCCAGGAGTTTTCGGTGGTATCTCTCGGAGACAAGTAATGATCGCAGTAATCCTCGCCGGTGGCTTAGGTACCCGTATCTCCGAAGAGACGCATTTAAAGCCCAAGCCGATGATAGAGATAGGCGGCAAGCCCATTCTTTGGCACATCATGAAGACCTACTCGGCCCATGGGGTTAACAACTTCATAATCTGCTGCGGTTACAAGGGCTACTTGATCAAGGAGTACTTTGCCAACTACTTTCTGCACATGTCCGACGTCACTTTTGACATGCATAACAACCAGATGGAAGTGCACCAACGTAAGGCTGAGCCGTGGCGCGTCACCCTTGTCGACACCGGCGACGGTACGATGACCGGTGGGCGCTTGAAGCGCGTGGCTGATTACCTGAAGAATGAAGAATTATTCTGTTTCACTTATGGCGACGGCCTCTCAGATTTGGACATCTCTGGTGAGATCGCTTTCCATAAGCAACACGGCAAGCTCGCGACAGTTACTGCAGTGCAGCCCCCCGGTCGCTACGGCGCGCTTAGTATGCAGGACGATGCTGTGACCGGTTTCACAGAAAAGCCACGTGGCGATGGCGCACGTATCAACGGCGGGTTCTTCATTCTCTCGCCCAAGTGCCTCGACCTAATCGCTGATGACAAGACCAGTTGGGAGGGCGAACCCCTTTCAGAGCTCGCCGTCCGGGGCGAGCTAATGGCTTTCCATCACGACGGATTTTGGCAGCCTATGGACACTCTACGCGAGAAGAACTTGCTTGAAGAGTTGTGGGCCTCAGGCAAGGCGCCTTGGAAGGTTTGGCAATGAATCGTGATTTCTGGCGTGGCAAAAAAGTTTTCGTGACCGGGCATACTGGCTTTAAGGGTGGGTGGCTTTCGCTTTGGCTCACCGATATGGGCGCGCAGGTATATGGCTATGCCCTAGCGCCGGCAACTACGCCAAATTTGTTTACGACAGCGAAGATCGCTAATCGTCTGGCCGCCAGCACGATTGCAGACATCCGCGATGCCGCAACCCTGCAGATAGCGTTGCAGGCGGCACAGCCGGAGATCGTTTTTCACCTTGCTGCTCAACCGCTGGTACGCCACTCCTATCAGGCGCCGGTCGAGACCTACGCAGTCAATGTCATGGGCACGGTCAATTTGTTTGAGGCGGTGCGTAACGTTGCCAGTGTGCGTTCGGTGGTGAATGTCACCACCGACAAATGTTACGATAATCGCGAAAGGAAGGAGCCTTACGCCGAGGAGGACGCGCTCGGCGGTTACGACCCTTATTCCAGCAGTAAGGCGTGCTCCGAATTGGTTACCTCGGCTTACCGAAGCTCTTTCATGGAGTCACTCTCCGTTGGCCTCGCCAGCGCGCGTGCTGGCAATGTAATAGGTGGCGGAGATTGGTCGAACGATAGGCTCTTGCCGGACTTTCTGCGTGCTATTGATATGGGCAAGACCCTTGTGGTCCGTTATCCTGGTGCGGTACGCCCTTGGCAGCATGTGCTGGAACCGCTATCTGGTTATTTGTGCGTTGCTGAGCGCATGGCTGTCGATGCGCATTTCGCCCAGGCTTGGAATTTCGGTCCGGACGAAAAGGACGCGCGGTCCGTAGGGTGGATCGTTGACAAGTTGTGTCGTAGTATTCCGGGCGCCGCCTGGCAACGAGAGACGGCGCCGCAGCCGCACGAAGCGGGTACGCTTAAGCTTGATAGCGCCAAAGCCCATAAAATGCTTGGTTGGCGGCCACGTTGGTGCCTAGATACCGCGCTGGATCAAACTGTGGCCTGGCATCAGGCTTGGAGGGGCGGCGACGACATGCGGGCCTTCAGCCTTGCACAAGTGCGTGAATACCTAGAGACGCCCGTACAATGAGTGCGCGTTTCGATATTGCTGCTACAGCATTGCCCGGCCTAAACGTGCTGACACGTACGCATATTGGTGACAGTCGGGGTTGGTTTGAACGCATATTCTGCGTCGAAGAGTTGCAAGAGGTGCTGGGCAAGCGCAGCGTAGTACAGATCAACCGTACCCTGACGCTACAGAGGGGCAGCGTGCGCGGCATGCATTTCCAGCATGCGCCAAGTGCCGAGATGAAGTTCGTCTCTTGTCTGCATGGCGAAGTCTTCGATGTGGCCGTGGACCTGCGTCCGGAGTCAGCCACTTTTTTGCAATGGCATGCCGAGTTGCTGAGCGCCCACAACCGCAAGACGCTGGCGATCCCCGAGGGATTCGCCCACGGTTTCCAGACCCTTACAGACAATTGTGAAATGTTTTATCTCCATACTGCCGCCTATAACCCCTCTGCTGAAGATGGGCTGAGCCCGAAGGACCCAGCGCTGGCCATTGCGTGGCCACTGCCGCTGACCGAGCTGTCCGCGCGCGATGCCGGCCATCCTATGATTGCTGCCGGTTTCAGGGGGGTGCGGCTATGAAATGCCGCCACTGTGCAAATGAGCTCAACCTGCTGTTGGTTGATTTGGGCAGCGCACCGCCATCAAACTCCTATCTGACCGAGCGTGCACTGCATGCGCCCGAGAAGTGGTTCCCGCTGCGTGTGTTGGTGTGTGATCAATGCTGGTTGGCCCAGACTGAAGATTTTGCTCAGGCTGATGAGTTGTTCGATGCCGACTACGCCTACTTCAGTGGCTTCTCCGCCAGTTGGTTGGCGCATGCTGAGCGCTACGTCACCGATATGACGGCTTTGTTGGGTTTAAATGCGAATTCTCATGTGGTTGAAATTGCTGCCAATGACGGCTATTTGCTTCAGTATGTTCTGGCGCGCGGGATCCCGTGCGCCGGCGTTGAACCGACTGCCAGTACCGCGGCGGCGGCGCGTTCCAAGGGCATTCCTATTATCAAGGAGTTCTTCGGTGTGTCTCTTGCGCAACAAATGGCAAGTCAGGGTAAGCAGGCCGACTTGATGGTGGCTAACAATGTTCTGGCGCATGTGCCAGACATCAACGATTTCGTGGCTGGCTTTGCCGTTTTGCTCAAAGATGATGGCGTAGCGACCTTCGAGTTCCCGCACTTGCTGAAATTGCTCGCGGAGGCCCAGTTCGACACCATTTATCACGAGCACTTTTCCTATCTTTCCCTAACCGCTGTGCAACGTATCTTCCGCGCTAATGGGCTGGAGGTGTTTCGTGTTGATGAGCTAAACACGCATGGCGGTAGTCTGCGCGTGTTTGCCCAGCGAAGCGATATGGGAGTGCGTGCCATCGAAGCTAGCGTCGCCGCCGTGCTGGAGCAGGAAGTCGCAGCCGGCATGCTACAGGCCGGGTACTATCGGGATTTTCAGGCTCGTGCGGACCGTATTAAGCATGAGTTAATGCACTTCCTGATTAACGCGGAGCGTGCGGGCAAGACTGTTGCTGCCTATGGGGCAGCCGCTAAGGGCAATACCCTGCTCAACTACGCGGGCATCCGTCCAGATCTTGTGGCCTTCGTGGTGGACCGTAATCCGGCCAAACAGGGGAAGTACATGCCGGGCAGCCGAATTCCCATCGTTAATGAGAACACGCTTAAGGCGTCGAAGCCCGATTACGTTCTAATTCTTCCATGGAATCTCAGGACCGAGCTTGCACAGCAGTTGGCCTACACCAAGGGTTGGGGCGGTAAGCTCGTCACCGCTGTGCCGAATCTCCAGATCGTATGAAGAAGCGTATCCTGCTCACAGGTGCAACTGGATTTGTTGGCCGACAAATTTTTGCCGCGCTTTGCAAGGCAGACATCGACTTGATTTTGGTAGTCCGCGACAGTAGCGAGTCGCGCTTACTGCAGGCCGGTGTGGCGGACATTGTGCGCACTGCGGATCTCTTTAAAGAAAGCGTCGAGTGGTGGGCCGCCGCCTGCCAAGGCGTGGATATAGTGATACACGCCGCTTGGTATGCCGAGCCGGGTGTGTATATGCAGTCACCGAAGAATCTGGATTGCCTTGCCGGGACATTGAACTTGGCGGCCGGATGCGCGCGGGCTGACGTGCGACGCTTCATCGGTATCGGCTCTTGTTCAGAGTACGATATGAGGGGCGGCCATCTTTCGATCGACACACCTTTACGCCCCGTCACGCCGTATGGGGGAGCTAAGGCTGCAGCCTTCTTGGCCTTGTCTACAATATTGCCGCAGCAAGGCGTCGAATTCGTTTGGGCGCGGCTTTTCTATCTCTATGGCGAAGGTGAGGATGTGCGTCGCTTGGTGCCTTATTTGCGCGCTCGTCTATCCGCTGGTGAACCGGTAGAGCTGACTAGCGGTACGCAAATCCGCGATTATCTTGATGTTGTCGATGCCGGTGCGCAGATTGCGTCGCTTGCATTGGGAACGGTGACTGGATCTGTCAACATTTGCTCCGGACATGCGCAGACCGTGCGAGAGCTAGCCGAGCGGATTGCCGACGAATACGGTCGCCGCGATTTGCTGCGGTTCGGGGCGCGTGCTGACAATCATTTCGATCCGCCCTGCGTGGTCGGCATACGGAGTGCAGCATGCTGAGGCCGCTCTATGAACAAACCAATTATCCGGTATTCCAGAATCGCATGTACGATTCTGCGCAGGAAGGCAAGGACTGTCCCAAGGGCGATATTCGTCTGGTTGAGGATGGAGCGACCGGGCTCGTATACAACGTCGCTTTCCGCCCTGAGTTGATGAGCTACGATGGTAACTACCAGAATGAACAGGGCGTGAGCAGCTATTTTCGCCAGCATCTTGAGGCGGTGGCCGACATCGTCGACTGTTATCTCGGGCGTCAACATCTAGTCGAAGTTGGCTGCGGCAAGGGCTTCTTCCTTGAACTACTACTCCGGCGGGGTAGCGAGATTACCGGGTTCGACGAAACCTATGAGGGTTCGAATCCACGAGTACGTCGTCAGTACTATGGCCCTGGCGTTATTGATCGGGCCGAGGGTTTGGTGCTACGTCATGTGCTCGAGCATGTGCAGGATCCCTTTTATTTCCTGCAATTGCTGCGCGACGCGAATGGCGGTAGTGGCCGTATCTATATCGAGGTCCCGTGTTTTGATTGGATTTGCAAGCGTAAGGCCTGGTTCGACATCTTCTACGAACATGTGAATTATTTCCGTCTTGCCGATTTTCGCCGTATGTTCGGCCAGATTCTCGATTGCGGCCACCTCTTTGGCGGTCAATATCTCTATGTGGTGGCGGAGCTTTCTTCCTTGCGTTCACCGGTCTATGACGCTGCTGATCCGGTCTGTTTCCCAGCCGATTTTACGATTAAGGTAGATGTGCCGATCGCCGCAGGCAATCGTAGTGTCGTTTGGGGGGGGGCTTCCAAGGGAGTTATCTTCACGCTGCTGAAGGCCAGGGCCGGTTATGTGGTGGATGCCGTTATCGACATCAATCCGGCCAAGCAGGGCAAGTATTTGGCTGCTACTGGAATACAGGTATGTTCGCCGGAGCAGGTGCTGCCGCAGTTGCCGAAGGGCTCCACCGTATTTGTTATGAATTCGAATTACTTGGATGAGATTAAGAGAATGTCCAACAATGCATACCACTATATCGGAATAGATAATGAGTGATTTTGATAAAGAAGTTGCTGCGCGCATTGCTGCAGTGGCGAGTAACAAGGAGCTGCGGGCAGCCTCCCAAGAGTTTTTGTTGAAGACTATCGAGGCCCGCTACTCTTATAACTTCGCGTGGCAGGGCCGTCCGATTATTCAGTATCCGCAGGATATAGTGGCCATGCAGGAATTGATATGGCAAGTAAAGCCCGATCTCATTATCGAGACAGGCATTGCCCATGGCGGCTCGCTAATCTTAAGTGCTTCCATGCTAGCGCAGCTTGACCTCTGCGAAGCGATTGAATTGGGAGAAAAATTCGATCCGCGCGTATCGAGACGCAAGGTGCTGGGGGTAGATATCGATATCCGCGCTCACAATCGTGCCGCCATCGAAGCGCATCCGATGGCTTCGCGCATTCAGATGATTCAGGGGTCGAGCATTGCGTCTGAAGTCGTGACACACGTGAAGGCCGTTGCTGCTAATTACAAGCGGATCATGGTCTGTCTCGATAGCAACCATACGCATGACCATGTGCTGGGCGAGCTCGAGGCGTACGCACCACTGACCAGCATGGGCAGCTATTGCGTCGTGTTCGACAGCGTTGTTGAAGATATGCCGAAGGAAATGAGTTTTGATCGTCCATGGGGGCCAGGGAATAACCCTAAGACCGCTGTCTGGAAGTATCTTGAAACGCACAAGGAGTTTGAAATCGATAGGACCGTTCAGGACAAGCTGCTGGTTACGGTAGCTCCAGATGGATATCTGAAGCGCGTCCGTTGAGCGGGCTGCAGCGCAGAAGTTCGATGGGTAGCGGGAACTCCACCATGAATGCACCTTTGATCACCATTGGCATGCCGCTGTTCAATAGTGAGGCAACCGTGGTTGCTGCGATCGAATCCGTTCTCCGTCAAACCTTAACGGATTTTGAACTGGTCATTTCCGACAATTGCTCTACAGATGGGACCAGCGAGATCTGTAGGCGCTATGCGGACCAGGACGCTCGTATCCGTTACACTAGGCAGACAGACAATATCGGTGCGAGTCCTAATTTCCGGTATGTTTTGGAGCAGGCAAGAGGTAGATACTTTACTTGGGCTGCAGCAGATGATGTTCGATCCCTCGATTTCCTTGAGGTCAACGTCCATTTCTTGGAGCGAAACTCGGATTACGTTGCCTCGACCAGCCCTAATTGCTTTGAAGGGCAGGAGCACGAAAGAGGGGCTTGGATAAGCTTCGCCATATGCGGCGATTTCGAGGATCGCGTCATGCAATTCTTGGACAATTGCTGGCAGTCGCACGCGATTTTCTACAGCGTGATACGTACCAGTGCCATTCGTAAGTGCGGTTTTCTAGGTGAGCATTTCCTGGGGTTTGACTGGGCTGTAGACCTTTTTCTTACACGGCAAGGCCTGATCAATCGCACCTCGTGCGGCCAGTTGATTCTCGGGCGCAAGGGCATGAGTAACAGCGGCAATCCGTGGCGGACATTTCGCAAAAGTTTGCTAGCTTGGCCCCTGCCGTTTTACCACTTCAGTTTTTATGCTTGGCGCCTGACTGTTGGCTGTGCTTGGCGTTGGCGCGTTAAGTTGCTTGCGCGCTTGCTGAGGTTGAATGCTCAGTCCGCTTACTACCAGTTGTATGCCGAACTGTTTCCCTATTACCTAAAGTATTTCAGACCCTGGATCAAGCGGACGTAAGTTTATGATATTGCCGTTTTTGAAGACACGTATTGTCAGAGCGCTGATGCGGGCACAAGCGCCGTCGAAAGAGATGCTTGAGCGCAGTATGTTGCTGCATGCAAGCTTGCTGGACAACGCAAATTTGTCCAAGCCGGTGTTGCGGTCGCTTCATGCCGCCGAATACAGGGTGTTTTCCCAGTGGGGAGAGGACGGTATTGTTGCTTGGCTGGTCGAGCAACTGGAAGGAATTCCGCGCAGCTTTGTCGAGTTTGGTGTGGAGGACTACCAGGAGTCGAATACTCGTTATCTGCTTCAGTCGCGCAACTGGCGTGGCCTAGTCATTGATGGCTCTTCCGAAAACGTCGCCGAAATACGCCGACAGGACTTTTGCTGGCGCCACGAGTTGACAACGGTCTGTGCATTCATTGACCGCGATAACATCAATGCTTTGATCGGCAACAACGGGTTCAAGGGTGACATTGGGCTATTGAGCGTCGATATCGATGGAAATGATTACTGGGTATGGCAGGCGATTGATGTCATCAGCCCGGCCATCGTGGTGTGCGAATACAACGCCGTGCTGGGCGACCGTCTTGCATTGACGGTGCCCTATAAGTCAGATTTCCGGCGTTCGGTTGCTCACCAC
The DNA here is from genome assembly GCF_014237865.1 of Pusillimonas minor. Lineage (GTDB taxonomy): Bacteria > Pseudomonadota > Gammaproteobacteria > Burkholderiales > Burkholderiaceae_B > Neopusillimonas > Neopusillimonas minor. The sequence continues at coordinate 42,525 of NZ_JACJUU010000010.1, forward strand.
TCCTGCTTGTATTTCGGTGCGTCCATTCGAGCCATGATCCAGTTAGGGGAACAGAAGAGATACACTTTCGTCGGCACCACTTCGACCGGCTGCAATGCTTTTTTTGTGAGGAATGATTATGCCCCTCGCATCACATCGAGACTCGATTATGTCTCGATGTTTCCGTCTAGCATTCGGGAAGCCAGAGATCAGACCGGGGCATTGCAATACACTTCCGGAACGGAGCGGGCAGATGTGATTGCCGGCCTTCCCTTCGTCGAGGTCGAAACCGGCCATATCACAACGCTTGCTGCGCATCGCATGTTGTACTCTCCCGCGTGGGCCGCTGGGAATCCAGTTGCACAGCCGGTCAGTGTCGAGAATGTGTCTAAATGACAAAGCGCGCCCTTATCATTGGCGTTTCTGGGCAGGATGGCGCCTATCTGTCGCATCTGCTATTACACAAGGGTTATGAAATTCACGGTACTTCGCGCGATATCGAACGGGCTGACCTAAGTCGGCTTGATCAGTTGGGGGTTCGCGACAGCATCCGCTTGCATTCAGCAAATCTTATAGAGTATCGCAGCATTCTTGAGGTGTTGCGGGCCACTGAGCCCGACGAGATCTACAATTTATCGGCCCAGTCCTCCGTCGCCTTGTCCTTCGAGCAGCCTATCGAAACCTTGAACAGCATCGTGACCGCAACATTGCAGTTGCTGGAGGCAATTCGTCTGGTCGGAGGGAAACCTCGTTTGTACAATTCGTCGTCCAGCGAGATGTATGGCAGCACTGAGGGTGGTGGCCGCGCCAATGAAGACATGCCTTTTCGTCCTCGCAGCCCCTACGGCGTTTCAAAGGCTGCCGCGCATTGGTTGGTGGAGAGTTATCGCAAGTCCTATGGCATCTACGCATGCTCTGGCATCCTCTTTAATCACGAGTCTCCGCTGCGACCTGAGCGCTTTGTTACGCGGAAGATCGTGCGCAGCGCCGTTGACATTGCCCGTGGTGGTAAGCGCCGCTTGCGGCTTGGGAATTTAGACGTCGTGCGCGACTGGGGCTGGGCTCCGGATTATGTAGATGGCATGTGGCGAATGCTTCAGCAGGATACAGCGAGAGACTTCGTATTGGCCACGGGTGAGCCCTTTAGCCTCAGGGAGTTCACCGAGGCAGCTTTTGCCCAGCTTGACCTTGATTGGGAGAGGTACGTTGATTTCGATAGCCAGTTGCTGCGTCCTTACGATGTTCAATGCACTGTCGGTGACCCGTCGCGGGCAAACACTGAGCTGCGCTGGTGTGCAACAACGAAAGGGTCGCAGCTCTTGAGAAAATTGGTAAAAGCAGAAATCGCTCGGTGCGAGGCTGCTGAAAGAAATGAAGGGCAAAGTATTGAAAGTCTATTTTGATGGGCAGATATTCATTGAGCAGGTTGTCGGCGGCATCAGCCGTTACTACGCGAGTCTTGCCGAAGCATTGAATAACACGCCAGGGGTGCAAGCGCGCATCATTGCGCCGTTTCATCGTAACGAACATCTTGATAAGTTGAAAGGTAAAGCCGAGATTGGCATGCGCTTCCCGCCGCACTGGCGCGTTGGTCGCATCAGCTGGGTGATGCTGCGTGCCAGCTCGCCAGCTATCGCTCGGTTCGGTCGACCTGACATTGTCCACGAAACCTACTACGCTGATCGACCGTACCTTACACATGCACGTAAACGCGTGGCTACTGTGTATGACATGATTCATGAGCTTTATTTTCCGGGTAGCGAAACTGCAGAGAGGAAGAAGCGGACGCTTGCGCGCTGTGACCACGTCATGTGTATCTCGCACAACACGCAAAAGGATTTGTGCGAGATGTACGGTTTCCCTATCGAACGTACCAGCGTGACGCATCTATCGTACAAGGACTTCGGTGCTTATGCCGATGTGGAGCCTCCCCCGTCGCTGCGGGGTGCGCCCTATTTTCTTTTTGTCGGAAATCGCAGCGGTTATAAGAATTTTTCGTTGTTGCTTGAAGCGTTCGCGTCTGACTTCAGGTTGCGCAGTGATTTCCGCATTGTGACTATAGGCGGTGGTGCATTCAGTACCGAAGAGCTGGCTCTGTGCGCGCGATTGAATCTAGCGTCAACACAGGTTGTGCAGGTGTCAGGTGGTGATGACGTGCTGGGATCTGCTTACGCGCATGCAACCGCTTTTGTTTACCCGTCTTTGTACGAAGGCTTCGGTATTCCGCCCCTTGAGGCTATGTCCGTTGATTGTCCAGTATTGTCAAGCAATACTTCGTCTCTGCCTGAAGTGGTCGGCGACGCAGCTTTGCTTTTCGACCCGAGGGACGTAGAAGCCTTGCGTGCAGCAATGCTTCGGGTTGCAGATTCTGAGGTGCTACGTTCTGAGCTTTCCGAGCGTGGAAAGCGCCGCTGCCTCGAGTTTACTTGGCAACGCTGTGCTAGCAGCACGTTGGCTGCCTACCGCCTTATTTTGTGATGTGGATATGACGAACACTTTGATTAGCGTCATTATCCCGACCTGGAATCGCGCGTACACCATTGAGGCGGCTATTCGCAGCGTCCTGCAGCAAACTATGCCAGTACACGAGGTACTGATTTGCGATGACGGATCCAGCGACGACACGCGCCAGCGCGTCGAGGCAATTGCTGCCGATGCTCCCTGCGTGATTTGGCTCCCCGGACCGCGTGGCGGGCGACCGGCAGTTCCCAGAAATCGAGGCATTGCCGCAGCCCAAGGCGAGTGGATTGCCTTTCTGGACAGCGACGATACATGGTTACCTAACAAGCTTGAACGCCAGCTTGCAGAAGCCAGGGCGCAGAACGTTGACGCCGTTTGCTGCAATGCTTGGCGTATTACCCCGGGCAGCGAATCTCGGGCTGTGTTGATGTCATGCACGGACTTGCGCGTCACCACAAGTGGTCTGATGCGTCGGAACCTCATCCCGTGCAGTTCGGTTTTATTACGCCGACATTTGTTCGCACAAGCCAAGGGCTTTCCGGAGTCGACAAGACTTAAGGTCGGCGAGGACTACGCATTATGGCTGCGCATTGCTACTCAAACTGATTTTGCTTATATCGGTGAGCCGCTGATGGTCTATATGGATGATGCTGCAAATAGCGTGCGCGCTGATTCGCTGGATGGATGGTCGGAACGCCTTGCTGTATTCGGTGATTTCTGCGCGTGGGCAACCGAACGCAAGACCGTTCCGGTAGCTTTGCTCCTGCGTGCGCGCGCCGAAATTTTGCGTGCTCTGATACGACGTCCTTTATCTCAGGCGCTAGCTTTTTGTAAGACCGGTATTTCCAACCTTGTTAGATAGAACTCGAGTTTTCATGCAAACCAAGAGAGTCGTTTCCCGCTTGAATGGTGGGCTGGGTAATCAGATGTTTCAATACGCCTTCGGCCGAACATTGGCTGATAGGATGAATGCCCGTTTTTACATTGAGATTGGCAAGCTCGATAGTGACCCCTTGCGCTCGTATGCATTGTCCGGGTTCTGTATTTCAGCCGAAAGGATGGACACGGGCACACTGAGGCGAGAGGTTCTGTGGCCGGACGGGTTACTACGACGGCTTCGCTGGCTGCCGACTCTCCCTGGTTGTTTGAGTTATCTGGCAGAAAAAAGCTTTGTCTTCGATCCTCGTGCTGCGGCGACTAACCATAGCGTGTGCGCTGACGGCTACTGGCAATCACCCAAGTATTTCGAGGGTCATGAAATTATCTTGCTTCGAGAGTTCCAGTTGGCAGCACCTATGACGGCAGTGCGGCAGGAGACCGCGGCTCGAATTAAAGGGGTGAACGCAGTCTCTGTCCATGTGCGCCGAGGCGACTATGTGGCTAATGCCCATACTCAAGCGTTTCATGGTCTGTGTTCCCCGAGCTGGTACGAGGCTGCAATGCAAGAGATGGCTCTGCATGTTGATCAGCCTTATTTCTTCGTTTTCAGCGACGACACCGGGTGGTCCCGCGAGAACATTCGCAGCGAGTGGCCAATGCATTTCATTGAAGTCCAGCCGGATGGTCGTGATTTCGAGGATATGCATCTAATTTCCTTGTGTCAGCACCACATCATAGCCAACAGCTCGTTTAGTTGGTGGGGAGCCTGGCTTAATCAAAAGCCGGGTAAACGTGTCATTGCGCCAGCAAAATGGTTCAATCAGGCAGCGCACGATACAAGGGACCTGCTTCCGTCGGCGTGGCAGCGACTTTGACTCTTCAGCAAGACGGGAAAAGATCTGAACAAAGTTACATAATGACTAAAGTCGGACTGACTCAGGGCATGTCAAAGCGCTTGGGCTGGATATCGACGGTCAGAGCTTGATTGCTATCATAGTGCGTTGAACTCGCGCATCCACTGTATTCGATTGCAAGTAAGTCAATGCCAAAGGTCCTTATCACCTCGCCAACATATCCCCCTTTCAATAGTGGGCTCGGCAATGCTGCTGCTCAGCAGGCCGCTTGCTTGGCCCGAGCCGGGCACGAGGTGGTCGTGGCTACAGGGGGGGGGCAACGTCGCTCCTGCGACGTGGAGGGCGTACGGGTTGAGACTTTTGCTTTGACCGGAGCGAGTTGCTGGCTTCAGCCCATCCGGGGCGATGTGGCTGCCTATGCTGATTTTCTGGTTCGCAATGACTGGGATTTTGTGCTGCTGAATGCGTGGCAAAACTGGGCAACTGACCTTGCGTTGCTAAATCTCGGCCGTATTCCTGGGCGGAAGTTCGTCTATAGTCATTGTATTTCCACAAACGTCTTTTACGTCCAACAGCCAATTCGCTCCCTTATTCGCTTTCTTGCTTGGAGGCCTTATTGGTACAACATGACGCGAGTGTTGCGGGAGTTGGATGGCGTTATATTCCTCGCCGATAGTGGCAGTGACTCTCGATTCGATGATCTTCGACGGGCGACCAAAGTTGGGGCAACTTGTTACGTGGTTCCGAATGCACTGTCACCAACCGCTGTGAAGTCCCTTAATAAACGCCCATTAACATTCCTTGAGCGTGATCGCCTAATAGCGGTGGGGTCGTATCAATGGCAAAAGGGTTTCGACTTTGTGCTGCGAGCTTACTCTGCATCGAATGCCTGTAACGTGATTCCATTACATTTCTTTGGGCAAGAGCATAGCGATTTCAGCGAACAACTGCGCCGAAAGGCGAGGGCGTTGGGGGTTCATTCTGGTTATATTTTTTTTCATGCGGGGGTGTCGGGTGATGCCTTACAAGCTGAGTACGCTCAAGCAAAACTTGTTTTGTCAGGGTCACATACAGAATGTCAGCCACTTGCTTTGTTAGATGCAAGTGCAAGTGCAACACCTTTCGTCGCTCGTGCCACAGGATGTATTGATGAAATGGCTGGGGGCTTAGCAATAAAAAGCTGGAGTGAGATGGCCAAGCAAATAGATAAATTTGTTGAAAATTTAGAGCATTGGCAGAGTTACAGCCAAATCGCCCGGACGGTTGCGGAGACGGTATATCATCCAGATGCAGTAACTCAGAAACTCCTTGCTGTGCTGGAAAGCAGGGCGTTGGCTACCCATTGACGCCTGAGTGCCAGGGACTACTACACGATAATTAGGTTTGATCGCCTCAAGACAGTTTTTGTAAAGAAACAGGTGAAATCTGGACCTTAACCGGTTTGCTAAGTAGTTCTATCAGCACCATGGCGCGCTGCTCGCCGTCGGTCATTTGGTATACGCCGGCAAGGCCGGCAAAGGCCCCGTCAGTAATCTGAACTTCTTCACCAGGGTTAAACAAAGGGGCAGGGGCTTGTTGGATTAGCGCCTCTTGCTTGCGTAAAGCCTCGACCAAGGCATCATCGACTTTTTGAGGGTCGGAGCCAAAGGTAACCAGGCGGCTTACTCCCCTTGTCGATCGTATGGGTGCCCAGCTTTGGGCTGTGTGCCCATGCCCTAGCTGTATAAATAAATAACGGGGGAATAAGGGTTCTGTGCAAATGGTAATTTGGCCCTTTTTTAGCTTTTCTACATTAATAAGGGGTAAGTAGCAGGCGTAGCCCTGTAGCTGTAGGTGTTGCAGAGCAAGGCTCTCTTGGCGTGGTTTGGTATGGACCAGATACCAGTGCATCAATATCTCCGTCCGGTACTTAAAGGCGTATTGTAAGTTCGGTGGTGTCAGTGGTGGGTTGGTATTCGGGCACCCATTCTTTTAACAGGTCTCGCACGCCCCCATCTTCAAAATGGGTGCTGGTATGGGTTCCGGCCATTGTGCATACAAATAACTCAAATTCATTCTGCACGGGCCTGGCTTGCGCAATACGCAGTTTGTCGTGGTGTGTGGGTAGCGTGTTCTCGCTGTCTGCCAGCAGCTCTTCGTACAGTTTCTCGCCCGGACGTAGGCCGGTAAATTCAATGGTTATGTCGCCCTTTGTATGGCCCGACAACCTGATCATGTTTTTGGCCAGGTCAACAATTCTTATCGGCTCACCCATGTCCAGTACAAAAATTTCCCCCCCTTTCCCCATGGTGGCCGCTTGCAGAACTAATTGTGCTGCTTCGGGTATAGACATGAAGTAGCGGGTGATCTCGGGGTGGGTAACGGTAACGGGGCCACCGCCGGCAATTTGTTCTTGAAATTTGGGTATTACGCTGCCGGTGCTGCCCAGTACATTACCAAAGCGCACCATTTGAAAACAGGTAGTGCCATTGCCTTGGCGCTGCAACACCTCGCAGGCCATTTCTGCCATGCGTTTGGTGGCCCCCATTACATTGGTGGGGTTAACGGCTTTATCGGTAGAAATCAGCACAAACCGTTCGGCCTTTACACGTAAGGCATGTTGGCCCACTAGCCAGGTGCCCAGCACATTGGTGCGCACGGCTTGCCACGCGTTGTGTTCTTCCATTAGGGGCACATGCTTGTACGCGGCGGCATGGAACACGACCTGGGGTTGCCATTCGTCAAAAATAACCTGCAGGCGATGGTTGTCTTTAACGTCGCCGGCCAAAGCCACAATGGCAGTGTTGGGGCTGTTTACTTTAAACCATTGGTCTATGGTGTAAAGGGCAAACTCACTGGCGTCTAGCAGCACAATAACGGCTGGGTCGAAGCGGGCCAGTTGGCGGCACAGTTCGCTGCCTATCGACCCCCCGGCACCCGTAACCAGCAGGCGTTTGCCTTGCAGCATGTGGGCGACGTTGCCGGTGTCAATGTCTACCGTAGCGCGGCCCAGCAGGTCTTCTATTTTTACCGGGCGCATGGCGTTAATGGCCACGCGTCCGCTCATTAGCTCGTTCAGGCCGGGTACGGTAAATAGCTGGGCTTTGGCCTGGCTAACGGCCTGGGTAATATGCTGTAAAACCTCGCGGGTGGCCGATGTCGACGCCAGTATGGCGTGTTTGGCTTCCCAACGCGTCAGGGTTTGTTCAAGGGCATCGGTACCGCCCTCTACCCGGCAGCCCGAAACCTCTAGCCCCCATTTATTGCGGTCGTCGTCTACCAAAGCGACAACGTGCCAGTCGGGGCTGCGTTCTAGTTCGCGCACAAGCATGGCGCCCGCCGTGCCGGCCCCAATAACCACCACAGGCTTGCCTTGGCCGTGCCGGGGGTTGTACAGGCGGTGTTCTTTGTACATGCGCCAGGCAATGCGGCCACCCCCCATCAGCAGTAGCAGCAATATGGGGTACAACAACACAATAGACCGCGGCACCGTAACATGCTGTGGGGCAAGCGACGCCATAACCAGCAACACAATGGCAGAACTAGCCACGGCTTTAAGCACCCGGCGCAGGTCTGGAATGCTGGCAAAAATCCACATACCCCGGTAAAGACCGGCCCATTTGCAGGCAATGGCCTGGGTAAACAGCAGCGGCACCAGCCCTAGCCACAGGGTCTTTTCGTAACCGTAGGGCCATTCAAAATTAAAGCGCAGCAAAAAGGCGCCTAGCCAGGCGGCAACAACACACAGCAGGTCAAACAATAAAACAAGGGTAGAGCGCAACGATTTCATGGGTGCTGGGCGGGCATGGTGTGGGTAGGTTGGGTAGTGCCGGGCTCGGGTAGCCCGGCGCCAAGACGCCAGGCGGCTATAACCAGCGGCACATAGGCAATAGCCAATGCGGTTATGCCGTTAATGTATTGCAGTGCCGTGGCAGTGGCCAGTGGTAAAAGCCATAGCAGGTTAATGGCAATAACGGCCAGGGTAACGGGTTTGTGGCTGCCTAGTTTGCGCGATGCGTATTGGTACGCGTGGCTGCGGTGGGCCTGGTATACCTTTTGTTTGCGCGCCAGCCGGCGCAGCAAGGTTAGGGTGGCGTCTACAACAAACACACCCAGCAAAATTAGCCAGCTGTAAAACAGGTTGGGGTCTATATGGCCGGCCTGCAGGCTAAGCCCAGCCAGGGTAATGCCTAAAAAGCCACTGCCTGCGTCGCCCATAAAAATTTTTGCAGGCGGGAAGTTCCACACTAAAAACCCCAGCACACTACAGGTTAAAAGTAACGGTAGCCACAACATTTGGGTGTGGCCCAGCAGGGCGTATAGCAAAGCGCCACCGCCGGCCACGCATAGGGCCTCGGCCCCGGCCAGGCCGTCAATGCCGTCCATGAAGTTGTACAGGTTTAGCAGCCACACAATATATAACGCACCAGGCAGCCAGCCCCAGGCGCCCAGGTTTAACGGGGTATTAAAAATGTTAAACGTAGGTAAGCCGTTAAAGGCCCAAAGCAGGCATAGCGCCCCCGCAAAATGGCCTACCAGCCGCCAGCGGGCAGGCAGGGGGGTGTGGTCGTCTATAAAGCCGGTAATGGCCACCAGCAGCCCGGCGCCCAATAGCCCGATTAGGGCGGGCGTTAGGCCGTTGTTGCTTAGCGCCATGGCAGTCGCAAAAACGGTAAATACCAGCACAAAAGCCACGCCGCCACCGCGCGGCGTGGGTTGCGTGTGCGAGCTGCGTTCGTTGGGGATATCCAGCACATTACGGCTTAGGGCATAGCGCCGCAACAGGCCGGTTAGCGCCCACGCCGTCAGGGCGGCTAAAACAAGGGTTAGCGTCATGGTGCCGATTCTAGGGCGTTATCTGGTGGGCTAAATGTGGTTACCCAATGCGTGGTAGACGCATCGTGCGGGCCTGTTTTTGGTGTTTGGTGCAAAAAAGTGTGGGTAATGTGGCCGGCCAGGGCCTTGCCATACTCCACCCCCCACTGATCAAACGGGTTAATGTTCCAGAACACTGCCTGGGTAAACACTTTGTGCTCGTACAGGGCCAGTAACGCGCCCAGGGTATAGGGCGAAAGCTGGGGCAGCACAACCAGGTTAGACGGCCGCCCGCCCGGGTGGGTACAGTGTTTGGCCAGGGCCTGGGCGCGTTCGGCCGTTAGGCCGCGGGCCAGGCCTTCTTCGTAGGCTTGTGCCTGGGTTTTGCCGCTTAGCAGGGCCTCGCGTTGGGCCAGGCAGTTGGCCAGCAGGCGGGTGTGGTGCTCGGGCCAGACGTGGTCGGCATGTTGGCACACAATAAAGTCCGCCGGGGCGCCGTCGCTGCCTTGGTGCAGCCACTGAAAAAACGTATGCTGGGCGTCGGTGCCGGGCATGCCCCATACGGCGGGGCCGGTGGCCATGGCCACGGGGTTGCCGTTTAGGTCTACCGACTTGCCTAACGATTCCATTTCCAGCTGCTGCAAATAGGGTACCAGGTAACCTAGCCTGAAGTCGTAGGGGGCAATGTTTAACGACCCGTAACCCAAAATGCTGCGGTTAATCACGCCTGCCAGTGCCATTTGCACGGGGGCGTTGCTGGCAAATGGGGCGTGGGCAAAATGGTGGTCCATCGCGGCGGCCCCGGCGTGCAGGCCGGCTACGGCCTCTATGCCTACGGCCAGGGCAATGGTTAGCCCAACCGAAGACCACAACGAAAACCGCCCGCCCACCCAGTCCCATAGTTTAAATATGCGGCTGGGGTGCGCGCCCCAGGCTTGGGCCACGTCGGGCTTGGCGGTAATGGCCACAATGTGCTGGTAGGGGTCGGCAATGCCGGCGCCTTTTAACCATTCGATGGCGCGCTGGGCGTTTTGCAGGGTTTCGCTGGTGGTAAACGACTTGGACGCGACCACAACCAGGGTGTCGCGCGGGTCTAGCCCGGCCATGGCGCCGGCCATGGCGTGGCCGTCGATATTGGCGGCAAAGCGCACGTTGCGCCATGTGCCCGCGTAACCAAAAGCGCCTACGGCCAGGCGCACGCCCCAGTCGCTGCCGCCAATGCCAATGTGTATCACATTGCGCCAACGGCGCTCGGCGTCGGCCAGGCGCACAAAGTCGGTAACGCGCTGGCGCTCTTCGGCCACGTCGCGAATGGGGGCGGCGGCCCGCAGGGCGGTGTGCCAAGCCGCGCGGCCTTCGGTGGGGTTGGCAATGCCGCCCTGCAGCAAGGCGTTGCGCCGCTCGGCAAACTGGTGGTGGTTTAGCAAGGCCTGTGCAGCGGCCGCAATGTCGTCAGACCAGCGCTGCGCGCTGACGTCCAGCGTTATCCCGGCGGCCGGAATTAAGCGCAAACTGTCTTTTGACAGTTGCGTTTGCTGAACGGCGCGTTCCAGGTTTTGCCAGAGGGTGGTGTGCATGGGCGTGTGGCTTTCAGGCTAAAGACACAGTAAAAAAGCCCGCACTTTGCGAGCTTTTTAGTTTGGCTGGGGTGTCGCTGATAATGTGCATCTACCCATCGTTGTTAGGACGTTGTTTCATGGCGGTCTCCTGGAAAGATAGCCTCTGCTTAAGTAGACAACAGGTTGATCTAGCTGTCAAGAGTGGTGCTGTGGCTTGACGACGGTGCGTGCAAGGCTTGGATCGCGAGGGCGCTTCGTGTTATTTCAAGTACTTCGGTTGGGTCTCCGGCGTCTTTTGAGTCTTTGACGATCTCGAGGATACGCGTGGAAAGTATGTATGCCTGTTCGGTACGGTGCAAGAAGTTGTATGCGAACATCATCGTTTCTAGTACTGAAATATCTTGTTGCAGAGGGGTTTTATCTAGAAAAGCCTCTAATTTGATGAGGCTGCGGCTTAGCAGAGACTCGATTTTATGCGTTTCATCGTTGGGAGGGCCTTTGAATTTTGCAAGGTATTCGGTTGAGTAATAAACAATATTGTTGTCTATTTTGTAGTCGGCGCCTTGGTGGTCAAAGCTTTCTACGGTGGCGTCAATCGCCAAGGCAAGTGACTCAAGTTGTGCGCTATTGTCGGTCGATTGTTGGGATTGCTTCCAGTATTGGTAACCCAAAAGTTTTGGTAGTAGGGGGGCGATGTGTTCGTGGTCCGTTCTTGGGAGCTCGTCGGGCCAGGATTGTTGGTTGGCATATTTGTTGGCAACTAATTTTGCCTGTTCTGCAGTATTTTTGAACAGGGCAATAGCCTCGGAGGTTTTGCCGAGTTTGGCACAAGCTTGTGCCAGCCGAAACCAAACCAGTAAAAAATTCGGATAGCTTTCGCGAAGCTTCACGTAAATTGCTTCGGCCGATATGACGTGTTGTGGGGAGTCGGTTGACAGCAGGCAAAGCGCTTCGTTCATTTTTGCGTAAAACTGGTACAAGCCAAGCCCTTTTTCTGGCGTCAGTTTGCTTGATGCTTCATGCTGTAATGAAAGAAAATATGCGGCAGCCTCAAGGCATTGCTCCTTTCCTTTTGTGCGATCGGTTTCAATTGAATTAAGCGCTTGTTCGCGCAGTTTTCGGCCTTGAACGTATTGGTCACGGAAGGCCGTCGGGATGCCAAGGGCAGTGAAGCGATTTAGGACTTCGTCGTCTGAAGGGACTGATTCGATTTTTCCGGTCGTGTCGGTCAAGCTTGCAGGGGCGTGGGCCGAGGCGTAAATAGTGTCAGCGTATACGGCGCAGGCATCAGTGAATTGTTTGAGTACTTTTAAGTGGGGCTGAACCAGTGCGCTGTTATGCAGAGTGCTGATGCCGGATTTCCCGGTGCGAACAGAATAGCCAAATCGGTGGTCAATTTCCCCCCAGGCATCTGCGAATACAGATCTGATTTGTATTTCGACTGGAAGCTGATGGTTTGTTTCGTTTGCCCCAGTGGTTTTGAGTTTCGCTTTGTGGGTGCTGCGTGAAACAATGTGAACGCTTGAGTAGCCTTCTGGTGATTGCCGATATGTAGCTGTGACGTTCTCGGACGAAAGCGTACCTTTTAACTCAGTTAGAAATGGGTCGTGCTCAAGAGCGTTAGTGTAAACAATGACCTCGTCCAGGCGGTTTTGTTCGAAAGGGTTAGGTTCGACCGCTTGTTCGTGTTTGATGAGTAGTAAAACTTGTCTGAGGACGGAAGGGATTTCGTGACGAAAGAGTGTGATTAATCTAAGTCCAAGTACGTCAGTTATTGAGGCAAGGCCGTATTGTGGTTTTTCCTTTACCTTTCTGTGTACTTTTTCAACCAGTTTTGCTTCGCTTTTAACGCGAAACTTGTAGGCGTAGCACGTCGCGGTGATACCGCAGCTTGAAAATGCGTTAATTATGTGTTTTTCGCAGTCTTTCCCCGCTGATTCCAACCGTAAGGCGTTATGCTCAAGAAGGTGTGTCATTTGCGGCCTGGTTAATAGCAAATAAAGGTAATAATTATTACATGCTACTGGTCAGGCGACCATGGCGGTTTTACTCTCGTTTGATATATTTTTGAGTGCATTGCAACAGGCCGCTTCGACGCATTCAATAGACACCGATTGTATGTCGATTGTGCCCTGGGGTGGGGTCACGGCGCGGGTGTTTGGGCGCTGCCAGAACCATTCGGGGTTGGGCTCGTTAAACAAGCCCACGTAGGGGGTGCCGGTATTTTGCGCAATATGCGACGGCCCGCAGTCGTTGGCCACAATAAGCTTGGCGTTCAGGCACAGGTCGGCAATCTCGGCCAGGGGGCGGCTAACCATCAGGCGCAAATGGGGGGTGTTGATTTGCTGTAGTTGGGCCAGTTCGCTAGTTTCGGCGGGGCCCAAAATACAGGTAAAGGTGGTGTTTGGCCCCAGGTGGTGCTGCAGGCGCTGGGCCAGCGCGGTGTAGTTGGCAATGCCCCAGCGCTTGAAGGCGCCCGCGCCGCCGCCCACCATAAAGACGACATCGGTGTGTTCGACGGGGGTGTTTTTTTGGCTGGCCAGCCAGGCCATGCTGTGGCGCGCGGCCTGGCCGGTGTCAAAGGGGTGCAACTGGCCAAGCAGTTGCAGGTTGGCCAGGCCAATGTATTGGTTAATGTCTTTGGGCAGGCGGTGCGTCCATAAAAAATCGGTGGCGCGTTTGTTTTTAAAGCCTAGCCGCACCGGTATGCGTTTAATGGCGCCTAGCAGGCTGTACAGTTCGCTGCTGTGGTGCAGGGCAATGATAATTTCGGTGTCTTTGGCAATGCTGCGGTACTTTTGCGCGGCCATGGTGGCGTGTACAAACTGGTGTACCCAGGGCAGCTGGGTGTAATAGTTGCCCACCGGGTCGTGAGCAACCACGGTTACCCGGTGGTTGGGGTATTGCTGGTGCAGCTGGTACAGCAAGGGGTAGCCCACCAGCTGGTCGCCCAGGGCGTGCATGCTTCGAATAAAAACAACAATGCCGGCCATGGTGTTTACGCGTGTTGCAGGTGCAAAATGTAGGTTCCGGCGGCGCTGGCGGTGTCTACGGGCAGCAGGGTGGTGCGGCTGCGCAGGCGGCTAAAAAATCCAGGTTTGTGTTCGTCTAGCAAGTAAAGCCGGGCCTGGGCGGTTGTGCGCGCCAGTACATCGCTTAGGTCAAGGCCGTCTTTCCAGTTTTCAAACACAATGTAGGTGCTAAGGCCGGCGGGCAGGGCGGTGGCAATGGCTGTTAGTACTTGCTTTTCGTAGCCTTCTACGTCAATTTTAATGGTGCCATTGCGTGCGCCGCGGGTGTGCAGGTCGTTAAACAGCTGGCCCAGTTTTTCGGTAGCGGGCTCAACTTGCACGTCAAAAATGTCGTAATTTTTGGGGTCAAATGCGCTGTAGCGGTCTTTGCCGGCCAGCAGGGCATCGTCGTATTCGTTGTCGGCCGACTTTATAAATGCCCCGCCCCAGTTGTGGGCCGGTACGTATAGCTGCAGGGTGCGCTTGGTTAGCCGTTTGTACAGGCTGTTGGCCCATTTTTGTTTGCGGTGTTCGCGGCGGGTTTTGGTGTAGGCAAACTGCAGCAACGGGTTGTTTGGGGTGTTGTGGGGCTTGGGCATGGGTAAACCGGGGTTGGCGCCCCGGCAATGGTGCCCAAGGCGTTGTTACAAAATATATTGTTAATTATAACGGGGCAGCCCGGCCCCGGGGGCCGCTGGCTATAATGGCCAGGCCATTCTTTTGGCTGCTTGTGCTGGCGGTTACAGCAGTGGTGGCCCAGTTCAGTACAAGTAAGAACAAGGAATAAACAATGAAATCGCGCAGCAAGATGCAGAAGCTTTCGGGGGCGCGCGTGGCGTCGCGGGCGCGTTTGGTTTCGGGGGTGCCTGCGGGCCGAAGGCCATGGGCCGGTGTTTGGCTTGTGCCGTTTATGCTGGCGTTGTCGGCCTGTACCGGCCCCGTCACGGGCGACGACATCACCCCGGCCGGGGTGATCGAGGCCATTGCCGACACCCCCAAGCGGGCCGCCACCGCTGCCGAGCAGCAGGCGGTTTTAACAACGTTGTCGTCGGTGCCGGGGGCGGTGTCGGTGCAGGTTAATGCCCTGCAGGTGCAAGACAGCACTGGCCCGGTACGCGCGTTTTGTGCGCGGGCCGACGGCCTGGGCGAGCGCGCTCAGGTGCAGGCCCCATCCGGTCTTTTGTCGGGTTTGACGTCAGGCTTAAACCAGCCGGCCACGCCGCCTGCCAATGTGTCGGGCATGCTTAAAACGGTCGAAGGCAAAGACTTTGCGTTCGATTTTCGCTTCGGTACGTTTGCAGCCCAGCGCTGCGAGGCAATGGGGTTTAGTTTGCCGTGGTAAGTGCATCTGGCAGTGATTTTTTAGCGTCGTAGTGGCAAGTGGCGGTTGTGGTGGGTCTTGGTTGTTAACAAGCATCATTAACATAATTTTGCGCTTTAACATGGCTTTTGTTATTGTGCGTTATTAGCGTTAATTTGGCGTTGCCGCCGTGCCACTATTTATTAAACTTATTACGCAATATCTGCACCAGGTATTGGGGCTAACAGGTCTGCAGGCTCAGCCTTGGGCGGGTAGTGGCCAACTGCCTTACTATTTGCAAGATGCATTCGAGCTCTGGACGATGGATTTGCTCGGGCATGGTGTGATCTTGGCTGCCGAGAAAAGACTCGCCAAGCCGTCAGTGGGTAATATTCAACGTCAGGTCGACACGATCGGGTCGTTGGCTGGTAGACGGGTTGTGTATGTGGCTACTGCGCTGGCGTCGTACGAGCGCAAACGGTTAATCGAACAGAAAGTGCCTTTTATTGTGCCGGGCAACCAGTTGTATTTGCCCGATTTGGGCATTGATTTGCGGGAGTATTTTCGAAAGCGACAATCAGATGCCGAGCTCTTGCTTAGCCCGTCGACTCAAGCCTTGCTTATTCGTGGGTTGTTACGCTCCACCTGGTCGTCGCGCTGGTACCCGTCAGAAACTATGATCGAACTGGGTTATACGGCGATGACGCTCTCGCGTGCGGTGCGCGAGCTGAATGCGAGTGGGCTTGCTTCAGTTGATCGAGATGGGCGCCGTACCTATTTGGAAATGTCTGATACAGCCCGCGCGACTTGGGAGCGGGCGCGCCCTCTTATGCGTAATCCGGTTAAGCGCACGGTCTGGACGTTGACAACGGCCAACTTGGCCGGTTTGCCGGCAAGGCTCGCGGGGCAAAGTGCATTGGCCCAGTACACGCTCATATCCCCGCCGCAAATACCTGTTTATGCAGTTCATATGGCGGCTTGGCGGGATTTTGGTCGGCAGTTGGTGCCAGTACCAGAGCCTATGCCAGGCGCCACAGAGTGGCAGCTTTGGAGTTACAGCCCTTTTCTTCAAGAAGACAGCAAGACGGTTGATGTGTTGTCTTTGATTTTAAGTTTGCAAGACAGCGCTGATGACCGCCTTCAACTTGCAATTGATGAACTGACGGAGCAGTTGCCATGTTGAGGGAAAAATCGCTACACATATGCGGCAATTTATTGATGCGGTGTCTTCTGATGATTCTTTAGACCCTAACGCCATAGGCGTGCGGGGTAGTAAAGCCGACATACTGACCCGTATCGCAAGCGCGTACAATCTGGACGGTTCTTAAGTAATTGGCGTTAGGGCGTCTTCACATCATGATTCTTGTCACCGGCGGTGCCGGTTTTATTGGTAGTAACTTTGTCCTGGATTGGCTGGCGGTTAACGACGAGCCTGTGGTTAACCTCGATGCGCTAACCTACGCGGGTAACCGGGCTAATCTGGCGTCGTTGCACGCCGACCCGCGCCATATTTTTGTGCAGGGCGATATTGCCGATACGGCGCTGGTGGCGCAGTTGTTGGCTACCCACCAACCGCGTGCGGTGGTGCATTTTGCAGCCGAATCGCATGTTGACCGTTCCATTGCCGGGCCCGAGGCCTTTGTGCAAACCAATGTGGTGGGCACGTTTCGCTTGCTGGAAGCGGTACGCGCGTATTGGCAGGGGCTCGATGCTGCCGGGCAGGCCGCGTTCCGGTTTTTGCACGTGTCTACCGACGAGGTGTACGGCACGTTGTCGCCCACCGCGCCGGCGTTTACCGAAGACCACCCCCACGCGCCCAACAGCCCGTATGCGGCCAGCAAGGCCGGGTCCGACCACCTGGTTCGGGCCTGGCACCATACCTATGGTTTGCCGGTGGTGACCACCAATTGCTCTAACAATTACGGGCCGTACCAGTACCCCGAAAAGCTCATTCCGCTGTGTATTCAGCGGGCGTTGACGGGGCAGCCGTTACCCATTTACGGCGACGGGCAGCAAGTGCGCGACTGGTTGTTTGTGTCTGACCACTGCGCGGCCGTGCGGCGTGTGTTGGAAGCGGGCGAGCTGGGCCGGGTGTACAACGTGGGCGGCTGGAATGAAAAGGCGAACTTGTCGGTGGTGAATACGCTGTGTAACGTGCTTGACGAGTTGCAGCCCCGCGCCGACGGCGTGTCGTACGCGGCGCAAGTTGCCTTCGTCACCGACCGCCCCGGCCACGACCGCCGCTACGCCATAGACGCCACCCGCATCGAGCGCGAACTGGGCTGGCGACCGGCCGAAACCTTCGAAACCGGCATCCGCAAAACGGTGCAATGGTACCTGGACAACACCGCCTGGGTCGCCGACCTGGCCGCCCGGGCGTGATGTTTAAATCAGTTCCGCTGCAGCTCTAAGGCGTTCAGCTGTTGTCGGTAGGCCGCCGATTTCCAGGGCATCTGCGAAATCGATGGGGCTGGCCTCAGGTTTTTTGCGTCGCGCTCGCATTCTTTTGAATGCGGCAATAGCATTGACCGGGTTGAGATCCCATTGGTTAATGATGAAAGTATCTGGGTCAACCGCCTCAAGTCCAAAAGGTGCAAGCACATCGGATGGGAAATCTTGAAGGTTGCTGGTAACGATACAGTCAACGTGCCCGGCCATTAGTAATCCAGGCCAAGATCGCGCGCGTTGTCGGCCATGCGTTCAAGGGCAGCAGCTTGGTCTGCATGCATTTTTTTGGCGTAAGCCAAGAGGTCTTCAAGTGCTATACGACGATGTGATCCAACTTTTCGATGTGGCAGTTTGCCGGCTTCGATTTCTTTAATCACAAAAGGCCGCGATACGTTCAGGAAGTTAGCTGCCTCAACAGTTGTGAACTCTTGCTCAGTCGGCATCATGACAATTGGCCGACCTTCGCTCATGGCGCCAAGCAATTGGCCGATTAATTTAAGCGCCGCAGGTGGAACATCGACCGTAGGATGTTCGCCCGTATCGGTTGTGAGAGTAATAGACGCCGCGCGCGAGTGATCCAGCGCAGCCATGATGCAACGTTGAGCGACGCGAACCATTTCTTTGTCTTTAGGGCTTAGCAAGGGTGGCGAGACCTCACGTGTTCGATCGAGGGTACGCATGATTTGACCTCCTGGGGCGCATGAACTGCTGACGATTGGTTATTGCTTACCTTAAGATTGTATGCGCAAGCGCAATAAATGCAATAAACGATGCAAAAGTATCTGCATGCTAATAGAAACACGGAAAAACGGTGCAATGGTACCTGGACAACACCGCCTGGGTGGCCGACCTGGCCGCCCGGGCGTGATGTTATTGTCACAACAAATATTGTTTCTATAAAAACACATCGTTATACTGACCTTATGTGTTATCGAAACATTGGGGGTAAGCCATGACTGCAGTTGCAAAGCGCGATGCGCCGGTTTCCGACGATCGTGGGACGTTAGCCAAAATGGTCATGTCGTTGCTCGATCACTGGAAGCTGGGCACCGAAGACCAGGCCGCTTTATTGGGCCTTGCTGCCAGCAATCGGGCGGCGTTGGCGCGCTACCGAAAGGGCGAGGCCATTGGTTCTAGTCGGGACCAATACGAACGTGTGGGACATTTGCTGGGTATTCATAAAAGCCTGCGATTGCTTTTTCCGCATAATCGCGACCTGGCCTACCGCTGGATGACGACGCGCAATAAAGCGTTCGATAACCGTACCCCCATCGAGGTCATTAAAGATTGGGGGTTTGCGGGGCTGCTGATGGTGCGTGCCTATCTTGACCGTGCCCGGGGCGTATAGGCAGGGCCGCCGCATGAGCGCCGTCTTTGACCACCTGACATTGCTCGATGTTCATGAAGACGTGTTCAGGAACGTGGTGTCGTTGAGGCAGTCGCAAGACTTGTTCGATGACCTGACAGATGACCCGGCGGGGTGGGCGCTGGCCCAAAATATCGAGGCCGAGGTCAAGCCACCCCCGTACCTGTCATCGGTGCCGGTTATTGATCGGCCCTTCGAAGACGCGGTCTGGTTTAACGCAATTCAGTGGCCGTTTTTGCATTGGCGTGCAAGCCGCTTTTCAGATGGCTCGTTTGGCGTTTGGTATGGTTCGCAGTCGGTTGCGACAACTGTGCACGAATCTGTCTGGCACTGGTACGGTGGCTTGCTGGCCGACGCGGGTTTTCAGCACGAGTCGGTGGTGGCCGAGCGCAAGGTGTTTGTTGTGGCCTGCGACGCAGCACTTATCGACCTTCGGCCGGTAACGCCCGAGCACCCTGGTTTGGTGCACCCCACCGATTACGCATTACCGCAGTCGGTGGGTGAACGGATGCACCGGGAAGGGCACCCCGGGTTGTTGACGCGATCTGCCCACGACCCGAAGGGCACAAATATTGTGGTGTTCAATGCCAGGGTCTTGTCTAACCCCCGGCATTTACACTACCTGACCTACCGCCTTGCCGATGGTCTTGTACATATCGAGAAAGACCCCGGTGTGCCTTGCATGACGATCGAGGCCACGGCGTTAGGCGACGGCCTCAACCGCCACCCGTAAGACGTTGACGTCAGGCGGCCGGGAGCGGGAAATGGCCGTCGACCAAAAAATGCGCTAGCGGGTACGTGTACAGACCTGGCTCGTCAAGCCGTTTGAAAGCGGTATGTGTGGCTGTAACCTCGCAAAACCAGGCCTCTTTGTACAAGGGCTGCGTGTTGCCAAAGGCCTGTGGGGTGAAAAGTGCAATGCAAGTTCCGCCCTCAGGGTCTCGTGCTGACATGTATTCAAAGGCTTCAACACCGGCCAATCGCATGTCGGCGCCAAGTTGTTGGCTTTCTTCGTAGCGGGTGGGGTGGGTAAGTACGCCAGCATATTGCGTGAAGGGTGGATGCTGTAGCCTGACCCCCTGTTGCGTTTTGTAGCTGGCGCCAAACATCGTGTGTTGTGACTGCAGCTTGGGGTTTGGTGGTGGCGCATCGATAGAATGCCAGAATACAAACCGGTAGTATGCCGCTTCGGCCAGGGCGGTTTCGACACGGGTAGCGCCGTAAAACAGACTGGGTTCGTGGCGCTGACCAAAACGTGAGCCCCACGGCAGAGGCGGGTAGCGAAACGGCGTTCGCAACAAATAATGCAAGGCCTGGCTGCCCTGGGGGTAGGGCGGCTTGGTCTTTTCAAGCAGGTCTTCCAAAATGCCCTGCTCTTCAAGCGTGTCGACGTAATTGCGCGTGGCAATTTGCTCTTGGCTTTCGACCAGGCGGTGCAGGGTGCCGTGTATGGGGCCAATGTGTGTGGCGCCGTTGCATTGCGCCCAAATCATTAAACTTTACCCCTGATACTGTCGACAAATTGCAAAACCGTAACCAGACCCTGAACCGTTTTGATCTGTTGGGCGGGTATGCCGCCGGTTGCCCAGTTAGGCGAAGTCATGAAATGATGCGCCCAGGCCGGGTCGCCGCCGGTAAGGGCATACAAGGCCCTGGCTAACCGGACAAGTAATAATGCCAGTTCACCCTGTTTTGATTTGGGGTCGAGCTCCCCGTTGCCCTTTAAGCGACTGACGGCTGTGCGATGCATGCCAATGACATCGGCCAGATGCGACTGGTTAAGGCCCAGTTGTTGAGCGGCGTTGATGACCGCCTTGGCTAAAACGGTGTCAGGGGTAACTTGCGGTTGGCGATGTGCAGACATAACCACCCTTTGGTTGTGATATTTGCACTTAGTCTATATTAATTGTGCATCTAGCACAATTGGTGTAACCCGCTGGCTAGCGCACGGGCGGGTGCTTGGGCAGGCGCCGGACCAGGATGTTTTCGGTGACGACCTTGTCCCAGACGCGGTGGACGGGGGCAAGCAGTTTGGTGGGGCGGGCAACGGGCTGGTTGATGGGGGCGGTTTCGGCGGCCGGGTCGCAGGCCCAGACGGGGTTGGGCGTTAACGCCCACAAGCGGAAGATGTCTTGTTCGACAAAGCCTTCCCAGTGGTCGGCGCTTGTCCAGACCGGGTATTGGGTTTTAACCAGGTTGTGGCAGGCCGCGTTGGTAATAAAGTACCCGCGCGACTGGCGCACCGTACCGTAAGGCCGCATCATTTTGAAGGGTGTGCTGCCAATGTCGCGGCGTTGGCTGCGGTAGGCCTGGGCCACATGCGTTAACTGCACCACGACCGGTTCGTACGAGCCAAACAGGTGCTCGAGGCTTTCGCCGGATTTTGTGTCTAGCAATTGCACCAGCGCATCGCTGACATCGGCGTCTTCTTCAAGAATGACGGCGCCGGGCAGGTGGTGGTTAAGAATATGCCGGTAAACATTTAAATGGCTAAGCGCCACCGAAACGTTGGTGGGCGTCAGAACGTCACCGTATTCGGACTTGTTTTTTTGCGCATTGACATACGACCCAAGGTTGCGTTCGGTGATGTTGCCGCGTTCGACCATGGGAAAAAATGTAACACGCAAACCCTTGGCTTCGAGGCGAGCGCGTATGGGCTCGCGGTGCGCGGCCTCGTCGGAAGAGCTCAGAACAAAGCAGGGTAGCTGGTACGACATGGTGTCGGTGCCCGTCGGGTTTTGTTACGGTTTTAGGGGTATTGTAATCCTTTGTGCGTGATTGTCGCAGAAAGTTCCCCGAAAATCGCCCGGCCAGATGGCCTGTGGGCGTCTGGCTGGCGGTATAAAATTTTTTTTGGCGTGTTTATTGTTATTTTTTTATGGTTTTTACCTGACGCGCGCGTTTATCTTTCAGGAACAAAAATGTCTATAGGTGTTTTCACATTGTGATAATTACCAGAATAGTCATAATGCGCGTAGTTTGTCACACCCGTGGCGGGCGAATCCACTTAAGGACACCATAGATGAGAACAGAAAAAAAGCTGTGGCGGTGCAAGGGGTTGGTTGTTGGGGCGGGCGCTGTAATGTTGCAGGCGTTATTGGGCGCGCAAATGGCATGGGGGCAAATGCAGTCGGCATCTGCCCCCGCTTTTTTCCCCGACGGGGTATGGGAAATTCAGGCTGCCGATTACGTCAGCGCGACCGATTTCCTGATTGGCGACACGGCATTGCTTGATGTTGCCGACGGCACGCAGGCGACGCTGGCCGGGCGCATTGGCAATGCACTTGGCTCGCTCGATGGCCTGATCAAGCTGGGGGGCGGCGCGCTGACACTAACCGGCGACAACAGCTACCGGGGGGTGACGCGCGTGTTGCAAGGCGGGCTGGTGGTTGGCGTTAACGGGGCGGTGGGGCCGGGCATACAAGCCAATACGGGTGCCACGCTAACCTATGCGCCCGGCGTTACGGTGGCCAGCAATGTGCAGTTCGACGCCATCGACATGACCACGCAGCCTGTGCCGCCGGTGTATCGGGTGAATGATCCTGCGCGTAGTGCTGCGGTCAGTTGGCATGTCGACAGCGGTCAGGCGACACATGACGGCATTGTGTCGGGCGCGGCTGCCTTCGAGAAAACCGGAAACGGCCGCTTGGTTTTGGCCAAAGATGCCTTGGGCTATACCGGCGCGGCCGTGGTGCGGGCGGGCACCCTGGCCGTTAACGATTGGTTTGGCGGGTCGGTGCAGGTGGCGTCGGGTGGCCGGTTGGAAGGCACCGGCTCGATTGCGTCGGTGTGGGTGCGCGATGGTGCAACCCTGGCGCCCGGGGCCAGTATTGGCGTGCTGCGCGTGCCGGGCAATGTGCGTTTCGACGAAGGGTCAACGCTGTCTATCGAGGTCGAGGCCGATGGCCGGCACGACGTGCTGGCTGTGGGCGGCCAGGCCGTGTTGGCCGGCAACGTTCAGGCCCTGGCGGGCGCGGGCGACTGGAAGCCGTCAACCTCGTATCGGTTTTTGACGGCCGACGGCGGGTTTGATGACACCCGGTTCGACGGCGTCACCAGCAATCTGGCGTTTTTGACGCCGCTGCTGGCCTACGATGAAACGTCGGTGTCTTTGACGCTGGCCCGAAACGATGTTGCGCTGGGCGACCCGGCGGTTACTGACGACGAAGACGCCGTGGCCGACATTATTGATGCGCCGCCTGACGGCGTGCCCGGTGTAAAAGACTTGCCTCAGGTGTACGACGCCATTGTCGTGTTGGACCGCGATGGCGCACGCAGCGCGTATCGTCAGTTGGCGGGGGCATGGCCGGCCACGGTGCGCGCAGGTGCGCTGGACGACAGCCGGTTTGTGCGCGAAGCGGTAATCGGTAGCCGGGCGTGGGGGGAGCGTGGCAACAAAGTGTGGTCCAGCGCGTATGGTGCGCAGGGCTCCGGGCGGGCCGCGGGTAGCGTCGGTGATTTTCATCGGTCGTTGCGCGGCTTTACGGTGGGCGTCCGGCATTTGGTCAACCACCTGACGGAAGTGGGTGTGTTTGCAGGGGCCGACACACGCCATATGCGGCAAACGGCGGCGCCCGATGGCACACTGGTTTTGGCGCCTTCGGGGGGTGACGACCTTCCGGGTGGCCCAAATAGCGGTGCGTCGGCCGATTCGGTTGGCAATGCCGTAATTCGTGGCGGTGGTGCCGACACGCGCATTAATAGTCTGCATGTCGGGGCCGACGTGGGCGCAGTGCGCGGCCCGGTGCAGGTTGACGCCGGTTTTTCGGTGGCCTGGCATACGTTTAAAACGTCGCGTTCCCTTGAAATCGGCCGCTGGCGTGATGCCCTGCGTAGCGTTTCAAACAGCCGAAGCATGCAGATTTTTGGTCGACTGGCGTTGCTGGCGGGCTTGTCGCCCTTTACGGGGTTGTCTCCGTTTATAGAGGTGGCGCTGGTGCACAGTACAACTAACGCCCACACCGAACAAGGCGGTGCAGGCGCGCTGAGTTACGCACGCGCTCAAGACTGGGCCGCGTTCAGCGTGTTGGGGTTGAAGGCGTCGCATGCGTTTAAAACGGTAGGCGGTTTGGGTATGTTGCAGGCCGAACTGGCCTGGCGCTATGCGTATGCCGACCGCCACTTTAAGTCGCGGCAGTCGTTTCGTGATAGTGCGCGCGGCACGACGTTTACGTCGCACGGCCATGGCATTGCCGCGCACGCCCTTAAAGCTGCGTTCACGGTGTCGACCCCGGTGGGCAAGCACAGCGTGCTGCAGGCTGGTTATTCGGGGCTGCTGTCACCCGGCCGGCGCGACCATGGCTTTAACCTTAAGTTTCGGCACTATTTTTAAAGTGTAAAGGCAACTGTCGGGGAGCGGGGCGCTAAAGGTGTTGTCCGCGAGGGTACGTGCGCCTTCTGCCCTCGGATATGCGAGGTTGCATGCTCGCTGGGCGGGCGATCTTTTGATTGCTCTGTGTTCCAGTCGTGTATAGCCCGAAATCCGGAACCCGAAACACAGCGCGTTCGTCGCATGTTTTGCCCCGGCAATTGCCGGGGTTTTGCTATTATGGAAGCCATTATCGAATTTGCCGAGTATTCGTCATGCAGACCGCCGCCCCACAAGACCTGACCTGGACCGATGCCTTTTTGGTGGGTTTCGACCCGATGGACGTTACCCATCGCGAATTCGTGGATATTCTTGGCGCCCTGCTAAAGGCCGACGACGATCAGATACTGGGGCATTTGCAGGCGCTTGTCGAGCATAGCGAACGCCACTTTTCGCAAGAAGAGCACTACATGAACAGCACCGCGTTTCCCGCGCGCGAATGTCACACTAACGAACACAATGCCGTGCTGGGGTCGATGCGAGAGGTTGCTGCGTACCTGCAAAACGGGGGCGACCCGTCTGAAGCCCGGCGCCTGGCAGCCGAACTGGCGCGCTGGTTTCCCAGCCACACCGACTACCTCGATGCTTCTTTGGCGCAGTGGGTGGCAAAAAAGCAGTTAGGTGCGGTACCTATTGTGGTGCGCCGGGGCATGGCCAACCACGACGCCGATTAGCCTAGAACAAAGACACATGCCCGGGCTGAATAAGCTGTATCCAGCGGTCGCGCAGCATGTCCAGGTAGCTTTCCGGGGCCAGCGTGCCCGGGTAAAAACCCAGGGCCCACGCGTCGTTCATGGTCACCAGGGCGGTTTCGCCGTTTTCTAAAATACCCACGTCCAGGGCGTAAGCAATGGGGGCGTCGAAAGCCAGGTCTGACACCATTCGTGCCACGGTATTGCGTTCGGGCGCCGGGGCAGAATCCAGCCCTTTGTCGTAGCGGGCCGCGCCCTTGATCATCCCGCGGTGCACGTAAAACCGCCATTCGCTTTGCCACGACACGGGTGGCGCATACCAAACCGGAAAATCGTTGGGCAGGTTGCGCAGCAGCTCAACATCGCTGCGGGCCGCCAGCTCGGTGGGCGGCGCGTTGTAGTTTTCGGTGGTCAGCCGGTCAATTTGCTTGACCTCTTCCATGCCGTAGACCCCGCCCCTAAAAGCCTTGGTAGACACGGCAGGTTTCACAAACCATTCACCCTCGGCGGGCAAGTCGCCCTTACGGCAGGCTTTAATGTCGCGATGCAGCCATTTTTGCAAACGTTTGGGGTAGTTAAGCGCAGCAGGCACCTTGATACCCGTCACCATCATGGCTTGCCGCATGAATTCGACCGAACCCACTGGCGTTGCGCCCTGCTTGAATGCCGCCGCCGCGCCCTCCAGCTGGTCGAGCGTCGCTCGCGCATGCGGCCAGTTACGTGTCATGCAAGTTGAAATGCAGGTAAGTATTTCAACGGAGCTGGGGTTATCGGGCGTGGCCTGAACGACAAATCTGCGAAGCATGGCAAGAAAGGAAGGGGTTAAGTGAACGACGGGGTTTAGTTCATGCCGAGTTTACCGTGAATTGTGTTTGACCGAGTGTCTGCAATACCGGTACAAAGCCGTGTCAATTAGGGGCATTGCCAGTGTTGCGCATGGCGGTTGTACAGGCCGTCGCACAGGTTCTTACCGCTGCGGCTGCCTTAGTCGCTCGTTTGTAATGCCGGTGCAGCGGGTAGATAGTTTTGACCTGCGCAGCATTGCTGAGTATGCACCGCCAAGCGTACGCTGTTCGTTGACGAAATTCCTTTTTTGTATCTAGTATAGATACAGGATATAATAATGATCAAAAGCTTCCGCCACAAAGGTATTCAGTTATTTTTTGAAACGGGCTCCAAAGCAAAAATTCAGGCGACTCATGCGGCAAAGCTTCAGCGGCAGCTTATGGCGTTGAGTCGAGCAGCATGCCCAGACGATATGGATGTGCCGGGTTGGCGGTTGCATCCATTGCGCGGGCTTGAGTTTCAAGGCCAATGGTCGATTTGGGTAAATGGCAATTGGCGACTTGTGTTTATGTTCGATGGGCAAGATGCCATTGTGGTTGATTACTGTGACTATCATTAAAGTGTCGGGTAAATAATATGCAGATGCATAATCCACCTCATCCGGGCAGTATTCTTAAAGACGATGTGCTGCCTGAACTAGGCCTTACGGTGACTCAGGCCGCCGGCCAGCTTGGTGTGTCGCGTGTTCAGTTTTCGCGCTTTATTAATGGGCGCGCCGGCGTAACTCCCGACCTTGCGTTGCGGCTATCGAAATGGATCCCCGCGCCCAGTGCCATTATGTGGTTGCAAATGCAGGCCGATTACGACCTGTGGCAAGCCGAGCACTCCGGCCGAACATTTGACGTTCAGCCCGCACGCACAAGCCTTTGACGCCTACCCTTTTCTTGTGCGCTTTGCTATGGTTACACCCTGAACAAAACAACAATCGATATTGAAGGGTGGGAGATGGATTCACGTAAGGCAATTGATACCAGCGCCGTTGGCATCATGACGGTGCTGTGCATGATTTGGGCGTTTCAGCAAATTGCCATCAAGGCGGCAGGGCCCGATATTGCGCCTATTCTTCAAATTGCCTTCCGGTCGGGTATTGCCATTGTCCTGGTGGGCTTGCTTATGCTCTGGCAACGCGTGCCGGTGTCGTTTGCCGACGGCACGTGGCGCCCGGGGTTGTTGGTGGGTTTTTTGTTTGCCCTCGAGTTCTTGCTGATGGGCGAAGGCCTGCGTTACACCACGGCCTCGCACATGACGGTGTTCTTGTATACCGCGCCTTTTTTCGCCGCCATTGGGCTGCATTGGCGCTTGCCCGAAGAACGGCTGGCGCCTGCCCAATGGGTAGGCATTCTGGTCGCTTTTATTGGCGTGGCAGTGGCGTTTTTTGGCCCCGACAACAGCGACAACCCCCGTCAGGCCGCCGACATGCTGTGGGGTGACTTTTTAGGCTTGCTGGCCGGCGCTGCCTGGGGGGCGACCACCGTGGTCATCCGGTGCTCGAAGTTGTCGAACACACCGGCTACGCTGACCTTGATGTACCAATTGGTGGGGGCGTTTGTCTTGTTGCTGGTGGCTGCCGTGGCATTGGGCCAGGCCAGTGTTAACCCAACGCCTGTTGCCATTGGCAGCGTCCTGTTCCAAGGCATTGTGGTCTCATTCATTACCTTCCTGACCTGGTTCTGGCTGCTACGAAAATACCTTGCTTCTCGCCTTGGCGTCTTCTCGTTCATGACCCCGATGTTCGGCGTTATCTTTGGTGTGTGGCTGCTGAACGAACCCCTGGACACCAGCTTCCTTATTGGCGCGCTGCTCGTGGGTATTGGTATCGTCACCGTCAGCGGCTACGGCTGGTTTGTGCAAGTACTTAAAAAGCGGGCCTAGTTCACAGTGATTTGCGTCGCTGCATTGTTTGCTGCGTGCTCAATTTCACGATAGTCCATAGCGTGCTGGCCAGTGGTGCCAGCGTTTTGTTTTTTTGCCGTGCGAGCATGACGCGACGGTGTCTGATTGGCCTGGGACAAACGACCGCTAATCCGGGCAGCCCGGTTTCGGGGACAGCCAGGCTGGGCACAACATTTATGCCCAAACCGGCGCGAACCATCTCGAAGCCTGTCGTCACATGGCCAACCTCTTGTACCACTTGGTGTCGGACGTCCTGCCGACTTAGCACTTCGTCGATCAGGCGGCGGCTGCCCGAGGCTCGGTCTAGCAAAATAAGATCTGAGCCAGATAAGTCGGACCATCCGGGCGTCTTGTGACGGCCATTTTTAGGGCGAACCAGGGGGTGGTTTTCAGGGCAAACGACCACAAACGGGTCGGTTAGAAGGGTTTCGCAATCGAGCTCTCGCATGGTCGCCGAGTCGGGCTCAACGATAATGCCGAAATCGACCTCACCCGTCAGGATGCTGTTCAGGACATTTTCTTGAATGCGATCGAGCAATATCACGTGCAGCCCGGGTTCTTGTTGGGCACAAAGTGCAAGGCAGTGTGGCATGAGTGCCGCCGACAATGTGGGGCTGCTGGCTAGTCGAACTTTGCCTACGCGGTTGTGTGCCCAGCTATGCAGTTCATTCAGGGTATTTTCAAGCTCATCGATCCAGCGAGGCAGGCGTTGGGCCAAAATTTGCCCCGCTTGGGTCAGTTGCACATCGCGGGTGGTGCGATCGAACAGGCGCAGGTCTAGTTGGTATTCGAGTTCGTTGATGGCGCGACTAACTGCCGGCTGTGTTAACCCAACGAGTTCGCCGGCTCTGCTGAAGTTGCGTTCGGCCGCCACAGCGCGGAAAACCTGCAACTGTTTAAGACTAATGTTCATCCATGCTCAGTATTAATTTATGCAAAAATATTATAAATAGATCAGATAAATTAATTTCATTATTTTTTGAAAGTGGCGTTCAATAGCGTCATGAAACGCGCTCCCTTTCTTCCCGATAATTACACGTTATTGTTGGCTGTAACCGTGGTGTTGGCCAGTTTGCTGCCGGCGTCCGGATTGTTTGCAGTCGTCCTGAAATACGTCACAACAGCAGCAATTGCACTGTTGTTTTTTTTGCATGGCGCTAAATTGCCGCGTCAGGCAATTATTGATGGGCTGACACACTGGCGCTTGCACGCATTGATTTTGAGTTGTACGTTTGTTTTTTTCCCCTTGATGGGGTTCATTCTGCGCCCGGTGCTATTGCCGTTGGTCGGTTCAGAGCTTTATTTGGGTGTGTTGTATCTGTGCATGCTGCCGGCAACGGTCCAGTCTGCGGTCGCACTGACCGGTATTGCGGGGGGTAATGTGCCCGCCGCTGTCTGTAGTGCCTCGGTCTCGACGCTGCTGGGTATCTTGATTACGCCGTTTTTAGTTAATGGTCTGATTACGCCAACGACCGGTACAGGCTCGCCAATAGACTCCGTCATTAATATCTTCTTGCAGCTTATGTTGCCTTTCCTGGCCGGGCATTTTTTGCGCCCATATTTTGACAGCGCGTTTCGTAAGGCCGGGAAGGCGTTGTCTTTTGTAGATCGTGGCTCGATATTGCTGGTTATTTACAGCGCTTTCAGTGCGGCCGTGGTTGGGGGAATCTGGCAGCAGGTCTCCTTTGCAATGGTGGTAAGTCTGGTTGCAATAAGCCTGATATTTTTGTTCTTGGCGATGCTGTTTGTGTTTGGGCTAGCAAAGGCTTTTGGGTTTAGCCACGAAGATCAGGTAACTGCATTGTTTGGGGGTGCCCAGAAAAGTCTGGCCAGTGGCGTGCCGATGTCGCAGGTACTGTTTGTGCCGTCGGTCGCCGGGGTCATGGTTTTACCGTTGATGATCTTTCATCTGCTGCAGCTAGTGGTTAGCTCGGCTTTAGCCCAACGCTGGCATCGCCAGCGCAAAGGGCTATAGCGCACAAGATGTTAATTTCAACTTTTTTGGGGGTGCCATGACGGCCGACTGGAAGCAGCTAAGTGTTGCCGAGATCGAGCGGCACTACGACCAAGGGCTATATGCCGCCAATACGCGTGAGGTAAATCAGTGGTACACACAGCAAAGTAGACGTGATGGATACGCCGATACAGTATCCATTTTAAGTAGATGTAGCGCCGGTGTAATACTGCCCCACCGGAGGTGCGGGACGAAAAGCTGGACTCCTTAGGAGATCATTTGTATTCGTCCGCACCTCCCGAGCAAAAGATGGTATTGGGGATACGCCTACCATTTGTGTTGGTCTTCGCTAGCCTTAGCCCCACGCCGGGCGCCACAAAAATATCTCGCATCAAACCTGCGGGTGTTCGCGTGTAGCGCGACCGGTGTCAGTAAGATGAATCAACCGGCTATTCCGGCCGGATATTCGATCTTGGGAAATAAATCAGAAGTGATTTCATTATGAATCAATTTTGATTTAATATATGGCATTGAAAAAGCGATTTAAACGCCCCTTCATGCAATACGTCAAGAAAGCGCCCCGGCCGCTTCAGCTTGTTATTGCTGACGAAATTGAGCGAATTTCTGACGCTCCCGAAACAGGTCAACTTAAAGCAGGCGATTTGGCGGGGATGCGTGTACATAAATTCCGTTTTAACCGACAAGAGTTTCTGTTGGCTTATGAGTGGCAATGCGACCCCCAGGCTGGGGGCGATCTGATTTTTTATCAAATCGGACCGCATGAAAATTTTTACGATGATTTAAAGAGATACTTAAGGCACGGGATTACGTCCGGAGAGTTGCATGAACCCATACCCTACCGCTGAAACATTGTTTGAGGCTTTGAGTCTATTGTCGCCAACTGAGCGTGAGCGTTTCTTTTCGCTGCTGGCCAGGCGGGCATTTGGCGACGAAGACTACACCTACGAGCAAACTTTCGGCGATTTGGATGAGGCCTCGTTTTCGGCCCAAGAGGCAGCAGACTACCTTGAGGTGTCATTGCCGACGTTGCGTCGGTATGTGCAAAGCGGGCGGCTGGCCCCGGCGCGGGTGGTGGGGCGCAGCCAGATGTTTGCCACGACCACTTTGCAGCGCTTCAAGCAAGCGCTGCGTATGGTTAAGTAATTATTCGGTAGCTTCGGCGTTTTCGGCGTCGGCGCTTAGTGGTTTCATGCGGCTGGCCACCAGCAGGCCTACTTCAAACAGCAGGCATAAGGGTACGGCCAGCATGAACTGGCTGATGACGTCGGGTGGCGTTACGATGGCGGCAATAACGAAAGCGCCCACAATAACGTAGCCGCGCGCACTGCGCAGCTTATCTACTGTAGTAATGCCCGTTTTAACCAGCAGTACCACGGCAATGGGTACCTCGAAGGTCAGGCCAAAGGCCATGAACATGGTGATGACAAAGCTGACGTAGGCTTCGATGTCGGGCGCGGGGGTGACCGATTCGGGAGAAAAGCCGGCAATGAATTCGAAGACGGTTTTGAAGACGACAAAATAGCAGAACGCCATACCCAGCAAGAACAGCAGGGTACTGGACAAAATAAGGGGCAGGGCCAGGCGTTGCTCGTGTTTGTACAGCCCCGGGGCTACAAACGCCCAGGCCTGGTACAGCACCACGGGCAGGGCAATAACAAACGCCGCAAGCAGCGTTACTTTTATTGGCACCATAAAGGGCGTAATTACCCCGGTGGCGATCATGTTGGTACCGGTGGGCAACGACGCCAGCATGGGCTGGGCCAGCGCGTCGTAAATGGCCGATGCGCCCGGGTACAAGAACAGTGCAATAAACACGACCAGAATCGCGCCGACGGCGCGAATCAGGCGGGTGCGTAATTCGATGAGGTGCGAAACAAAGGTGTCGGCGCTGCTGTCTTCAGTGGTCACGGCGTTGTTCCGGTGTTGCTGTTGGATGAGGCGGCGGGCGCTGCCGTTGCGCGCTTGGTGTCTTCTGGTGCGCTGGTGCTTGCAGGCGTATTGGGCGAAGCAGTGGCGCTGTCTTGAGCCTGAGGCTTTTGTGCTTGGCCTGATGCGCCGCTATTACCACTGGCATTGTTTGCCGGCGATGTATTGTCGGCAAGCGTTTTATTGTGGGCTTCGTTGGTCGCTGCGTCGGGCTCGTAGCCGTCAAAGTCAACCAACGAGCTTTGCAACGACTTGCCGGCGTTTTCGACGGCGTCGCGGGCGGCTTGCATGGGGTCTTGAATGGTGCGCGAGGCATCTTCAATAGACGCTTTTACCGACGAGGCCGCTTCGGTAAACTGGTTTTTGACGTCGTTTAGGTCGCCCGCGTCCATTTCGCGCTTGATGTCGGTTTTGACATCGTTGACGTAACGCTGGGCACGCCCAAGCAAGTGGCCCAATGTGCGGGCCACTTTGGGCAGGCGTTCGGGGCCGATGACGACCAGGGCAACAATGCCGATGATCATCAGTTCGGTAAAACTGATATCAAACATGACGGTTAACCGTTAAGGGTTGGGAAACACCGCAGACCCTGCAGATTAGGCGTCTTTCTTTTCTTTGGCCTGAACGTCGATGGTGTCGCCATCGATAGACTTTTGTGTGACGGATTCTGTCTTTTTGCCTTCTTCGGCGGCATCACCCATGCCTTTTTTAAACCCTTTGACGGCGCCGCCAAGGTCTTCACCCATGTTGCGCAGTTTTTTGGTGCCAAAAACCAGGGCGACGATGACCAGAACGATAAGCCAGTGCCAAATGCTGAAACTACCCATGTTGCTCTCCGTGCGGTGTAAACCGCGAATGTGTGTGGTGTAAGTGTTGTAGTTATGTGTGTATGTTGTGCGGGCTACGCGGCAGGTGCAACGCGTTGCGCCCAGGGGCGCGGGCCCCCAATAATATGAAAGTGCAGGTGCCCGACCTCTTGGCCGCCGTCGGCGCCGCTATTGGCCACCACGCGGAAACCGCCATCGGGCCCGGGCCGGCAACCGTTGTCGGCCGCAATTTTGGGGATGGCCGCCATCATTCTACCCAACCAGCCGGCATCGGCTTCGGTGATGTCTTGCATAGACGTGACATGGTGCTTGGGGATGACCAGCAAGTGCACCGGAGCGGCTGGGTTGATGTCGTGAAACACGAGCATTTCTTCGTTTTCGAAGACCTTCTTGGAAGGAATTTCGCCGGCGGCGATTTTGCAAAACAGGCAGGTGCTCATGAGTGTTGCTGAAAAATCTGTTTTAAAACCCGGGGTGGGGCATACGTTAAAGCCTAAGGCCAGGTTGACGCCAGGTTAACGTGCCGCCCGCCAAAACTTGAGTGTATACGATTGCTCTTTTTACCACAGCTAGGGTATGCGATAGGGCGTAAAGGTACTGCATAGGCCGGTGATGTGCGGCTGGCCGTTGCGGTGGGTAATCTGCGACCCAGATAACCCGCTTATTCGCTTCGCGCGGCTTTCTCGGCAATGCCCGAGGTGCCTTCGCGCCGGGCCAGTTCGTTCAACACGTCTTCGGGCCGCAGGCCATAGTGCGCCAGCGCCACCAGGCTGTGAAACCACAGGTCGGCGGTTTCGTAGATGATCTTTTCGCGTGACTCGTCTTTGGCGGCCATGACCAGTTCGGTGGCTTCTTCGCCAATTTTTTTCAGGAACGCGTCGGGGCCCTTGGACAGCAGGCGGGCGCTGTAAGACGCCGCCGGGTCACCCCCGTTCTTGGGCAGGCGGCTTTCCAGGGTGTCGGCCAGTCGGGCCAAAATATCGTTTGCTGTATTCATGACATGTTGTTCCAGAGCTATCGGAATGGCGCGTGGACTTGGCGCGGGCGTTTTTAATGCCGTGGCCCCTGCGCGTAGGTTAGGTTAACCCTTGCCGTGTGACTATGACTTGCTGTAGCAGTGGGCCGAGTCGCTAATGCGCCAGGAATTATTTGTAAATATGTTCCGGGTCTTTCAGGACGGGTTCGATGCTGTTCCAGACGGCGTCGTTGGGGGCGCTGTTGGGCGCTGCCCGTTGACCTGCGGCTGCAGCCGGCGCCGACAATACGTTGCCGACCCCAATCGCCTGGCCCTGGTTGTCGTCAAGCCGCCGGTAAAAGCAGCTTTCACGGCCGGTGTGGCAGGCAATGCCGCCGTCTTGCTTGACCTTCAACAAGAGCACGTCGGCGTCGCAATCCAGGCGTATTTCGCGCAGGTGCTGCACGTGGCCGGACGCTTCGCCTTTGCGCCACAGGCGCCCGCGTGAACGCGACCAGTACACCGCGCGGCCCGTGCGAACCGTTTCGGCCAGGGACTCGGCGTTCATCCAGGCCACCATCAAGATAACGCCAGTGTCAGCGTCTTGCGCAATGGCGGGAATCAAGCCTTTCTCGTCGAATTTGACGTCGGAAATCCAGGAGTTCATGTCAGATAAAGTGCTGCGTGATCAAAGTTGTACAAGGCGTTGACGGGTGCGGGTGACATCGCGACGGCAGTGAGGTGCCTATGCCTTGGGGCCTTGCGCAGATACACCGGCAGGCGGCGACACAAGGCGCCGTGCCTATAATCGCACCGGAATACCGTGTTGCGCCATCAGGGTTTTGGCTTCGCGCACGGTATGGTCGCCAAAGTGGAAAATACTGGCCGCCAGAACGGCGCTGGCACGACCGGTGGTGACGCCGTCGACCAGATGCTGCAGGTTGCCTACACCGCCCGACGCAATCACCGGCACCGGTACCGCGTCGGATACCGCACGGGTCAGTTCAAGGTCGAAGCCAGACTTCGTGCCGTCGCGGTCCATGCTGGTAAGCAGGATTTCGCCCGCCCCGTAAGCGGCCATTTTTTCGGCCCACTGTACGGCGTCGATGCCTGTGGCCTTGCGGCCCCCGTGCGTAAAAATTTCCCAGCGTGGAGGTTCACCCTCGGCAGACACGCGGCGTGCGTCGATAGCGACCACAATGCATTGCGAACCGTGATAATTGGCCGCTTCGCGGACCAGTTCGGGGTTGCTGACGGCGGCGCTGTTGATAGACACCTTGTCGGCACCGGCATTAAGCAGGCGCTGGATATCGGCCACCTGGCGCACCCCCCCACCGACGGTGAGCGGAATGAACACTTGCGACGCGACGGCCTCGATAATGGGCAGGATCAGGTCGCGGTTGTCGCTGGTGGCGGTAATGTCTAAGAAGGTCAGCTCGTCGGCGCCCTGTTCGTTGTACCGACGGGCGATCTCAACCGGGTCGCCGGCGTCGACCAGGCCCACGAAATTAACACCTTTGACCACACGGCCGGCGGTGACGTCGAGGCAGGGAATAATGCGTCGAGTCAGGCCGCTATCGGCCGGTGTGCCTGCGGCGGCCTTGGCGTTGTTGCCGGCACGGGCCGGCTCGACGGGCTCGGGCGTTGCGGTCATTCTGTCTCGCCGTTCAGTTCGTCGGCCAGGGCTTGCGCCGCGCCGAAGTCGAGCGTGCCTTCGTAGATGCTGCGGCCCAAAATAGCGCCCTCAACGCCTTCCTCTTCGACGGCGCACAGGGCTTCGATGTCTTTCAGGTCGGTGACGCCGCCCGAAGCAATAATAGGAATGCTGACGGCCTGGGCCAGCTTGACGGTGGCTTCGATGTTAACGCCCGACAACATGCCGTCGCGGCCAATATCGGTGTAGATAATCGATTCGCAACCGTAGTCTTCGAACTTGCGGGCAATGTCGTAAACGTCGTGGCGGGTCAGTTTGCTCCAGCCGTCGGTGGCGACTTTGCCGTCACGCGCG
This sequence comes from Pusillimonas minor, assembly GCF_014237865.1. Classification (GTDB taxonomy): domain Bacteria; phylum Pseudomonadota; class Gammaproteobacteria; order Burkholderiales; family Burkholderiaceae_B; genus Neopusillimonas; species Neopusillimonas minor. The sequence continues at coordinate 77,665 of NZ_JACJUU010000010.1, forward strand.
TCGAGGCCGACAATGATGCTGCCCGGGAAGGCGCTGCAGGCATCGCGCAAGAAGCCTGGGTCTTTGACTGCGGCGGTGCCGATAATGACATACGTAATGCCAATGTCCAGGTAGCTTTCGATGGTGTTCAGGTCGCGAATACCGCCGCCAATTTGCACGGGGATTTCGTCATCCATGGCGCGCAAAATAGATTTGATTGCGGTCAGGTTTTTTGGGGTGCCCGCCACAGCACCGTTCAGGTCAACCAGGTGCAGGCGCCGAGCCCCCTGGTCGAGCCATTCGGTGGCCATGGCGGCCGGGTCTTCCGAGAAGATGGTGGCGTCGGCGAGGTCGCCCTGGCGCAAGCGTACGCACTGTCCGTCTTTAAGGTCGATAGCGGGGATGAGAAGCATGATCTGAGTCAGTCAATCAAAAGAAAGGGTGGGAAGTTGGCGTAACCGCTTATGGGTTCCAGTCGACAAAATTACGATACAGACGCAGACCGGGGTCGGCGCTTTTTTCGGGGTGAAACTGCACAGCAAAAATGTTATCGGCAGCGACGGCGCAGGTAAAGGTCAAACCGTAGTGCGTTTGGCCTACGGTCAGGGCCGGGTCGGCCGGTTGCGCGTAGTAGCTGTGCACAAAATAAAAGTGGGTGCCGTCCTCAATGCCTTGCCACAGCGGGTGGGAGCGGGTGTGTTGTACCCGGTTCCAGCCCATGTGGGGTACCTTGAGCAGCTCGTGGGCCTGGTCGCCGTGCTGGCGCGATGAAGCAAACTGCGGGCCCTGAAATTTTTTGACTTGGCCGGGGAACAGACCCAGGCATGGTGTATTGCCTTCTTCGCTGGTGTCGAACAGCATTTGTTCGCCCACACACACGCCCAGCAGGGGCTTTGATCGGGCGGCTTGCAATACCGCATCGCGCAAGCCCGATTCGTTCAGGGTGCGCATGCAGTCGGGCATGGCGCCCTGCCCGGGGAACACAACGCGTGACGCGGCGGCGATGTCGGCGGCGTTACGGCAGATGCGTACGTCGGCATCGGGCGCGGCTGCTTGCAGGGCGCGGGCAACCGAGTGGAAGTTGCCCATGCCGTAATCAACAATGGCGATGGTATTCACGATGCTTACAGAACGCCCTTGGTGGAAGGAATGACGTCGGTGGCGCGCGGGTCGATTTCAGTCGCCATGCGCAGGGCGCGGCCGAACGCCTTGAAGACGGTTTCGCACTGGTGGTGCGAATTGGTGCCGCGCAGGTTGTCGATGTGTAGCGTGACCAGGGCGTGGTTGACGAAACCCTGGAAAAACTCTTGTGTCAGGTCGACGTCGAATTGCCCAATGTGCGAGCGCGTGAAGGGTACATGGAGTTCTAGCCCGGGGCGACCGGAAAAGTCGATGACGACGCGCGACAGGGCTTCGTCGAGCGGTACATAGGCGTGGCCGTAGCGGCGCAGGCCCTTTTTGTCGCCGACCGCGGCGGCAAAGGCTTGCCCCAGGGCAATGCCGACGTCTTCGACACTGTGGTGGTCGTCGATGTGCGTGTCGCCGTCGCAATGGATATTGAGGTCGATCAGGCCATGGCGGGCGATCTGGTCGAGCATGTGGTCGAGGAAAGGCACACCGGTGTTGATGCTCTGGCGGCCGGTGCCGTCGAGGTTGATGGACACGCGGATACGAGTCTCGTTGGTGTTGCGGGTGATTTCGGCGGTACGCATAATAATCTGTATAACTGGGGCTTGCGCCCCAAAAAGCTAGGTGTTGGCGGCGTCAAGCCGGTATTCGGCGCTAGCGGCGTGGGCTTGCAGACCTTCGCCGTAGGCCAGCGTGGCGGCAATTTTGCCCAGTGTTTGCGCACCCTGGTGCGAAACCTGGATAAGGCTGCTGCGTTTCTGGAAATCATACACCCCCAGCGGCGATGAGAACCGTGCCGTGCGGGATGTGGGTAGAACGTGGTTGGGGCCGGCGCAATAGTCGCCTAGCGATTCGGAGCTGAAACGGCCCATGAAGATAGCGCCGGCATGCCGGATGTTTTCGGCGACGGCGTGGGCATTTTCGGTAGAGATTTCGAGGTGTTCGGGTGCGATGTCGTTGGCGATGGCACAGGCTTCGTCGATATCTTTGACCAGGATAAGCGCGCCGCGGTTAGTCAGGCTGGTACGAATGATGTCGGCGCGCGGCATGGAGGGCAACAGACGATTGATTTCGCGTTCGACCTCATCCAGGTACTGGGCGTCGGGGCACAGCAAAATCGATTGCGCCAGTTCGTCGTGCTCGGCTTGCGAGAACAAGTCCATGGCGACCCAATGGGCCGGGGTGGTGCCGTCGGCGATGATTAATATTTCGCTGGGGCCGGCAATCATGTCGATACCGACCGTGCCGAAAACGCGGCGCTTGGCGGCAGCCACATAGGCATTGCCCGGGCCGACAATTTTGTCGACAGCGGCGATGCTTTGCGTGCCGTAAGCCAGTGCGCCTACGGCCTGCGCACCGCCAATCGCCCAGGCGCGGTCGACCCCGGCGATGGCCGCTGCGGCCAGCACAATGGGGTTGCGCACCCCGCCCGGGGTGGGGGTAACCATGACGACCTCGGCCACACCGGCAACCTTGGCGGGAATGGCGTTCATGAGCACCGAAGACGGATACGCGGCTTTACCGCCGGGGACATACAGCCCGACGCGGTCAAGCGGCGTTATTTTTTGGCCCAGCACGGTGCCGTCGGCTTCGGTGTACGACCAGCTTTGGGTGCGCTGGTGCTCGTGGTAGGTGCGTACGCGCTCGGCGGCGGCCTCGAGGGCGGCGCGTTGGTCGGCCGGCAGGCCGTTAAGCGCAGCTTGCCATTCGGACTTGGGGATTTCGAGCGCGGCAACCGACTCGGCCTGAACACGGTCGAACCGATGGGTGTAGTCGAGCAGGGCCGTATCGCCATGTTCTTGAACCTGACGCAGGATGTCGGCCGTGGCGCGTTCGATGGACTCGTCTTGCGAGGCATCGAAGGCCAGCAACTGGCGCAACGTGGCAGCGAAATTTTCTGAGGCAGAACTAAGGCGTTTGATGGACAACATGGTGACCCTGACAGCAAGAATTAAGCTAATACTATGACAAAAAAGGAGAATGGGGTCAAAGCGGCGGGTTGCAAGCAAGCCCGCCGGTGGGGGAAACCGTGGTTTATTTGTCGGCCGAGGCGCGTTCGAAGGCGTCGAGTAGCGGTTGAAGGTCGGCGGCGCGGGTTTTAAGCGAGGCCTGGTTGACGATAAGACGTGAGGAAATATCGACGATTTCTTCGACTTCGACCAGGTTGTTGGCCTTTAAGGTGCCGCCGGTAGACACCAGGTCGACAATGGCGTCGGCCAGGCCCACCAGCGGGGCGAGCTCCATAGAGCCGTACAGCTTGATCAGGTCGACATAAACGCCTTTGCGCGCGAAGTGTTCGCGGGCGGCTTGCACATATTTGGTGGCTACGCGAAGGCGCGAGCCTTGTGAAACCGCGGCCTGGTAATCGAAGCCCTGGCGCACGGCTACGCACAGGCGGCATTTGGCGATGTTCAGGTCAATAGGCTGATACAGCCCGCCCGGATGCTGGGCGGCATGTTCGAACAAGACGTCTTTGCCGGCAATACCGAAGTCGGCTGCGCCGTATTGCACATAGGTGGGCACGTCGGACGCCCGCACGATGATAAGACGCAGCCCCGGGTCGCTGGTGGGCAGAATCAGCTTGCGCGATGATTCGGGGCTTTCGGTCACGTGCACGCCGGCCGCCTCGAGCAGGGGCAGGGTTTCTTCAAAAATGCGGCCTTTGGATAAGGCCAGTGTCAGGGGCGCGGTGGCAGCGGCGGGGCTCATGCGGGTTCCTGTTTGAGGCGTTGGATATCGGCGCCGATAAGGCGCAGTTTTTCTTCCATGTGTTCGTAGCCGCGGTCAAGGTGGTAAATGCGTTCGACCGTGGTTTGGCCGCTGGCGGCCAGGCCGGCAATGACCAGGCTGGCAGACGCGCGCAGGTCGGTGGCCATGACAGTGGCGCCAGACAGTTCGGGCACGCCGGTGACGACGGCGGTGTGGCCGTCGATGTCGATTTGCGCACCCATGCGGCGCAGTTCTTGCACGTGCATGAAGCGGTTTTCGAAGATGTTTTCGGCGATGACGGCGGTGCCTTCGGCCATGGTGTTAAGCGCCATGAGCTGGGCTTGCATGTCGGTGGGGAAGGCGGGGTATTCGTAGGTGCGGAAGCTGACGGCTTTGGGCCGCTTGTTCATTTGGCCGCGAATCCAGTCGGGGCCGCATTCGATGCTTAACCCGGCTTCGCGCAGCTTGTCGAGGACGGCGCCGAGGGTATCGGGTGCAGCCTGGCGCAGGGTGATGTCGCCGCCGGTGGCACCCACTGCGCACAAGAAAGTGCCGGCTTCGATGCGGTCGGCCACGATGGTGTGTTCGGCGCCGTGCAGGCGCTCGACGCCTTCGATGACGATGCGGTCGGTGCCGTGGCCCTGGATACGTGCCCCCATTTTGATGAGCAGTTCGGCCAGGTCGGTGATTTCGGGTTCGCGCGCGGCGTTTTCAAGAATGGTGCGGCCTTCGGCCAGCACGGCCGCCATCATCAGGTTCTCGGTGCCGGTAACGGTGACCATGTCGGTGCGAATGGTCGCGCCTTTAAGGCGTTTGGCCTTGGCAATGACAAAGCCGTGTTCGATGCGGATCTCGGCGCCCATGGCCGTGAGACCCTTGATGTGCTGGTCGACAGGGCGTTGGCCGATGGCGCAACCGCCGGGCAGGCTGACCTTGGCTTCGCCAAAGCGTGCCAGCAGCGGGCCAAGCACCAAAATAGAGGCCCGCATGGTTTTGACCAGCTCGTAGGGGGCTTCGAGGCTGGTGACGTTACCGGCATTCAGCGTAAGCTGGGCCGGGCCGTCCCAGTGGTGCTGTACGCCCATTTGCTGCAGCAGTCGCAAGGTGGTGCTGATGTCTTTGAGGGACGGCACATTGCGTAGCTGAACCGGGTCGGCCGTGAGCAGGCTGGCACACAGGATGGGCAGGGCTGCGTTTTTGGCGCCCGAGATGACGACTTCGCCGTGCAGGCGGTTGCCGCCGGTAATTAGAAGCTTATCCATTCGGGTTTGCGTTGTATTCGGCCGGGGTCAGGGTGCGCATAGACAGCGCGTGGATTTCGCTTTTCATGCGGTCGCCCAGGGCTTTGTAAACCAGCTGGTGACGCGCAATCAGGCGTTTGCCTTCGAATTCGGGGCTGACAATAATGGCTTCGAAGTGCGAACCATCGCCTTGAACGTCGATGAATTCGCAGTTCAGGTTGTCGTTGATGTATTGGCGTACTTCTTGTGGGGTAGGCAACATAGGGTTAGTTCCGCAGTTTGTAGCCCGCGGCCAGCAGGCGCAGTGTATATACGGCAAGTACGGCAAATACACCGGCCACAACGGCCAGGCTGGTCCAGGGCGAGACGTCGGATACAGAGAAGAACCCGTATCGGAAACCGTCGATCGTGTAGAAAATAGGATTGTAGTGCGAGACGGCCTGCCAGAAAGGCGGCAGGCTATGAATGGAGTAGAACACACCCGACAAGAACGTGGCGGGCAAAATAAGAAAGTTCTGGAACGCCGCGAGCTGGTCGAATTTTTCGGACCACAGGCCGGCAATAATGCCCAGCGTGCCCATAATGCCGCAAGACATCACGGCAAACACCAACACCCAAAGCAGGTTGGCCGGAGCCAGGGGCACGAAGAACATGGCGACCAGCCACACGCACAGCCCGACAGCCAGGCCACGGAAGATGGCCGCAATGAGGTAGGCCGTGAAGAATTCGCGGTGAGAAATGGGCGGCAGCAGTACAAAGACCAGGTTGCCCGTAATACGGCTTTGAATTAGCGACGAAGACGGGTTGGCAAAGGCGTTTTGCAACATGCTCATCATCATGAGCCCGGGGATAAGAAACGCGGTGTAGGGCAAGCTGTCGTACACCTTGACGCGGTCTTCGAGCACGTGGGCGAAAACCAGCAGGTACAGCAGGGCGGTTAATACCGGCGCAGCAATGGTCTGGAAGGCCACCTTCCAGAAGCGCATGACTTCTTTCCAGAGCAGGGTCGGAAAGCCCGAACCCAGATCGCTGCGGGGCTTGAGTATGGGTGTGGTCATAACACCCCCAGTGCGTCTTCGCTGTTCATGATACGTACAAAGGCGTCTTCGAGGTCGGTGCCGCCAAAGCGGGCAAGCAGGGCCTGGGTGGTGTCGAGCGCGACGATGCGCCCGCGTTTCAGCATGGCAATGCGTCCGCACAAGGCTTCGGCTTCTTCCAGGTAGTGCGTGGTCAGCAAAATGGTGTGACCTTCTTTGTTAAGCCGCGAGATGAATTCCCACAGGGTGCGGCGTAGGTCGACGTCGACGCCGGCGGTGGGTTCGTCGAGGATGATGACCGGCGGGCGATGTACCAGCGCTTGCGCCACCAGAACGCGGCGTTTCATGCCACCCGACAGCGCGCGCATATTGGTGTTGGCCTTGTCGGACAGCCCCAGGTTATGCAAGATTTCGTCGATCCAGGCGTCGTTTTTGTGCAGACCAAAATAGCCCGACTGCAGGCGCAGGGTTTCGCGCACGGTAAAGAACGGGTCGTAGACAAGTTCTTGCGGGACGACGCCCAACGAACGGCGTGCTTCTTTGTAGTCGGTGATGACGTCGTGCCCACACACGCTGGCGCTGCCGGCCGTGGCGCGTGCCAGGCCCGACAAAATGGAAATTAGCGTGGTTTTGCCGGCACCGTTGGGGCCCAGCAGGCCAAAGAACTCGCCCGGTTCGATAGTCAGGCTGACGTCGTTGAGGGCCTGGAAGCCGGGTTGGCCGCCGGCGCCGCGACGCAACAGCCCGCGCAACCCGCCGCTGCGGGGCGGGTAGATTTTAGAAACGTGTTCGAGAGAAAGAGCGGACATAGACACAAAAAAAGTGATGGGGCCCCAAGGGCCCCCGAAGCTTACCGCGTTTTAGCGCTGGTTGCGCTGGTTGAGCGCATTGATAAGCCCGTCGATACCGTTTTGCGCAATTTGCTGCGCAAACTGGTTGCGGTAGTTCTGGATGAGCCAGATGCCTTCGACGTTCAGGTCGTAAATGCGCCAGCCTTCTGCCGCCTTTTCAAGGCGGTAGTCGACGCCAATGACTGGGCCATTGCTTTGCGACATGGTGGTACGAACAACGACGTCGTCGGCAGTCGGGTCGCCCCGGAAGGGCAATGGCGTAATCGAGGAGACGTTGTCGGCTTGTTGCAAGGCGCCGCTGTAGGTACGGATAAGCGTGCCTTTAAAAGCGTTGACCAGGTCGGTTTGTTGCTGCGGCGTAGCCTGGCGCCAGTAGCGACCGGCGGCTAGCCGGGTGGTCTTTTCGAAATTGACGTACGGCAGAATGTATTGGTTGACCAGTTCGTTGATGCGGGCGATGTTGCCGTTTTTGGCTTCGGGCTCTTTTTTAAGGGCCTGAAGGGCGTTGTCGGCCACGGTTTGAACGAAGTCGTTGGGTGGCGCTTTGGTGTTGACGGGCTGCTGGGCAGCCACCGATGTGTTGGCGACGGCCAGGCCCATACCCAGCAGGCCGATGCCCGCCAGGCGGCTGATACGGTTGACCAATGTGTGCAACAGGTTAGACATAAAACGTTTCCTTACTGGCTTGCAGGCGTTGTGGCTGCAGGTGCGGGGGCGTCATCATCGTCGATGCTGTAGTCGGGAACGGCCAGCCCTTGTTCGTCTTTGGGCAGGCCACGGCGCGTGGTGTGGTCGGCGTCGGCGTAACGGCCTTCGACCAGTGCCTTGCGGCGCTGAATGTAGGCGTCGCGAATGAAGCTGTAGCGGTCGAGCGCGATTTCGTCGACGAGGCGGTCGGCTGGCAGCAGGCTGGCGCGCAGGTCGATAACGGCCAGCGCCAAGATGCTGTTACGCACCGGGATGTTGTCGATGGCGAAAATGGGCGAGTAGGGCGGGGAGATGTCGATAGCGAACCAGGCAGCGGTGCTGATGCCGTCGCGTACGGAACTGGAGCCCAGGAACGGCAGAACAACATAAGGGCCAGACTGGAAGCCCCAGACGCCCAGGGTAACGCCGAAGTCGTTGACGATGCGGCGCGAACCGTTCATGGAGGCGACGTCGATACAGCCGCCCAGACCCATGGTGGAGTTGAACAGGACGCGGCCGAACATATTAATGCCGTCGTGCGCGCGACCTTGCAGGAAGCTGTTGATGGATGACCAGACGTCTTGCAGGTTGTTGAAAATGCCGTTGACACAGGTGCGGGCCGGTTTGGGTACGACGGTTTCGTAGCCGGTGGCAATGGGCTTGAGCACGGCGCGGTCGACCGTGTCGTTGAACGCGAACATGCTGCGGTTGTAGCTTTCCCATGGGTCGTCGGGCGTGGGGTTGGCGACGTGGGCACAGCCCGAAATGACGGCGCTAAGGGCCAGGACAGAAGCCACTTTGCCGATGCGCCGGCCGGCGATTTTTTCGAAGATCTTGTTCATTATGGTTTCTTTCGGTTGGATTGCGCGCTTAGGGCGCCGTCGGGTCAGTTGGCCGGCTGGGCAGATTCGCCGTCGCTGCCTTTGTCACTGGCTGAACTATACAAAAATTTACTGATTAATTCTTCTAGAACAACCGCGCTTTGGGTGTACTGGATGGTGCTGCCCTGGGCGAGCATTTTTTCTTCGCCGCCGGGGGTAAGGCCAACGTATTGTTCGCCCAGCAGGCCCGACGTTAATATGGACGCGGACGAGTCGGTGGGGAATTCGAATTGCGATTCGATGTCGAGGGTGACGACGGCCTGATAGCGTTCGTTGTCGAACGACAAAGCGGCCACACGGCCAACAACCACACCACTGCTTTTTACCGGGGCACGCACTTTAAGGCCGCCCAGGTTGTCGAAGTAGGCTTGTACTTTGTAGGTGGGCGCAAACGAAAATGAACTGAGGTTGCCGGCACGCAAGGCCAGAAACACCAGGGCAATAACGCCCAGCAGAACAAAAAGGCCAACCCAGAAATCGGTTTTTTCACGCGTCATGATGGATCCGTTAATTGCTGAACATGAGGGCGGTAAGCAGGAAGTCGAGGCCCAGGACGACCAGGGCGCCGCTGACGACGGTACGGGTGGTGGCGCGGGCGACCCCTTCGGGGGTGGCCTTGGCTGTCCAGCCTTCGTACAGTGCGATCAGGGTAACGGCTACGCCGAAAATAAGGCTTTTAATGACGCCGTTGGCGACATCTTTGAAGACATCGACGCCGTCTTGCATTTGCGACCAGAAAGCGCCGGCGTCGATGCCAATAAGCAGTACGCCCACCACCCAGCCGCCAATGATGCCCACCATGGAAAACACGGCGGCCAGAACGGGCATGGCGATGACGCCGCCCCAGAAGCGGGGCACCATCACGCGGCGGATGGGGTCGACGGCCATGACTTCCATGGCGGCCAGTTGTTCGCCGGCTTTCATGAGGCCGATTTCGGCGGTGAGCGAGGTGCCGGCGCGGCCGGCAAACAGCAGTGCGGTAATGACCGGGCCGAGTTCGCGCGTTAGCGACAGTGCCACCAGCAGGCCCAGGGCTTCTTCGGAACCGTAGCGGTTAAGGGTGTAATACCCCTGCAGGCCAAGCACGAAACCAACAAACAGGCCCGAGACGGCAATAATAAGCAACGAGTAGTTGCCGATAAAGTGCACTTGCTGCGAGACCAGGCCGAAGCGTTTAAAGGCCCCGCCACTGCGCGCCAGAATTGCCATGAACAAACGGGTAAAGGCCCCCAGCGCGACGATGGATTCGCGGATGTGGCGACCGATGCTGCTGACGAAGGCGGTAAGACTCATGAGCGCCCTTGCGTGTCGAGCCAGTGTTTGAATGCCGGCGTTTCGGGGTAGTGGAAGGCGATGGGGCCGTCGGGCTGGCCTTTAAGAAACTGCACGATGTACGGGTCGGTAGATTGTTCCATTTGCCGGGGCGTGCCGTTGGCCAGCAGTTTGCCCTGACCCACGATGTAAACCTGGTCGGCAATGGCGAACGAGTCGGCCACGTCGTGCGTGATAAGAATGGACGCACAATTAAGGCGGTCGGTCAGGTCGCGGATAAGGCGCGCGGTAATGCCCAGCGAAATGGGGTCGAGCCCGGCGAAGGGTTCGTCGTACAGGATGAGTTCGGGTTCGAGGACGATGGCGCGGGCCAGGGCCACGCGGCGGGCCATCCCGCCCGAGATCTCTGAAATTTTAAGGTGCGCTGCCGCACGCAGCCCGACAGCGTTGAGCTTGTCGAGCACCTTTTCGGTGACTTCTTTTTCGGGCAGCTGCAGGTGTTCGCGCAGCGGAAACGCTACGTTTTCGAAAACGTTAAGGTCGGTGAACAATGCGCCTTGCTGGAACAATACGCCCATGCGCTGGCGCAACTGCTGAAGCTGCTCGAGGGTGGTGTCGGCCAGGTTTTGCCCAAAGGCATGAATGGCGCCTTTTTGCGCAAAAATTTGCCCCGTGGCGGCGCGCAGCAAGGTGGTTTTGCCCGAGCCCGAACCGCCCATCATGGCCACGACCTGCCCTCGACCCACTGAGATGTCGATTTCTTTGAGGACGGTGAAGTCGCCGTAACCCAGGGCGACGTTGTCGAACCGCAAGAGTTCGCCAGAGGGCGCAACGTTGGAAGCCATAGACCCGATTAAAAAAGTTTAACTACGGATTGTAGCTGATGAAGCGCCATCGGCTACGCCGAAAGACGTAGCCGATGGTGGTTTGACCCGCGTAATACGCTGTTAACGGGGCAGTGTGGTGACGCCCATGAGGTATTCGTCGACGGCGCGAGCGCATTGACGGCCCTCGCGAATAGCCCAGACGACCAGCGATTGCCCGCGACGCATGTCGCCGGCGGCAAAGACCTTGTCGACGCTGGTGGCGTAGTTTTCGGTATTGGCTTTGGCGTTGCCGCGGTTGTCGATGTCGACGCCAAAGGCTTTGAGCATGCCTTGAACGGGCGAGACAAAGCCCATGGCCAGCAAGACCAGGTCGGCCTGAAGCTCGAACTGCGAACCTTCGACTTCGCGCATTTTCATTTGGCCGGTGGCTTTGTCTTTAAACCATTCGACGCGCACAGCGACCAATTTTTCGACCTTGCCGCCTTTGCCTTCGAAGGTTTTTGTGGACACGGCCCAGTCGCGCTCGCAACCCTCTTCTTGGGACGAAGAAGTGCGCAGCTTGAGCGGCCAGTAGGGCCACACGACGGCTTTGTCTTCGGACTCGGGCGGTTTGGGCATGAGTTCGAATTGGGTGACCGAGGCTGCGCCCTGGCGGTTGCTGGTGCCGACGCAGTCGGAGCCGGTGTCGCCGCCACCGATAACGATGACGTGTTTGCCCTTGGCCGAAAGCTGCTTGGCAATGCGGTCGCCCGCGTTGGCCTTGTTCTGCTGGGTCAGGAACTCCATGGCGAAATGGATGCCCTTCAGGTCGCGGCCGGGGATGGGCAGGTCGCGTGGAGTTTCGGCGCCGCCGGAAAGCACGATGGCGTCGAACTCTTCTTTGAGCGATTCGGGCGTACGAACGGTGACGCCATCTTCGGCGTCGGTCTCGGCGCCAATATAAGTAGACGTCATGAACTCGACGCCTTCGGCTTCGAGTTGGGCGACGCGACGATCGATATTGGATTTTTCGAGCTTGAAGTCGGGGATGCCGTAGCGCAGCAGGCCGCCGACTCGGTTGTTCTTTTCGAATACCGTGACCGAATGGCCGGCGCGCGCCAGTTGCTGGGCACAGGCCAGGCCGGCTGGGCCAGAGCCGACAACCGCGACTTTTTTACCGGTTTTACGGGTGGGCGGTTGTGGGGTTACCCAGCCTTCGTGCCAGCCTTTGTCGATGATGGCGTGCTCGATGGACTTGATGCCGACCGGGTCGTTGTTGATGTTCAGGGTGCAGGCGGCCTCGCAGGGGGCGGGGCAGATGCGGCCGGTGAACTCGGGGAAGTTGTTGGTCGAGTGCAGGACATCGAGCGCTTTTTCCCAGTGCTGGCGGTATACCAGATCGTTCCAGTCGGGGATGATGTTGTTGACCGGACAGCCGTTGTTGCAAAACGGGATGCCGCAGTCCATGCAGCGCGCACCCTGTTGTTTGGCTTCGTCGTCGGTAAGGGTAACGACGAACTCTTTCCAGTGTTTCAGGCGCTCGACGGGGGCCTCGTAAGACTCGTCGACGCGTGCAAATTCAAGAAAACCAGTAATTTTGCCCATTGTCTTTTCCTCAGGCAGCGATTTGTTCGGGGTTGGCGGCTTGCCACAGTTCTTTCAGCGCGCGGCGGTACTCTTTTGGCATGACCTTGACGAAGTTGCCGCGGGCGCGGGGCCAGTCGCTGAGCAAATCGCGCGACAGGAAACTGCCGGTGTAGCGGTAGTGGTTTTCGATCAGGCGACGCAAGATTGTGTCGTCGGTTTCGCGCTCGCCGCCGCGGGTTTGGCTGTGCCAGACTTCGATCTGGCCGGCTTCGGCTTGCTGTGCATGTGCCAGCACGGGTTCGAGGTCGACCATGGCCATATTGCAGCGTTTGGCAAAGCTGTGATCAGGGTCGTAGACGTAAGCCACGCCGCCCGACATGCCGGCGCCGAAGTTGCGGCCCGTTTCGCCCAGCACCACGACCGTACCGCCAGTCATGTATTCGCAGCCGTGGTCGCCTGTGCCTTCGACAACTGCTGTGGCGCCCGAGTTACGCACGGCGAAACGTTCGCCAGCCACGCCGTTGAAGTAGGCTTCGCCGGCCAGCGCGCCGTACAGCACGGTGTTGCCTGCAATGATGTGGTCGGGGCCCATGCCGCGGAAGTCGTTGGGCGAGCGCACGATGATGCGACCGCCCGACAAGCCCTTGCCGACGTAGTCGTTGCCTTCGCCAACCAGGTCGAGCGTAATGCCATGGGCCAGGAAGGCGCCAAAGCTTTGGCCGGCTGTGCCATTGCACTGGATGTGGATGGTGTCGTCGGGCAGACCGTCGTGGCCGTATTTGGCGGCCACCATACCGGACAGCATGGCGCCGACGGTACGGTTGCGGTTGCGCACCGGGGTAATGAACGAGACCTTTTCGCCCTTTTCGATGGCGGGTTTGGCCCGTTCGATAAGCGTGTGGTCGAGCGCCTTGTCGAGGCCGTGATCTTGCGATTCGGTGTGGAACAAGGGGTGGGTGGACGGCACCTGATGGAAAACCTTGGAGAAGTCGAGCCCTTTGGCTTTCCAGTGCTCGATGGCCGAGCTCATGTTGAGCAGGTCGGCGCGGCCGACCAGTTCGTCGAACGTGCGAACGCCCAGTTGTGCCATGATTTCGCGGACTTCTTCAGCAACAAAGAAGAAGTAGTTGACGACGTGTTCTGGTTTGCCCGAGAACTTCTTGCGCAAGACCGGGTCTTGGGTGGCAACGCCGACCGGGCAGGTGTTGAGGTGGCATTTGCGCATCATGATGCAGCCTTCGACTACCAGCGGTGCTGTGGCAAAGCCGAATTCGTCGGCACCCAGCAGGGCACCGATGACGACGTCGCGACCGGTTTTCATTTGGCCGTCGGCCTGAACGCGAATGCGCGAGCGCAGGTTGTTGAGCACCAGCGTTTGCTGGGTTTCGGCCAGGCCCAGTTCCCAGGGCGAACCGGCATGCTTGATGGACGACAGGGGCGACGCGCCGGTGCCGCCGTCGTGGCCGGCGATAACGACGTGGTCGGCCTTGGCTTTTGAAACGCCGGTGGCGATGGTGCCAACACCCACTTCAGAGACCAGCTTGACCGAAATGGATGCGGTCGGGTTCACGTTTTTAAGGTCGTGAATGAGCTGGGCCAGGTCTTCGATGGAGTAGATGTCGTGGTGTGGCGGTGGCGAAATAAGGCCGACGCCGGGCACCGAAAAACGCAGTTTGGCAATGTACTCGGACACTTTGTGGCCGGGCAGCTGGCCGCCTTCGCCGGGCTTGGCGCCTTGCGCCATTTTGATCTGGATCTGGTCGGCGCTGGTGAGGTATTCGGCCGTCACCCCGAAACGGCCCGACGCGACCTGCTTGATGCGTGAGCGCAGGGAGTCGCCCGCCATGAGCGGGATGTCGGCTTCGATCAGGTCTTTGCCCAGGAACGAGGCCAGGGTGTCGCCCTTTTTGATGGGGCTCTTGCCGGTGGCCATTTCGGCGCGGTAGCGCAATTGGTCTTCGCCGCCTTCGCCGGTGTTCGATTTGCCGCCGATGCGGTTCATGGCAATGGCCAGTACCGAGTGGGCTTCGGTAGAGATGGAGCCCAGCGACATGGCGCCGGTGGCAAAACGCTTGACGATTTCTTTGGCAGGTTCGACTTCGGACAGCGGGATGGCCTTGGCCGGATCAACCTTGAACTCGAACAGGCCGCGCAAGGTCATGTGACGACGGGATTGGTCGTTGATGAGCTGTGCGTATTCTTTGTACGTGTTGTAGTTGTTGGTGCGGGTGGAATGCTGGAGCTTGGCGATCGAGTCCGGGTTCCAGAGGTGTTCTTCGCCGCGGATGCGGTAGGCGTATTCGCCGCCCGCATCAAGGTCGTGCGCCAGGACGGGGTCGTCGCTGAAGGCGGCTTTGTGCAGGCGCAGTGCCTCTTCGGCGACTTCGAAAATACCAATGCCTTCGATGTTGCTGGGCGTGCCAAAGAAGTACTTGTTGACCAGGGCCGAGCTGAGGCCGACGGCTTCGAAGATTTGGGCGCCGCAGTACGACATGTACGTGGAGATGCCCATTTTGGACATGACCTTGTTCAGCCCTTTGCCGATGGCCTTGATGTAGTTTTTGGTGACCGTGTCGGGGTCGCCCAGCGTGGCCAGGGTTTCGAGGGCCAGGTAGGGGTGGACGGCCTCGGCGCCGTAGCCGGCCAGCAATGCAAAGTGGTGTACTTCGCGTACCGAACCGCTTTCGACGACCAGGCCGGTGTTGGTGCGCAGGCCTTCGCGGATAAGGTGCTGGTGCACGGCCGATGTGGCCAGCAAGGCCGGGATGGCGACGTGGTCGGCGTCAACCTTGCGGTCGGTGATGATAAGCACGTTGTAGCCGCTGCGTACGGCGTCGGCTGCGTTGGCGCACAAGGCGGCCACACAGGCTTCGATGCCTTCGGCGCCCCATTCAACCGGGTAGGTAATGCTTAGTTCGTGGCTGCGGAACTTGCCCGACGTGATCTTTTCGATGTTGCGGATTTGTTCGATGGCTGCGAAGTCGAGTACAGGCTGTGCGACTTCGAGGCGCAGCGGCGGGTTGACGTTGTTGATGTCGAGCAGGTTGGGCTTGGGCCCGATAAACGACACCAGCGACATGACCAGCTGTTCGCGGATGGGGTCGATGGGCGGGTTGGTAACCTGGGCAAACAGCTGGCGGAAGTAGTTGTAGAAGGCCTTGGGGCGGTTGGATAACACGGCCAGCGGCGCGTCGTTGCCCATCGAGCCTGTACCTTCTTCGCCGTTTTGTGCCATGGGCTGCAGCACGAACTTGACGTCTTCTTGTGTCCAGCCAAAGGCCTGCTGGCGGTCGAGCAAGGGGGTGACGGACGGTTCGGCCGAGCTGAATTTGGGCGCGGGGAGCGATTCGAGTTTGACGCGCAGGCGTTCGATCCATTGACGGTAGGGGCGCGAGTTGGCCAGACGCGATTTGATTTCGTCGTCGCCGATGATGCGACCTTGTTCGAGGTCGATGAGGAACATTTTGCCGGGCTGCAGGCGCCATTTCTTGACGATGCGGTGCTCGGGAATAGTAAGAGTGCCGGCTTCGGAGGCCATGACGACGAGGTCGTCGTCGGTGACGAGGTAGCGGGCGGGGCGCAAGCCGTTGCGGTCGAGCAAGGCGCCGATTTGGCGGCCGTCGGTGAAAGCCATGGCGGCGGGGCCGTCCCAGGGTTCCATCATGGCGGCATGGTATTCGTAGAAAGCGCGGCGGCTTTCGTCCATGTCGGCGTGCTGTTCCCAGGCTTCGGGGATCATCATCATCATGGCGTGGGCCAGCGAGTAGCCCGACATGACCAGCAGTTCGAGGCAGTTGTCGAAGGTGGCGGTGTCGGACTGGCCTTCGTAGACGATGGGGTAAAGCTTTTTGAGGTCGTCGCCCAGGACTGCCGACTGCATGACGCCTTCGCGGGCGCGCAGCCAGTTGAAATTGCCCTTTACGGTGTTGATTTCGCCGTTGTGGGCGATCATGCGGTAAGGGTGGGCAAGCGGCCAGGCCGGGAAGGTGTTGGTGGAGAAGCGCTGGTGGACCAGCGATAGCGCAGACACGGCGCGGGTGTCGGCCAGGTCGCGGTAATAAATGCCGACCTGGTTGGCCAGCAGCAGGCCTTTGTACACTACGGTGCGTACCGAAATAGAGGGTACGAAATATTCTTGCCCGTGCGCCAGCTTCATGCGGTTGATGGCGTGGCTGGCTGTTTTACGAATGACGTACAGTTTGCGCTCGAGGGCGTCGGGCACCATGATGTCGGGGCCGCGGCCAATGAATAGCTGGCGGATGACCGGTTCGACGGCGCGCACGGTGGGCGACATGGGCATGTCGGTGTCGATGGGAACGTCGCGCCAGCCCAGGACAACCTGGCCTTCGTCGCGCACCGCGCGTTCAAGCTCGGTTTGGCAGGCCAGGCGCGAGGCGGTTTCTTTGGGCAAAAACACCATGGCGACGCCGTATTCGCCGGGCGGCGGCAGGGTAATGCCCTGGGTCGCCATCTCTTCGCGGTAAAGCGCGTCGGGGATTTGGATAAGAATACCGGCCCCGTCACCCATAAGTTCGTCGGCACCGACGGCGCCGCGGTGGTCGAGGTTTTCGAGGATTTTCAGGCCTTGCTGAATAATGGCATGGCTTTTTTTACCTTTGATGTGGGCGACAAAGCCCACGCCACAGGCGTCGTGTTCGTTTTGCGGGTTGTACAGGCCTTGTGCGGCGGGCAGGCCGATGCGCGATGCATCGATGGCCACTTCCCGGGCAACCGGTTGGGCAGGGTGTTGTGACATGGTTGGGCTCCTAGAGGGCTGCGCACCTGATGTTGTGTACGGGTTTACGCGCAATATTCCCGTGATGGCGTATAAATTAATGGGTTTGGCTTGTGCTGACAAGCGCTAATAATTGGGGTCCGTCCCTAATTATTTATTTGCGTGGCCTGTTTTTCAATAATTGGGGACAGTCTTAATTGGCTGTTATGCAACGCTAAATTTTTACCCTGTCTACGGCATGGGTTTAGGGGGCGTAGATGGCTTTGCACAAAACCAGTGCAAAAAAAACGCCCCGTTTTGGGGCGTTACAGACTGTTGATAAACCCCCTGTTTTTTGCAGCGGGGTTTATTTTTTTGTCTGTTAGATCATCGCAGGTCGTTTTGTCGTTAAAGCCAGCAATGAGCGCAGCGCGTTGATTTGCGCGCC
>NZ_JACJUU010000002.1 GCF_014237865.1 Pusillimonas minor
TGACTTATTTCTGTGTAAGCACTTATGTAGTATTACTTTAGCCCCTTCGTGAGAAGGGTGTTGGCCAAAGCGGCTACCTTCAAAGTGCCCACACTTATCGGTTGTTTAATTGTTAAAGAGCGGTGTTTGCTGCAACACGTTTGCCACATCGGCGCGTTAGAATTTAAACCCTACCGCCCCGCAAGCGCTTCGTCTTGCTGCGCCTCGTTGATCCGTTCGATCAGCGAAGAAACGAGATTATGAACCCTTTTTTTATCGCTGTCAAATCGTTTTGCAGTTTATTTTAAAAAGTTTTTAAACCACTTCTTAAAACTACCACCACGACTTGAACAACCTGCCTTATTCAGGCCAACCCCCACAGCCAAAACCCTAAACCTGGGCCCCAACTGCGCGGCTAAAAAAAGTTCTTGCCTCGCCCTTTGCCTCACCACCTATTCGGGTAAACCCGAACCGGCTGTGCTGCAAAGGAGGCGAACTATAGCACGGTTATTTTAATGTGTGCAAGTCGAAGGCGAAATAATTAGTTTTATTCGTGGCGCATCAACGGCGCGATAACCTGCACATTGGGGCGGCCACGAATAAAATCGTCGGGGTAATAGCCGAAATGACGCGCCCCCCGCTTATAAAGCGTTGTTATCCAGGACGCGAGCATTTGCTCTTCTATATGGGGCTGCCCAGGCAAAGACCAATCGCGTGCCTGCAACTCGAAGATAGTGCGCGCAAGGCCATTTTGTTTTTCGGCTACTTTATCAACCAGCCGTTCCAGCCACGCCTCGGAGGCCTCCGGGCGAACACCTTCCATTAAGGGCATGGCCATCACTGCCGTCCAATCATAAATAACCAGGAAGGCATCAAGGTTTTGCGCAAACCACGTTTCGCTTTCGGGCGAAAGCACGGGTAGCGCATATATATTGCGCGCCGTCTTGATGGGGCGACCTTTTACCGTTTGTACGCAGCCTGACAACTGGAGCGTGAAATCATTTATGGCTTTGCTCTTGTAGCGCGTCCAACGCTGCAACATAGCGAGATCGGAGCGTAGTTCCTGAACAGTTGAGGGCAAGCCAGCCTGCGCATAAGCAGCCAATGCCGACTCACTCACGTCTTCATAGTCACTTAATAGCGCGTCGTCGTGAAACAGAACGCCGTCAAAGTCAGACGACCTGGCAAGGTCTTCGTAGATTTCACTAACAGTCTCGCGCACACGTTTGCTAAACGGCGATAACCGTAAATACTGATTCGGATCGGTCATGGGCGGATGAGTCAGCGACTTAGCGTCGACACGCACCACGCGCTCGAAAGTCGCGTCGAGCGCATATCCCAGGACCGGCATCCAGGCATATACCGCCACGCCCAACTGATTACGCAACCGTGTGGCCACGCTACCGAAGAGATCGGCCCGAATCGGCAAGTGACGATTAGGGAAGTACAGCTGACGGATCAGCCCATCGCCTAATGGGTCCGCAAACGCCTGC
Source organism: Pusillimonas minor (assembly GCF_014237865.1). Lineage (GTDB taxonomy): Bacteria > Pseudomonadota > Gammaproteobacteria > Burkholderiales > Burkholderiaceae_B > Neopusillimonas > Neopusillimonas minor. Next base: position 1,473 of record NZ_JACJUU010000002.1, read on the forward strand.
AAGAAGACAGTATTAGCCCCTATGGACGCCACCCGAGCGACCAGGACCTCGAGGTTACGCCCAACCTGAGATGCATCGCTGTCGTATAGGTAGTCTAGATCGATGTGTACGACGCGTTTGCAATCGCAAGCCTGCCGGGCCCGCAGCACAGGGGGCCAACCCGGCCATAAAGTTAGCAGCGCACCCGACAACAACACCGCACGTCTTGAAAGCATGACAAGCCCCGATAGACACCAGGGCTGTCAGTTCAGCACAAGACAAAACCTTATGCCATACGCCTTATTTCATAGGGCACTGCGATACGTAAATGCTTCGGCCCATGCTCCCATGGTAAAGATGACGAAAATCCAGTCAACGAAAAATCGGACATGACGGCTACCCAAATTATGAATAACCCATGCCCGACAATCACATCTGCGTCATGCTAAAACGCCCACCAATCTTTGAGCGATCAACTCATCGGGCATTGCGCGGCATAAGAGTCAACATGCTGCTCTAATACTTTCTCTTTAATCAGCTTCCAATCGGGCCTACCGTCACTTCCCTTAACCATTTCGAATACGTGATAGTCCTGAACTGGATAGTTATTGTTCGCGAAGCCAAAGTTCCCTCGGACTGAGGTGAAGTCTGCCGTCTTGATGGCTGCTGACAATGCCTTTTTATCCGACACGTCCCCCTTGAGCTGGGAAACAGCCGCATTCAGTTTCATCATTGCGTCATAACTGAATGCGGCGTAGCCGGATGGCGTCCTATTGTATTTTTCCCGATAGGCCTTCACGAAATTCTTCGAAACCTCATTCGGCATCCCAGGCGTCCAAGTGTCTGCCAACACGGCACCAATCACTGCGTCGCCCATTACGTCGGCGTCCTCGCCCTCGATCGTATTTGACGTGTAAAGCGGCAAACTGCCCGTGAGGCCTGCTTGTTTGTACTGGCGTATGAAAGTCACACCAAGTCCGCCCGGATAAAAAACGAAAATCCCATCAGGCTTATTTAAAGAGATTTGAGTCAACTCAGCTGAAAAATCTAACTGTGTAAGAGGGGTATAGATTTCATCCAGGATTTCCCCCTTGTAAGTACTCTTGAGCCCACTGACCTTATCCTTTCCGCCCACAAAATTAGGAGTTAAAGTTGTTACCGTTTTAACACCTTTGTCTTGCATGTACCTGCCCATTGCTTGTGCAGGTGCATCGCTTTGCCAAGACATAATGAAAAGATTAGGTTTGCATTGCGCTCCGGCCGTCGGTGAAGGTCCTGAAATCGTACCGATAAACGGCACGTCTGTCGCCGCAATTTTTGCCTGCAATGCCATCAGCACATGCGTAAACGTCAAGCCCACGACAACATCGACTTTTTCGCGCTCAAGCAATCTAGTCGCACCCGTCAAGGCAGCGTCGGGTTTCATCTGATCGTCTTCAACGACCAGTTGTGCGTCCACGCCGCCCAACTTGCCCCCAAGTTGCTCTAATGCCAAACGAAAGCCATCCAACTGATCTCGTCCATTTGCAGCTGAAGGGCCCGATAACGTGCCCAGAAAGCCCACCTTGACCTCAGCGTGGGCGACCCCAAGCCCTGCCCCCAATATAGCCGTGCACAATACTGCCTTTTTGAACATTGCCTTCATTACTGTCTCCTTTATTGTCTGTCTAAACCAACGTAGTTTCGAGTTCACCCAAGCCCTCGATCTGAACTCGCATTACATCCCCAGGCTTGAGAAATACGCCTTTCTCCATACCCACTCCGGCAGGGGTCCCCGTCAGAATGACATCGCCAGGCAACAAATCCAGCCGTTGACTTAAATAGCTAATCTGATCAGCAACGGAATAGAGATGATTCGACGTGCTAGAGTTTTGTTTCAGCTCACCGTTCAGCCATAGTTTGATACTCAAGTCCTCAGGCGAGGTAACGAATTCAGCTGGAGTAAGGTATGGCCCCAGAGGGCAAGCGCCGCGAAAACACTTATGGCCAATCCAATCAAAACGAAAAGGGGAGCTAACATCTACCCCTTCACGCTTTAGATTGTCCCGAGCAGACAGATCATTGGCACATGTGTATCCGGCGACGTAACTCAGCGCCTCAGACACTGAGACGCGGGACGCCCGACGACCAATTACCACGGCCAACTCGGCCTCCCAATCCAACATTTTGGAATGGGCAGGAAACTCAACCCCTTCTTGATGCGCCGACAACACAGATTGGCCTGATTTAATAAAATGCCAAGGAGGAACCCCCTCTTTTTTAGGGTCAAGAACAAGCGTCATACCCATAGCCTGGGCCATTGCCTCGACATGGTCGCGATAATTTGCGCCAGCGGCATAAATAACACCACAACGAGTCAAAGGTGCCGAAAACCGCACTGCGCCATCCAAAACATGATCGGAAAACATATCTGCATCACAGGCGATTGCCTCGGCTAATGCACTCAGGCGCTCATGGGCCGAGCCCCAGTCTAACAATAAGTCGTCTACCATCGACCAACTTGCATTGCCATGCAAAACCAGCCCTTGAAGGTCGTAATGCGTATCGAGAACCCTGATTCCTGGGCGCAACAAGCCCCCGGGTCCACAGTAAGTGAACACCTGATATTTCATTTGAGTACCGCCTTATCGTAGGATGTGTGCTTGGTCAGAGAAGCGCATGGTCACGGTCATCCCGCCCTCCATTAGTAGCCACTTCTTGATCTCGGGTATGTAAACCCCATTTTTAATGAAAGGGTCCTCGGACAAAATTTGATGAGCAGCCTCCAGGGTCGAGGCCCTGATAATTGACATCCCTCCCGCAGCCCCCGGCACACCGGCCTGCTCGGAAACAAAAGGCCCTGACGCGAATAGCTCTCCGCGTTTCTCAGCGCTAATTGCCCACTGCAGATGAGCCTCTAGAAGCCCTTGAAATTTTGACAAATCGGCCGGAGTACGAATAACCACATAAAACGACTTATTCAGCATCTGGGCCAACAGTCTTTGAGCGCCCTCGGAGACTTCCATATCAATCAGGCTCCTCGAAGTTAAGTACGAAATCATCAGGCGGGGGCATAGCAGCCCATACCGCAGTGATTTCCTCAGGTCCCACGTTCAAAGGAACCCAACCGCTGTCATCTTCGGGAATCACGTCAATATCCCAAAAGTACTCAACCAAACTTCCCCAAGGATCTCGAATGTAATGGAAGTAGTTCGACCCACCTATGTGACGCCCAAGGCCAAAACCGTCTTTGTATCCAGCGCGTAACAACGTCTGCGCGCCTATTTCTATCTGATCAAGATCCGAGACTTCGAAACTCATATGATGCAAGCCGGTATGCGAGCTTTTTGCGAATGCAATCATGTGATGATCTCCGCCAGCCGCCCCGCGCAAAAACGCCAAAATGTCGAACGCCCGATCAGACACCTTCATTCCCAATAGCTGGGTGTAGAAGTCAACTGACCTGTCAACGTCGGGACTGAACTTAATTAGATGGCCTAACCGTAAAGGCACTGCCTTTTTACTTCGGGTAGAGACGTCGCAAGCACGCTCACCAATGCGACGATAGCGCCCATGCGCATTAATTTCAGGGGGCAGCGGACTAACGCAAGGTGCCGGCTCGGCAACCCGAACATTAAGCCAGTCCCCGTGCGGGTCTTGAAACCAAACTCCGTCTAATCCAACATCAAACGGTGGGTTACTACTTAACGCGACTCCTGCCGCATTAAGGCGAGACATTAATGTCGCCATACCTGGACCGTTCGTGCCCAAAGAAACATAGGCCAACCTTTTTTTAGCGCCTTGAATTAATCGAATTTGGTCTTGGTCTCGCCCTGGGCAACGAAACACCAAATCGTTACCCACCGCCCGCGCTTCCAAGCCAAACAATTCATAGAACGCCCTCCCAACCTCTAAGTCGGGGACGAGAATACCAACATGCAAAAGTGAACGAATCATAAAAGACTACCTTTAGCTGACGGGTGAAAATGGTGCGGGAGTTAATAGCTCTGTCGATTGGCGCTCTATCATTGAGCCCGCTCTGCCGACAAAACTCTTCCATTGCGGATTGCCAGAAAGTATCGCCTTACGACGCGTACGATCCTCAAACGAATCAAAACCCCACAACTGAATCACACGGTTCAAATCGCCGGTCTCGGAAAAGTAATAACCCAACAGCCTTCCAAGCGCCCCTGCCTGGATAGCAAGGCCCTCTGCTTCATATAAACTCAGAAATGTCGAAACTGACCCTGGCTTCAACCAATATGTACGTTGTTCAACAAGCATGAATCCCTCCGTTCCTAAATTTTGTCGCCTTGAGACTCGGCCTCGAGCAACTTAATTACTGCAGCGATATCCTCGTTTTGTAAACCTTGTTCAATAGCACGCCTGAAATACGGAACCGCAGCAGCATATAAAGGCGCAGAACAACCCAGCTCTGACACGAGCTCTTGCCCAAGATCGAGATATTTTTCAAGGGTGATAAACGAACCTGGGGCCGGCTCGAACTTGCGGCTAGCCATAATTGGCGCACGCACGCTCATCATTGCGGATGCACCTGCCCCTACCGACAAAACCCGCGCCAGCAGGTCTGGCGAAAACCCTGCGCGAGTACCTAAGTTCATTGCCTCGGCCGCAGCCAACGTATTCACAGTAACTAAATAATTCGCAATCAACTTCATAGAGACCGCGGTTCCGAAGGCGCCCAAAAAGAAACGGTTATCAGTGATGGCTTGCAGCAAGGGCTCACACTTTTCATAAACCGAATCGGTACCGCCGACATAAAAGCACGCTTTGCGTGCTAAAACCAACGATGGTGAACCGCTCAGCTCCGCCTCAAGAATATTAGCCCCCGTTGCTTGAATTTTTTCAGCCTGCATCAATTTGAAGCTCTTACGATAGGTTCCAACTTCCACTACCGTTTTCCCATCTTTCAAAAGGGGCAAAATGCCGCCGACGCCCTCTAGGACAGCATTTGAAGCGGACTCATTCGGAAGACACAGAAAAATGAAGTCTGCCTGCTGTACCACCAGAGACGGGGTGTCGACCAGCTCGCCGCCGGCATCCACAAAAGCCTGCGCTTCGTTGCGATTTCTCCTATACCCAACGACTCGATAGCCCATATCGAGTAAATTGCTTGCAATTGCTGAGCCCAATTGTCCGATGCCAATGATGCCCACTACCCCGGATATTTCTTGTGCCATGTCTCCGACCTACTTTAATAGTCTTATTTTTTCATTTTATGCAGTCTTAACGCATCAAGCCATACGCAGACGTTGATTGTTAAGTATTAACAGGACTTATGCTTTAGAGTAACAAGAGGGCGTCAAATGCTTATAAGTTCGACAATGACCCAGCGTTAATCGCCGATACGCTGGGCCATCTCAATAAAGATACGTAACAATAGGTAGCTTAAATAATGCGAACCTGCAAAATCTAGCTACTGAGTCGCCAATTGATAAAAACGATTGTCGTAGTACTTGCTGGGATCAGTTAGCGTCTTTTGAGGTCGGCCCCACTTGCTACGTAAACTCAATACCTGAGCAACGCCGTCCATCTCAATCTGAGCCTTGCGCTGCATACCTGTCTCAGGGTCCAGCAATATCCGATAGGCGGTTTCAGCCGACTGCTTGTCAGCGTTACGCATGTTGGACTGATAAATCGTGATTGCCTCTTCTTTGTTGGCAGGGTCGTATAGCCACTCTACGCCATTTATATAAGCTCGAATGTAACCCACCAATTTCTCGCGATTATCCTCAGCCCAACTTAACCGAGTACCCGCAACTAAGCCTTGATAACTTCCAAGAGCTTGAGAGGCTGTCGCCAAAACGTTATAGCCATTAGCAAGTGGCTGGACCTCAAAAGGGGATATCAGCATAGTGCCCGCATGCTTCTTATCCATTAAGTCTTTGAAACGCTGCATTACACCGCCAGCTCTCTCCACTTGAAAATCGGGCTCTCTCAGCCCTGCCCGATCCAGCAGCTCAAAGAGTACAAGCGCATACCCTGTATTGCGAGCGTCAACGGATAACGTTCTCCCCTTCAAGTCTGAGACTGTTTTGACCTCAGGCACCGTAACAAGCTTAAGAAAACCGCGGTCAGCACCCATGACGGCCACAAGATCTGTCCCTACTTTGTCGACTTCACCTTGCCCCTCTCGATAAGCTATCAAGTTATCGATGGCAGTCATGGCGATATCATATTTCCCGTCAATTAAGTTACTGAGCTGGTACGAGGAACTGGGCGTTGGCGTAACGTTGACTGAAACGCCTTGCTGTTGGAAGTATCCCTTGTTTTGAGCCACCCAGATGGGCCAATTGAAGCCTCCGGGAAAGACAATAACCTCGAGTGCTTTTTCTGCTGAGGCAACCCCGCAAGAGAGCACTCCCCCGCTTAAAATAAGACCTGCCAACATCCGAGCGAAGCTGCGCATTTGTTGTCTCCTTAATTTGCGTTTTGATCTAAGTCATGCGATTTTGACTAATCGCGCAAATAGTATGACCAGCCGCAGAGTACGAACAAAGACGCCTAAGCTAATAGTTTCTTATAAAGGCGATTTATACGTTACCAGAATGAAATTCTATGTCCGCACAGAGGTAAGAGCGAATCACAAGGTGCGATTTCCCCTATTTTTAGGTCCGCAAACATTCAATATCCGCGTAAGCACACTGTTATGACCCAAGTTCCCACATTCGAAGCCAACGAAAAATACGGCGTCTCGAACAACTAACAGCTTTTATGTAGACTAGCCGTCCACAACAAGGCTAGCGCCATAAGTACTCGCTATTAATTCCCTCAGCCACTGATTAGCAGGGTCTCGATGGAAACGATCATGCCAATAAAGCGCGATTTCGAATGGCGGCAACGATAGCGGGACTGGCTTGATGACCAAATCGTAATGATTTGATAATGTCTCCGCCAGTACCGCAGGCGCGCACCATACCAGGTCGGACGAAACTATAAAGTGCGGCGCAGACAAATACTGGGGCAATCGAAGCTTAATGTTATTGCGGGCCCCGGCCTCAACCAACGCACGCTCAATCACCAAATGCCCACTGCCAGAGTATTCAACCAATAAATGGTTTTGAGCACGAAACAAGTCGTAGGTTAACTCTTCGTTTGCTAAAGGATGGCAGGCACTCATCACGCAAACGTAGTGTTGCTCAAAAAGCACCCGACGATGAATAGCGGTTTCCAGCGAAGGCAAAAAACCGAGCGCCAAATCTATGCGACCACTAGCAAGGCCAGTGACGGTTTCATCTATCGGTAAAAACGTTGTCCTTAGTCGAACACCTGGCGCAAGGAGAGCGATTTTCTGCAGAATTCTCGGAAAGTAGACTACTTCGCCAATATCACGCGTTCTAATTGTGAACTGCCGACGAGCAGTCTCTGGACAAAAGGGCACATGCGCATTAGCAGTGGTACGTATCATTGCAAGCGCTGTCAATAATGGCTGAGCTGCGTTTACCGCATAAGGCGTAGGCTCCATGCGTCGCCCTACCTGTGTAAACAACTTATCCCCATGCTCATTACGCAATCGCTTCAATGCACTGCTAACTGCCGCTTGAGTCAAGCCCAGGCTTTCGGCGGCAAGAGTAACCGAGCGATCCCTCCACATCGCCTCAAAGACGTATAGTAAGTTCAAGTCTTTCATCACACGCTGTACCCTTTTAGCTCAACAACTTACATCACTCAAACTCCCAAGTACTGGCTGACTACCTTCGGATCATTTCTTAAATCGCCTGAAGTGCCCGACCACACAACTTGCCCCTTTTCAAGCACATAATGGCGATCAGCAAACCCAAGCAATGCCCCGACGTTCTTGTCGACCACAATTTGCGACATGCCCTCGGCCTTAAGGGCCGTTAATGCGGCCCAGATTTCAGCGCGAATCAGGGGCGCCAGGCCCTCGGTGGCTTCGTCAAGCACCAGCAAACGCGGGTTTGTCATCAGCGCACGACCAATGGCCAGCATTTGCTGCTCGCCACCCGATAACTGACCACCGAAGTTCGTGCGCCGCTCTTTCAGACGGGGAAAGAACTGATAAACGCGATCAAGCGTCCAGGGCGCGACCCCTTGCCCACCGCTAACCGGCGGACGTGCGGTGGCGACAAGGTTTTCCTCGACCGTTAAATTGGGGAACACCTGACGACCTTCAGGGACAAGCCCCAACCCTAGACGGGCAATGCTGTATGACGGCAGTGCGTGGGTTGCTTGCCCGACAAACTGTATTTGCCCTTTACTAACAGGCAATAGCCCAAAAATACACTTGATGGCCGTAGAGCGGCCCATGCCATTTCGCCCCAACAGCGTGACAACCTCGCCCTGGCGCACTTCAAAAGACACCCCGAATAGCGCTTGGGCACGGCCATAAGCGGCGTGGATGTCGTTAACTTGCAGTAATGCAGACATATTTTCTCCTAGCCGATGTGCTCGTCGCCCAAATAGACCGTTTTGACTTCCGGATTGTTACGAATCTCGTCGGGCGTGCCGGTGCACAGCACCTTGCCATACACTAACACCGTAATCCGATCTGCCAAGGCAAAGACGGCTTCCATGTCATGCTCGATTAGCAAAATGGAATGCGAGCCCTTCAGTGACTTAAGTAACTCAATAACACTTGTCGACTCTTGCGGGCTCATACCGGCCATCGGCTCGTCAAGCAGCAACACCCGCGGCTTAGCCGCCAAAGCCATGGCTAGCTCCAATTGACGACGTTCGCCATAAGCCAGCTCGGCTGCCAATACATCGGTCCGATGCGACAGCCGGGTGATCTCGAGCGCATGACGGGCAGCTTTGACGAGATCTGCCCGGCCCAACATAGGACGCCAAAAGTAGTACGCGTGGGACTTAGCGCCCATGGCAGCGAGCACCGTGTTCTCGAGCACTGTGAACTCTTCGAAAATGGAGGTGATCTGATACGAACGCAACACCCCTCGGCGAGCCCGATCGTAAATAGGTAATGCAGTGATTTTCTGACCCGCATACACAACATCGCCCGCATCCGACCAAAGTTCTCCGGACAGCTGGTTGATTAGTGTTGTTTTGCCTGCGCCGTTCGGGCCAATAATGGCGTGCAGCTCGCCTTCACGGACATCGATGGACACCGAGTCGGTGACCAAAAGCCCACCATAACGCTTAATAAGCGCCTGCGTTTGCAATGCCGGCTTGCTCATACCCGCTCTCCTTCAGGCTGCGGACCACGCTTGCCCTGGTTGCCGATACGCAGCGCCATGGCGTCGAGAAAACCGACGATACCGGCCTTACCCACCAGGCCAATCACAACAATGGCCAGACCAAACACGGCCAACCAATGCGTTGTAAACATTTTCAGCACTTCTTCGAGACCCAAGAACGCAAGTGCCCCTAACAACGGGCCAAATACGGTACCAATGCCGCCCAGTACCAGCATAACCACCAGATCGCCTGAAATAATCCAGGATAAGGTGGTGGGTGACGCGAAGGCATTGAGATTGGCCAGCAAGAACCCCGCCACCGAGCACAGCATTGCCGACAGCACGTAAGACACCAACAAATATTGCTGCGCCTGGAAACCGATAGCGTTAACACGACGGATGTTTTGGCGTGCGCCACGCAAGACCATGCCAAAAGGCGAGACACGCAGCTTTGCCGTCCACCAGGTTGACAGCACCAGCAGCACAAACGCCACACCGTAAACGGTATAGACACCGCCAAAATCGAGCCCAAGCATTTTGCTGGTATTGGCAATGCTTGTGCCGTCGTCGCCCCCGTACTGCTTAAGACTGACAAACAGGAAGTACCCCATCTGAGCAAACGCCAGCGTGATCATGATGAACCCGATGCCTGTAGTGCGCAGACTGATCGCGCCGGTGATGTAACCCAACAGACCGCTGACCAGAAGGCAAATGAACAGATGCACCCAGCCACTGTCAATGCCGTAGAACGACGGTATGGCGACGCTGTATGCACCGATACCCATAAACAACGCGTGACCAAGGCTGACCAACCCGCCAAACCCTAAGGCGATGTTTAGCGCAACCACTGCGATGGCGTAAATAAGCACACGCGCATAGAACGCGACGTAAAAAGTGCTGTCGGTGAAATAACCCCAAAAAGGCACCAGCGCCAACAAAAGAATAATTGCGACGGGAACCAGCGTACTTAACTTGAATGGTGTTGTTTGCGTCATCGTTATCTCCGGGCGCCGAACAGTCCTTGTGGGCGAAGCGCAAGCACAACCGCCATCAGGACATAAATAAGCATTGAGGCGATTGCGGGCCCTGCAGCATTGGCAATGTCTCGCGCCATGAATTCGCGCAAAATCATGGGTAAGAATGCACGGCCGAGCGTGTCGACAACACCGACGATTAATGCGGCGTAAAAAGCACCGCTAACCGAACCAATACCCCCAATAACGATGACGACAAGCGTCGTGATAAGTACCGGATCGCCCATGCCGGACTGAATCGACAGGATTGGACTGGCCATTACGCCAGCCAGCCCCGCCAATGCCGCCCCCAAACCAAACAACAAGGCGTTCAGAAACTTAATGTTGACGCCAAGAGCGCCAACCATTTTGGGGTTAACAGAACCGGCTCGTATCAGCATACCCAGACGAGTTTTGTTAATAACCGCGTGAGCGCCTACCGCCACCAAAAGCCCAACCACGATAATGGCAAAGCGATAAGCGGGGTAATTTATGCCGAAAATACTGACCGTACTATCGAGCCACGCAGGGACAGGCAAGAAATACGGTTGTGTGCCCCAGAGAATTTGCACCATCTCGTTGAAGAAGAGCACCATGCCGAAAGTCACCAGCACATGGTCGAGGTGGTCTCGCGAGTAAAGCCTTGATACAGCCAGGCGCTCAAGAATAACGCCTACGGCAATGCTGCCGAAAATGGCCGCAAAAAAAGCCAGCGTCAGGGAGTCGGTATTTTTGAATGTGAGTGCCGCAAAGTAGGCGCCCAGCATATAGAGCGACCCGTGAGCAAGGTTCACGAAGCTCATGATGCCGAACACCAGCGTCAGCCCGGCGGCCAGCAAAAACAGCAGGACGCCGTATTGCAGCCCATTCAACAGCTGGGAAAATACCAGTGTTGTCATATGTCTCCCCCTGGTCGGTCATGATTTTTTATGGTGACCGCCATGTCGTTTCTGTTTATTTAGTCGGCAAGCTCAACCCACACACGGCCGTTTTCGATTTTGACCGGATATGAACGGATATCTTCGGTAAGAGGCTCGCACATGGCTTTGCCATTACGCACATCGAAACGCCCCTGATGCAAAGGGCATTCGATTTCGAAGTCTTCCAGAAAGCCATCGCACAAGCGCGCATGGCCATGACTACAGATATTGTCAGTCGCGTAAACGGCACCCTCGACACCATAAATGGCGATTTCACGGCCGCCGGCATCGACACCGACCACATCATCTTCCGGGACGGCATCGGCCGCCAGTACATCAATCCATTGCGTCATAAGAACCTCAAATGGGATAAATAATTGAGTTGGGGATCATTTCGGAGTCGTAGATACAAGCGCGCGACTTGAACTTTAGCCCCTTGTCTGTGACAACAATACGATCCAGGTAGCGACCCACGTTAAACACTGTGGACTCGCCATCGAGCTTGGTGCGGAACACCGCATAGTTGGCTTCGGATTCGATTACGCCGTTTTCGAAGCTGAGAATACGAGGCGCGCCCACAACGTGGCGCTGGTAGTAGGGGTCGTGAAACAGGGTTTCGACAATGCCATAAGCACGGTCTTTAAGCATGTTTTTACTGATGAACCACATCGTGGCCAACGGGTAGCCACGCTCGTGGTTTTCGCGCGGCTGCACTTTATATTCACAATCCTCTTCAAAGAACTCAGCCCACTCGTCCCACTTCTCGGCATCGATCACCGAGGCGTAATCCGCGTACAACTTGTTCAGGTCCATATAGGTTTGAACGTCAATCATGCTCAAATCTCCATCTGTTTGCGCCAGTACTCGTACATGCCGCGGATCAAAGTTTCGGTCACCATGTGCTCGGTGTTTTCAACGTCGTAGCCACCCAACTCGGCCACCGCGCGGTGGTAGGGCTTTTGCTCGAAGCCCATTTGCGAGAACTCAATGACCTCGCCGTCGTCGGCCGATACGAAACCCGCGGGGCCGAACAAGTTGGCCTGCACCAGGCGACGCTGTGTCATTTCGGGCGTATCGTCTTCAAAACCAAAGTGCGTCCAGACAAAATCAAACGAACCCTCGTCGTTAGGTTGAATATGACGCGTTGAAACACTGTTGACCTGCTGCTGGAAGATCACGCTGGGGAAAATCGTCATCATGACGGCAGTAGGCTCGCCCCACCAGTCTTCGTGCACGATGTCGAGCAAACGTTTGTCTTGCACCTGCATGCTTTCTTTAAACGAAGTAACACCTTGCGTGACCTCGTTTTTTGCACCGGCATTACCGCGTGTGGAAATCATGGCAGCGTGACGGTGACGATCGTCCATGCGCAACGCCGACTTATTGTCGGCACGCCACAAGCCGTATGTAACGAACCAGGTATGCAACAACCCCGGGTGATAAGGGTCTTTGATGTTCTCTTGCATCAGCTTCCAGTTACCCGGAATACGCTGACGGTTGTAGCCCAGGATGTGCAGCTTGCGACCATTGAACAGGCGGTCGAAATACTTCAGGATCTCTGGGCCCAGGTAGTCCTCGAAGGACTCGACGTCGTGATCAAAAGAGGCAAAGACCACACCACCGCGGGTAGCCACCTTCAACTTGTTCAAATTGTGGTCTTTGGTCTTGAAGTCTTTCGGCATACCGCCCTGGACTTGACCGTCTTTTTTTACACCGCGCAAAAAGGGTACGCCCTGCAGGTCGCCTTTCAGGCTGTAGTTCCATTGGTGATAAGGGCAAACCAGTTCTTTGGCATTGCCGTTACGCTTGCGGCAAAACTGCATGCCCCGGTGCGCACAGACGTTTTCGATCACGTTAATACCGCCCTCGGCGTCACGCGTCATGATGACGGAACGTTCGCCAATAAGCGTACGCTTGAAGTCGCCCGGGTTGGGAACTTCGGCTTCAAGGCCTACATAACACCAGTGATTGTTATAAAACAAGCGCTCAAGCTCTTGTTTATAGATGTCTTTGTCGGTGTAGGCCCAAAACGGGATACGGCTACTGCCTTCACCTTCCCACTTGGGGTCACGAGGAAATACCTCTGGAATAGTACTCATCATCCTCTCCTTGCTAATCGGCGCCAGTTAGCTGGCGCTGGCGTAAAACGCGTCGGCATAAACATGCTCAGGGGCTACCCCTTTTCGCGTCACCAATAATGTTGCGGCATTCACCATGGGTGGCGAACCGCATAAATAAACCCGAAACCCTTCGAGTGACGACCAATCGGCGTCGACCACGTCAGTCACCAACCCAGTACGTTGACCTTGTGCGGCAGCCCCTACGGCGACCACCACACTGACTTTCAGGTTTGAATACCGCGCCTGCAACTGGGCCAGCACATCGGTGCAGTACGTATCTGTTTGCGAGCGAACCCCGAAATAGACGTGGATGGGATTGGTCATACCGCTTTCGAGGGCGCCACGCACGATGGACAACACAGGCGCCAATCCCGTACCACCCGCAATGCACAACATAGGGCCCTCGTGCTTGCGACGCAAATAGGCGGTGCCCAATGGCCCTGTAACGCGGACGGCATCGCCTGGTTTCAAGGCTTGATCGACATAGCCGCTGACCCGCCCATCGGGTACAACGCGGACGTGAAACTCGAGGAGATCATCGGTATGCAGACCAGCCATCGAATAAGGGCGGATATGGTCTGGCGTAAATTGAATTGAGACGTACTGGCCCGGCGAATATGCCAACGGCTTGGCCGGCTTTAACACGATACGTCGGATGTCGTGGGTGGCCTGTTCGATGGCAACGACCGTTGCCTTGATGATGCGAGCCGGGTGGTTGACCACCTCATCGGGCTCGGGGATTTCGATGGTGCAAGACTCGGTAATTGCACTCATACAGGCCAGGACATAGTCGTCGGCGTGTGGATTGGTGAGCGTTGCCTCGCGGCCCGACTCGAGGACCTGACCCTTAATTACTTTACAACGGCATGTGCCACAACGACCCGCCATACAACTGTATGAAATAGGGACCTCGGCGGCGCGCAAGGCTTCCAGAAGGTTAGCCCCTGAATCGACCGATAACGTCTGCCCCAGCGGCTGGATATGTAACTTCATGATTCGTCTGATAGTTTTTATAGGTTTGCACAGGGGATCGAGTATATAGAAGGAGGCCTCATTAACCTATAGAATGTGATGAATAAGGGCTATAAGTGATATGAATAATGGACTTGAAAGACATAGATCTAAACCTGCTGGTCGTTTTTAACTACCTGCTGACTGAAGGCAGCGTATCGGCTGCCGCCGAGAAAATGAGCCTTAGCCAACCCGCCGTCAGCAACGCGCTTCGACGCCTTCGCAGCCTGACCGGTGACGAACTGTTCATACGAACCTCGAAGGGCATGGAACCCACCCCCTATGCGGCGCAATTAGCCGAGCCCATTACTTATGCGCTTAGCACGCTGCACGACACCCTGAACCAACGCGCCTCGTTTGACCCCCTGGCCAGCCGTCGAAAGTTTGTCATTGCAATGACCGACCTGGGCGAAATTACGCTGTTGCCGCGCTTGATGGATTTGCTAAGCCACACAGCACCGGGCGTAACGATTAGCACAGTACGCAATACGCATGACAGCCTGAGCACCGAAATGGAAGCCGGGCATGTCGACCTGGCGATTGGGCTGTTGCCGCAGCTAAAAACCGGCTTTTTCCAGCAACGTCTGTTCATGCAACGCTACGTATGCCTGATGCGGGCCGAACACCCTTACGCAGGCACGGCAGTAAGCAGCAAACAATATTTCGACAGTGAGCATGTGCAAGTGGTTTCGGCCGGCACCGGTCACGCCAAGCTGGATGAAATCATCGATAGCTCGGAGAGCAAACGTACTGTCAAACTGCTGGTGCCGCACTTTGTCGCCGTGGGCCATATCCTTAGCAACACCAACCTTATCGCCACCGTACCCGAGCTTTACGCCCTGCACTACGCCAAACCCTTCAATCTGACCTACGTCGACCACCCCATCCCTTTGCCCAGAATCGGTATCAACCTGTTCTGGCATGCCAAGTTCCATAAAGAGCCAGGCAATCAGTGGATGCGCAAAATCATCTTCAATTTGTTCTCGGAAGCCGTTCAAGGCGCCCCCGAAGGGCGGGTGGCGCCGGAGACGCCCTAACGACGCGCCAGGGCTTCGGTAACGCTGTCGAGCTTCTCGACCAGCGCTTCGAGCGGCATTGCACCGTTGACCCGCGACCCGTCGGCAAAGAACAGGGCGGGGGTACCGCGAATCGTCATTTGTCGCCCAAGCGCCAAAATATCTTGCACAGGGGTTTCGCACTGGGCGTCGGGCGGAACAACGCCTTCAAGCATCCAGTCGCGCCAGGCTGCAACGCGGTCGGGGGCACACCAGATATTGCGCGACTTGTCGTGCGAGTCAGGCGACAAAATGGGGTATAGCAACGTGTACACCGTGATGTTGTCGACCTCGGCCAGGGTTTGATGCAAACGCTTGCAATAGCCACAATTGGGGTCCTCGAAGGCGACAAGCACGCGCTCGCCATTGCCTTTGACCTGCTTGATCGCCAGATGAAACGGTAGCTCGTCAAAAGGCACCTGACTTAAATCGGCCAGCCGTTTCGACGTCAGATCAACCCGCGATACGGCATCGATGAGCGAACCCTGCATTACGTATGACACATCGGCATCGCTGTACAGCAAATCCATGCCCACCTGGACTTCGAAAAGACCAGGGAAAGGAGTTTCTCGTACTGCGGTGATTTCGATCCCGGGGAAACGGGTTTCGAACCGGCCTTTAACATCGGCTACCCCGGCGCCAGGCACAGACTGCGCATGCGCGCCAAAAGACAGAACGCCCGACAAAACAAAACATACAGGCGCCAGGTAACGCCGAACAACAGACAACATATGAGCTCCAGAAATTGAACCGGGACGTAACCGCGAGCTAGCGCGATGCCCCTTGGATAAGCCGCCGCTTGACCCAGGGCAAGCGATCGACCAGTTGCATGCCCAGGTTACGTGCCATGACAACAGGCGGCGCCTGGACCGCAAACAGGCGGTGCAGGCCGTCGGTGACGGCGCGCATGGCCAGAACAGGTTCGGCCCGCGACCGCCGGTAACGCGACAACACGCGCAAATCGCCTGGCGAACGGTACGACTCTTTAGACACAAGCACGCGCAAGAGTTCCTGCACATCGCCCAACCCCAGGTTTAGCCCCTGACCGGCCAGCGGATGAACGCGATGTGCTGCGTCGCCCACAAGCGCAACGCCAGGAGCCACCATATCGCTATGCTCGCAAAACAGCGGAAACGCATGAACAGGGCTGCGGACGGAAACCGCCCCGAAACAGTCCCCGGCCAACCCCGTGAGACGCGACGCAAGCCACTCGGCCCTGGCCGGGGCGTCGAGCGCCATCAGGACGTCGGCCTGGTCTTGAGGCATAGACCACACCAAAGACACCTGATGCCCGTCGGCCGTATCGGGCATGGGCAAAAAGGCAATGATGCCGTCGGCGGTAAACCACTGAAATGCCGTGCCCTGATGGGGCCTTTGGGTATGCAAATGCGTGACTACGCCGGCATACCCATAGGGTTTGGAATGGTGGGCAATGCCCGCAGCACTGCGGACAACAGACTGCGCCCCCTCGGCGCCGATGACAAGCGCCGCAGGCAGGGACTTGCCCGAAGCCAGCGACACACCGCCTTGATCAAAGCCCTGAAAGCGATCATCGAGCCAATTCACGCGGAAAAGCTGAACTGCCTGGCGCAACACACGTTCGAGCTCATCAGATTCGATAATCCAGGCCAGTTCGTGATGCGCAGCCTGCCAAGCGTTCAAGCTTACCTGGCCACTGGCATCGCCATAAATTTGCATGGACTCCACCGGGGTAATCCGCTGCTGGTCGAGCATGTCCCAGACCCCCTGCTCGGCCAAAAACCGCTGACTAGCCGGAGACAAGGCATACACGCGCGGGCAATACACCCCGGGCGCCTTGGATGGCAAGGGCTGCTTCGGCGCGACAAGCACCGTATCGATGCCAGCCCGGGACAAGCCCAACGCCGCAGACAGGCCGACGATTCCGGCACCGCAGACAACAACCGGGTCGCTCATCGTGCTGAAGGCGCGCCGGCCTGCTTGGGCCACAGCACCCACATTTCGCCGGATTGCTTCATACGACCCGCGCGCGCGCCAGCCTCGTCACCAAAGCCCCAATAAAAATCCGTTCGGGCTGCGCCCTTGATAGCCGCGCCAGTATCTTGTGCAAACACCAGACGACGTAACGGCTGTTGCGAAGCCGGGTATGTTGTTGCCAGATAAACAAGGCTGCCCAGCGGAACGAAGGTCGGGTCAATGGCAACTGCGCGTTCGCCAATAAGCGGGATACCGTAAGCCCCCTTGGGCCCAAGCTCGGCGTCGGAGATGCGCTCTTCACGAAAGAACACCATAGCGGTATTGGCGTTGAGCATTTCTTGAATGCGGCCCGGGTTGCGCTTTGCCCAAGCTTTTATGTTTTGCATAGACGTTTGCGCCAGCGGCATTTCGCCCTGATCGGCCAGCCACCTGCCAATAGAGGCATAGGGGCGGCCGTTATGGTCGGCATAGGCTAAACGAATGGTTTCACCATTGGGCAGCAGGGCACGGCCCGAGCCCTGGATTTGCAGGAAAAACGCTTCGACCGGGTCATTGGCCCATACGATGACAGGCGGCTGCTTTTCGGCGCTGGCTATCTGGGCGCGGGTATCGTAGGGCACCACCCGCTTGCCCTCGAGTTTGCCGCGCACCCGTTTGCCGGCCAGTTCGGGGTAAACCGAGCCCAGGTCAATGGTAAGCAGGTCGTCGGGTGCGGCATACAGCGGCCATTGATAATCGCCACCCCGCGTGCGCGACGCCCTGATCAAAGGCTCGTAGTAACCCGTCACGGTATTGCGCGCCAGCTTCCCGTCACCATCAAGCAGACGCCAGGGCTGTAAATAGGTTTGCAAAAATTCGCGCACCCATTGTGCGCCTGGCTGGCTGTTTTCGGGCACACCGGCACGCTCGACCTGCAAGCACACTGGCTGCCAGGCACGGGGTGCGGCGCGCGCCGGCAAAGCCAGCGAACCAGAGACCGGCCGCATCAGGCCTTTACAGTTGTTGACCAGCCCCTTCCAGACCGCGGCAAGATCATCCTCGCTCCAGCCAGGCAAGGCCCCCCACCCCACGGCCTGAAACTTGCCGGACAGCGGCCGAACGGCGGTTTCGCGCAGAACGGATAAGTCAGGCACCCGCAGCGGGCGCTCGGCGATATCGGGGGCAGGCTCGGCGCCTGGCGCTGAAACAGGCGCTTCGGGCGGGACACTGGTACAGGCCGCCAGCAGAACCAGCAGCAAGGGAAGAAGACGTTTTTTCATGAGTCGGCAGAAAGCAAAGACACAAGCCCGGTACAATTTCAATGCAAGGTGCGCGGCATCGCCAGCACAAATTCGGGGATTTCAGCCTCGAAGGGAATCCCATTATCGCCGACACAATGATAGGCGCCTTTCATGGTGCCGAACGGCGTTGGCAAGGGGCACCCGCTGGTGTATTCGAAGGTTTCGCCCGGCGCCAGCAGCGGCTGCTGGCCCACAACGCCCAGGCCTCTGACCTCTTGCACGTTTTGCCGGCCATCGGTAATTACCCAATGGCGGCTGATAACCTGTGCGGCATGTTCGCCATTATTGGTGATGCGCACGGTGTAGGCAAACACAAAGTGCTGTTTGTCCGGGTCAGACTGTTCGGGAAGGTACTGCGGAGTTACGGTAATGCTCAGGTCGTAAGGCTTCATAAAGATTCCAATGGCACTCACCTGCAATAATGTCATGTATAAACCGGAAGATGTCCGGCCCACCCACAGGTTCACTGATTATGTCTACATCTAACACCCGAATTGCACCCAGCCTGTTGTCGGCTGACTTTGCCCGCCTGGGCGAAGAAGTGCGCAATGTTATCGACGCCGGCGCCGACTGGATTCATTTTGACGTCATGGACAACCATTATGTTCCCAACCTGACCATCGGGCCGATGGTTTGCGAAGCGATACGCCCGCACACCAAGGCCCTCATCGACGTACACCTGATGGTTGAACCGGTGGACGACATTATCCCGCAATTTGCAAAAGCAGGCGCCGACGTTATTACGTTTCACCCCGAAGCCTCACGGCACCCCGACCGCACCTTGTCGCTGATCCGCGACCATGGTTGCAAGGCCGGCCTGGTCTTCAACCCGGCCACCCCGCTGCAATGGATGGATTACGTCATGGACAAGCTGGATATTGTGCTGCTGATGTCGGTCAACCCCGGTTTTGGCGGGCAAAGCTTTATCCCGAACACACTGCTCAAGCTTAAACAGGCCCGCGAGAAAATCGATGACTGGCAGCGCGACGGCGGCCAGGCCATTTTGCTGGAAGTCGACGGCGGCGTGAAAGTCAACAATATCGCCGAGATCCGTGCTGCCGGCGCCGATACATTTGTTGCCGGCTCGGCCATTTTTGGTCAGCCCGACTACCGGAAGGTTATTGACGACATGCGGCGCGAAATCGCACGGGGCGAGCAGCAAGCATCATGACATACACAGCTGTACTTCTTGACCTTGACGGCACCCTCGTCAACTCCATACCTGACCTGGCCGACGCCACCAACGCCATGCGTACCGAAATGGGTTTACCGCCCCTGCCGCTCGACGTTATTGCCACCTATGTCGGCAAAGGCGCCGAAAACCTGGTCAGGCGCGCGCTGTCATCAGGCTTCGAAGCCCCCCTGACAGAAGAGACCGTCGCGCAGGGCCTGGCTTTGTTCAAACAGCATTATCACGTCGTCAACGGCACCAAGTCGGCGGTTTACGAAGGTGTGGTCGACGGTTTGACGCAGTTGCGCGACGCCGGCGTTGCCATGGCGGTAGTGACAAACAAACCGGCCGAATTCACCCACCCGCTTTTGCAGGCCTGCGGGTTAAGCGGCTTTTTTGAGCACGTTGTGTGCGGCGACACCTGCACCGAAAAAAAGCCGCACCCCATGCCGCTATTACACGCCTGCAAACTGCTGGACGTCGACCCCGGGCAGGCCATTTTAATCGGCGACTCGGCCAACGACGCGCTGGCCGCACAAGCGGCCGGCATGTCGGTATTTGCCGTCCCCTACGGTTACAACGAAGGGCAAGACGTGCAAAACCTGAAAGTCGATGGTATAGTTGCCTCGATTGACGTCGCGGCGGCCCGCATTACCGGCAGCGCGGCAAACGTCTTTACCGAATAATTTCAGCTAAATTTCATGACCTTTACCGCTATCCGCATCACAACACCCGGCGCCTATTGGCGCTGGTGGCGTTCGTGTTCCGGGTAACGGTCAATCGTCTCCTGGTACAAAAACCTGCTGTTTTTGTACCACCAGCCAACTGAATCCAGCCCGGAACGCTCTGCGTAGCCGGGCTTTTTCGTTAAGGGTCCCGGCGCGTGCAAACCTAACCACCGAGACCTTTTATGACCGAAATAGAATTCAATGCACTGGCCGCCCAAGGCTTTAATCGTATTCCGCTGATTGCGGAAACCTACGCCGATCTGGACACCCCGTTAAGCATTTACCTGAAGCTGGCCTACAACTCGCCTGATGGCGGGCGTAACAGCTGCCTGCTTGAGTCGGTCGTGGGCGGGGAACGCTTTGGACGCTACTCTTTCATTGGCCTGCCGGCAAAAACCGTCATCCGCGCCAGCGGAAACACCACCGAAGTGCTGCACCAGGGCAAGGTGGTAGAAACCCACGAGGGCGACCCGCTGACGTTCATCGAGCAATATCAGGCGCGATTCAAAGTCGCTTTGCGCCCAGGCATGCCGCGTTTTGCAGGCGGGCTGGCCGGCTACTTTGGCTACGACACCGTTCGCAACATCGAGGCCAAGCTTGGGCCAGCGGTCAAACCTTTCCCGGCCGGCCAAGGCAAGGGGACGCCCGACCTGATGCTGCTGCACATTGACGAACTGGTCATTGTTGACAACCTGGCGGGCAAGACCTACCTGCTGGTATATGCAGACACCAGCCAGCCCGAAAGCTACGTGCAAGCCAAACGCCGCCTGAAAACATTGCGCGAGAAGCTGCGCACGCCTGTCACGATCCCGTATGCCTACGCCAGCCTGCAAACCGACTGCCACCGCAGCTTTGCCAAAGAAGACTACTTGCAGGCGGTACTGCGCGCCAAAGAATACATTGCTGCCGGCGACGTCATGCAAGTGCAAATTGGCCAGGTCATCACCAAGCCCTTCCGCGACTCACCGCTGTCGCTCTACCGCGCCCTGCGTTCACTCAACCCGTCGCCCTACATGTACTACTGGGATTTCGACAGTTTCCATGTGGTGGGTTCGTCGCCGGAAATTCTGGTGCGACAGGAAAGCGTGACCGAAGACCATAAAACGCGCTCGGTCGTCACCATTCGCCCGCTGGCGGGCACGCGCCGTCGCGGCGCAACCCCGCAAGAAGACCAACAACTGGCCGAAGAGCTGCAAGCCGACCCGAAAGAGCGGGCCGAACACATGATGCTGATTGATCTGGCCCGCAACGACGTTGGTCGTATCGCAGAAACGGGCAGTGTCAAAGTGACCGAAACCATGACGATTGAACGCTACTCGCATGTTCAACATCTGGTGTCGAACGTCAGCGGCACGCTGAAGCCCGGGCAAAGCAATATGGATGTCTTGCGCGCGACATTCCCGGCCGGCACCCTGACGGGCGCGCCCAAGGTACGGGCCATGGAAATCATCGACGAACTTGAGCCCGTGCGCCGCGGCGTATACGGCGGCGCCGCCGGCTACCTGAGCTACAGCGGCGAAATGGATGTCGCCATTGCAATTCGTACCGGCGTCATCAAGGACGGCATGCTTTATGTTCAGGCCGCCGCCGGCATTGTGGCCGACTCCGACCCGGAAAAAGAATGGCAAGAAACGGAAGCCAAGGCGCGTGCCGTCATTCGCGCCGCCGAAAAAGTCCAGTTTGGTCTGGACGAACCCGTTTAAATGCAACCGGAGACAACCATGTTGCTGATGCTTGATAACTACGATTCGTTTACCTACAACCTGGTACATTATTTTGGCGAGTTGGGCGAAGACGTGGTGGTGCTGCGTAACGACCAAGCCACCCTGGA
The DNA here is from genome assembly GCF_014237865.1 of Pusillimonas minor. Lineage (GTDB taxonomy): Bacteria > Pseudomonadota > Gammaproteobacteria > Burkholderiales > Burkholderiaceae_B > Neopusillimonas > Neopusillimonas minor. Next base: position 23,689 of record NZ_JACJUU010000002.1, read on the forward strand.
CGACATTGACGCCCTCAACCCAGACCGGATCTGCATTTCACCCGGGCCGTGCTCGCCCGCAGAAGCCGGCATTTCAGTGCCTTTAATACAGCACTTTGCCGGCCGCAAGCCCATTCTGGGCGTCTGCCTGGGACACCAGGCGATTGGCGCAGCTTTTGGCGGAAACATCGTGCGCGCCAAAACACTTATGCACGGCAAAACCTCGGCCATTACGCACGACGACGCGGGCGTTTTTGCCGGCTTGCCCTCGCCTTTTACCGTCACGCGGTATCACTCTTTAGCCATTGAGCGCAGCAGCTTGCCCGACACCCTGGTCATAACAGCCGAAACCGAAGACGGCGAGATTATGGGCGTTCGTCATAAAACCTTGCCTATCGAGGGCGTACAGTTTCATCCCGAATCTATTTTGAGCGAGTACGGTCACGACCTGCTTCGCCGATTTCTTACAATGTAAAAAAACAGGACCACCAAAAATGAAAAATATTTCTATCCAGGAAGCGCTGACCCGCTGCATTGAGCACCGCGAAATTTTCCACGACGAAATGCTGCACCTGATGCGCATGCTGATGCGCGGCGAGATGTCGCCGCAAATTGCCGCGGCCCTCATCATGGGGTTGCGCGTCAAAAAAGAAACTATTGGCGAGATTACCGCAGCGGCACAAGTCATGCGCGAGTTTGCACTTAAAGTAGAAACGCCCGACCCCGACGACCTGCTCGACATGGCAGGGACAGGCGGTGACGGCAGCAACACCTTCAATATTTCTACCGCCGCAATGTTTGTTGCCGCTGCAGCCGGGGTCAAAATTGCCAAGCACGGGGGCCGAAGCGCCTCTTCGTCGTCAGGCAGTGCCGACGTTGTCGAAGCCCTGGGTGTCAATATCGCCCTGAACCCCGAGCAAATTTCAGAATGTATTGCCGAGACCGGTATTGGCTTTATGTTTGCTCCCGCCCACCATGGCGCCATGAAAAATGTCGCGCCCATTCGTAAAGAGCTGGGCGTCAAAACCATTTTCAATATTCTGGGGCCGCTCACGAACCCGGCCGGCGCCGGCAATCAGCTCATGGGCGTATTCCACCAAGACCTGGTCGGTATCCAGGTCCGCGTCCTTGAACGCCTTGGGTCAAAACATGTTCTGGTTATCCATGGCAAAGACGGCATGGACGAGGCCTCTTTAGGCGCCCCCACCCTTATCGGCGAGCTTAAAGACGGCGAAATCAACGAATACGAGATTCACCCCGAAGACTTTGGCATTACCATGACGTCGAATCGCTCGATCAAAGTTAATAGCCGGGACGAGTCTGCGGCAATGATTAAAGAAGCGCTGGGCAACGTAGAAGGCGCCGCGCGTGATATCGTCGGTTTCAATGCTGGGCTGGCGATTTATGCCGGCAACGGTGCCGCCACCATCAAAGACGCTGTAAAACTGTCTTTCGAACTCATTGCCAGCGGTGCCGCCCTCGACAAACTGAATCAATTCAGCGCATTTACACGGAAATTCCAGTCATGAGTGACATCCTTCAAAAAATAATTGATACCAAAAAAACTGAAGTCGCTACCGCCCGCCAAATGCGCAGCGAAGCTGACGTGCTGCGCGAAGCCGAAAGTCGCAAGGATGTGCGCGGCTTTTTAAGTGCTATGGAAAGCAAAATCCAGCAAGGCAAACCCGCGGTAATTGCAGAAATCAAGAAGGCATCACCCTCTAAAGGCGTGATCCGCGAAAACTTCAACCCTGCCGAAATCGCAGCCTCGTACGCAGCACATGGCGCAGCCTGTTTGTCGGTGCTGACCGATGTGCAGTTCTTTCAGGGGTCTTACGATTATCTGCGCCAAGCCCGGGCTGCGTGCTCGTTGCCGGTGCTGCGCAAAGACTTCATGATCGACCCCTATCAGGTCGCCCATGCTCGCGCGATCGGGGCCGATTGCATTTTGCTGATTGTTGCAGCGCTAAGCCCGTCGCAACTTAACGAAATGGAAGCGCTGGCGATGTCACTGGGTATGGACGTCCTGGTCGAAGTGCACGACCGCGACGAACTTGAGGTGGCCCTGCAGATGAAGACACGCCTGCTGGGCATCAACAACCGCAACCTGCGTACCTTCGAGGTGTCATTGCAAAACACCATCGACATGCTGCCCCTGATCCCTGCAGAAAAACTCGTGGTGACCGAAAGCGCCATTTTGTCGCGAGAAGATGTCGACCTCATGCGCTCGCATCACGTCAACGCGTTTCTCGTCGGCGAACGCTTCATGCGCGCCGAAGACCCCGGCCTGGCTTTGAAAGCGCTGTTTTTCTGATGAGCGCCAGTCAACAATGCGCCCTGTGTACCCGCAACCCGCTGGTAGAAATATGGAGCGACGACCGACTGCGGGTGATTGATGCACAAGAGCCCGACTTTCCGGGCTTTACACGCGTGGTCTGGCATGCCCATGTCACCGAAATGACAGACCTGACCCACGACGAGCGCGAACATTTAATGTCGGTGGTGTGGGTGGTTGAAAGTGTGCTGCGCAACGAGCTCAGCCCGGTGAAGGTGAACGTGGCACAGCTGGGTAACCAGGTGCCCCACCTGCACTGGCACATCATCCCGCGCTGGCGGCTCGACAGCCGGTTTCCTGACGCCATCTGGGCCCCAGCCCGCGAACGCACCCCTGAACAAAACCTGGCCTGGGACGTGTTTCAGGAACAACAACTGAACCTGATGGCCGACTACCATCACGCCTTGCGCAACGCACTGGCACAATTGCCCGCGTATCGCCCTGCATCAACGTAATGTCGGCCCCCTACCTCGACAACCGGTACACGGGCCCGCTATCGCCGCACATTGCCGGGCTGCCGGCGGCCTGGCGCAGCGTGTTGGCGCAAGCCGACGTTGCCGCTGCATTGGCGGGCCTGGACACCTATTTAAACGAACGCCTGGCGGCCAACACAGCGATATTTCCTGCGCAGCCGTTCAGGGCATTGCAAGGGCTTACTCCGGACGATGTGCAGGTGGTTATTTTGGGGCAAGACCCTTACCACGGCCCCGGGCAGGCGCATGGCCTGGCCTTCAGTGTGCCCGAGCAATGCCCCTGCCCACCCAGCTTACGTAATATTTTTACCGAACTGCAGCTTGAGTTTCCCGACCGCCTGACACTTCAGTCGCACGACCTGAGCCGATGGGCGCAACAAGGTGTGCTGTTACTGAACACTGTCTTGACGGTAGCGTCGGGCAAGCCGGCATCGCATGCCCGACGAGGGTGGGAAACCGTTACCGATGCGCTGATCAGCCGCGTAGCGCAGGGCACGCAACCCAAAGTGTTTATGTTGTGGGGCAACCATGCCCAGCAAAAACGCAGCCTGATCCCCGATAACCCACACAACCTGGTGCTTTGCGCCAACCACCCGTCGCCGCTGTCGGCGCGCCGCCCACCCGTACCGTTTATAGGGTGTGGGCATTTCGCCACGACCAACGCATGGCTGGCCGAACACGGCCAAACGCCCATTAACTGGTAACCAACGGCCTACCTGATGCACCGTTTAATGCCATGACAAACCCGTGTGTCGTTGCACAACATGACGATTGCGTTACAAATTAGTACTTTCCCTAATGTTGCTCAGCGGTCTATACTCCGGGCACTGCATTAAAACGCGTCGACATTTTTATACAACCCACGGGTTGTGTGCCAGCAGTTGACTGATTCGTCAGCACCCATGTCGGACGCCATCGCTCCCTGACCCCCAAGCCTTTCCCGTTGCGGTTTGCCTTGCAAACCCGCTGCACTCCAGGTTGATTGGTCGGCACGATGCTTTCAATCAACCGGCCAATGGGTCATTTTGAACCCAGGCCAGTGTATGCCGTAAACAACGGCAAAGGAATACGCATGTCTTTTGAGAACCTGGGTCTCGTCCCTACCCTATTGTCTGCCGTCAGCAAAGCCGGTTTTACCACCCCTACGTCGGTGCAAGCCGCCGCTGTGCCCAAAGCCCTCGAAGGCCACGACCTGATGGTGTCGGCACAAACCGGTAGCGGTAAAACCGCCGCGTTCATGCTGCCCGCCCTGAACCGCATTGCGCAAATGCCCGCCAACGCCGGCACAGGCGTTCAGGTACTGGTCTTGACCCCTACCCGCGAACTGGCCATGCAAGTGGCCGACGCCACCAAAATTTACGGCGCCCACATTAAAGATCTGCGCACAGCTGTCGTTGTGGGCGGCATGCCTTACGGCGCCCAGCTTAAAGCCTTGTCGCGTCGCGTCGATGTCCTGGTTGCCACGCCGGGTCGCCTGATCGATCACCTTCAGGCACGCCGCGTCAATTTGTCGACCGTACACACATTGGTGCTCGACGAAGCCGACCGCATGCTGGACATGGGCTTTATTGAAGACATTGAAACCATTGTGGCCAGCACACCAGCCGATCGCCAGACGTTGTTGTTCTCGGCGACGCTGGACGGCTCAATTGCCCGCCTGGCCGGCAAAATGATGCGCGAGCCGCTTCGTATCGAAGTGTCGGGCCACAAAGAAAAGCACAGCAACATTACGCAAAGCCTGCTTTATGCAGACGACAACAACCACAAACTGCGTTTGCTCGACCACCTGCTGCGCGACGCCAACCTTGACCAAGCCATTGTATTTACGGCAACCAAACGCGGCGCCGATGACCTGGCCATCCGTCTGTCTGATCAGGGCTTCCAGGCCGGCGCCTTGCATGGCGACATGAACCAGCGCCAGCGCACACGCACGCTGGGCCTGCTGCAAAAACGCAAACTGCGTATTCTGGTCGCCACCGACGTCGCTGCCCGTGGTATCGACGTTCAGGGCATCAGCCACGCCATCAACTACGACTTGCCCATGCAGCCCGAAGATTACACGCACCGTATTGGTCGTACGGGCCGTGCCGGCAACAATGGTTTGGCTTTTACGCTGGCTACCCATGCCGAACGTCACAAAATCCGTCGTATCGAGCACTTCATTGGTCAGCCTATCCCTTCAGATGTCATTGAAGGTCTGGAACCCAAGAAGACTGTGCGCCCCACCTACACCGATCGCAAGCCCGGCGGCAAAAAGCCTTACGGCGCACGCGGCGGTTTTGGCGGCGGCAAGCCCGGCTACGGTAAACCCGAGGGCCGCTACGGCGACAAGCCTTCGTATGGCAAGCCCGAAGGCCGTTTCGGTGACAAACCTGCCTACGAACGTTCAGAAGGCCGCTTTGGCGACAAGCCCTCGTTTGGCAAGCCAGAAGGCCGATTCTCCGACAAACCTTCGTTCGGCAAGCCTGAAGGTCGTTTTGGCGACAAGCCTGCTTTCGGTAAACCCGAAGGGCGCTACGGCGACAAGCCGTCGTATGGCAAACCCGAAGGCCGTTTCGGCGACAAGCCTTCGTTCGGCAAGCCCGAAGGTCGTGCTGCGTACAGCAAACCCGAAGGCCGCTTTGGCGACAAGCCGGCTTTTGAAGGCCGCGCCCCGGCGTATCGCGACCAGGATGCCGGCGCGCACCGTGGCCACTTTGGCGGCTCGAAGCGCCACGACGGCCCAGCCGCAGCAACTGATCGCCCTGCCCGCCCCCGCCCCAGCTTCAAAAAGCCTGCGGGTGCCAAGACAGGCGCAACCAGCCGTCCTTCGCGCTTTGCATAAAACAGAATAGTGCGGGGAACACCCCCGCGCCGTCTGCAACAAGACGCCCTGCAACCCTGGTTTTAGCCAGAATTGCAGGGCGTCTTGTTATTGCAGCACCGGACAGCGTGCCGTGACGGTTTCTTGCAAAAGCTGCGCCAGCAAGGCAGTGGCGGGGCCGATACGATCGGGGTGCCCGTAGATAAGAAACAAGGCCCCAAAGCGGCGCTGGTAGGGCCCCAGAGCCAACGGCACCAGCACCCCGGCGTCGATATCGGGCTGCACAATGTGGGTGGGCAACCAGGCAAAGGCCAGGCCACCCACTACCATGGCCCGCGACGCCGGAAAGCCGCTTACTGTCCACCGATGCGAAGACCCCAGCCAGCCTTCGTTTCGCGGCTGCTTCATGCCCGAATCGCGCACCACCACATGCAAATGACTTTTCAGGTCGTGCTCGGTCAGCATCCGCCCCAACTGATGCAAGGGGTGGTCAAAGCGGGCCACCGCTACAAACTCGATGTCGCATAGCTTCTGTCCCAGCCGACCGACAGGCACATGCGCCGAAATCGCAATATCGGCCTGTTGTTCCATTACGGCGTCTTCGGCACCCGACAAAACGACTTCGGTGAGCTGAACGCGGGTTGCCGGCGCACGGCCATTGAACTGGTGCATGGTTTCGACCAATGCTTGCGTGGGAAATGCCGCATCCACCACCAGCTTGAGCGTGGTCTCCCACCCTTCACCGATGCGCTGCGCAAGAGTTTCGATGCCGTTGGCTTCTGACAGCAAGCTTTGCGCGTATTCGAGCAATACCCTGCCTGCCTCGGTGAGTTCGGCCTTACGCCCCTGAACTTCAAGCAGCACAACACCCAGCTGTTCTTGCAGCTTCCCCACCAGATAACTGACCGATGACTGACTGCGATGAAGCCGTTCGGCCGCCTGCGCATAGCCGCCATATTCGACCACCGCCTGAAAGGCCCGCCATTGCTCTAGCGTTGTTTTCATCCACCCGCCTTTATATCTAAAAATTCGATTATTTTTATCGTAATTTAGCGATTTTTTATCTACTCATTTGACCATAAAATGGCCATAACGTCACTCAACGACACAAGCCCGGAGGCCGAAATGATCGAAATTCGCAAAGCTGAAGACCGCGGCCACGCCAACCACGGCTGGCTCAACAGCCACCACACATTCTCGTTCGCCAACTACTACGACCCCGATCAAATGGGCTGGAGCGCACTGCGTGTCATCAACGACGACACCGTCGCGCCTGCTCAGGGCTTTGGCGCGCACGGCCATCGCAACATGGAAATTTTTTCGTACGTGCTTGAAGGCGCTTTGGCTCACAAAGACTCTTTGGGATCGGGTTCGGTTTTACGTCCTGGCGACGTTCAACTGATGAGCGCTGGCACGGGTATTCGGCATAGCGAATTCAATGGCTCGCAAGAGGCGCCCACTCATTTTCTGCAAATCTGGATCACGCCAAATGAAACAGAAACTGCGCCAGGCTACCAGGAACGCTTTTTTACAGAAGATGAAAAGCGTGGGCAGCTTCGCTTGTTGGTCTCGCCAGCGGGTGAAGACGACGCTTTGAAAATACGTCAGGACGCACGCATTTATGCGGCCTTGCTTGACGACAACGACGCCATAACGAAGCCTATCGACCCTGCGCGGCACGGTTACGTGCATGTCGCCAAAGGTAAGGTCACGCTAAACGGCCATGCCTTGAAAGCTGGCGACGGCGCCCGGATTTTGGGCGAATCGACGCTAACTCTGGCTAACGGGGACGATGCCGAAGTCCTGGTCTTTGACCTTCCTTGAACACCAAACCGCATGGCCTGACCTTGCTACCGCAACAACATCAACCCCAGTTTCTTTATAAGGAAATTTCACATGTCTAAAGTATTGGTGCTGTACTACTCGGCCTATGGCCATATTGAAACCCTGGCAAACGCCGTCGCCGAAGGCGCTCGGACGGTTGCCGGCACTCAGGTCGACGTCAAACGCGTACCCGAGCTGGTGCCCGAAGACGTAGCACGCAACAACCACTTTAAGGTGGACCAGGTCGCGCCCGTCGCCTCGCCGGCCGAACTGGCGGACTATGACGCCATTATTTTCGGCACGCCGACCCGTTTCGGCATGATGTCCTCGCAGATGAAAAACTTCCTGGATCAGACCGGCGGCCTGTGGGCACAAGGCAAGCTGATCGGAAAAGTTGGCAGCGTGTTCACATCGACCGCCACTCAACATGGCGGCCAAGAGGCCACACTGCTATCCTTCCATACCGTGCTTTTGCATCACGGCATGGCAGTAGTTGGCCTGCCCTACTCATTCCAAGGCCAAACCCTCAATGACCAGGTCAATGGCGGCACACCCTATGGGGCGTCTACAATTGCCAACGGCGACGGCAGCCGCCAGCCCAGCACGGTTGAGCTTGACGGCGCCCGCTTCCAGGGCCGCCACGTGGCCGAAATGGCTCTGGCGCAAAAGCTGGGTCGTGAAGCGATGCAAAGTGCCGCCGAATCGGCCTGATCGACCTGCCGATTTTACGCGTACGGTTTACGCGTAAAATCGGGCCCTATGAAGCAACTGGCCACCAAACCCGTTTTCCTGTCGCTGCTGCTGGCAATCATTCTTTGGTTCATTCTCGACAACTTCGTTGTCGCAGCGGCCATCGGCTTGCTCGCGGGTTTTCTGGTCTCTATGCTGTACTCGTTGCACGTGTTAAAGCGGCAAGGGCCGCCCACGGGCGCTGCCGTACCCAACAACACAACCCCCGCGCCCTTACCTCCCGTGCCAACACAATCAAAAGCACAAACACCAACGCCCCAATCCTCGATGTCGTCAGCGCTTCCCGAACCAGACCCCATTGCCGCAGAGCACAGCGCGGCCCTGCACCGGCACCTCGAAGCGCAAATCAAGTCGGCGTCTAACGCATTTTTACCTTTTGACCAATGGATGCAGTTGGCGCTCTATGCCCCCGGGCTGGGCTATTACGCTGCAGGCGCTGAAAAATTTGGCAGCAGCCAACCGGTAGGCGACTTCACCACTGCGCCCGAGCTTACGCCGTTATTCGGCCAGACGCTGGCGCGACAAGTCGCCCAGGTATTGCAGCAAACAAACACAACGCATGTGCTTGAATTCGGCGCTGGGTCAGGTGCGCTGGCGGCATCGATCATCCCCGCATTGCAACAGTTGGGCATACAGCCCACCTACACCATCATCGAGGTCTCGGCCGACCTGAAAGCGCGACAGCAAGCTCGCCTTGCCAACACGGGCGCCAACGTAGTCTGGCTAAGCCAGCTCCCCGAGGCGTTCGAGGGTTGCGTTATTGCCAACGAAGTCATGGACGCCATGCCGGTCACCCTGTTTCAGTGGGACGATGACGGGAAGCTGCAGGAAATGGGCGTCACGTATACCAACGGCTTCTGCTGGGCCTCGCGGGCGGCATCACCCCGCTTGCAGAAGCTGGTAGGCAGCCGCATGCCGGCGTTGCCGGGTTACCGCTCTGAAGTCAACGTGCAGGCAGAGGCTTGGGTAGCCGGGATGGGCGACTGGCTGCATAAAGGGGCCGCGCTGCTCATTGACTACGGTTTCCCTCGGCACGAGTACTACCACCCGCAACGGGCGGAGGGCACGCTGATGTGCCATTACCGGCATCAGGCACATGCCAACCCGTTTTTATACCCGGGCCTGCAAGACATCACCGCCCACGTCGACTTTACCGCCATGGCCGACGCAGCGCTGGAAGGCGGGCTTGACGTCCTGGGTTATACCTCGCAGGCCCGCTTCCTGATCAATGCCGGGTTGCCCGCGCTAATTGCCGACATCGACCCGGCCGACCCGGTGGCGCACGCACGCCAAATGGGGCCTGTACAAAAGTTGCTGTCGGAAGCCGAGATGGGCGAACTGTTCAAGGTGCTGGCGATTGGTAAAGACATCGACGGCCCCCTGCTTGGCTTTATGCAAGGCGACCGTCGCGACCGGCTCTGACTTGCCGGCCGAGAATACCGCATCGCCTTGACATCGGCCTCTGTGGCTAAACCAGCAACGCTTCAAGGGCCGCCAAACGCGCCGCCCGCACCGCCGTTTTGATTTCTGCAGGCCGGCCGGCACAAGACCGCGCGACCGCACCGGCGTCAACGTCGTGCACCTTGGCCAGACACGCCTGCCACTGCGTTATTGACATCGCAGACTGCGCTTCTTGACAAGTACAGGCCGCTGCCTGCAACAACGCTTGGAAACGATCGGGTTTGCGCAAACCATCGGCCTGCTCGATCAGGGTCAACACACTTTCTGGCGACGCCCTGTCAGCCCTTGACGGCAAGCCAGCGTCATTCTGGCCAGTACCACACTGCCACGCAACGACGCATGGCAACAAGCGGCAAAAATCAGCCACCTCGACAGGTGCACGCATATGCCTGGCCAATGACTCAGGCGAAGGACTTTGCAGCACGGCCAGCGCAAACCGGGCCGGTAAAGGCAACCCATTTGACGCCGCGCACACCAGCCTGCCCGCCAGATTGCCGTCAAAGACAAAACCCGGCATAACGCGCGGCAAGGCGCCGGTATCACGCAAGACTTCGAACATACGCGCAGGGTGCGCGCTCATCAGCCCCTTGGTCACCTCGCGCCATACCCGCTCGGGAACCAGGGCGTCGACCTCTCCGTCGGCCACCAGACGCTGCGCCAGGACCTGGGTTTCGGAGGCTATTGAAAAGTCGGTAAAACGCGCTGCAAAACGCGCCAACCGCAACAGGCGGACGGGGTCTTCGACAAAGGCATCACCGACATGGCGCAGCACACGGGCCTGGATGTCGGCCAGGCCGTTGAGCGGATCGACCAGTTGGCCTTGGGGCGTTTGCGCAATGGCATTAACGGTGAGGTCGCGCCGACGCAGATCGTCGGCCAGCGAGACATCGGCCCCGGTATAAAACGTAAACCCCTGATAACCCCGCCCCGACTTTCTTTCAGTGCGTGCAAGCGCGTACTCTTCTTTGGTGACCGGATGCAGAAAGACAGGAAAATCGCCACCGACGGGCACAAACCCTCGTGCCGACATGGCTTCGGGGGTTGCACCCACGACTACCCAGTCGCGGTCTCCGGCCGGCAACCCCAGCAAGGCGTCACGTACCGCACCCCCAACAATGTACACCTGCAACCCGTCGGTAACCGGATCGGGCTCGGCGACCGGCAACGGTAAAAGCCCGGTCATTAAGGCAGGCCTGTACCCCGGCGCGGCTGAGGGCTGATGACACCCAGGCGCGCCTTGAGCGATTGCGGCTTACCGCTGAAAAGCATGTCGTAATACACCGCATTGGATAGCACATGCTTGACATAGAGCCGCGTCTCGGTGAACGGGATAGTCTCGGCAAATATCGCCCCTTCGACCGGCCCACGCAACTTGGCGCGCCACTGAATGGAACGCCCAGGACCCGCGTTGTAGCCCGCCGTTGCAAGTACTTGCGAACCGCCCAGGTCTTCGAGCACCATGCGCAAATACTGTGTACCCAACACCGTATTGACTTCGAAATCGTTGACCGACGATGGTTTGAAATCGGTCATGCCGATTTTCTTGGCCACCCAGCGCGCCGTCGCCGGCATCAGTTGCATCAGGCCGGACGCCCCCACCCGAGACCGGGCATCGGTAATAAACCGCGACTCTTGACGGATAAGGCCATAAACCCAGGCCGGATCGAGGTTGATTTCGCGGGCTTTCTGACTGACGCGCCCCTCGAATGGCGCGACAAAGCGTTGCGAAAAGTCGGCTACTTCGGTGGTTTGCAGCGACGTATTGACGACCCGGTCAAAAATTTGCTCTTCGCGCGCCAATTCGGCTGCCGCCAGCAACTGACGGTCAGTCATGCCGCGAAGGGTGAAGTTCCATTCGGGCACAGCCTCGGCCCGCCACCCCAGATCGAAAAGCTTGATGGCTCGCTGCAGCCCGGGGTTTGCCTGTGCCTGAGCGAACTCGTCGGGGGTTACCGGGGCCGGCTTGGGCGGCATGGCAATAGGCATGCCGAGCTCTTCGTGGGCCAACTGCCCATAAAACCCGTAGTCGCCCAGGATGGACTGATATAACTTGGTTGCTGCCTGCTCATTTCCTACAGCCGCCAACGAACGGGCATACCAATACACCCATACCGGCTCGGCCTGCTGGCGCGCCGTCATTTTGCGAATAGCGTTGCCTACCTGCTTCCAGTCGACAGGTACCTGCCGAAGCTCGGAACGCACCTCCCAGGCATGGTTGTAATCGCTTTTAGGAATATTGCCCGACTGGCGGTACCAATTGACGGCTTCGGGCTCGACATTAAGCGCCGACACCAACCCAAATTGCCCCCACACCCATTGCAGGTCGGCCTTTGAAATAACGTTGGCCCAACGCTGCTGGACATACGCCGTTTCGGCATCGCGATCGCCACGGGCCAGGCGAGACAAGGCCAACGTAACCAGCTCGAAATCTTCGCGCGTGCGCGGCGCTGACTGCGTTGACAGCCACTGCTTGGGGTTTTTCATGAGCGCGGCATACGACTTCATTTGCACCGCATTGAACATCAGTGCAGCCAGCCGTTGCGCATCGCCCGTTTTGTTGGTTTCGAGCGTATCGCGCAGCATGGGCTGCAAGTGCTTCCAGATAACGACGTTGCTGTCGACAAGCTGATCGAGCATCATCCAGCATGTACTGACCGGTCGGAAGGTATCGACAGCCACCTGGGCGTTAACCGGCTGACCGGACATATGGCGGGACAGCAATACTGCGCAATCGACCAGCGTACTGCTGGCGACCACCGGGCCCAGTGCCAGGGCCTGGCGATAGTCTCCGGTGCGCGTTGCAGCGACGACCCAATCAGCCCGAATACGATCGGCCAGATAAGCATCTTTATTGGTGGCCATGAAGCGCTCAAGACGCTCGGTGGGCACGGGCGATGTTGGATCTTGCAATTGCCGGCGCAACAACCAGTATTCGGCATAAGACCCCAGCAAGGGGTCTTGGCTTGCCACCGGCGCCAGGGCCTCGAGGCGCCCCCATTGCTTGCTTTGCATGGCGTCGCGCGCATCGATGACCGCTTGCAGCGGGGCGTCGGTTTGCGCGGTGATGCGAATGACTTCGACTGGCGCGGAAGACTGGGCTTGTGCCGGGAAAGACGTCACGCTTGCAACGGCTATCAGCCCGCCAAGGGCAACACCGGCACGACGAAACAATTTCTGATACCGTTGGGACTGCTTGAACACCATCTTGAACAACCTTACGAAGTAACCGCCATGAGCAACAGTATAGAGAATAAGACGCCGGCCCTGCGAGACCGCCTGAAAGCGTTACGTTTAGCGCAGGACCCGAACGAGGCGCGACGCGGTGCGTTACTGATGCGCGGACGCCTGTTTACCTGGCTGGCCACCACGCGCGACGCACTAAAAAAGGCAGGCAAGCCCGCACCTAAAAATATTGCTGCATTTTGGCCTATTGCTCAAGAGCCCGACCTGACGCCATTGTTATACCAGTGGGTTGAAGAAGAAGACATCACGGTATCGTTACCCGTCGTAACCGGCCCCGAACAACCGCTGACGTTTCGGTTATGGACACCGGATACCGACATGAAGCCTGGCGCATTTGGCATTGCCGAACCCGCGGGCGAACAGGCGCCGGCGCCCGACGTCATTTTGGTGCCTACATTGGGCTTTACCCGCAAGGGCGACCGGGTAGGCTACGGTAAAGGCTACTACGACCGCACCCTGACCAACCTGAAAGCACAGGGCCATGCTTTTGTGGCACTAGGCATTGCTTGGGCTTGCGGCGATATCGACCGCATGGGCGATGTTGTCTACGAGTCTCATCCTCACGACTACCGGCTGGACGGCATTTTGACGGACAAAGGCTGGGCGCTGAAACTGCCCGAATAATAAAAACCGTCTAATAAAAAACGCCGGTACAACCGTACCGGCGTTAAGCATGCTGACAACCATGCCGCCAAAGACGCATCAGCCTAGCTTCAGGTCATGTGCAATGGCCAGTGTGGCTTCTGCCGTATTTAATGTGTAAAAGTGCAGGCCTGGCACACCGCCGTCGAGCAAACGTTGGCACATGTGCGTAATGACATCTTTACCGAAGGCCTTGATCGAGGCCAGGTCACCCTGGTAGTCGGCCAGGCGTTGGCGGATCCAGCGCGGAACCTCGGCCCCGCACATATCGGAGAACCGCAACAACTGAACCTGATTGGTGATGGGCATGATGCCCGGCACAATAGGAACATTAACCCCTTTGGCCTGCGCCCTATCGACAAAGTCGAAATAAGCGTCGGCATTAAAGAAGTACTGCGTAATGGCTGCATTGGCACCCGCATTAACCTTGCTGACAAAATGATCAAGGTCGGACTGCGCACTTTTGGCCTGCGGATGCACTTCGGGATAAGCCGCTACCTCGATATGGAACCAGTCGCCAGAGTACTCGCGAATAAAACGGACGAGGTCGACGGCATAATGCAAATCGCCGCTATCGATGCCCATGCCCGAAGGTGGGTCGCCACGCAAGGCAACCACACGCCGTACTCCAGTGTTGCGGTAGGCATCAAGAATATCGGCCAGTACACTTCGGGTTGAGCCCACACACGACAAATGCGGTGCGGTATCGAACCCCAATCCCTGCATCAGGCGAACGGCCTCGGCAGTGCCTTCGCGCGTTGAACCGCCCGCACCAAACGTTACGCTGACATACGCCGGGTTTAACGCCGACAACCTGCGCGCCGCCACAGACAGCTTTTCTTGAGCAGCGGCATCGCGCGGAGGAAAGAACTCTAGGCTTAGCGCCTTGGAAGCATTCATTGTGAAATCAACCTGGACAAGAGCCCCGAGACAATGCTGTATACAAATGCACCCAACAAGGCCCACCAAAAGCCATTGACCTGAAAGCCTTTGAGAATGGAGCCGGCAAACCAGAACACCAGCGCATTAAGTACCAGCAAAAACAGCCCCAGGGTCACGATAGTGATGGGCAGCGTCAGCAGAACCAACAGAGGCTTGACCAGGGTATTGAGCAAGCCCAGAACCAGCGCGGCCACAAGGGCCGATCCAAACGATGCCACCGTGATACCAGGCAGAACATACGCCACGACCAGCAGTGCGACTGCGTTGAGAATCCATATCAGCAAAATTTCCATGGTCAGCCTCCGTTGAAGTTCAAGGTTTAATAGCGGTAGTGATCGGGCTTATAAGGGCCGTCGACCGACACGTTAATGTACGCGGCTTGATGCTCGGACAATGTCGTGAGGTTTACACCCAGCTTTTTAAGGTGCAGGCGAGCAACTTTCTCGTCGAGGTGCTTGGGCAAGACGTAAACTTCGCCGTTTTTGTAGGCATCGCCACGGGTGAATAGCTCGATTTGAGCAATGGTTTGGTTGGTGAACGAAGCCGACATTACGAACGACGGATGACCTGTCGCACAACCCAGGTTTACCAGACGGCCCTGCGCCAGCAGAATAATGCGTTTGCCGTCGGGGAAAATGACGTGATCGACCTGAGGCTTGATTTCTTCCCACTCAAGGTCTTCGATGGCTGCGACGTCGATCTCGTTGTCGAAGTGACCGATATTGCAAACAATAGCCTGGTCTTTCATGCGTTCCATGTGGGCGCGCGTAATGACGTGGTAGTTACCGGTAGCCGTCACGAAAATGTCAGCCTTGTCGGCAGCTTCTTCCATGGTGACCACTTTGTAGCCTTCCATCGAGGCCTGCAAGGCGCAGATAGGGTCGATTTCGGTAACCCAAACCTGGGCACGCAGCGCGGCCAGCGCCTGAGCGCAGCCCTTGCCGACGTCGCCAAAGCCCACGACAACAGCGATTTTGCCGGCGACCATGACGTCGGTCGCGCGCTTGATGCCGTCGACCAGCGATTCGCGGCAACCATAAAGGTTGTCGAACTTGGACTTGGTCACCGAATCATTGACGTTGATGGCAGGGAACGCCAGTTCGCCTTTTTTGGCCATTTGATACAAGCGGTTCACGCCCGTCGTGGTTTCTTCGGTAACCCCTTTGATTTGCGCCAGACGCACGGAATACCAGGTGGGGTCAGTAGCCAGACGCGCCTTGATGGCAGCAAACAGCACACGCTCTTCTTCACTGCCGGGGTTAGCCAGAACGGAAATATCTTTTTCGGCCTTGGTACCCAAATGCAGCATGAGCGTGGCGTCACCACCATCGTCGAGAATCATGTTGGCTTGCTGGCCATTGGGCCACTCGAACAGCTTGTGGGTGTACTGCCAGTATTCTTCGAGGGTTTCGCCCTTGACGGCGAAGACAGGAATGCCTGCAGCGGCAATGGCTGCGGCGGCGTGGTCTTGCGTAGAGAAAATATTGCACGATGCCCAGCGCACTTCGGCACCCAAGGCGACCAGGGTTTCGATAAGCACACCAGTTTGGATGGTCATGTGCAGGCTGCCAGCGATACGGGCGCCTTTAAGCGGTTGCGCGGCAGCGTATTCTTCGCGCGTGGCCATCAAGCCGGGCATTTCGGTTTCGGCAATGGCGAGTTCACGACGACCCCAGCCGGCCAGCCCGATATCGGCAACGATGTAATCTTTGAAATTGGTGTCAGCAACAGTGTTCATGGAAAAATTCCTTAAACCTGCCGAGACCGGTGCGGAGCAACGATTTTGCCCACCCCACCCGGCCAGCAGGTGATGATGAGCGCCGTTGAACAAAAGAAACGACCCTGAGCCTAGCGGGGAGTATCCCGTCGCAGCGCCCCTCAGGGTGGTGTCATTGTAGCGTAATTGCCAGCGTTATCTAGCCCTGACGGCGCGGATAACCCTGGCTTTTGATGCGCGCCCAGACGACGCGCTTCTCGTCTTCAGACAAAAAAACCCAGTTGGCCACTTCCATGGCTGTTCGTCCGCAGCCGCGACAAATGTCGTCGTACAAGGTAGAGCATACGGCGACACACGGCGAGTCGGTAGGAGACAAGCTGTGATTGTCGTCGTGGTCGCGGCTGGACGAGGACATTACAGGCCCTTTCTAAGCAAATCGGCCTTGTCTGTGGCTTCCCAGGTGAACTCGGGCTCGGCACGGCCAAAGTGACCATAAGCTGCTGTCTTGCCATAGATAGGGCGCAACAGGTTCAGCATGTTGATGATGCCGCGCGGGCGCAGGTCGAAGTGTTCACGGACCAACAGAGCGATTTTGTCGTCGCCGACAACACCGGTACCGTTGGTGTTGACCGTAATGTTGATGGGCTCGGCCACGCCGATGGCGTAGCTGATTTGTACCTGGCACTGACGCGCCAGACCCGCTGCAACAATGTTTTTGGCCACATAACGCGCAGCATAAGCAGCCGAGCGGTCGACCTTTGAGGGGTCTTTACCCGAGAACGCGCCGCCACCGTGGGGGCAAGCGCCACCATAGGTATCGACGATAATTTTGCGACCGGTCAGGCCGCAATCGCCCTGCGGTCCGCCGATGACGAAAATACCGGTGGGGTTGATCATGAACCGGGTTTTGTCAGTTAACAGACCGTCGGGGAAGCAAGGCTTGATGATCTGCTCGATGACGGCTTCGCGAATATCGGCCTGGGAGATTTCAGGGTGGTGCTGGGTGGACAGTACGACGGTGTCGACCTCGACAGGCTTGCCGTTAACGTAGCGGAAGGTGACTTGCGACTTGGCGTCGGGGCGCAACCAGGGCAAACGGCCGTCTTTGCGCAATTCGCTTTGGCGTTGCACCAGACGGTGCGCGTACCAGATAGGTGCAGGCATCAGGTCGGGGGTTTCGTCGCACGCGTAGCCAAACATCAGGCCCTGGTCACCGGCGCCCTGGTCCATATTGGCCTCGGGGTTGCGGTCTACACCTTGGGCAATATCGGGCGACTGTTTGTCGTAGGCGACCAATACCGCACAACCTTTGTAGTCAATACCGTAGTCGGTGTTGTCGTAGCCGATGCGTTTGATGGTGTCGCGCGCGACCTGGATGTAGTCGACGTTGGCGGTTGTGGTGATTTCGCCGGCCAGTACGACCAGGCCGGTATTGCACAGGGTTTCTGCGGCAACACGGGCGTAAGGGTCTTGTTCGAAAATGGCGTCGAGAATCGCGTCGGAGATTTGGTCGGCGACCTTGTCGGGGTGGCCTTCGGAAACGGATTCTGAGGTAAAGAGGTAATCGTTGCTTGACACAGTGGACATCCTTCTAGGTTGGCCGTTTGGCGGCACAGAGGTTGAACGGGTTGCGTTGCACCTCGGATGCCAGGCTGTGAAGCTGCGATCAGGGCGCGACGCTTTAGCGGATTATTTTTCAGGGCAAAAGCTTGCGCCGCCGCCTTGGTATCGCCCCGCAAGTTGTCGGTTAACTCAGCGATACTTTTCATTTTAAGCGAAAATAGTCTTTTGTTTCATTTGCCGGTCTGAGACTGCCGCCACTTACCACTCATGCTGCTTTTCCTGTTACGTTTGCTGGCCTCGGTTCCGCTACCTGTGTTGCACGCTATCGGTCGGGTTGCGGGGCGCCTGGTGTATGCCCTGCCGGGCAAATATCGCGACCGCCTGCAGGCCAATGCCCGCCAGGCGGGCTACAACAGCCCGGCCTTTGCCCGGGCTGCGGCAGCGCAAGCCGGCGCTATGATCATGGAGCTGCCCAAGGTATGGCTGCGTAACACCGAGTGCCTGTCAAAAGTCGTGACCGACGAAGATGAGGTGGTTAAAGCGGCCCTTGCCGAGGGGCGCGGGATTCTTTATCTCACGCCTCATCTGGGCTGCTTCGAGATCACCGCCCGCTACCTTACCCAGCATGGGCCCATTACCGTCATGTTCAGGCCGCCACGCAAACCCGTGCTGGCGCCGGTCATGGATGCCGCCCGCAACACGTCGGGCGTCAAAGCCGTACCTGCCAACATGCAAGGCGTACGCGAATTCGTCCGGGCGCTCAAGCGCGGCGAGGCGGTGGGCATGCTGCCCGACCAGGTCCCGACCCAAGGCGATGGCGTATGGGCCCCGTTTTTTGGTCGGCCGGCATACACCATGACGCTGGCGGGAAAACTGGCCGCGCAAACCGGCGTTGCCGTTATCTTGATGGCAGGCGAACGTCTCCCCAAAGGCAAAGGCTGGCGCCTGCACTACAGCCGCCTGCCCGAGCCCTTACCCACCGATGCTGCAGGCCAGGCACGGTTGATCAATGCGGCCATGGAAACCCTCATCCGTAAATTTCCGACGCAATACCTCTGGAGCTACAAGCGGTATAAGGTCCCTGAAGGCGCCCCGCCGCCACCTGAAACCGGGCTTTAGCTCACCTGTAGCCTATGAAAATCAATAAAGCGCGCGCGCTGCGTGCCCTGTTCACCTATTTTGGGCGATGCCCAACGGCAACGCGCCTGCGCTGGGCGCGCGTGCTGGGCTGGCTTGCGCCTAGGCTTATGAAGTCGCGCGCCCACATTGTGCGCACTAATTTGCGCCTGTGCTTTCCCGAATGGACTGACACCGAACGCGAAACCGTTTTGCAGCGGCATTTCCGTTTGCTGGCCCTGTCCATCATCGACCGGGGCCTGATCTGGTTTGGCAGCCCCGATCGCGTACGTCAAACCGTCCAGCTGTCAGGCTACGAACACCTTGAGCAACACGTCAAGGCCGGCGAGAAAGTCATTATTCTGGCCCCGCACTTTGTCGGCCTTGATGCTGCAGGCACCCGTGTCACCATGGACTCGCCCCAAACGGCAACGTTTTATACGCCATCCAGCGACGCCGACATCGACGATCTGATGCGCGAAGGCCGGTCGCGCTTTAACGAATCATTTCTGATCAGCCGGCACGACGGTGTGCGCGGGCTGATCCGCCTGTTACGCAAAGGCATCCCCGTGTATTACCTGCCCGACATGGATTTTGGTATTGAAGGGGCCGCATTTGTACCTTTTTTTGGGTTGCAGGCGGCCACGCTGCTCAGTACGGCTCAAATCGCACGCTCCTGGAACGCGAAGGTGCTGCCTATCGTCAGCCGTCTTGACGAGCACACCGGCATCTACCATGTCGAGCTGATGCCGCCCATCCCTGACTTCCCCGGCAACGACGGCCCCGAAGCCGACACGGCACGTATCAATGCCTTGCTCGAGGGCTGGATTCGCAAAGATCCGGCCCAGTATTATTGGGTTCACCGCCGTTTTAAAACACGCCCGCCCGGCGAACCCAAACCCTATTAGGCGTATTTGTCATGATCTGGAATTTCACCAAAATGCATGGCGCCGGCAACGACTTTGTCGTTCTTGACGGCGTCCGACAACCTATCGAAATGACCCCAGAGCGCGCTCGCGCCCTGGCCGACCGCCACTTTGGCGTGGGCGCAGACCAGTTGTTGCTGGTCGAAAACCCAAGCCACCCCGAGGCCGATTTCAGATACCGGGTCTTTAATGCAGACGGCAGTGAAGTCGAGCACTGCGGCAATGGCGCCCGCTGCTTTGTGCGCTTTGTCCACGAGCAAGGACTGTCGCGCCGAAACCCGTTGCGCGCAGAAATATGCACCGGGCTCATTACCCTGAATGAATCTGAAACCGGGGAAGTGACTGTCGATATGGGGCAAACCCGCTTTCAGCCTGCTGATGTCCACTTCATGACGCGCGGGCTGGTCAATGCCCCGCTGCATCACGACACGCTATGGACACTGCCCCTGCCCGATGGCGACAGCGTCGATATTTCACTGGTCGCCATTTCCAACCCGCATGCGGTTCAGGTGGTCGACAATGTCGATACCGCGCCAGTCGCCACGGTGGGCCCCATCATCGAATCGCATCCACGGTTCACCCAACGCATCAATGCCGGGTTCATGCAAGTCGTCGACCGTCACACCATCAAGCTTCGCGTCTATGAGCGCGGGGCCGGCGAAACACTGGCCTGCGGCACAGGCGCCTGCGCCGCCGCGGTTGCCGGCATTCGTCGCGGGCTGCTCGACAGCCCCGTGGCTGTACACACCCGGGGCGGGCTGCTAACCATTGCCTGGGACGGCGACAGCCTGCAAATGACGGGCCCCGCCACCACTGTGTTTACCGGCCAGATCGACATTGATAAGCTTACGCAAAATTATTTACAAAAGGATGCTGCCACGCCATGACGACAACCCACCTGAGCGCCGACGAGGTCGCCCTGTTTCTGCGCGAGAACCCCGGCTTTTTTCATGAGCATGCAGACGTTTTCGCCGACCTGCGGGTACCCCACCCTCACGAAACCCGTGCCATCTCGCTGGGCGAGCGCCAGATTCTTACGCTTCGCGCCAAAGCCAAAGACCTCGAATGGAAACTGTCCGGGCTGATCAATAACGCATCAGGGAATGAAAAAATCAGTCGCACCCTGACGGCCTGGTGCGCCCGCATGCTGGCCGAACCCGATGCCGAGAAAATACCGGCACACATCATTGACAGCCTGGCCAGCTTGTTCGAACTGCCTGACACCACCCTGCGACTCTGGGAGGGCGGCACCAAGGTGCCTGAGCGCTTCACGCAAGACGTATCAGACGACATCCGGCAGTGGGCGCAGGCACTTCCCAACCCTTACTGCGGGCCAACCGAAGGCCATGCGGTGTCGGCCTGGCTGGGCGACAATGCACAATCGATGGCGGTCGTCCCATTGCGCGACCCCGCATCGGGCAAACTGCTGGGGTTGCTGGTGATCGGGTCCGCCGAAGCCGATCGTTTCGAACCCGACATGGGAACGGCCTTCCTGGAAATTATTGGTGAGCTGTCAGCCTCGGCACTGACCCGCCTGCTTGACCCGCACTGATGAGCACGGCCGAACCGGTTAACCGCTGGCTGCAGTACCTGGCGTCTGAACGGCGTTACTCGGCGCACACCATCAGCGGTTACCGGCAAGACCTCTTTCTGCTGCAAAACCTTTATCCCGACACGCCCTTAAACCAGCTTTCAAACGGGCAACTGCGGCAAGCGGTTGCCCGTTTGCACAGCGAGGGTCACAAGCCCCGCAGCCTGGCCCGGGCCCTGGCGGCCTGGCGAGGGTTCTACCAATGGTGGGCACCGCAAATCGGCCTGGCCCACAACCCGGCCACCGACATCCGCGCACCAAAAATCCCCAGGTCACTGCCCAAAGCGCTTTCTGTCGAGCAAACACAAGTATTGCTCGACAGGCCCAACCTGCCGGCGCCCCACACACCCATCGAGTGCCGCGATCAGGCCATGTTTGAAGTGCTGTATTCGGCCGGCTTACGGCTGTCAGAACTGACCAGCCTGGACACGCACTATGTGCACACAACGCAGTACACGTCGGGCAGCTGGCTGCAGCTTGCCGACGCCGAGGTCGTGGTAACCGGGAAAGGCGGCAAAACGCGGCACGCGCCCTTGGGCCGGCAAGCCATTGCCGCCCTTGAACGCTGGCTGGCCTTGCGTGCAGACATGCTCAAGCCCCAAACCGGCCTGACCCCTGGTGATCGGGCGGCATTGTTTTTGGGCGAGCGCGGAAAAAGAATTTCAGGGCGTGTGGTACAGCTTCAGCTGAACAAGCTGGCCCAGCTGGCGGGGTTGCCCGTTAATGTGCACCCGCACAGCTTAAGACACAGCTTTGCCAGCCATTTGTTGCAATCGGCGCAAGATTTGCGCGCCGTGCAAGAGCTGCTGGGTCATGCCAATATTGCCACGACGCAAATTTATACGCGTCTGGATTTTCAGCATTTAGCCAAGGTTTACGACCAGGCACACCCGCGGGCAAGCCGCCGGCACAACAACACAAGCGGTACGTCGGCAGCCGAGGTTACGGCTTCAGCGAAAAAATCAACTGACCCGCGTTCCACTTGAACATTCCCAGATACGTTCCGGCGGGGCGATCAGTTACGTCTAGGGTATCTGCGTAAAGCGTTCCACCCACTTTGGCCCCTGTTTCGCGCGCAATCTGGTTGATCACCCGCGACGACAGCGCTTTTTCGGTAAACAGTGCCGCACTTTTGGTTTTCTTGATTTCGCGAATCAAACGTGCAATGTCGCGCGCGGAAGGTTCAGCGTCCGATGCCAGACCGGCAACGGAAACAAAAGTAATGTCATATGCCTGCCCGAAGTAGCCGAAGGCGTCGTGCGGCGTAACGACCTTGCGCCGCTCTACGGGTATGGCCGCCAGCGACTGCCGGATTTCGTTATGGAGCTTTTCCATTTCGGTCACATAAATATCGGCGCGAGCCTGATAACCCGCCCGATTAACCGGATCGACCCGCGACAGGCCGTTGGCGATATTGCGAGCGTACTTTACGCCGTTCTGGAGGTCTTGCCAGGCATGTGGATCGACGGACGCTGCGCCGTCGGCCTTGTCGTCGTGCCCGTGCGAATGCCCATGGTCGTGGTCGTGGTCCAGTTGACGCGGGGTGACGCCGGTCGAGGCCACAATTTCATGCCCGTTGAACCCGGACGCACGCAAGAGCCGGGGCATCCAGGCCTCGAACCCCAGACCGTTCATCACCACAACATTGGCCTCGGCCAGCACGCGACTGTCGGATGCCGATGGCTCATGCGAATGCGCGTCGGCATTGGGGCCGATCAGGGTCGTGACCTGAACGTTTTCGCCACCGATCACCTTAACCATGTCACCCAGGATGGAGAAGCTGGCAACGACCTTCAAGGGTTCGGCAGTCGCCGACAACGGGGCTGCCAACGCCGCAGCCAGTAAGCCCAGGCCTACCGCGCAAAGCCGTCGTAAACGTGCAAACCCGGCTTGTCCGGGCACCCCACCAGCGTTTAAAAACATAACCACCCTCTTCACTTAACCTAATTGGGAATTGACGCCATATGCCGACGACGCGCCCGTGCCTGGCGGGCAGCCTGCAACAACCCACCTTGCGGCCCGGCGCACAGCGAGACAAAGTAAAACAAGCCCGCCGAAAGAATAATGGCCGCAGATGCGGGCACATTGACGTAGTACGAAACCAGCAAACCCACATACGCGGATGCCGCCCCCACGCACCCGGAAAAAATCATTTGCGCGCCAACCGACCTGACCCAGAAGCGGGCTGCAGCTGCCGGCAGCATCATGATGCCCACCACCATGAGCGTGCCCAACACCTGAAACCCCGACACCAGCGTCAGCACAAGCAAAAACAAAAACACCAGATAACTGATCGAACCATGGCCACGCTCAGCACGCAAAAACCCGGGATCCAGGCATTCGGCAACCAACGCCCGAAAGATCAGGGCCAGCACGATCAGCGTGACACTGGCCGTTACGGTAACCAGGAGCAAGGCATTGTCATCCAGCCCAAGCACGCTACCAAACAAGACATGGATCAAGTCCATGTTCGAGCCCCGTAACGAGACCAGCAACACCCCAAGGCCCAGCGACACCAGATGAAAGGCAGCAAAACTGGCATCTTCGCGCTGGGGCGTTAACCGGGACACCAATCCGGCCAACCCCGCCACCAACAGGCCGGTCACCACGCCCCCCAATGCCATGGCCCACAATGACAGGCCCGCAACCATGAAGCCTACCGCCACACCGGGCAGAATCGCGTGCGCCATCGCGTCGGCCATGAGACTGACACGTCGCAAAATAAGAAACACACCTAACGGGCCAGCGGCAAACGCCAGCGAAAACGAGCCCGCCAGCGCCCTTCGCATGAAGGCAAACTCGATAAAGGGCGAGACCAACACCTCGAACACGCCGTTCACAGGTAGTCTCCCGCACACAAATGGCGCGCAAAATGCAGGTTCTCGGGCGTGAGCACTTGATTTGTGTCGCCCCAACCCACCACTTGCCCGGCCAGCAACAACGCCTTCGGGAACAATGATCGCACCATATCGAGATCGTGCAATACGGCAATTACCGTACGCCCCTCGGTGTTCCATTGGTGCAGCAGCGCCAGCAGGTCTTCGGTCGTGTGGGTATCGACGGCGGCAAACGGCTCGTCGAGAATCAGCACCTGGGCGTCGTGCAGCATCAGCCGGGCAAACAGCGCCCGCTGCAACTGCCCGCCAGACAGCGTCCCGATAATGCGACGACCAAAATCGGCCAGGCCCACGGTTTCGAGGGCGTGTTGAACGCGGTCGTGCTCGGCCGTCGATACACGGCGCCACCACCCCACCCTGCGCCATGCGCCCATGGCGACCAGGTCGTAAACGGTGATGGGAAACGTCTTGTCGAGATCGCCCACTTGCGGCAAGCAGGCCACCTTGCCGTCAACATTGGCGGCCAGCCGGATCGTACCGCGCACCGGGCTTAATACCCCCATAAGGCCCTTCACCAGGGTGGATTTACCGGCCCCGTTCGGGCCCACCAGCGCCGTCAATGATCCTCGCTCGAAGGTGCCCGTGACATCGCGCACAGCAATACGGTCTCGCCAACCCAGCGAAACGTGGTCCAGTTCAATAACGGGGGAGGTCACGACCCTACCACCACTGCATGGCCCAACCGGTCAGTGCCCACAGCGCAAGCACAACCAGGGCAACGCGCCACAGGCGGTCGAGACCCGACAACAAAATTGCCGAGCCGCGATAAGCGCCTTGTTTGCGCACAGCGCGCGAGAAAACAGACATAATAAGAGACAGGAAGAACCACTTGGCCAGAAGGGTTATGTTATAACATACCGCGGCCAACCCATACTATGCCACGCAAAGCCACCACACCTGCCGCACAAATCGCGGCGCAACTCGACACCGCCGAAACCCTGTGCAACCAGCGGGGAAGGCGCCTGACGCCCATTCGTCGCAAAGTGCTCGAAATTCTGTTACGCCGCCAGCGCAGCGTAAAGGCTTACGAGCTGCTTGAAGAAATTCGCGAAGTACAACCCGGCGCAGCCCCCCCCACGGTTTACCGCGCCCTCGATTTCCTTATTGCCGAAGGCCTGATCCACCGGCTTGATGCCGTTAACGCCTGGGCTGCGTGCATGGACGCTGCCGGCGACCCGCACGACATTCTGGTCATTTGCACCGAATGCGGCGCCGTCGCCGAATTCAGCGACCCGGTACTGCACCGCCAGCTGGCCAAAAAAGTAGCCGGCGCGGGGTTCGTACTCGACCACCACGAAACTGAGTTAAGGGCCCTGTGCAACCCGTGCCACCAAAAAACGCATGCGCACCCGTCCGCCGAAAAAGCGGCCCACAAACACGCCCATCAGTAGTTACCCGAAGCCCCGTTTTTTCTTTTAAATACAACGACTAACACAAAAGTTTGCTCTTCCGCTCGTGCTGTGATGTAATCGCACGTTGATTATTTTTCCGCGCGGTACAGAATAAAGTCGTAGTCGCTTCGCAAGCGCTTTGCAATATTCAGGCCGCGACTTGTGAGCTTTACAAATGAATACCGCAGTAAAAATCGACAAAATGGTGCCTGTCACCATTCTTACCGGGTTTCTGGGTGCCGGCAAAACCACTTTGCTCAAGCGCGTGCTGTCCGAAAACCACGGTCAGCGCATTGCCGTCATCGAAAACGAATTCGGGCCCGAAAGCATCGATAACGAGCTGCTGGTCCAGGAAAGCGACGAACAAATCATCGAGCTCAGCAATGGCTGCGTTTGCTGCACCGTACGCGGCGACCTGCAACGCACCCTGAACGAACTGCGCACCAAGCGCGAAGCCGGCGACATCAAGTTTGACCGCATCGTGCTCGAAACCACCGGCATGGCCAACCCCGGCCCCGTGTGCCAAACGTTCTTCATGGACGACGACATTGCCGACTACTACCGTCTTGACGCCGTTATTACGGTTGTTGACGCCAAGCACGGCATGGAAACGCTCGACCAGCAAGAAGAAGCGCAAAAACAGGTCGGGTTCGCGGACCGCATCCTGGTCTCGAAAAAAGACCTGGTCACCGAAGACGAATACCAGACGCTGCGCGCGCGCATTGTCCGCATCAACCCACGCGCGCCCATCAAGCCCGTGCACTTCGGCGAAGCCGACATCCGCGAAGTCCTCGATATCAGCGGGTTCAACCTGAACACCATTCTGGATATCGACCCCGACTTTCTTGCCGCCGAGCATCCCGACGCAGCACACGATCACGACCATGGTCACGACCACGCATGCGACGAACACTGCCATCACGACCACGATCATGGCCACGGTCATGGTCATGGCCACCATCACGCGCATCACAACGACGACATCGGCGCCTTCGTCTATCGCTCGAATAAAGCCTTCGACCCCGAACGCCTGGAAGAATTTCTGGGCGGTATTGTGCAGGTCTACGGGCCCGACCTTCTGCGTTACAAAGGCATTCTGTTTATTAAAGGCATCAATCGCCGCATGCTGTTCCAGGGCGTGCACATGATGATGGGTGCCGAACCTGGCAAAGCCTGGCTCGCCAACGAAAAGCCCAATACCAAAATGGTATTCATCGGGCGCAAGCTCCCTGAGGACATCTTCCGTCAGGGCCTCGATAACTGTCTTGCCTGACCGTCAGTTTCGACGTTTCATTTTTAGGGGTACACCATGGCCACGAAGTCAGCCACCACCAAAGAAGAAGCTCAAACCAAGTTGCTCACCGAAAAAGAGCTCTTGGCCATGCCCGAGTCTGACTACATGAACGAGGCTCAACTGGCCTTCTTCAAGCACCGGCTAAAGCAGCTCGAGCAAGAAATTCTTACCAACGCCGACATCACCACCGAGCATCTGCGTGAAACGCAGTTTGTGCCCGACCCTGCCGACCGCGCCACCATCGAAGAAGAGCACGCACTCGAACTGCGCACGCGCGATCGCGAACGCAAGCTGCTCAAGAAGGTTCAGCAATCGCTGACCCTGATCGAGAGCGGTACCTACGGTTGGTGCGAAGAAACCGGCGAGCCCATTGGTATCCCCCGCCTGCTGGCCCGCCCCACCGCTACGCTGTCGCTCGAAGCCCAAGAACGTCGGGAAATGCGCCAGAAGCTCTACGGCGACTGACCTCTGCTCTGCGCAGGCCGCCCTGCTTTTACGCCTCGCGCAAGCAACGTAAGGGCCGGGCCAACGCGCTTTCGCATCATCAGCCATCGCAGACGCGATGGCTTTTTTTTGCCTGCCAGAGCAGCCGCGGTAGCGCGTCGGGGAACAGGCCAACACAGAAACGCCTCGTAACCTGCAACGGCTTGAACTCTGGCCCCCCGCCCCCACTTAATCAAATCAAGGGGAAAATCCATGGAACAA
Source organism: Pusillimonas minor (assembly GCF_014237865.1). GTDB lineage: Bacteria > Pseudomonadota > Gammaproteobacteria > Burkholderiales > Burkholderiaceae_B > Neopusillimonas > Neopusillimonas minor. The sequence continues at coordinate 51,341 of NZ_JACJUU010000002.1, forward strand.
TTTCACGCTACAACCATTATTTGCGTTCGTCGAGGCAACCAGGTTGCTATTGGCGGCGACGGCCAGGTTACCCTGGGCAACATCGTTTTCAAGGGCACGGCGCGCAAAATCAGGCGTCTGTATCACGACCGCGTACTGGCAGGCTTTGCGGGCGCCACCGCCGATGCTTTCACGCTGCAAGAGCGCTTCGAGGGCAAACTTGAAAAGCACCAAGGTAACCTGATGCGCGCTGCCGTCGAACTCACCCGCGACTGGCGCACCGACCGGGTATTGCGTCGCCTCGAGGCCATGTTAATTGTGGCCGATGCAGATCATTCTTTGGTCTTAAGCGGCAATGGCGACGTGCTCGAACCCGAACACGGCCTGGCCGCCATCGGTTCGGGCGGTGCTTATGCGCAATCTGCCGCACTGGCCCTGCTTAAAAATACCGATCTGCCCCCTGCAGACATCGTCAAGAAATCACTCGAGATCGCGGGCGATTTGTGTATTTACACAAACCAGAACCACGTCATCGAGACGCTTTAAGAGAAACATTATGTCCGCCCTCAACATGACCCCCGGCGAAATCGTCTCTGAGCTCGACAAACACATTGTTGGCCAGAACAAGGCCAAAAGATCCGTCGCCGTTGCGCTGCGCAACCGCTGGCGACGCCAGCAAGTGCCTCAGCCCTTGCGCACCGAAATCGTCCCTAAGAACATTTTGATGATCGGGCCTACCGGCGTTGGCAAAACCGAAATTGCCCGCCGCCTGGCCAAACTAGCCAATGCGCCCTTCATCAAGGTCGAGGCCACCAAATTCACAGAGGTGGGTTATGTCGGCCGTGACGTTGACACCATTATTCGCGACTTGATCGAAGTCTCGATCAAACAGACCCGCGAACAGGAAATGCGTCGGGTACGCACACAGGCCGAAGACGCCGCCGAAGACCGCATTCTTGATGTACTGATTTCGCCGCCGCGCAATGCGCAAGGCGAACCGGTTCGCGAAGAAAACTCGGCGCGGCAAACCTTTCGCAAGCGGCTGCGCGAAGGCCAGATCGACGATCTGGAAATTGAAATTGAAGTGCAGCAAGCCATGCCCCAAATGGAAATCATGGCACCGCCCGGTATGGAAGAAATGACCGAGCAGCTGAAAGGCATGTTTGCCGGCCTGGGCCGCGAGAAAAAGAAAACGCGCAAAATGGCCGTAAAAGAGGCCTTCAAGCTGATTACCGAAGAAGAGGCCGCCAAGCGCATCAACGAAGAAGAGCTGCGTGCCACGGCGGTAACCAATGCCGAACAGAACGGCATCGTCTTTCTGGATGAAATCGACAAGATCACAACGCGGCAAGAGCAATCGGCGGGCGACGTATCGCGTCAGGGCGTCCAGCGCGACCTGCTGCCCCTGGTCGAGGGGACATCGGTTAACACCAAGTACGGGGTTGTGCGTACCGACCACATTCTGTTCATTGCATCCGGGGCGTTCCACCTGTCGCGTCCGTCCGACCTCATCCCCGAACTGCAAGGCCGTTTTCCCATCCGGGTTGAGCTTGACTCGCTAACCGCACAAGACTTTGTGCGAATTCTGTGCGATACCGACGCGTCGCTGACCAAACAGTACACCGCACTGCTGGCCACTGAAGAAGTTGCCCTTGAGTTTACCGACGAAGGCGTACAACGGCTGGCCGAGCTGGCGTTTGATGTAAACGAACGCACTGAAAACATTGGTGCGCGCCGGCTGTACACCGTCATGGAAAAGCTGCTGGAAGACCTGTCGTTCGAGGCGCCCGCCAACAGCGGGAAGACGGTAACCATAGACGCCGCCTTCGTGAACGAAAAACTGCAAGAAGCCGCCAGTAAAGAAGACCTGGCGCGCTACGTACTATAGAGGTTTAGCCTGGCGCGCGGGTAAGCAGCGCTTTACAACCAACCCAGCCACAACACAAAAAAGCCCAAGAGACGGAAATACCGGATCTTGGGCTTTTTTAATGACATAAAGCGGTGATGTTGCGCACCGCACCCAAAAGTGCGGCGGCGCGCCCCACTGTTTACTTGATGTTGATCAGTTTCCAGCCACCGTTATTTACCTGCACCAGCGCGGCTGCACGCTCGTCGACACCGGTGTGGTCTTTAGGCGTCATTTTGTAAATACCATGAACGCCGACCACCTCGTTGCCAGATTCAAGTGCATCGCGGATTGCGGCACGGAACTCTTGTGTACCTGGCTTGGCTTTTTTGGCCGCTTCGCGAACGGCTTGATCGCCGATCAGGTAGGCATCCCACGAATAGGCCGCAAACGCACTAACGCTGCCCTTGCCGTATTTGTCTTCATAGCGCTGACGGAAATCGAGCGCAACCTTTTTAATTGGGTTGCTGTCGTCGAGCTGCTCGGCGATGATGACCGGACCGGTAGTGGCATAGCCACCCTCGACGGCTTTGCCACCCACACGCAGGAAGTCTTTATTGATGACCGCTGGGTTGTGATAAATAGGGCCCTTATAGCCGCGCTCGCGCAGGGCGGTATGGGGCAACGCAGCTGGCGTACCCGAACCGCCAATAAGCACGGCATCGGGCTTGGCGGCAAGAATCTTCAAAATTTGACCAGCGACGCTGGTGTCGTTACGAACGTAGCGTTCTTCAGCAACGATTTCGATGTCGTTGCCCGGCACGTTCTTGAATCCGTTAATGACCAAATCGCCCCACGAGTCGGTAAAGCCGATGAAACCGACTTTTTTAACGCCGTTGGCCTGCATGTGGCGCACCACGGGCACCGACATGATGTTCATGGGCTGCGGGATGGAGAACGTCCAGGGGCTGGTGTCGGGCTTGAGCGGTGTGGGCGTTAAAGCAATTTGAGGCACTTTGGCTTCGTTGGTGACCTCGGATACCGCAACAGCCGTGGGCACGTTGCCCGAACCGAAAATCAGGTCGACCTTGTCTTCTTGAATGAGTTTGCGCGCTTGCTTGGTGGCCAGCGTGGTGTCGGTGGCGTCGTCGAGCATGATGTAGCGGGCTTTCAGGCCACCCAAGGTGTCGGGAACCATATTGAACGTGCTTTTGTACGGAATACCCAGCGAGGCGCCCGGGCCGGTTTCACCCACAATAAGGCCCACGGTGATTTCGTTGGCCATGACTGCCGATGCGGGCACCATAGCGGCCAATGCGAACGCGATAAAAGTCTTTTTCATTGCATGTCTCCTGCAGTTTATATAAGTCGTTAAAGGGTTTACTGCTGTTTTAATAGATGCGCTGCTTATCTTGCAGCTTTTTAAACTTGGGGCCTAAAAGCCCAGCTGTCTTGAAACGATGAGCCGCATGATGTCTCCGGTGCCGCCGCCAATCATGGGGAAGTACGAATCGCGCAAAAAACGCTGGGCCGGATACTCATTCATCAAACCATAGCCACCATATACCGACATGGCCATTTCGCACACTTCGTGACAACCCTCGGCAGCGACAATTTTTGCAATGGCCGCCTCGGTGGTTATTGATGCATTCTGGTCGGCCAAGGCCGCCGCATGGTAGGTGTACAAGCGGGCCTGTTCAAGTTTGGCCAGCATATCGACCAGCCTGAACTGAACCGCCTGGAATTTGCCAATGGGTTGCCCGAACTGCTCGCGCTCTTTGGCATATTGCAACGCGGCGTTGTAGGCTGCCTGCCCGCCGCCCAGCGCCAGGGCGGCCGTAAAGATCCGGTCGACCGTCAGTGACTTGTAAGCATTTAAAAAGCTGCTGCCCGAACCGTTATTCAAATAATGGTCGTCGGGCACGAAGACGTTTTCAAAGACCAGTTCGCCGGTGTCGGAACTGCGTACCGAAAACTTGTCGAGCTTGCGTCCGACCGAGAAGCCGGGGCTGGTGGTATCGACCAGAAAGAGATCAAGGCCTTTAAGCCCTTTGGTCGGGTCGGTGGTGGCCACCACCGTAATGAAGTCGGCCACGGTACCGTTACTGGTAAACATTTTGGTACCGTTCAAGATATACCCGCCATCGACCCGGGTGGCGCGCGTACGCAAAGAAGCCGCGTCAGACCCTGAGTTAGGTTCGGTAATAGCAAATGCGGCTACCTTTTCACCCCGCAACGCAGGCTTCAGATACTTGTCGTGCAGGCTTTCGTTACCCCACTGAAAAATAGTGTGGGTAGCGGTAGAGCCTTGCATGCAGGCGCCTGCCGCAAAACTCATCGACCCGCGCGCCAGCTCTTCGCACAAAATAGTGAAACAAGTGTAGGGGTACTTTAGACCGCTACCGCCCACCGATTCGGGGTACATCACCCCGTAATACCCCAGTTCGCCCAGCTCTTTAAACAAAGCATGAGAAAAATCAGCCTCGTGATCAATAGCTTCGGCCTGCGGCACCAAACGCTCATCGACCCACCGGGCAATATATGAACGAAACTCGGCAGCCTCGGCCTCGAGTTCGTCGCGGCTGAAATCGGCTCTTAATGCAGTAGTACCCATAGTTTTGTCTCTGTGTTGGTATGTTTTGATACGGGTTGGGCAGCTAACCCGCGCTAGGGCTGAGCGGCCCGCTGCACCTTGTTGGCCTTACGCTCGAGAAAGTCGCGCAACCGTTGTTTGGCTTCGTCGTCGCCCTGTGCAATCCCCACCATCAGCATTTCGGTAAACAACCCTGTTTGCGGGTCTTGCTCGGAAATACGCGGGATGGACTGAATAATGGCGAAATTGGCCAGCGGCGCGTTCTTGGCAATACGTTTGGCCAGTTCTATCGCCTTCTTCAGGCCCTCGCCGGGCTCGACCAGGTATTGCGACAGCCGCAAAATATGGTGGGCCTCTTCGGCTTCGTAAACGCGTCCCGACAACATCATGTCGATGACGGTGGCCGCGCCAACCAGCCGGGGCAGGCGCACCGAGCCGCCCGAACCCAAAAAGATGCCACGGGTGCCTTCTGGTAAGGCGTAATACGCATTTTTTTCGGCAACCCGGATATGCGTTGAGGCTGCGAATTCGAGACCGCCCCCAATGACCGCCCCGTGCAACACCGAAATGACCGGCACCTTGCAAAACTGGACGGTGTCGTTAAGCCGCTGGCCGATAATGGATGTGTCGAAACTTTCGGCCACCGAGGTCTCTTTAAGCTCGTTCAGGTCGAGGCCCGCACAGAAGTCGTCTCCGGCCCCGTGCACCACCACGCCCTGAACCGACTTGGGGATACTGGAAAAGAACGTTTGCATGCCCAGCACCAGCTCGTCGCACAAGGCATTACGTTTGTGGGCGCGATTCAGGGTCAGTATGGCAATGGTGCCGTCAAGGGTGACCGACAGGCATTCGGGTAGTGGCATGGGCCACGTTATGGGGTCGTTCATTATGTTCCTGCTACTGCTGTTTAGTTGATTTAATTGGCGACGCAAGCCCAAAGCCCGCGCCGCACCAAAACACGTTGCTTAAGCACCAAGCTTTTCTTGGAGCTTGAGCACATCGACCAAACCACGGTCGCGCCAGTTCACCCAGTCTTGCACCGGCTCGCCGCGTGACACCTCTTGCGCGGCCTCGACCAACTTTGCAATGACCTCGGGAGTCAGCACCGGCGTTGTCTTTGGGGTCCACCAGTCTTGGATGGCTTTGGCGGTGTGGTCGAGGATGCCCTGCATACCGCCAGGGCCGCCGGCCAGATGCAAGGTTAAAAGGCTGCCCATCAGGGCCCAGCGTGGCCCCAAGCCATAGCGCACCGCAGCGTCGATATCTTTGGCGCTGGCTATGCCTTCGACCAGGCACGCCACCGCTTCGCGCACCAGCGCAAACTGCAAACGATTGGTCATGTGCCCGCTCGCCTCGGCATGCAGCAAAATAGGTTGCTTGTGCAACAGCCGGGCAAAATCCATCGCCCAATCCAGCACGGCTTGCGAGGTTTTTTCGCCGCCCACAACCTCGACCAGAGGGATCAGGTGCGTGGGGTTGAACGGATGCAACACCACCAGACGCTCGGGGTGCGTGCAGGCTTGCTGCATGGCCGTGGGAGGAATGCCACCCGTGCTCGACAAAATGATTTTGCCTGGGTCGGCGGCGGCATCGACCTCGGCCAATAAGGCCAGCTTCACGTCGAGGTGCTCGGGGCAGTTCTCCTGGATGACGTCGGCCTGCCGGGCCGCCTCGGCCGGTGTCGTGGCGAAACTCAAGCGCTCGAGCGGCGGGCTTGCAAGCTCGGTTCTCCCCAGCTCGCGCAAGGCTGGCCAGGCATCGGCCACAAAGGCCTTGACGCGTTCGGCCGCCTGTGTGGAAGGGTCGAAGGCAATAACCTCAAGACCGTGCGCCAGAAACAGGGCGATCCAGCTGGCACCGACAGATCCGGTACCGAGAACGGCAACCGAGCGGACCTGGTCTGGCGGGGTATAAATCACGTTACTCATGGTGTCCTTGGCAAATTGAATAAGTAAAAAGCAAATGCGACCCAGTCGTGCCGGCCGGCGCTGCAGGCGGCCTTAGCTGTCACGACGTGCCGCCTTGTCGGCCCAGTCGGGGTGCAGCGCCTCGTATTTGGCCGCCAGGTCGGGGTCGCGCTGGCGAACATCGTCGTGTGACACCCGGCCACTGCGGGTGACGTAGTCGTAGGCAAAAGAAATCGGGTCGAGCGACAACTTCGGGCCCAGGTTCTCGTACCACTCGGTACTTTTGATGGCGGCGCGCTGAAGCGCGTCGGCGCTGGGTTTTCGACGCCGCACGAAATCTTCGAGCATGGCCGGCACGTTAGCGCCACAGGCTTTGTAGGCCTCGAACAGGGCAATGGCGTCTTGCATGGCCAAGCGCGTACCCGAACCCACCGAGGGATGGCCCGTGCGCAAGGCATCGCCGATTAAAACGATATTTTTATAGAACCAGTTTTTGTTTTTAACGATGGTGTAACGAAACCACTGCGACTTGTTCGACAACAACTTGTGGCCGGCAAGGTCGGGGGCAAACACTTTTTCGCAGTACGCCAGGCTCTCGGCTTCTGACAGGGTGTCGAGCCCGGCCTTGTGAAAGGTTTCGGGGTCGCACTCGACCAGAAAAGTGCTTAGGGTACGGCTGTACCGATACGTATGGGCAATCAGCAAACCATCGTTGCACTGACGGAAAATAAGCGACAGCGCATCGAACAACTGGGTTGTGCCATACCAGGCCAGGTAGTTGGGGCGAACGTCGAGTTCGGGCTGGAAATGTTCTGCGTAACGCGTACGAATGGCGCTGTTGGCGCCGTCGGCCGCCACCACTAAATCGGCATCAGCAAACGCGGTGATGTCATCGAATTTTTGGTTGAACTGGATATCGACGCCCACCGACAGGCAATGCTTGTGCAATGCCTTGAGCAAGTCGATGCGACTGGTGCGATGAAAGGTATTGTGCGCCAACGGCACAAGCACGTTCTGGTGCACCACCGCCATTTCGTCGAAGACTTCCTGGTTTTCGGTGATCGAATCGTAGAGCTCGGGCGCAATATCTTTGACAAACGACAGCGCCACGTCAGAAAACACAACACCCCAGCCATAGGTGGCGTCTTGCGGATCGCGCTCGTACACAACAATGTCGTGCGCCGGGTCGTCGCGTTTCATGAGGTAGGCATAAAACAGCCCGGCCGGGCCACCGCCCACAATTCGAATCTTCACACCTGTCTCCTGAGCATTCTTGTTAAACACAGTGTAGAGACAGCGCAATTATCTGAATAATGCAGATAACCTATAATTGTTAATCGTTATTTGCATAATGGGGCGTTGATGGATTCCCGCGTACTTGAGTGCTTTTTAAGGGTCGCCGAACTGGGCAGCATCAACCGCGCTGCCGTTGATCTGCACTTGTCGCAGCCCGCATTGTCACGGCAAATCGCCGCCCTGGAACACGAAATGCAGGTCCAGCTGTTTATCCGCTCGCAAGGCGGCGTCAAGCTTACCGACGCGGGCAAGCTGTTGTCCGATCGCGTCCGCCCCCTGTTGCGGCAGTTTGCCATTATCAAGGCGCAAGTCGGCGATCGCGCCGCCGGCCAGCTTGCGGTGGGTATCCCGCCGTCGTGGCACAGCGTATTCACATCCAGCTACTTGTCTACGCTGCTGCACGACTGCCCCAATGTATCGCTCAAGGTGTACGAAAACGTCAGCCATATCTTGCGCGACCAGTTGCTGGCGGGCGCTATCGACCTGGCGGCCGTTCCCTTCGAGCAAGCACCGCCCAGCGGCTATCGCCAAACGGTACTGCTACGAGAGCCTTTGGTGGTGGTGGGCCCCGCCAACAAGGGCTTTACGGCGGCAACACCGGTGTCCGTTCAGGCACTCGACCAGCAAAAACTGGTCATGCCGGGGCGGCCCAATGCCCTGCGCAACTATCTTGAAAACACCCTGGCCCGCAAAGGCATTAAAAACACCATTGCCATCGAAACCGATACCCTGAGGCTTTGCATGGAGCTGGCCCGCCAAGGCGCAGGGCTGACCGTAGTTCCGGCTTGCGCGGTGTATGCCCGGCCACCGGGCGACGACATCTGCTGGGCCCCGCTGAAAGGGCTTTACCTGACCTGGGCCTTGTTCGAAAACGAAGCCCGTTCGCACTCGCCGGCGGTACAAGAAGGCCGGCGACTGTTTATTGAAACCCTGAAGTTGCAGCTGACGAAAGGAATCTGGTTTGGCGCCGAGCAAATCGGTACGCCCCACTAACCCGACTACTTGCTGATTTTTACAATAATGTATTGGCCGTCTTGGCGACGGGCCGTAAACGACACCTTGTCGCCCGGCGCAATGCCCGCCAGCAAAGCCGGGTCTATGCGGTAAGCCAGCGTCATGGCCGGAAGGTTCAGGTCGGCAATGGCCCCATGTTTGATCATGATTTTGCCCTCGGCCGCGTCGATCTTGCGCACCTCACCCGATGCGCTGGCCTCTTGGGCGGCTACCGGCGCTACGTAAGCCGCCACGGACAGCGCCAGGGCTGCCAGTACACCGGCTGACACGCTACGATTGCAATGGCTCATCGGTTTCCTCCGTTGTAAAACGTTATAGTACCAACCTTGTTCACCCCAAAAACATCATGACCCACCGCTTATCTGTAATTGCGACCCGCACCGGCGACGACGGCACCACCAGCCTTGGCGATGGCAGCCGCATCGAAAAAGACGCGCCACGTGTTGCCGCCTTGGGCGACGTCGACGAACTAAACAGCGTTATCGGCTTATGGCGCTGCGAGCCGCTGCCCGAGTCAGTAGACGCCCTGCTGGCCAGCATCCAGAACCACTTGTTTGATATGGGGGCCGAACTTTGCATCCCGGGGCACACCGCCATCGGCGCAGAGCACGTGCTGGCGCTCGACGAGGCCCTGAAGCATTACAACGCGCAGTTACCCCCATTAAAAGAATTTATTTTGCCCGGCGGAAACCGGCCCGCCGCGCTGGCGCATCTGGCGCGCACCGTATCACGCCGCGCAGAGCGCGCCGTCATCACCCTGCACAAAAACGAGGCTATTAACGCCCCGCTGCGCCAATACCTTAACCGGCTATCCGACCTGTGCTTTGTGCTGGCACGCACACTTAACCGGCAAGACACCCTCTGGAACCGCGACGCGACGTCGTAAGCCAAACACGCCGGCCACATTTCCCTGCTCAGGCTAACGGGTCACGCACGCACCGCGACCGTTTTTTTGGGCCAAATCATCGACAGCATCGATTGATTTGTAGATAAAAACTTCATTTTCATTCATGGAGACCCGACGGTACACTCTTCCGTAACTTATCAACAGACCGGCTGGACCACAGCCCGGCACCACGGGAGACACCGCATGACATCCAGAGAATTCACGATCACCCAAGAAGCCATCGACCGCATGACGCCTAAAGACGAACGTTTTGGCCAGGTGATGACTTCTTTGATCCGCCACCTGCACGACTTCATTCGCGACGTTCAGCTCACCGAAGAAGAATGGATGACCGCCATCCAGTTTCTGACCAAAGCCGGCCAGACCTGCACCGACAAACGCCAGGAATTCATTTTGTTGTCCGACACGCTGGGCGTGTCGATTCTGGTTGACGCCATCAATAACCGCCTGCCCGAAGGCGCAACCGAACAAACCGTGCTGGGCCCCTACTACTGGGAAGGCGCCCCTCACAAACCCATGGGCGCAAATATTGCCGAAGGCATTGTGGGCGAACCCTGCCTGTACTCGGGCATTGTCACCTCGCTCGACGGCAAGCCCATCGAAGGCGCCACGCTCGACATCTGGTCGGGCGATGGCGAAGGCAACTACGACATGCAACTGGGCAGCGACGAAATGCGCGCCCGCGCGGTGTTAACGACCGGAAAGGACGGCAAATTCTGGTTCTGGTCGGTCAAGCCCTCTTTTTACCCGGTACCGTCCGATGGCCCTGTTGGCGCCATGCTCGACGCCATGGGGCGCCACCCCAACCGCCCCGGCCATATGCACTTTATTTTGCGCGCCCCGGGCCACAAAACCATCGTGACGCACATCTTCCCGTCCGACTCGCCCTATCTCGACACCGACACGGTGTTCGGCGTTAAAGATGGCCTAATCGTTGACTACATCCGTCACGAACCCGGCACAACCCCCACCGGCGATACCAAAACCGTGCCCTATCACACCTGTCACTACGACTTCCAGCTGGCGCCCGTGTCCGACGTCGAAAAGCTGAAGAGTGCGTAAACCGCAGGCACGAAACAACAAAGGTTACCCATGAAAATTGGTAAAGAAACTGTTCCTCGCACGGCAATTTGCACCTCAAACCCGGACACCATTATTGTCCGGGGCAAAGACCTGGCCGAAGAGCTTATTGGCAAAGCATCGTTCGGCGACTACTTCCATTTGCTGGTTACCGGCAAAATGCCCAATGCCACGCAGTCGGCCGTGCTTAATGCCACGCTGGTGGCCATTGCCGAACACGGGCTGGTACCCAGCGTGCAGGCCAGTCGCATGACGCTTGCGGCAGCCCCCGATGCGCTGCAAGGCGCTGTTGCTGCAGGCATTCTGGGCTGCGGCTCGGTCATTTTGGGCGCTTCCGAAAGCTGCGGCCAATTTCTGGAAGACATCCGCACACGCGCCAACGGCAACCCCGATCAATTCGAATCGGCAGCACGCGAGGCCGTGACCGAACTGCGTCAGGCGCGTCGCGCCATTCCCGGTTACGGTCACCCCTTGCACAAAAGCCGCGACCCCCGCGTCAGCGCACTGTTCAGGGTAGCCGCCGAAGCCGGCGCCGACATGACCTACGTCAACCTTGCCGAAGCCGTCGAAAAGGTCATCCCCGACATCGTGGGCAAGTCGCTCATGCTGAATGTGTCTGCGGCCATCCCCGCGGTATTGCTGGGCATCGGGTTCCCGTTGGCCGGGCTGAAGGGTGTGCCTATTCTGGCCCGAACGGCCGGCCTTATTGGTCACCTGGTCGAAGAGGCCAATCAGCACCCCATCGGGTTTGCGCTGTCGTACCAGGCGACCCGACAGGTCGAATACACCGGCGAAGCCCCGCCCGGTTTTGTTCCCGGCGACTAAGCATTTGCTGCTTATCGACTCAAGACACTCTATCTAAAGACTTCTCATCGAAACATAACCCGTTTGGGCGTCCTGGCACGCCCAGGGCCTCTTTTTGCCCGGAGCAAAGACCATGAAAAAAGTTCTGGAAGGCATTCGTGTACTGGACCAGGGGACCTTCATTACCGGACCGGCAGCCGGCATGTTGCTGGCTGACCTGGGCGCAGATGTCATCAAAGTTGAACAACCCGGCAGCGGCGACCCGTTCCGGGCCTTCAAAGGCGGCCTTTACAGTCCGCATTACCAAACTTACAACCGCAACAAACGCAGCGTGACGCTGAACACAAAAGACAAAGACGATCTGGCGGTCATGGACGAACTCGTTCGCAGCGCAGACGTTTACATCCAGAATTTCCGCCCGGGCGCCGCCGACAGACTGGGCGTCGGCGAAAAGCGCCTGCGCGACATCAACCCGCGCCTGGTGTATTGCTCGATCAGCGGTTTCGGCCAGACAGGGCCCTCGGCCTCCCGTCCGGCCTACGACTCGGTGGCACAGGCCGCCAGTGGTTTTCTGGGCCTGTTAATAAACCCCGAAAACCCGCGCGTTGTCGGCCCTGCGTTGGCCGATGCCATTACCGGGTTTTATGCGGCCTACGGCATTCTGGGTGCCCTGTTCGACCGCAGCCGTACCGGCGAAGGCAGCACCGTCGAAGTGTCCATGCTCGAAGCCATGTGCCACTTCAACCTCGATGCCTTCACACACTTTTATTCCGTCGGCGAAGTCATGGGCCCCTACAGCCGCCCCAGCGTATCGCAGTCGTACGTCATGAAATGCAAAGACGGCAAGTGGCTGGCGTTGCACATGTCGTCACCCGAAAAATTCTGGCAGGGCCTGGCCAACGCCATCGAACGCCCCAACCTGTTCGAAGACCCCCGTTTCTGCGACCGTAATGCGCGCATCCAGCACCAGGAAACCCTGATCAAGGTACTGTCGGAAATTTTTATCACCAAAGACCGCAACGCCTGGTGCGAACGTTTGCTGGCCCAAGACGTACCGCACGCCCCGATGTACGACCCCAGCGAAGCCCTTGAAGACCCGCAAGCCAAACACCTCGAGATTCTGGTGTCGGGGCAACACCCTGAGATGGGGTTGTTTCGTACGGTGCGCCCGCCGGTCAACTTCGACGGCGAGCACGCCAAATCGGTCGTGCCCCCGCCCGTACTCGGCGAACACAACGACGACATTCTTGGCCCGATTCGAGCCACGCTTGGCCAGAAATCACCGCCCACCGGGCCTGAGTCTGACGCATAATCACCGCCCTATCTCGCTTGAAAAAAATGCCCGGCCTTATGATTACTAAGGCCGGGCTTTTTTTATTACGCAGAAAAGTTCAGGCTTGTACAACCGAGTGGGTAGTAACCGAACGGATGAGACGGGCAGTGGCCCGACCAACAGACAGCTATGCCCTGAACGGACTGAGCGCCGTCAACAATCGTCTCGTTCAAACATCACACAGCCAGAGAGCAAGACTTAATGTCCCGCCCCCAGCATTGCCCGACGCAGCTCATCGTGGTCGATAGCCGCAGCGTCGTTAAAGTGGCGTGTGATCCGGCCATGGGCCAACACATAGGCCCGTGACGCAACGCTAATAGCCTGAAAGAAGCTTTGTTCTGCCATCAGAATGGTTAGATTGGTGCTTTGTTGCAGTGCTTTGATGGTATCAATGACCTGCCCCACAATAATGGGCGCCAGCCCAACAGAGGGCTCATCAATGACAATGACTTTCGGTGCTGTCATAAGGCAACGGGCAATAGCCAGTAATTGCTGCTGGCCGCCGCTCATGCTGCCCGCCAACTGGCGCCGGCGCTCTTGCAAGATCGGGAAGGTTTCATAGCAGAACGCCAGGTTTTTTTCGAGCTGGTCGCGCACCATGGGGTTGCTGCCGGCCAGGCGCAAATTGTCTTCTACCGACAGCGTCGGTACCAAGCGGCGGCCCTCGGGCACAATCGACAACCCCTTGCGCACGATTTCGTGCGGGGGCAAGTCGGTAAGGTTGGTCGTGACGCCATCCCATTCGAGCAAAATGCGCCCTTTACTGGGCTTTACAAACCCCATCACGCAATTAAGCAGCGTGCTTTTGCCATTGCCATTGGTGCCCAGCAGAGCCACCAGCTCGGCCTCGTTGACCTCGAGCGAAACGTCGTGCAACACCGGCACGGCACCGTAACCGGCGCTGAGGTTTTCAATGATGAGTCTGTTCACCGAAGTACACCTTTTGAACGGTTGTATTGTTGGCGATTTCGTCTGCCGTACCGGCCGCAATCAGCAAACCAGTGTCGAAGCAGACCACGCGCTGCGAGAAGCGCATGACCGCATGCATAATGTGCTCGATCATAATGATGGCCACGCCGGACGCATTCAGGCGCATGAGGATGTCGAGCACTTCATCGATTTCGGTATCCGACAAGCCAGCCATGGCCTCGTCTGCGATCAGCACTTTCGGGTCGCTGGCCAGGGCGCGTGCCAATTCAAGTTTGCGCAGTTCGAGCTGAGATAAATCACCCGATGGGTCGTACGCCCTTTGATGCAAATTAACGGACTCGAGCAACTGCAAGGCGCGCGCCTCTTTGTTGTGAACCGCAGGCTTGTAATCGAGCGGCACCAGCAGGTTCTCGAGGACGCTCATGCCAATAAAAGGGCGGGGAATCTGGAAACTGCGCGATATCCCCATACGGGCACGCTCGAACGGCGGCACGTTGCTGATATCTTTGCCCATGAACTGAACCGACCCCTGGTCTGGACGTAACACGCCTGTAATGCAGTTGATGAGGGTTGTTTTACCCGCGCCATTAGGGCCAATGATACCCAGACGCTCACCTTGCATCAGGTCGAGGTCGACCGGCCCAAGGGCCTTGAACACGCCAAAAGATTTTTCTATGCCACGTAAAGAAAGGGCGGGTGACGTCATCGTGCACCTCCGGATTTGCGTTTGGCCAGGCCGAGAATACCGTTGGGCGCCAGCGCAACGAAGGCAATAAGGACCAGACCGACAAACAAAATATTAAGTTCGGATGAAATGGTGACCGTGGCAATTTGCTGCACAGAGGCCAGCAAAATGGCACCAATGACCGGCCCAAGCCAGCTGCGGGTGCCGCCAATAAGCGGCATGGCAATTGCGTTAAGGCCAATAAGCAAGCTGAATGCAGTGACCGGTTCGACAAACGAGGTGTAGAACGGGAACGGCGCACCTGCCGCCCCCAATATGGCGCCACTCACGGTACATGCCAGTAACTTCAGACGTAACGTGGGTACCCCCGAGCACTCGGCGGCGTCTTCGCTGGCACGCACAGCCCGTAGCCCACGCCCCACCCAGGAAAGTTCTATCCAGCGGGCCAGCGCGACGCTGATGACCGCCACAATGAGCATGACCAAAAAGATATATTGCACCGGGCCGCCAGACCAGTCGGGTGGCGGCGGGCCGTACACGGCCATGCCGCGGGCCCCGCCCATACCGGGGATATTGTGAATAATGGTTTCAAGCACAATAACCAGGCCCAGCGTGGCAATAGCGAAATATACCCCCTGGATTTGCAGCGTAAGGTACCCCATGCCCAGCCCCAGCAATGCGCCTGCGCCCGCAGCACACAAAATACCCAGCCACAGGGGGATTTCGAACACATTGAACAAGAATGCCGAGATATACACCCCAAGGCCAAAGAAAGCCGCAGCCCCGAAGTTGATATAGCCTGCATACCCCCCCAGTACATTCCAGCCCGTGGATATGGCGACGTACTGAACAATGACGTAGCCGGCAAAAAAGTAAAACGGATTGGTCACGATGGACGGGGCCAGAAAACCGGCCGCAATAACAGCCAAAGCGGCAATCGTGAAAACAAGATTGTTGCGTTTCATCGTGAAGCTCCGAATAAACCTTGGGGACGAAACGCCAGGGCTAACAGCAAAATCGCGAAGGCGACGCCAGGAGACCACGACGGCGTAAGGTAGGCTGAGACAAACGACTCGGCAATGCCGATCATGATGGCCACGACCAAGGTGCCGGGAATGGACCCCATGCCGGCCAGGACCACAATGGCAAATACCCGGCCGATTTGGAAACGACCGCTGAACGGATCAACAGGCCCCATCATGACCAGGGCAACCCCGCCCACCACGGCTGTAGCCGTGGCAATACCAAAAGCATGGCGTTTGATCCAGGCCGGGTCGATACCCGCAATAGACAAGGCGCGATCATCGTGCGCCACTGCGCGAATGGCCGTACCGGAATTTGTTTTGGTGAAATACATCCAGAGCAGCGCAATCATGATTGGCGCCAGCAACGCGGGAATCAGCAGGCGATAGGGCAGCGTAAAAACGCCCAAATTAAGGCTGGTGCCAATGTATGGCGCACTGACGGACTTGAGCTCGGAGCCGAACAACAAGGCAATGGCAATTTCAATGACCAGCGACAGCCCGAAGAACAGTGTCAGGCTTTGCAAAATGTTGACCTGCCCTCGTCGCTCGAAGGCTTGCGAGTAAAACGTATATAAAAGCATCCCGAACACATAGAAAACGGGAAGCCCGATAAGCGCGGCAAGCAAAGGGTCGACCCCCCACTGGCCCAGCCAAACCACAAAGTAGGCGCCGACAATTACCAGCGTGGGATGCGCCACGTTGGGAATGTGCAAAATGCCAAAGGTAATGGCCAGCCCCAGGGCGACGGCGGCATAAATGCTGCCCAGCAACACCCCGGTTGAAATGGCGTTAAAAAAGATGTCTAAGGTTGACGTCATGCTGCAATGCCCCACCGGCCGGCCCCGCAAGGGGCCGGTCGTACGTGAAGGTTAAAGAATGGCAGAGGGCCGAATTAGCCCTGGCGTGCCTTGTTATAAGGCGTGATCAGCTCGCCCGACTTGAGCGATGACGGATCGAGAATGACCTGACGGCCGGGCTCGCGGAACTGATTGATGTCGTTGCCCTTAACGCCCTGAACCTGAATCATGAGGGTGCGTCGTTCTGTCCAGTCGCCCAGTTCGTTGAAGGCTACCTTGCCTACCAGAGTGTCGATTGGGTTGGCATGCAGGTACTGCGCCATCTTGGCGTGATCAACCGACTGCGAACCCTTGATACCGGCTTCGACGATTTGCCCGGCCACGTAGTAGAACGGCGGGATATAGAAACCGAGGGGGTCGAGATTTTCGGCCTGGGCCTTGGGCACGTAGCGGCTGAAGAAGTTGTCGATGGCCGGCGTTTTAAGCGTGGGCTCGGGAACGAAGGTAGTAATGTTGACCAGACCATTGAGGTCTTGGCCCAACGAACCCAGCAACGAACCATACTGCGGGCCGATCATGGAGCCGCCAAAAATTTGTACCGAATCGGAAATACCGATTTCTTTGACGCCGCGGATGATGGCCGCGCTGTCGGCAGGGTAAGAGCAAACAAAAACGGCGTCGGGGTTGGCCGCATTGATGTTGCGCAAAATGGTCGAGAAGTCGCTGGTGTTAGGCGGATAGCTTTGGTTCATGACCACTTCCATCCCGTACTCTTTGGCCACCTGGGCCCCGCCCTGGGCCGCGCTGGCCGAGAATTCGAGGTCGGAATTAATGATGGCAATTTTTTTGGCGTTGATGGACTTGGCCAGGTCGAAGAATCCGCGCGCCCAGCCCAACATGGAGTTGGGGCCCCAGGGGCAGGCGTGGAAGTATTTGTCGTGGCGCGCGCGGTCGTTGCCGGCCAGGGCAAACATACCCACCATAAACTGGTTGCGCTGACGAATAAACGGCATGAGCGGCGCCGACAGGTTCGCCCCGTAAGGCGAAATCAGGACGTCGACCTTATCGACATCGACCATTTTTGAGTAAATGGCGGGGACGTTGGATGCGCTGCTTTGGTCGTCGTAGATAACGAATTCGACCTTGCGGCCCAGCAGGCCGCCGGCGGCGTTAACGTCGTCGCGCCAAAGTTCGTAACCAATCTGGCCGGCGCGTGTACTGGCCAACGGCCCTGTTAACGAAACGCTGGCCCCGATACGAATGGGCTTGTCGCTGGCATAAGCCTTGCGCGAAATGATTGCAGGCGCAGCCAGGCCGGCGGCGGCCATGGCGGCTAACTTGTTGAACTGACGTCGTGTGGTCATTTGGGTCTCCTCCCAATGTCATTGAATACCTGAGGCGGTTTGTACCGCTTCGCTATTTACTGCCTGTGACCTTGAATTTTTTAAAGTGTGCAAGACGTGCAATTGGTTGCAGGTTGGGTCGTGCTGGGTGGTGTTCCTCCGGGATGGGGTGCCATGGGCTTTTGCAGCGTCATTTCGGCACAGTGAAATGAGTTTACTTTGTGCTTTGCATGAATGAAAATGAAGTTTTCCATTAAAAAACGATCGACAGCATCGATAGAAAACTTACCCCACTGCAAGGCTTTTCATGGAACTCAGACACCTGCGCTACTTTGTCGCCTTGGCCGAACAACTTAGTTTTACGCAAGCCGCCGAGAAAGTTCACGTTACGCAATCAACACTATCACACCAGATCAAGCAACTGGAAGAGGAATTGTCCTGCCTGCTTTTCTCGCGCATCGGCAAGCGTGTCGTCATGACAGAACGCGGCGAGGCCTTCCTGGAACACGCCCAGCGCGCCCTGCGCGAAGTTGAAGAAGGGATGAAAACCGTTCGCGACACCTCGAACGAACTCAGCGGCGTGGTTAGGGTGGGGACAACACACACATTCAATATGCGGATTATTCCGCGCAGCGTGTCGATGTTTGTGGCGCAGCACCCATCGGTGTCAGTGCAGGTAACCGAGCTGCCCGGCGACATCGTGGCCCGCGAGCTGCTGGCCGGCAACCTTGATTTCGGAATTACGTACAAACCCGATAACACCGCCCAATTACAGTTCGAGCCTCTGTACAACGAAGAGATGCGCCTGGTGGTGGGCAAACACCACATGTTTGCCAAGCGCCGCTTCGTGCGCATGGCCGAACTGCACAAGCAAAAAATGGTGCTGTTGCCGCAGTCTTTTTCAACGCGCGCCTTACTGGAAGACTGCTTCAAGATGGCCAACGCGCAGCCGGTGGTGGTGGCCGAAATGAACGCCGTGGTGCCGATGCTGGAATTTGTGACCATGACCGACGCGGCCGCGATTATTTCGGAATACGGGCTATGGGGCGATGAGGTGGCGGTACTTCCGCTTCAGAGCCCCACCCCCGTTCGCACCCCTGGCCTGCTATGGCTGCGCGACGCCCCACGCAGCCCCGCCGTTCGGCAGTTTGCCACTATCATCAGAGACCGGGTGAACGAGTTCAACCCAAAACGTCGCTTAAAGTAAAAACGCCCGTCGGGATAACCGCCGCAAAGAACCGACGTTTCGCGACAAGCATGAAAAAACCCCAAAAGTGGGTCTCCAGCTTTTGGGGTTCAGTTCAGCGCCGGGCTTTCTTGCGTGCAATTAAATTAACTGGCCACACCCGCCGCGTGCGCTTGTTCGTCGGCATGATAGGACGAGCGCACCATGGCGCCAACGGCCGCATGACTGAAGCCCATGGCGTAGGCCTCGCGCTCGAACATGGCGAAGGTGTCGGGGTGTACGTAGCGCAATACGGGCAAGTGATGCTCGGACGGCTGCAGGTACTGGCCAATGGTGATCATGTCGACATTGTGCTCGCGCATGTCGCGCATGACCTGCAAAATTTCTTCGTCGGTTTCGCCCAGACCAAGCATCAGGCCCGACTTGGTGGGTACGCCGGGATGCCGCGCCTTGAATTCGGACAGCAGCTTGAGCGAATGATGATAGTCGGAACCCGGCCGGGCCTGTTTGTACAGGCGGGGCACGGTTTCGAGGTTATGGTTCATCACGTCGGGTGGGCCCTGGTCGAGAATGCCCAGCGCGCGGTCAAGGCGGGCGCGGAAATCGGGCACCAGAATTTCGATGCGTGTAGACGGTGAAAGCTCGCGAACCTTGCGGATGCATTCGACAAAATGGGCCGCGCCGCCATCGCGCAGGTCGTCGCGGTCGACCGACGTAATCACAACATAAGACAGTTTTAGCGCCGCAATAGTGCGTGCCAGGTTTTCGGGCTCGTTGACATCGAGCGGATCAGGGCGACCATGACCAACGTCGCAAAACGGGCAACGACGTGTGCATTTGTCGCCCATAATCATGAAGGTGGCGGTGCCTTTGCCAAAGCACTCGCCAATGTTTGGACAGGACGCCTCTTCGCAAACGGTATGCAGGTTGTGCTCGCGCAAAATACGCTTGATGTCGTGAAAGCGGGAGCTTGGTGCCGCCGCCTTGACGCGAATCCAGTCAGGCTTTTTCAGGCGCTCGGCCGGAACAATTTTGATGGGAATGCGCGACGTTTTAGCTTCGGACTTTTGCTTTTGGGTCGCATCGTAAACCGTATCGGTACGACCTACGGCCTGATCTGGAGTAGACATACACCTTCCTGGGCCGCAACCCGCAAAGGCTGCGACATCATGAATTGGTAAAAACCCTATTTTAGCGCCTGAGCCCCTCGAAGGCCTAATCTCCCCGGCTGCGTCAGGGCTTTGGCGTTGGCGCGGGCAACGCCTGAAGCGTTGCGACCAAACGCGCGGCCAAGGCTTCGCCCACGTTGTACACCGTTGCAGACACGCCACACGCTGCCATGTCTACCGTACGTAACCCGGCATAGCCGCAAGGGTTGATCCCCAAAAACGGCGCCAGGTTCATGTCGACGTTAAGTGCAAGGCCATGGTAACTGCACCCCCGGCTGATCTTGACACCCAACGCTGCAATTTTGGCCAGCTCGACATCAGACCCCGACGCGGACGGAGCCGACACCGCAGGCCAAGGCACATACACCCCCGGCGCCCCCGGTTTGCGACAGGCTTGCGCAAGGCCGTAATCGGCCAGCACGCCCATGACAACGGCCTCGAGTAGCTCGACATATTCTTTGACAAAAATACCCAGCCGACGCAGATCGACCAGACAATAGGCCACCACCTGGCCGGGGCCGTGATAGGTAACCTGGCCGCCGCGGTCGCTTTTGACCAGGGGAATATCGCCCGGATTCAGGACATGCTCCGGCTTGCCCGCCTGACCCAGCGTATAGACGGGGTCATGCTCAACCAGCCAGATCTCATCGGGGGTATAGGCGTCACGCGACTGCGTGAACGCTTTCATGGCCTCGAAGGTTTCTTGATAAGGAACCGGACGGCGCGGCCACCACTTGACGACGATCACAGCACGACCGACACCATGGCATGCCCGTGCAAGGCACGATACAAGCCGTCGAGTTGCTCGCGAGATGTGGCTGTTACCGTGAAGGTAAGGCCAATATAGTTACCACTGCGACTGGGTCGCATTTCGACGGTAGCAGGGTCGAACGAAGGGTCGAACTCGAGCACAATCGCTGTCAGGGTTTGGGCGAAGTCCGGATGAGACTTACCCATGACCTTGATAGGAAACTGACTGGGGTATTCGATCAGCGAACGTTCTGGGGGGATTTCAGGCATGGACATTAGAGTGCCTCGAGGACGTGATCGTAGGCGGCACGCAAGGCCGCGTAAACCGGGCCGGGCCGGCCGCTGCCTACCGGGCGACCATCGTGCAGGACAATAGGCAAGACTTCTTTGGTCGCCGACGACAACATGAGCTCGTCGGCGGTGTCGACTTCGGTGCGCGACACAGGACGCGCCTCGAACGGGATACCGGCTTTTTGCGCCAGGCCTTCGATAAACCGGTACCGCACACCTTCAAGAATCAGGTGATTGGGCTCGGGGGCAAGCAGCATGCCGTTACGCACCACCCAGATATTGGTGGACGCGCCCTCGGACAAATAACCGTCCCGGAACTGCACGACTTCGTCGACGCCAGCCTCGACAGCCGCCTGCTTGGCCAGCACATTGCCCAGCAGCGATACCGACTTGATGTGGCAATGCAGCCAACGGACGTCGGGGATGGAAATAGTGGACAGGCCCTTTTCGCGCTGCCCGGCACCCGGACGTTTGAAGGGCGACACCATGCAAAAGACGGTGGGCGTGGCGTGCGCGGGGAAGGCGTGGTCGCGTTTAGCAACACCACGCGTCACCTGCAGGTAAATCATGACGTTTTCGGACACGCCGGCCATGGCCGGCGCGGTACGGGCGACCATGTCGAGGAACAGGTCGGCCCATTGATCGTCGGTAAACCCGACCTGGATACTGATTGCCTTGAGGCTGCGCTGCAGACGGGCAATATGATGCGCCATGCGAAATGGCTTGCCTGCGTAAACCGGCACAACTTCGTAGATGCCATCGCCAAAAACAAACCCCCGGTCGAGTACCGACACTTTGGCATCGCCAAGCCGAACGTACTGACCGTTAAGGTAAACAATGCTGTCGTTGTCGACGTCGGGGATCATGAGGCACCTGCAGGCAAAAACGCCTATTTTAGCCTGTTGCCTTACTCGAGCATGAGCTTGATTTTGTCGACCATGCGTGCCACGAAACCCGCCTCGGGGACGTCGGACATGACCAGCAACGGGGCCTGGCGCAACACCACGCCGTCGAGCGATAACGACACCGTACCCACTTGCGTGCCGGCTGTCAGGGGGGCAATAAGGGGCTGGGTGTATTCGGCAACGGGTGTCAGGTCGCCGGCCTTGCCGCGCGGTACCGTCACCCACATCGGTTTGGGCTGGCTGAGCGCCACGGTTTCGGCCTGACCTTGCCAGACGCGAGCCTGAACCGCAGGTTTGTCTTCGCCGAACAGCTTGACCGTATCAAAGTTCTGGAAGCTCCAGTTCAGCAGTTTGAGGCTGTTCTCGGCGCGCGCGGCATCGCTGGAGGCCCCCACCAGCACGGTAATAACACGGCGGCCATCGCGTAACGCCGTGGTGACCAGGCAATACCCTGCCGAAGATGTATGCCCTGTCTTCAGGCCATCGACGGTTTCATCGACCCACAACAAGCGGTTGCGGTTACGCTGTTTGATGTCGTTGTAGGTATATTCTTTTTGACTGTAGTAGTGCAAATACTGGGGAAAGTCGACCACCAGATTGCGCGCCAGAATGCCCAGGTCGCGCACAGTGGTGATGTGCTCGGGGTGCGGCAAGCCGGGGGAGTTCGTGAAATAGGTGCCGGTCAAGCCCTGACGCTGGGCCTCTTGGTTCATCAGGGCGACAAAAGCGCTTTCGCTGCCCGCAACAGCCTCGGCCAACGCAACGGTGGCGTCGTTGCCCGACTGCACGATCATGCCCTGAAGCAATTCGCCCACCGACACCTGCGAGTTCACGTTGATAAACATGCGCGAACCCTCGGTCTTCCAGGCCGCTTCGGACACGGGTACTTTCTGGTCGAGCGACAACCGCCCTTCGGCAATCGCATCGAACACAACATAGGCCGCCATAATTTTGGTCAGCGATGCGGGCTCGACTTTTTCGTTAATGTTGGCGGCCGCAATAACCTGGCCGCTATTGGCGTCGAGCGTCAGCCAGGCCTTGGCGGCCAGCTCGGGCATTGGAATCGAGGAGAAGTCGGCCACCATGGCGTCTGACGCCTGCTGGGCACCCGCCACCGGAGACACGGCCAACGCCGCCCCCAGAAAAGCGCAACCACCCAAACGCAACGCGTTTCGATACAACCTGGAAATCAGAGACATAAAACACCCATCGATTGAAAACAGGCGTTTGGAACACCTGTACGGTAAAAGGTTCATTATAGGCAGTGGCCAAGTCGCCTACAGCCGCCACCCACGCAACGGTACGGATCAAATCGCAAACATTTGCTACAAAGCACGCAAACGCAATTGCACCAATGTTTTCAACGTGAGCAACTTGCCATGAAAGAAATGCGAGGCATCGGGGATCACCGTTACGGGCAAGTCGTGCGCCCGCCCGAAATCCATGGCCTCGGCCAGCGGCACAACTTCGTCGGCCTCGCCATGAATAAGCACAGTGTGCTCGGGCAAGGCGATATCGCGAAACCGGAAACGCTCGACAGCCGGCCCGGCCAGAAGGACCGCGTCGGGCTGACGCGCCCCTTGCAACGACGAATACAACTGGGCAGCCACCGACGTACCAAACGAGAACCCCGCCAACACCCAGTGCCCGGCGCACGCCTGCGGGTAAGCGGCCTGGAATTGTTCGACCAGTTGAAGCATATCGGCCGTTTCGCCACGGGCGTGATCGAAACTGCCTTCAGAGGCGCCTACCCCGCGGAAATTGGGGCGCACCGCCACCAGACCATGCGCCAGGCACGTACGGGAAATGGTGGTGACAACCTTGTTGTCGCGCGCGCCGCCATGCAAGGGGTGCGGGTGCAGCACCAGCGCCCAGCCCTGAACCGGCCCCTCGGGCCACTCGACCACACAATCGACGGCGCCGGCCTGCCCTTGCGCCACCCAAGTTTCTTTGCGTTCTGCCATAAAGTACGAATAAACCGTTCTGTTAAAGATTTACACTACCGCTATTTGCTGCACATTACACACAGCGTCAACCATAAAGCTTAACGCGAATCGGCAACCCACCGCCGTCGCACGGCCAGACCTTCATGTCGAGCTCATCCCCCGAAATCCCCGAACCTGTTGCGTTTCAATCCCTGCTTGCCCAGGCATTGCCGGCGTTTCGGTATGTGCGCTGGCTCGAGGAAACCGGCTCAACCAATGCCGACCTGGTCGCCCTGGCCCGTGAACCGGGCGAGGTGTACGCCCGCCCGTGGCTTGAAGGCGCACACTTGCAACAACACGGCCGTGGCCGGGCCGGGCGCACCTGGCAAAATCGTCGCGGGGCAAACCTGATGTTCTCGTGTGCCTTTGATATTTTTGTGCCGGCCCGGCACTTGCCCGTGCTGTCACCGCTGACCGGCGTGGCCACCTGCGAAGCGCTCCGGGCGTTCATCAGCCCGGCGCACCGTAGCCGCCTGATCATGAAATGGCCCAACGACATCCTTTGGGACAATGCCAAGCTGGCCGGAATTCTGGTTGAAAGCACGCGCGCAGGTACGGCACGGCAATCAAACGACCACCACGTCATTATTGTGGGCATGGGCCTGAACATTGACGACGCCCGCGCCCTTAGCCAGTCACTCGACCGTTCTGTGGCCGACTGGTCTGAAATTGCCGCGGCAGACCCGGCCGAGGCGGGCGCCGCCACCGCGACCGACCTGGTGCAGACTATTGCCAAAGCCTGGTACCGGGTATTTAATGAAGCCACGCGCGATGGTTTTGAACATTTCCCCGAACGCTATCATGCCGTCGACGGCTTGCTGGGGCAACATGTTCACATTGTTGACGACGGCCGGCTGATACGGGCCGGTATTGCCTGCGGGGTCAACACCACCGGCCAGTTGCTGGTGCGCAGCCCCGAAGGCGAAACCGCTGTATCGGTTGGTGAAGTTTCTGTGCGCACACGCACACCGGGCCACCTGGCGCCCCGGGCCTGACTACGGAGGCATCCATGATTGTTTTGATCGACGCCGGAAACACCCGTGTTAAAGCAGGCTGGGTCAACGCCCGCACCGGCGAACGGGAAACCGACCCCATTGCCCTGACGCACGACAACCTCGACCAACTCAGCCACTGGCTGGGCAAACTGCCCGCAACACCTGTTAAAGCCTTGGGCGTCAATGTCGCCGGCGACGTTGTCGCCGCAGCCATAGAAGATGTATTCCATTTGCACGACTGCCCGATTGAATGGGTAAAGGGCCAAGAAGAAGCACTTAACGTCACCAACACCTACGACAACCCCGTGCAGCTTGGCCCCGACCGCTGGCTGTCGATGCTGGGGCTTGCCCACCGCCCGCACCCGCAAATAAGTGAAAACGTCGGCGAAATTGCCCAGGGCGTTTTCCCGCCCATTATTTTGGCCAGTTTTGGTACGGCGACCACCATCGACACCCTGGTGGTCGATGTCGCCCGCAGCGCCCCCAACAGCATCCGGTACACCTTCAAGGGCGGCACAATTTTGCCCGGCCCCGCACTCATGAAAACATCGCTGGCCGAAGGGACCGCCAACTTGCCCGAGGCCCACAGCGAGCCAACCGCCTACCCAACGCATACACACCAGGCCATCAGTACCGGCGTTGCGGCCGCGCAGGCCGGCGCGGTTTTGCGACAATGGTTAATTGGGCTGGAATACTACGGGCACGGCCCGCTGGTATACAGCGCCGGCGGCGCCTGGCCTATGGTGCAAGAAGAAACCCGGCGCCTGCTGCACTTTACCCAGCAACAACTGGGCCAGCCCCCAACCCCCATCGAATGGCTGGGCACGCCCGTGCTCGATGGCCTGAGCGCGCTGGCGTTACAATCTTCCGCTACGTGCACTTAGCCGTCGACTCTTTATCCAGATACCTATGAAACCAATTCGCAAGGCCGTTTTCCCCGTGGCCGGTATGGGCACACGCTTTCTTCCGGCGACCAAAGCCATGCCCAAAGAAATGCTGCCCATCGTCGACAAACCGTTGATTCAGTATGCGGTTGAAGAAGCCGTTGCGGCGGGGATTACCGATTTGATCTTTATTACCGGCCGAAACAAGCGCGCCATTGAAGACCACTTTGACAGCGCCCCCGAGCTTGAAGCCGACCTGGCCGCCAAGAACAAACAGGCACTGCTGGACACCGTGCGCAATGTTTTGCCGTCGTACGTCAATTGCATCTACACCCGGCAACCCGCGCCACTGGGTTTGGGCCACGCTGTGCTTTGCGCCGCGCCCATTGTGGGCAACGAACCCTTTGTCGTGTTACTGGCCGACGACCTGATCGACGCCGACATGCCGGTCACGCACCAACTGATTGAAGCCGCGCACCAGCACAATGGCAGCGTGCTTGCTACACACCACGTCGACCGCGCCGACACCAATAAGTACGGCATTATTTCGGGCCACGCCGTCAACGACCGCACTGTTAAAGTCAGCGCAATCGTCGAAAAGCCAGCGCCCGCCGAAGCGCCGTCAACACTGGCGGTTGTGGGGCGCTACGTACTTGAGCCCGAAATTTTCGAGCACTTACGACGCACGCAAGCCGGTGTGGGCGGCGAAATTCAGCTGACCGACGGCATTGCCAGCCTGCTGCAAGAGCGCCAGGTGTTTGGGCTGGAATACGAAGGCACCCGCTACGACTGCGGCAGCAAAGCCGGGTTTTATAAAGCCACTATGGCGCTGGGACGTAAATACCACGGGCTCTCCTGAGCTCGTTGATACCCGACACCACGCGCGCCACCGCACCGGCATGCTTCTGAACCCAATGCGTGCCAGCCTCGCCAATACGATGCAGGCGTTGCGGTTCGTCGAGTAACTGCAACGCCTGCTGCAACGCCGCTTCGGCATTCGGGGCGCGCAAAGCAGCGCCCTCTTGGATGGCGTCAAATACCGCCTGCTCGAAGTTATCGGTGTGCGGGCCGACCAGAACAGGGGTGCCAATAGCGCAAGCTTCGATCAGGTTTTGTCCGCCGAAGGGCAAAAAACTGCCCGCGACAATGGCCACCTTGCTGGCCGCGTAATAACGCGGCATTTCGCCCAGGCTGTCGCCCAGCAACACCAGTTGCTGGTTACGACTGCAAATTCGGGCATTGGCGGCCCCGGTTTCGCCCGACTGCACAAATTCGGATCGACGCAAAAACGAAATGCCTGCATCGGCCAGTAATTGTGCGACATCGTCGAAGCGCTGCGGATGGCGGGGCACAATACAAAACAGCACACGGTCGGCCAGATTCACGCCCTGATCGCGAGCGCGCGCTACCTGCTTGAGAATCGCTTTGATAAAAAGCTCGTCTTCGCCTTCGCGCGTACTGGCAATGGTGATCATGCTGCGCGGCAGGGCCTCGGCAAAAGCGCGCCCGCGCTGCACGTGTTCTTGCGGCAACGACACATCGAACTTGAAATTACCCGACACGCGAACCCCCTGCACCCCGGCCTGTTCAAGGCGCTGGGCATCTTGCAAGGTTTGCGCATACACGGCCTGAAAGCTTTGGTAGGCCTCGCGCATAACCGCGCCAGCCCGCAGGCTTTGACGCAATGACTGGTCGGAGAAACGTGCACTGGCCAACACAAGGGGAATATTCAGTGCGTGCGCCTCGGCAATGATGTTCGGCCAAACTTCGCGCTCGATGAGCACTGCCAGCGAGGGCTGATAATGTTCGAGAAACCGGCGGGCACTACCTGGGAAATCGTATGGCATCCATTGCTGCACCAACTGACCATCGGCAATAGCGTGAGCGAAGGCGCGGGCTGCCTCTTCACGACCCGTCACCGTCATGTGGGTTAATAAGACCTGATCGCCCTGATCGAGCAGCGCCTGAATAAAAGGCTGTGCAGCGCGAACCTCACCCAGGCTGACGGCATGCACCCACACCGGCGACGACTGGGTGGCCGGTTGCCTGTAGCGCCCAAACCGGGCCCCCGACAAGACCTCCCAACGACCACCGGCACGCCGCGCGCGCAGTCCCATCCAGGCCATCAGCAACGGCGAAAGCATACGGATGCTGACGTTATAGAAAAACCTGTTCAAAACGCCTCCGAGGCCAGGCCCTGGTCAATGGCGCTGATCACCGTTTGCGCAGAAGGTGCGTGACCCCGCTCGCCCAGACTGGCGGTATAGCCTGACCCTTGCAAGGGCGTGCGTACGGGTGTCGACGCCTTATAAATACCAATAGTGGGGCGCCCCAGGCCCGCCGACAAATGCGTCAGACCACTGTCAAGGCCCACCATCAGCCGGGCGCGCGCCAACAGCCGCGCAATATCGGTCAGGCTCATGCGAGGCATCACCTGTGCATTAGGCACACCTGCTAGCAAGGCCTGCGCACGTGCCGTTTCGGCCGCATTGCCTGCCAACAACTTCAGCGACAAACCCGCTTGCGCCAATCGCTCGAACACTGCGTGCCAGTCTTGCTCTGGCCAGAGCTTATCGTCGCGGCTGGCTGACGGCATGATGACTGCATAGGGTTCGATAGCCTGCCCCTTGGTAAACGCCTGCAAGCCGAAATCGGGCTCGCCCTCGGGGGTATAACCAAATGCCAACCCGGCCAACTGCCGTTGCCGCGGAACCGCCGGCTGCCAGAACTCCACCCGATGCTTGACAGCGTAAAAGAGCGATGCCAAAGGTTCGCGTGCCGATTTGCGGTCTAACCCGTGACGAACACCCTGCGTTTGACGCACCAACCAAATCGACTTCATCAGCGCTTGCATATCGAGGACGATATCGTAGTGCCGCGCCTGGAGATTTTTTTTCAGGGCAGCGCGCTCGGCCCGCGTTTGCGAGGACCACCAGCTTTTACGCCAGCGGCGATGCGCCACCTTGATCACTTCATGAACCGCTGGATGCCACCCAGGAATTTCTGCAAAAGCCTCTTCAGCCAGCCAATCGATCTGGGCGCCGGGCACATGGCGGGCAATATCGGAAATTGCTGGCAGCATATGCACCAGGTCACCCAGCGACGAGGTGCGCACGATAAGTATTTTTTTCGTCATGGCGCGATTATAAAGACTCGGAAACCAGAAAAACCCCGGCAGGTGAAACGGCACAAAACGCTACAATATCGACCATGACTTCGACCATACTTGTTACCGGCGGCACCGGCTTTATTGGCAGCCACACCACCGTGCTTCTGCAACAGGCCGGCTATCGGACCCTGGTGCTAGACAATCTGTGCAACAGCAGCGCCAATGTCATTGACCGCATCGCCCAAATCAGCGGCACACGCCCCGACTTCATCCAGGGCGATATCCGCGATCCCGCCCTGCTCGACACGCTGTTCAAAAACAACAACATTGCAGGCATCATGCATTTTGCCGGACTCAAGGCCGTAGGCGAATCAACCCGGTTGCCGCTGCAGTACTACGACAACAACGTCAACGGCACCGTCTGCCTGTTGCTGGCCGCGCAAAAAGCCGGCGTTAAAACCATTGTGTTTTCATCATCGGCCACCGTATACGGCGACCCCATCAGCCTGCCCATCACCGAAGACCACCCGCGATCGGCCACCAACCCTTACGGTCATACCAAGCTGGTCATCGAAGACATTCTTGAAAACCTTTACAACGCCGAACCGGGTTGGCGTATTGCGCGTTTACGCTACTTCAACCCGGTGGGCGCCCATCCCAGTGGCTTAATTGGCGAAGCGCCGCAAGGCACTCCCAATAACCTTATGCCTTATGTGGCTCAAGTCGCTGCCGGGCGTCGCGAACGGCTTCAGGTTTTTGGCAGCGACTACAACACACCCGACGGCACCGGCGTGCGCGACTACATTCATGTCATGGACCTGGCGCAAGGCCACCTGGCGGCACTGCAACACTGCCAAACCAAAGACAGTACCTTGCTAAGCGTGAACCTGGGCACCGGAAACGGGTTCTCGGTACTGGATATGGTGCGTGCCTTCGAAGCCGCCAGCGGCCGCGCCATACCCTACGACCTTGTACCGCGCCGACCGGGCGATATCGCGGCCTGCTGGGCCGACACCCAACGGGCCGAAGCGCTGATTGGCTGGAAAGCCACGCTAGGCATCAACCAGATGTGCGCAGATGCGTGGCGCTGGGAAACTGGTCAAGCAAATCAAGCAACTGGGTCGTAACGCAACGCCGGAACTCAAGGTCTTCCGACAACGTCGGCCCGAACACCTCGGCCAACGCCAGCACGGTTTCGGTCAGCTCGTAAGGGTCGGCCGCCTCGCCGCCCAATGCCCGAACTTGCGCAACCAACGGCCCGGCAGCCTTGTCGTCTGACACCGCCTGCGATGCGCTGACTTGCATTAAATGGCGAAGCCAGGCGGCCACGACACGCGCGTGACGGTCGACGGAAAGCCCCTGGCGCAAGCGATCGGCAACCACCGGCAACACAGCGTATGGCATCACCTGGCTGACTTCGGCAACCAATTGCCGCGTTGACACCCGCAACGACGGATTGGCAAAACGCATCAACCATTGCTGCTGATAGTCTTCCCAGACAATACCGGTGTGCTTTTCGAGCGTGGCGCCTGCATCGGCCATCAGCCCGACCATAAACAAAGTGATTTCGGGCTTTTGCATGGCCTGATAAAGGGTTTGGCAACCCGCCAGGCTACCCAGCAAACCCAGCGTTAAATAGCCCGCGTCAAGCAAGCGGTAGCGTAGTTCTTCGTAGGGCCCGACATGCGGCGTCAGAATGGCGCCCGCATTTTCGAAGGGCGGGCGATCGTTGCAAAACCAGTCTTGAATCACAAACAGGGCGTAAGGCTCGGTAATGACCGGCGCGGCGTCGTGCAGCCCCAGAATACCGGCGGTTCGTTCAAGGTCGGCCTCTTGGACTTGTGGCGTCATGCGATCTACCAAGGTGCATGGGCAAGCATATTGCTCCATGAACTGCCTTAACAAGCCAGGCACCCCCAGTTGCGGCTCGACCTGCTCGATGTAATGCGCCAGCACACGCTGCAACACCTTGCCGTTGGCCGGCATGTTGTCGCAACTTAACAAGGTAAACGGCTTCAGCCCCCGGGCCTGCCGCTGCGCAATGGCCCAGACCAGCACACCTATAGCCGATCGGGGCTGTTCAGGCGTGCGCAAGTCGGCATTGATTTCAGGCAAAGCCTGATCCAGACAGTCGCCGGCCGGATCGTAGCAATAGCCACGATGCGTAATCGTCAGCGAAACCACGGCCGTATCAGGGTGCAGCAACGCAGCAATAACCTGTTCGCCCTGCTGGACGAGGTTAAGCACCGGCTTCAGGCTGCCAATAACACGGGCGCGCGTTTTACGACCGTCGTCAACCAGCAAGGTATACAAACCATCTTGCGGCGCCAGCGCCTGGTCAACCCCCGGGCTCTTCAGGCTAACCGCACACACGCCCCATTCGGCCTCACCCTGCTCGAGCAGGTCGTCGGCATAAACCGCCAAATGACTGCGAAAAAACGCCCCCGCCCCCAGATGCACCATCCGGGCGACTGCATCTGCGCGATCGTAGCCGGGTTGGACCACAGCAGAGGGCAACTCAACCAACGTTTTTTCGCTTAATCTGTTCATGACGATTTACCTGTGTAGAATTTGCCATTATTCAACGTGTGCATTACTTTTGGCAATTCAACACGAACACAGGGCAATCGCCACAAGCCGCCACGCCGAACCACAGCCAGAACCCGCCCGGATGCCCGGCCTTATAGCTGCTCCAACAGACGCTGGCCAACCGCCAGGGCCCCCACAAAATAAACGATATGTTTTCTTCGTTTCGCGCACAACTTATGCTTGCCCTGGGTGGCCTGGCGCTTATTGTCAGCGTCGGGCTGATCGTCTATGTTGATCAGGCCTCGTCCGAACAACTGGCCACGGCCAGCAAAAACCGTCTGGCCAGCGTGTCTGATGCCATTGCCCAAACACTGGCCACCAGCATCACCGAGCGCAAGCGCGCCATTGTTGTTCTCAGTCAGGCGCCTTCACTACTTGAAAAATCGCTTGACGACGACGCCATACAGGGGCTGCTGGAAGACCTGCAAGACGCCTACCCCGACTACGCCTGGGTAGGCGTGGCCGACGCCAAAGGTACCGTTCGCAGCGCTGCCAACGACATGCTCGAGGGCAAAAGCGTAGCCAACCGCCCCTGGTTCATCGAAGGCATCAAAGGCCCCCACCTTGGGGACCTGCACGAGGCCGTCTTACTGGCCCAGATGTTGCCCAATCACTCAAACGAACCTTTACGGTTTGTCGACTTTGCGGCCCCCATCATCGACAACAACGGCAATACACTGGGCGTCTTGGCCACGCATGCTCAATGGAGCTGGGTCACCAGCCTGATAGAAAGCACGGTCAGCACCGGTTCGTTGTCCGATGGCATCGAAGTGTTCGTCATCAACTCGCAAAACGAAATCCTCTACCCGTACGCCAAAATCGGCAAGCTAACGGTGCCCGATCTGTCAGGCGCCGGCCAAACGCCTGTGGTCTGGGCCGATGGCGGGCTGTTTTTAACCAGCACCAGTGCCGTCTCCCCGAATACAAGCACACAATTAGGCTGGAAAGTCGTCGTTCGCCAGCCTGTCGAGCTGGCGCTGGCGCCAGTCGAACAGTTGCGCAAACGACTAGCCCTGTTCGGCTTGCTGGTCGTGGCTATTGCCATGTTGGTAGCCTACATTCTGGCGCGTCGAACCAGCCGGCCCATCGAACGCCTGCACCGCGTGGCCCGCGATGTTCTGGCGGGCGCCGAGGCCCCGCCAGAGCCCCGGCAATTCAAAGGCCCGTTCGAAATTCGCGAGCTTTATCGCGCGTTCCACGACATGACGCTTAACCTGCTGCAACGCAAAACACAACTGGAAGCGGTCAATGCGTCGCTGGAACAAACCATTAACGAACGTACGGCACAGCTGCGCGGCGCCAACGAACACCTTGAGCAACTGGCGCGACGGGACAGCCTGACCGGACTGCTTAACCGGCTGGCGGCCACAGAGCGACTTAAAGACGAGTTTTTGCGCTACAAGCGCAACAGCACACCTTACGCCGTGCTCATGCTGGATATCGACCACTTCAAACGCATCAACGACACGTACGGCCACCATGCGGGCGACCGCGCACTGCAAGGCTGTGCGGCCGTATTGTCCGCCAACCTTCGCGAAAGCGATTTCATTGCGCGCTTTGGCGGCGAAGAGTTCATTGTGATTTTGCCGGACACCAGCCTGCTGAGCGCCCACGAAGTTGCGGTCAAGATATGCCTGGCGATCAGCCAGACGCCGCCCGCCGGTGTTGATGCCCTGACGATTAGTGTTGGGGTCGCCTGCGCACGCCCGGCCCACCTAGACAAAGACGATATGGCCATTGTGCACGATGCCGACCAGGCGCTTTACAGGGCAAAAGCCAACGGCCGTAACCGCGTTGAAACCTACACAGCAAACGACGCCCTGATTGACTAAGCCCTACTGCGCAGTCGGTACCCTGATTGCCTGATATCAGCCCCGACGCCCTTGCGGCCGCTGGGCAACCCGAACATCCAGCATTAACGACTTGCCGCCCCGCACGACTTTAAACGAAGCACTTTTGCCGGGCGCAAGACGCGCCACCTTACCCAAAAAATCAAGGGTGTCGCGCACGCGCTCGTCGTTGATCGCCACCACAATGTCGCCCACCGTCAACCCCGAGCGAGCCCCCGGCCCCTGCCGTAAAACACCGGCAATAATGACGCCGTCGAGGTCGGGCAGGCCAAAAGCGCGGGCCAGGTCTGGCGTAATGTCTTGCGGTTCGACACCGATCCAGCCCCGGGTCACGTACCCCTGCCTGATAATCTGATTCTTTACATTCAGGGCAACGCCAGCCGGGATGGCAAATCCAATCCCCAGCGACCCGCCGGTTTCAGAGTAAATAGCCGTATTAATACCCACCAGCCGCCCCGACGTATCGATAAGCGCACCGCCCGAATTGCCCGGGTTGATCGCCGCGTCGGTCTGGATGAAGTTTTCGTACATATTGATGCCAAGGCGGTTGCGCCCCAGCGCCGAGACAATACCCAGGGTGGTGGTTTGCCCTACACCAAAGGGGTTACCAATGGCCAGCACCACATCGCCAACGGCCAAACGCTGCTGGTCGTCAACACCAATGGCCGGCACGTCTTTCAGGTCGGTCTTGAGCACCGCCAGATCGGTTTCCGGGTCTGCGCCAATAAGACGCGCCTTGGCCTGCCGCCCGTCATTCAGGGCAATCTCAATTTCATCGGCCGCTTCAACAACATGGTAGTTGGTCAGGATATAACCCGCGCTGTCAACAACCACGCCCGACCCGAGCGCGGTTGTTTTGCGGCTGCGCGAGAACCCCGGCAACTGATTGAACAGGCGCGCCAGATCGGGGTCGTTTAATAAGGGCAAGATGGGTTCGACGACCTGCTTGGTCGTATAGATATTGACGACCGCCGGCGCTGCGCTGGCCACCGCCGCCGAATACGACGCCCCGCCCTGGGCGGCACTGAGGCCCGACGGGGCAACAACGGCAGCCGGCGATTGCCCCGGCGCGGGCCGCAAAGGCAGCCAGTCGGGACGCAATGTGCTGACGATGAATAAAATACCCAGACAAACCGTCACGGTTTGCGCAAACAACAACCAAAGTCGACGCATAGGAATACGCACAGATGAAAACAGTAGCGACAAAAGATCTGGCTGCCTGGCTGGACACCGCCCTGCAGGTTTCACAGTTTCGGGACTACTGCCCCAACGGCCTGCAAGTTGAAGGCAAAGACCAGATTGCGCATATTATCGCCGGAGTTACCGCTTCGGAGGCACTGCTACAAACCGCGATCGACCGAAAGGCCGATGCCGTCATGGTGCACCATGGTTGGTTCTGGAAAAATGAAGACCCCCGGGTAAAAGGCCCCAAGCGCCGCCGCCTGCAACTGGCCCTGCAACACGACCTGAATGTTTTTGGCTTTCATTTGCCGCTAGACGCCCACCCCGAATGGGGCAACAACGCGCAGCTGGGCCAAAAGCTGGGGCTGACGCCGTTACGCGACGAAAACGGCAAGCCGCGCACCTGTGGCCCAGACAGCCTGGTGTGGCTGGGCACGTGCGCGCCAAACCACACTTTGCAAAACCTGGCTGACGACATCGAAACCGCGCTGGGCCGCACCCCACTAGTTATTGGCGACCCCGGGCAACGCCCCGGCACCATTGCCTGGTGCACAGGCGGCGCACAAAACTTTGTAGAAGCGGCCATTGAGGCGGGCGCACAAGCCTATATTACCGGCGAGGCGTCGGAGCAAAACTACCACCTGGCCCGCGAAACAGGCGTTGCGTTTATTGCCGCCGGCCACCACGCCACCGAACGCTACGGCATACAGGCCTTGGGTCAGGCCGTCGCAAAACAGTTTGGCATCCGGGTCGATTTTGTCGACCTGGACAACCCGATTTAGCAACACGGCCAGGCGCCAGGCCAACCTTTTAACCCGGCACCTGGGCGGCCCCGGCCCAACAAGGTCGGGGCCGGGCCGTTACTTCTTAAGTAAATCGCGGATTTCGCGCAACAAAGCCACGTCTTCGGGCGTAGGTGCCGGCGCCGCGGGTGCTTGTTCTTTCTGCTTTTCAAGGCGCGTGCGGGCCGAGTTAACCGCCTTGACCATCAGAAAGACCACAAAAGCCAACAGAATGAAATTGATAAGGATGGTGATGAAATTACCCCAGGCAAACACGTTGGCGCCTGCCTTGACCAGCTCGTCGTAGGTTTGAGGGCCGGTATACCCCTCGGGCGCCTTCAACACCCAGAACAAATTGCGGAAATCGACCTGCCCGCCCAAAATAAAGCTGATGACCGGCATGATCACGTCTTTGACCAGCGAATCGATGATCTTGCCAAAAGCCGCCCCGATAATCACCCCCACGGCCAGGTCGATCATGTTCCCCCGCACTGCAAATGCCTGAAATTCGGCAATGAAGCCCTTACCTTTGCTCATGTTTTTATCTCCCGTGAATTCACCCAACGTCGGGCTAACGCTATAATACGCGGTTGGTAGAATATTCAATACGGTAAAAACGTTGAATGCAATGCCCTTTAAGGGGCATGAATTAAGGATACAAGAATGAGTCAGGATAAGTCACAGCACGACGCTGGTGCGGTTGATCTGAACAACCTCCCACCCGATCCGTCGCGCCGTCTTTGGGTTACCACCGCCTGTGCCGTTGGGGGTGTCGCCGGGGTAGCCACCGCAGTTCCGTTCGTCGGCAGCTTTGCTCCGTCAGAAAAGGCAAAAGCCGCTGGCGCTCCTGTCGAACTCGACGTTGCCTCGATCCCGCCCGGCGAAATGCGCACCGTCGAATGGCGCGGCAAGCCGGTTTGGGTGTTGCACCGCACGCCCGCACAGCTCGAAACCCTCAAAGGGCTCGACGGCGAACTGGCCGACCCCAACTCCGACCGCCCTGGCTACACGCCGGCATACGCCAAAAACGAATACCGCTCACGCAAGCCCGAGTACCTCGTTGCGGTAGGTATTTGCACCCACCTGGGCTGCTCGCCCACGCCCGAACTGGCCGCCGGCCCTGGGCCCGGCCTCCCCGCCGACTGGGAAGGCGGTTTCTTCTGCCCTTGCCATGGCTCTGCCTTCGACCTCGCCGGTCGGGTTTACAAAAACAAACCCGCACCCGACAACCTCGAAGTGCCGCCCTATCAGTTTTCGGCCGACGGATCCCGAGTCATCATCGGTGTCGACGACGAGAACCAGGCGTAAGCCATTCAAACTTAATTCATATAGACGCCACAGATAGAAAGGAACCGTTTCCATGGCTGGTGACAAAACCGTCGAAACGACAGGCCTCTTAGGATGGATCGACAAGCGCTTCCCGCTGACTCGATTGTTCAAAGAGCACATGTCGGAATACTACGCTCCCAAAAACTTCAACTTCTGGTACTTCTTTGGTTCGCTGGCACTGCTCGTGCTGGTCATCCAGATTGTCACGGGTATCTTCCTGGTCATGAACTACAAACCCGACGGGAACCTCGCGTTCAATTCCGTCGAGTACATCATGCGCGAAGTACCCTGGGGTTGGCTGATCCGCTACATGCACTCCACCGGTGCGTCCATGTTCTTCGTGGTCGTCTACCTGCACATGCTGCGCGGCTTGTTCTACGGCTCGTATCGCAAACCTCGCGAACTGGTCTGGATCTTCGGCATGGCTATTTTCCTCTGTCTTATGGGCGAAGCCTTCATGGGCTACTTGCTGCCCTGGGGTCAAATGTCCTACTGGGGTGCACAGGTTATCGTCAACCTGTTCTCGGCCATTCCTTTCATCGGCCCCGAGCTCTCCCTCTGGATCCGTGGTGACTACGTTGTTTCCGACGCCACCCTGAACCGCTTCTTTGCCTTCCACGTCATCGCCATTCCGCTGGTGCTTATCGGCCTGGTGGTTGCACACATCATTGCACTGCACGAAGTGGGCTCCAACAACCCCGACGGCGTCGACATCAAAGAAGGCCCGAAAGACAGCAAGGGCCGTCCGGTCGATGGCATTCCGTTCCACCCCTACTACTCGGTGCACGACATCATGGGTGTGGCCGGTTTCCTTATTGTGTTTGCCGCCATTGTGTTCTTTGCCCCTGAAATGGGCGGGTACTTCCTCGAGTACAACAACTTCATTCCGGCCGACCCACTGAAGACCCCTGCACACATTGCGCCGGTCTGGTACTTCACGCCGTTCTACTCCATGCTTCGCGCCATCACCGATGACTTCACATGGGTTCTGGCTGCCGCTTCTGTGCTGGGCGCCATTGCCCTGTTCATCAAGGGCAACCTGCGCGGCCTGTGGCGCATCATCGTCCCGGTCATCCTCATTGTCGTCGCTGTTCTGCTTCGCACCATCGACGCCAAGTTCTGGGGTGTTGTGGCCATGGGCGGTTCGGTCGTCATCCTGTTCTTCCTGCCATGGCTCGACCACTCGCCGGTACGCTCCATCCGCTACCGTCCTACATGGCACAAGTACCTGTACGGCATTTTCATTGTCACCTTCCTGGTGTTGGGCTACTTGGGCACGCAGCCGCCCAGCCCGGTATTCAACCTCATGAGCCAGATCGGCACGCTGATCTACCTGGGCTTCTTCCTGCTGATGCCTGTCTGGAGCCGTATCGGCACCTTCAAGCCAGTCCCAGACCGCATCACGTTCAACGCTCACTAGGCCTTACGACACGGAAAGATTATGATTAAAAAGCTGCTTGGTGCTCTGGCGCTTTCTCTGACTTGCTCGGTCGCTTTCGCGGCGGCCAGCAACTACGAGCTCGACACCGCACCCGACCGAATCAACAACATGGCATCGCTGCAAAACGGCGCCAAACTGTTCGTCAATTACTGCCTGAACTGCCATAGCGCGTCGTCCATGCGGTACAACCGTCTTACCGACATCGGCCTGACCGAAGAAGAAATCAAAAAGAATCTCCTCTTCACGTCAGACAAGGTCGGCGACCTGATGAACATCGCCATGCGACGCGCCGATGGCGCCGCATGGTTTGGCACCGCGCCACCCGACCTGTCCGTCATTGCACGCGCCAAGTCAACCAACCTGGGTCCTTCAGGTGTCGACTATGTCTACACCTTCCTGCGCACGTTCTACCGCGACACATCCAAACTGTCGGGCTGGAACAATGCCGTATTCCCCAGCGTGGCCATGCCTAACGTCCTCTGGCAATTGCAAGGCCCGGTAACGTACACCAACACACTCACTCACCCCGTCGACAAAGACGGCAAGGTTCAGTGGGAACGTGTCGTCACCACATACGACGCCCAAGGTTTCTCCGAATCGAAAACCGAAGCAGTACAGAACTACCGCGGTTCCGAAAAAACAGAAGCCCGGTTCCAGTACACCAGCAATGCCCAGCAAACCCAGTTCGACAACAACGTTGCCGACCTGGCCAACTTCCTGGGCTGGATGGCTGAACCCGACCAACTGCTTCGCAAGAAGATCGGTGTGTGGGTCCTGCTGTTCCTGGGGCTCTTCCTGGTCGTCGCTTGGCGCCTGAATGCCGCCTACTGGAAGCACGTCAAATAAGCGCCAGCTTTATCGCATTCAAGGTAACGGCACCTGGCCGTTACCCTCCCGGAAAATAGGCGTAAAAGTTCTTACGCCTATTTCCCTTTTCTGAGCAACGTTTTCTCTCGCTCCCGTTTTCTTTCAGAGGATCCCTCGCCATGATGGTGCTCTACTCCGGAACTACCTGCCCTTTTTCCCAACGCTGCCGCTTTGTGCTCTTCGAAAAAGGGATGGACTTCGAAATCCGTGACATCGACCTGTACAACAAGCCTGAAGACATTTCAGTCATGAACCCGTACGGTCAGGTACCCATTCTGGTCGAACGCGACCTGGTTCTGTACGAATCCAACATCATCAACGAATACATCGACGAACGCTTCCCGCACCCGCAGCTTATGCCTGCCGACCCGGTCATGCGCGCCCGTACCCGTCTGTTCCTGTTCAACTTCGAGAAAGAACTTTTCATCCACGTTTCCGCCCTCGAGAACCGCGCAGAAACCGACGAGAAAGTGCTCGAAAACGCACGCCAGAACATTCGCGAACGCCTGTCGCAACTGGCCCCCCTGCTGATCAAGAACAAGTTCATGCTGGGCGAAGAATTCTCGATGCTCGACGTCGCCGTTGCACCTTTGTTGTGGCGCCTCGACCACTACGGCATTGAGCTGCCCAAAAACGCAGCGCCCATCCAGAAGTACGCCGAGCGCATTTTCTCGCGCCCGGCCTACATCGAAGCGCTCACGCCGTCTGAAAAAGTCATGCGACGCTAATCGTTATGTCAGAGACCCCGACCAAGCCTTACCTTATTCGCGCGCTTCACGAATGGTGTACCGATAACGGCTACACCCCGCATATTGTCGTGACGGTAGATCAAAATACGATGGTTCCCCGGGCCCACATCCACGACGGGCAAATTACCCTTAATGTGGCCTGGCTGGCTACCAACGGGCTGGTCCTGGGTAATGACTACATCGAATTCCAGGCGCGGTTTGGCGGCGTCAGCGAAGACATCTTCGTACCGGTGGCTGCCGTTTCGGCCATTTACGCCCGCGAAACCGGGGCGGGCATGGGTTTCGAGGTCGAGCCCTCGCTGCCCTACCCCGGTGGCGAGTACGCCGCACCTGCCGCGGCCGACCCATCACCGGCGCAGCTGGCCACCGCCGAAGACCCGCCCCCCGACGACGACCCCAAGCGCCCCCATCTAAAAATTGTCAAATAACGGAGACCCCATGGACGCCAAACTTCTAGACGAACTGTATATCCGCCAAACTATCGAACGCTGGGCCGTATGGCGCGATGCGGGCGACTGGGATCGTTTCGAAACCGTGTGGCACCCCGACGGCGTCATGATGGCCACCTGGTTTCAAGGCCATCACAAAGACTTTATCCGGGTCACCCAAGAGGGCTGGAAAAAAGGCGTCAGCATTTTGCACTTTTTGGGCGGCTCGGCGGTCGACATCAATGGCGACCGTGCCATTGCGCAAACCAAAATGACGATTTCACAGCGCGGCGACGTTGAAGGCGTGTTGTGCGATGTCGTCTGCACCGGTCGTTTTTACGACTTCATGGTGCGCCACGACGGCGAATGGAAAGTATTGCACCGCCAGCCTATCTACGAAAAAGACCGCATCGACCCGGTCGACCCGGCGGCGTCGCTTTCGCTCGACCACACCGCGCTGGCCGCTATGCCGGCAGGGTACCGTCACCTGGCGTACATTCAAACCCGTATCGGCTACAACGTCAAAATGGACATGCCCATGCTGACCGGCCCTGAGGTCGACAACCTGTACCGCCGCGGAGCCAACTGGCTGGCAGGTGGCGACGGCGAATTTCCCAAGTTCTGATTCGGCCCTGGCCAAATAAAAAGCGTGGTGGTTTTAACCCACCGCGCTTTTTTTATGCACCGACTTTATGCACCGGCGTTGCGTATAAGCCCGGCACCGGCATTACGCCTCAGGCAGGGCGCCCTTCAGCCAGCAGGCTTTCTGCATGGCCAAGCTGCGACTTGACGCGCCATTCCATAAAGGTTTTAAGCAGCAGGGTTACCAACGCCATTAAAGCAAGCAACGCGGCAGCGGTAAATGCCGCAGCTGTTTTGTAATCGTTGTTCAGTTGCTCTACCAGTAAGGCCAGCGTCAGCGTCTGGTTCATGATGGTGCCCGAAACCACCGACACCGCGCCAAACTCGCCAATGGCGCGCGCATTCGTCAGTACAACACCATATAGCAGCCCCCATTTGATCTTGGGCAAGGTCACACGCGTAAAGATTTGCCAGCCATTTGCCCCCAGCATCAGCGCGGCCAGTTCTTCGTCTTTGCCTTGCGCCTGCATAAGCGGAATCAAGGTGCGGGCAACATAAGGCGACGTCACAAACACCGTGACCATGACAATGCCAGGCCAGGCAAACATAAGGCGCACGCCTTGGGCCGTGAACCAGCTGCCAATGGCCGACTCGACCCCGTAAACCACCAGGTAGCACAAACCAGCCACGACGGGCGATACGGCGTAAGGAATGTCGATAAGCGTCAGCAAGACTTTGCGCCCACGAAAATCGAAACGCGTCACGCACCAGGCCAAAAGCACACCAAAGACCACGTTAAGCGGAATGGTAAGCAACGCCACCAGTGCAGTCAGACCAATGGCATGCTGCATGAAGTCTTCAGACATATTGGCTTTAAGCAACTGCCACCCGCCCCCCAACGCCTGAATAAAAATCAGCAGCAAAGGCAGCACCAGCAGTACAAACACCACCAGCCAGGTTGCCGCCACCAAGGCATTCTGGGCCGTGCCCTTTAACTTGCGACTCATCATCGCCCCCCTTGCCACGGAAACACACGCCGCTGCAGGTATTGCAGCCCAAACAGAAACGCCAGTGACGCCAGCAGAATGACCGACGCAATCGCCGCTGCGGCGCCGTAATTGAACTCTTGCAAC
Organism: Pusillimonas minor; assembly: GCF_014237865.1. Classification (GTDB taxonomy): domain Bacteria; phylum Pseudomonadota; class Gammaproteobacteria; order Burkholderiales; family Burkholderiaceae_B; genus Neopusillimonas; species Neopusillimonas minor. Next base: position 93,086 of record NZ_JACJUU010000002.1, read on the forward strand.
CGAATGAAAATCATCAATGACGCCACCTCGGTTTCGAACGGCATGTTGCCGGCAATCATAATGACAGCGCCAAACTCGCCCAGGCTGCGCACAAAGGCCTGCGATGCCCCGGTAAGCATGGCCGGCGCAAGCACCGGGAACACCACCCGAAACAACGTGGCCAGACGGTTTGCACCCAGCGTACGGGCAGCCTCTTCGTAGTCTGCCCCCAGATCGGCCAATACAGGTTGCACGACGCGCACCACAAAGGGCAAGCTGGTAAAAATCATGGCAATGACAATGCCCGGATAGGCGTAAGCCACCTGCCAGCCCAGCGGTGCCAACCACTGCCCCAGCCAGCCACCGGGCGCCAACAATGTGGCAAGCGTCAGCCCGGCCACCGATGTCGGCAAAGCAAAGGGCAAATCGACCAGGGCATCTACAAGGCGGCGCCCCGGAAACTCGTACCGTGTCACAACCCAGGCAATCAGCAGCCCGATCAACGAAGCCACCACCGTTGACAACAGGGCGCTGCTCAGTGTCACGCGATAACTGGCCACAACACGCGGGTCGGAGATGGCCTGCCAGTACTGCGCCCAGGTCATATCGCTGACGTAAACCAGCAATGCCGACAGCGGCAGCAGTATGACCAACGACAAATAAAAGACACTGAAGCCGAAGCTCAGGCCGAAGCCCGGCAAAGCCGGATGGCTTAAGAAGAACCCGGACGACCAGGGCCGCCCGGCAAAAAGGGTGGTACTGCTCACGATCAGTCTCGCTGGCTCAGCAAGACATCAAGCACGCCGTTTGCCTTGAAATGGGTGTCTTGAATAGACGACCATGACCCGAGCACGTCAACCGGGTTGATCAGCCGCACCTTGGCAAACTGCGAGGCCGTTTCTTTTACCACTACCGGGTCGTTGACACGATAATTAAACGTTGTCAGCAAACGCTGAATGTCTGTGGTGTACTGAAACGCCAGATACTCGCGCGCAAGGTCTCGCGTGCCTTTGGCATCAACAACCCGATCCACCACCGCAACGGGGAACTCGGCCAGCACGCTTACCGGCGGCACAACGACTTCGAACCCCTGCGCTTTGAAGTCTTCGCCATTGGCAATGTTGATCACCTCGGACTCGAACGTCAGGAGGACATCGCCCTGACCATTTTGCGCAAAGGCAACCGTGGCGCCGCGGCCGCCGGTAGGAAAACTGGCGACGTTATGCAACAGCTTGCGCACAAAACCCCGAACCTGCTCGTCGTTACCGTTGAACTTTTCGTGGGCATACAACCAGGCGCCCAAATAGGTATAGCGGGCGTTACCCGAGGTCTTGGGGTTGGGAAACACGACTTTTACGTCGTCGCGAACCAGGTCGGACCAGTCTTTGATGTTCTTGGGATTACCGGCACGAACCAGAAACGCAATGGTGCTGTGATAAGGCGAGCTGTCGTTGGGAAAAGCCTTGCGCCAGTCTTTATTGACCAGGCCGCGCTCGGCCAGAAAGTCGATATCGGTGACCTGATTGAACGTTACCGTATCGGCCTGCTTGCCCTGATAAATATCTTGCGCCTGACGCGAGGTACCGGCAAAAGATTGGTCGATTTTGACGGCCTGGCCGGTCTTCTGCTGCCAGTACGCCACAAACTTGGGGTTAACCGCCGCAAAGGTTTCACGGGCAACGTCAAACGATGCATTCAGCAATGTCGTTTGCGCCGACACCGACCCCGCGCCCGCCAACACACCGGCCAGCGCCAACACTACCATCCCGGACTTCTTCCACATAATCTTCATCCTGTTTCCTACGGCACCCGCAAAAGGCGGGCCCCTGACTGATGGGATTGATTATGTGGGGCCGGCAAAATATACAGAACGAATTTTTCTGAATGCCTTAATAGGCAATACTTATTAGGCGGGCGCCCCCGGCTGCGCAACGCCCCGGCCGCGACGTGGCTTGAGCAACACAAAAAGCAGGCCGTTTGCAAAACAAATTTTATTTTCGTAGTAGAATAGCAGTCTTGCCGGTTTAGCTCAGTTGGTAGAGCAGCGCACTTGTAATGCGAAGGTCAACAGTTCGAATCCGTTAACCGGCACCAACATTAAAAGACCTGACTTGCTCAGGTCTTTTTCTTGGCTCTTCCCCATTATCGGGGGATACGCACTCACTAGATACGGTTAATCACACCGTTCCAACCGCACTGGGCCAAGACCCGCATACGGTAATTTTCAAAGTTCCTGAATCCATACGCACGGCGTGAGAGCATCTCCATTTTATTGTGGAAGCCCTCGGTGATGCCGTTGGATTTGGTAAAGCGCCACATTCTCACGATCGGCTCGAGCCACGCCCTGAGCGTTTGGGCCAATGCTCGCGCCGGGCTCTGTTCAAATTGCTCAATCAGGCTCAGGAGCTGAGGCATCATTTTCTGAGCCCGCTTTCTGGTCAGGCTTTTCATCACCAGGAACCCATTCAGTTGCTGCTTGGCAAAGTACAGCGCTTTAAGTACCGGCTCTTGAGCCAAATACTGGCGCAAATTCTCCTTCTGTACCGCACTCAGCTTCCAGTGATGACGGCGCATCAGACTTAGCAGCCCACGGTTCTTGCGACCTTCCGGATCGTACTGCTGCCACAGCTTCAGAAAGTGCTGATTGACCAGGCGCACGACATGGAAGCGGTCGGCCACAATCATGGCATTGGGAAAGTACTGCTGGGCGATTCGGCGATACGTCTCAGACAGACCCATCACAATAACGCGCAGGCTGCTCCCCCTGCGCGCACAGGTGTGCCACGCTATGCTGGCATTGCGGTCAATGAGGTCGTGCGTCCCTTTCGCTCGTCGTAAATCCACTTGGCCACGGTGCGTGGGGCCATGAAAACTTGTGCGGCGATGGCTTGTGCTGCAGCTTCGACGCTCGAATAGTTTCGAGAGGTGTAGAGCTCGATGGCACGCACTCGAGCGGCATGGTTGGTTTTGTGTTTTTCGATGGCAGCGGCTTGTGCTTGCAATGAGATACGCGTCTTAACGGCAGTTTTGAGTTCATCTTCCGCGCTGGGAATCAGGATCACCGACAGGCGGTTGTTGTTGTGCTGCTCGAACAATTTTTCGGCCACGCAGATGGCTTCCATGGCATCAATGACGTATTTGCCTGCGTACATTAATTGGCGCTCGACGGATGCTGATTCAGAAACATCTTTGACGTGATGGCCGATCACATCAAGGTCTGGCTGAATCGACAACAAAGCGTCTACGACCTGCCACAAGGCCAGCACTGCAATCGCGTGGTGTTGGTTTGGAAATGCCTTACCTGTAGGTGGCTGAACATCGTAGGCAGAGATGAATTCGCTCAACCATTTCGCATCGCTGTGCATGCCGCGCGTAACTGGTGATTCGCCCTCGCTCAGTGCATCCTCGTGGGCTCTGCTCAATCCACTGTTGATCATCCACTCAATGGACTCTGCCAACTGAATGATTTGTTCGATGGATGCTCCATGCAGCAATGTGCGAGCGCGCTCTGCAATGTCCCTCAGCGCAAAAAACGGAACCAATGGCACTGTGCCAGTGAATGGGTGAAATTGATTGAATTGGCGGAAGTAAGGCATGAATGGCGACGAGTTTGGATGTCATAAACCGGGGTTGGTTTTTTGAGAATATCAACGGGAAATGAGGGCGACAAACCACGCTTTACCCGCCATTTCTCCGACTTACCTGTATCCGCGCCACTTCACGCTTAAACCCACCCACCACGACCAGGCCGCCTGTGACGGTTGTGATGGTCGTGACGATGGATTTCTATTGTTAAACCTTCGGCGCACACATATACGCCATGGCGCAGGATCATCACGCCGGGACACATCGCGTGTCTCACGCATGCAGTCATGGATGTTTGAACGTTCTCAGCGGTGTTAAGTGTCGGGGTGTGACGATGAAGGCTGTGGGGTATATCGTCGTCTTGGCAAGGTTAAACAATGGAGAAAAACCGTCACCACCGTCACAACCATCACCGAAAACGATGTGTTGTGACGGTGGCGACAGTCGTGATGGTTGATTCCTATTGTTTAGGGTGCTGGAAACGCACACACACCCGTGCCGGGGCACCATTACGCGGATTTTTGGGTCCTTCCCGGCCAAAGTCCTATGCGGGGGGCAAGAGCCCGAGATTTCGCTACTGGTAGCCCTGAAATTCGGGTTTGCGGTTTGCACCGGGTTCGCACCCGTGGTGGCATGTGGAAGTCGCAGAAATCCGTCGTGATTTGCTGACCAGATCCCCAGTTGATGATAATCCTCCTCTGTTAGACTGATAACGATTTAAGACGATTTAAATGATTTATGTTGAGCGCCACTGCCATGAGTTCTGAACCTTGGGTTACTGCGATCGATGTCGCCCGGCATCTGGGCGTGGTGAAGGACACCTTGTACCGCTGGCGCGAACGCAAAGGCTTGCCTGCGCACAAGATCGGTCGGCTGTGGAAATTTCAACTTTCCGAAGTTGATAAATGGGTACGTGCAGGTGGTGCAGACGAGAACGCTGCTCCAGATGAACTGGATTCCAGACGTCATGGCTCAGGAGGATGAATGGATAAGTACCAACTCAGTGAGCGCGACATCTGCACCAAGTTCATCACACCGGCAATTCAGCATGCTGGGTGGCAACAGCATCAGTTTCGTGAAGAGGTGAACCTCACCGATGGCCGTGTGATCGTGCGCGGCAAGCTGGCGTCTCGTATCAAGAACCCCGATGCCAAGGGTGGTCCCAAGCGGGCTGACTTCGTTCTTTACGGCCGCCCCAACGTTCCCATTGCCGTTGTAGAAGCCAAACAGGCCAAGTTTTCTGTCGGCCACGGAATGCAGCAAGCACTGGCCTACGCCGAAATGCTCGATGCCCCATTCGCCATCAGCAGCAATGGCGATGGCTTTCTGCTGCACGACCGCACCGGTCTGACCCAGCCGATTGAGCGAGAGCTATCGCTCACCCAGTTCCCTTCGCTGCATGACCTATGGCTGCTTTACCAGCAGTGGAAAGGCTTGGCCGAAGCCTCTGCCGTCAAACTGGTTGAACAGCCGTTCTATTCCGATGGCAGTGGCAAAGAGCCGCGTTATTACCAGCGCGTCGCCATCAACCGTGCCATAGAAGCAATCGCCAAAGGGCAGCAGCGCGTGCTGCTGGTGATGGCTACCGGTACAGGTAAGACCTACACCGCCTTCCAGATCATCTGGCGGCTTTGGAAGGCCAAGGCCAAAAAACGCATCCTTTTCCTAGCAGACCGCAACATCCTCGTTGATCAGACCATGCAGCAGGATTTCGCGCCGTTCGGGGAGGTGATGCACAAGGTCATCAACCGCGAGGTCAAAAAGAACTACGAAATCTATCTGGCGCTCTATCAGGCCGTGACGGGGCGTGAGGAATGGAAGCAGATCTACCGCCAGTTCCCTGTGGACTTTTTCGACTTGGTGGTGATCGACGAATGCCACCGTGGCAGTGCCCCCGATGATTCGGCCTGGCGCGATGTACTCGACTATTTCACCAGTGCCACCCACTTGGGCCTGACCGCCACACCGAAGGAAACCAAGGACGTTAGCAACATCACCTACTTTGGCGACCCGGTCTACACCTACTCACTGAAGCAAGGCATTGAAGACGGCTTCCTCGCACCCTACAAGGTGATCCGCATCGCCACCGATGTCGATGCAGTGGGATACACCCCAGAGAAGGGCAAGGTCGACAAGTTGGGCCAAGCGGTCGAGCAGCGCCAATACAACACCAAGGATTTCGACCGCAATCTGGTGCTGGAAAAACGCACCAAGCTCGTCGCCAGCAAGGTCTGGGAATACCTCAAAGCCACCGACCCGATGTCCAAATCCATCGTTTTCTGCGATGACCAGGATCACGCCGAACGCATGCGGCAAGAGTTGGTCAAGCTCATTCCGGCCGCCGCCAGCAACCGCCGTTACGTCATGCGCATCACCGGCGACGACAACGAAGGCAAGGCGCAGCTCTCCTACTTCATCGATAACGATGAGCCATACCCGGTCATTGCCACCACCTCCAAGTTGCTCACTACCGGCGTGGACGCAAAAACCTGCAAGCTCATCGTGCTGGACCAGAACATCAACTCGATGACCGAGTTCAAGCAGATCATTGGCCGTGGCACCCGTCTGCGCGAGGACTACCAGAAGCTGTACTTCACCATCATGGATTTCAAAGGCGCCACGCGCCTCTTCGCCGATCCGGATTTTGACGGCGAACCTGTAGTGATCTACGAACCCAAGCCAGACGACCCGGTAGTACCGCCGGAGATCACTGAAGTGCCAGGCACCGGCGAACCCGAACCGCCGCCTTATGGACCTAGCCCCACCGGTGGTGATGACACGCCACCCGGCGGCGATACGGGAGGTGGCGGCGGCAGTGGCGAAGGACGCGTCAAATACGTGATCGACGATGTCAATGTGCGCGTGGCGGTCGAGCGATCCCAGTACCTGGATGCTGACGGCAAGCTCATCACCGAGGATTACCGCGTACTGCTGAAGGACGACATCAAGAAAACGCTGCGTGCCGAATTCGGCAGCATGACCGACTTCCTGCGCCGCTGGAAAAGTGCAGAGCGCAAGCAAGCTGTACTAGCAGAACTGGCCGATTACGGGGTGCCGCTCGAAATCCTGCAGCAGGCCGTGGCGAACGGCAGCGAGCTTGATGTGTTCGATCTGGTCGCCCACGTCGCCTTCGACCAAAAGCCACTCACCCGCCGCGAGCGTGCCAACAACGTCAAGAAACGCAACGTGTTTGGCAAATACGGCGAGCAGGCCCGGGCCGTGCTTGAAGCCTTTTTGGAAAAATTCGCCGACCACGGCGTGCAAGACATCGAAGACGCCAAGGTGCTGGAGCTGCCGCCCTTTGACCAGTTCGGCAGCAAAACTCAGATCCGGCGCGGCATTTTCGGCAGCGTCGAGCAATACACCCAGGCCGTGCAAGAGCTTGAACAAGCGCTCTACGAGCAGAACGAACTGAAACAGGCCTGATTTCGAATCAGGCTTCATGAATCGAGAGCAACAAGATGAATCTCAGCAGCACTATCAAGTCCATCCAGGACATCATGCGCAAGGACGACGGCGTCGACGGCGACGCCCAGCGCCTGGGCCAACTGACCTGGATGCTCTTCCTCAAGGTATTCGACCAGCGCGAAGAAGAATGGGAAGACGACAACGTCGCTTATCAGTCGCCGCTGCCGGAGCGCTTCCGCTGGCGCAATTGGGCGGCTCAGGTCGCTGGCGCGGATGGTAAAAAAGCCCCACAAAAGACTCCCACCGAAATCGTTGGCTTCGTCAACAACGAATTGTTCCCGGCGCTGAAAGACCAGATCGACGCCGACCGCAGCCCCCAGCACAAAGTCATTCGCGAAGTCTTTCGTGATGCCAACAACTACATGAAGTCCGGCCCGCAGATGCTGGCCGTGATCGAAAAGCTGGAAGACGCCGTCAACTTCCACGACTTCAAAACCCGCGCCAGCCTGGGCGATGTCTACGAACAGATGCTCAACGACCTGCGCGGCGCGGGCAATGCGGGCGAGTTCTATACCCCGCGTGCCATCACCGCCTTCATGGCCGACCGCGTCAACCCGAGCCTGGACAACCGCGAAACCGTGATGGACCCAGCATGTGGCACCGGCGGCTTCTTGACCGCCGCCATCGACCATTTTCGTAATCAGCTCACCACCAAATCCAGCGCCGAAGACAAACGCGCGATTGAAGACCTGATCCACGGAATCGAGAAAAAGCAGCTGCCCCACCTGCTGTGCACCACCAACATGCTGTTGCACGGCATTGACGTGCCCAGTCAGATCGAGCACAAAAACACGCTGGGCATTGGCTGGAACGAATGGAGTGCCAACGACAAGGTAGATTGCATCATCACCAACCCCCCGTTTGGCGGCTATGAAGATGATGGCGTCGGCAATGACTATCCGGCCGACCTGCGCACCCGCGAAACCGCCGACATGTTCATGGCGCTCATCATCAAGAAGCTGCTGAAAGAAAACGGCCGCGCCGCCGTGGTGCTGCCAGATGGCTTTCTGTTTGGCGATGGCATCAAAGGCGCCTTGAAAAAGCTGCTGCTACGCGACTGCAAACTGCATACCATCATCCGCCTGCCCAAAGGCGTGTTCGCGCCGTACACCACCATCAAAACCAATCTGCTGTTCTTTACCAAGGGCAGCACAGTGGATGACGGCACCGAGCACTTCCACACCGACACCATCTGGTTCTACGAGCACCCCTACCCAGTGGGCTACAAGAGCTATTCCAAAACCAAGCCCATCCGGCTGGAGGAATTCAAGCTCGAGCAAGACTGGTGGGGATCTGAGGCCAACGACTTTGCCGACCGCGTGGAAAACGAATTCGCCTGGAAGGTGGATTTCAAAACCAAACGCGAACAGGCTGAAGCCGCCGCACAACCCCACTGGCAACGTGCTGAAGAGCTCAACAACCAAGCCGCTGCGCTGGAGGCCGAGGCTCGCGACCTGCGAGCCAGCCTGGTGGGCAGTACCGATGCCGCATGCCGCGAACAAATTGAAACGCAGATTGCCGAGTTACGCGCCCAAGCCGAACCCCTGCGACTGCAGGCGCGGGATGCGCAAGCGGCGGGCGACCGCCTCTACTGGCCCATCTTCAACCTCGACCTCAAAAACCCCACCGCGACGGAAGAAGAAACCCACGACCCGGACCTGCTGCTGGAGAAGTACAAAAAGCTACTGGGCGAAATTGAAGAAACCGAAAACCAGCTCAAAAGCGAACTGGCCGCCGCGCTGGCCCATCACTTTGATGGTGAGGATGCGTAATGGATGCGCAGCAGTTTTTAGCCGAGTTTGGGCATATTGCGAATGCGCCAGGGGGCGTGGCGCGGATGCGGCAGTTGGTCTTCTCGCTTGCATCAGAAGGGAAATTGCTTGCTGACTGCGAGCAACTAGAGTCTACCCACCTCGACGAAGTTGCCGACTTCGTGATGGGGCAAGCGCCCCCTGGCAATGAGTGCAACACAACGGGCAATGGAACTGTCTTCGTCAAAACAGGCGAATTCGGGGATCTTCATCCAGTCGTTCGTGAATGGACAACCAAGCCATTAAAGATGGCGAAGGACGGTGACGTACTGATTTGCGTTGTTGGGGCAACGGTTGGCAAGCTGAACCTTGCAATTGACTGTGCAATTGGCCGAAGCGTAGCGGCGATTCGCCCTCGTGCCGGCCTGACCACCAAATATTTGTACTTCATGTTGATGCCCTTCACCTTGCGACTTCGCAGTGATTCACGTGGATCGGCTCAAGGCGTCATAGGCAAGGCCGAGCTTTCGGCGGTTAAGTTGCGAGTTCCGAGCGACGAAGAACAATCCCGCATCATCGCCAAAGTCGATGAGCTGATGGCCTTGTGCGACAAGCTGGAGGCGCAGCAGCAAGACCGCCGCAAACTTCAAAACGCCCTGCGCCAGTTCACCCTGCAAGCCGTCGCCAGCGCTACCAGCCCGCACGAGCTGCAAACCACCTGGGCTCGCCTGGCTGACAACTTTGGACGACTGTTTCATGCGCCGGCGGATGTGGATGACGTTGCCGCTGAGCTGAAAAATCTTGCAGTTCGCGGCCTGCTTGCGGAAGCGTCAGCAACCTCGCCAGACCTTGCTGCCATCAAAGCGGATTGCTCGCAATTACGTGCGCAGTACATTGCAGACGGCTTGATGCGTCGCCAGAAGTTGGTCGGCATGGCTGAGTGCGAGGAGAGCTATCCCGATCATTGGGCGGTCACAGCTTTCGATGAAGTGGCGGTCGTTATTGGTGGCGTGACCAAAGGGCGCGACCTTCGTGGCAAGCAGGTGATTGTCTGCCCATATCTGGCTGTGGCCAACGTTCAGCGCGGGCATTTCAAACTCGAAGGATTGAAGTCGATTGAGATTTCCGCTGACGAGCTGGCGAAATACCAAGTTCGCGAAGGCGATCTTCTAATCACAGAGGGCGGCGATTGGGATAAAGTTGGGCGCACCGCAATTTGGCGTGACGGTGTAGCAAACTGCCTTCATCAAAATCACGTATTCAAGGCCCGGGTCCCCAGCAAGCAACTGCTCAGTGAATGGGTTGAATTGGTTTTCAACTCGGGCGTCGGACGAAACTATTTTGCGGGTGCGTCTAAGCAGACGACAAACCTTGCGTCGATCAACATGACGCAGCTTCGCAGCTTTGCGCTGCCCATTCCCCCATTGGACGAACAGCATCGTATTCTGTCTGCGCTGTCCAAACTGACTGCTCACTGTAACGAATGGCGTCGTCAGTTGGAGCGCAAGCAGGCACTGTCAGCACTTCTTGCCACTACCGTTGTTTCCGGCTTTACCGGCATCAATGTTGAACAACAAGATGATGCCTTGGCGAATACCGATCAAAACATTGAGCTGGAGGAAATTAGCGAATGAAACTCCGCCGCCTGCGCATTCACAATTTCCGCTCGATCATTGATGCCGAAATCGAGGTGCACGACTACACCATGATTGTCGGTGCCAACAACGCGGGCAAAAGCAATGTGCTGGCGGCGCTGCGGGCGTTTTACGAAGACGTGAAATGGTCCGCCGAAGACGTGCCTAAAGTGGGCAAGAGTTCCGACGAGACATGGGTCGAGTTGGCATTTGTGCTGACCGATGCGGAATGGAGCAGCCTGGCGGACAAGTACAAAGAGGGCGTGGCCGACCAGACCCTGACGGTACGCCGCTACTTTGTCTCCAAGGATCGCGTCAAAACCAATCAGAGCAACATCTACGGTTTGGTCAAGGGTGAGCCAGAGGACGCCCTTTTTTACGGTGCCAAGAACATCGGCACCGCCAAGGTGGGGCGCGTCATCTACATCCCCGCGCAGACGACGGCCGCCGACCAGATGAAAACCTCCGGCCCGTCACCACTGCGCGACATGCTTAATTTCATGCTCAAACGCGTGGTGTCGGAAAGCGCTGCCTACAAAGCCGTAGAGGAAGCGTTTGGAAAACTCAATGTTGAAGCCCGTGGCGACGATGGTTTCCTCGCCAAGATCGCCAAGCCGATCAATGACGCTATCGGCCACTGGGGCGTGCGCTTTGATATGTCGGTCAATACGGTGTCGCCCGACGACATCACCAAAAACCTGGTCAAGCACGCGTTTGCCGATGCCATGTTGGGTGACGCTGCGTTTGCACTGGACCGCTATGGGCACGGATTCCAACGCTCATTTTTGTATGAGTTGATCAAGCTCGCCCCCTCGTTTGCCGACACCAAAACGAGCGAAAAAAAGGAATTTGATCCGGACTTCACGCTGATTCTGTTTGAGGAGCCCGAGGCCTTTCTGCATCCGGCCCAACAGGAGAACATGGCTTTTCACCTGCGTCGCCTGGGCGCGGGATCTGGGCAGCAGGTTGTCATCACCAGTCACTCGCCCATTTTTGTGGGCAAGGTGGCCGATGATCTTTGCCAGATCGTCCGAGCGCGGCGCGAAGGCGGAATCACGGCCTTGGGGCAGATCGGTAGGGCGGTCGCCAAGGACGTCTTTGCAGAAGGGCTGGCGTTTCGGAAGTGCTTGGAAGGCTTTGTGAATGACACTGCAATTCATGACGAGCAGAAGAAGGATGCCCGGGGTCTCCTGAAAGCAGCGCAACCCGACGAGGAAATCGCCACACAGGAAGAACGCTTCCGGTATCAGTTGTGGCTGGATTCCGAACGCGCCTCGATGTTCTTTGCCGATCGCGTGCTGCTGGTCGAAGGGGCCACGGAAAAAGCGCTGTTCGGTTGGCTGCTGGCGCGGGACTGGCATGAACTGACCCGATACCGCATCGCCGTGGTCGATGTGATGGGCAAGTTCAACTTCCACCGCTACACGGCGCTGCTGGAGCAGTTCGGCATTCCCTACGGTCTGATGCTTGACGACGATCAGGACAAGCAGCACCACAAGGCGGTCAACGAAATGCTGCGCAATCAGACTGGGCAGCATCGCCTTGCGCCATCCGTGTTCATCCCGACGCATATGGAGTCCTTCCTTGGCAAGGCATTGCCGGGGCGCAATGACCAAAAGCCAGTGCAGGTCCTCCGTGAGCTTGAATCAGGTGGTCTGGCGGCCGACAAACTCACAGCGCTGAAGGCCAAGTTCTGCGAGGCGTTGGCGCTCGCCAACAAGACTGGTGCTCCCGATGCGCCGCTCGGCAGCCCGCTTCCCGCTTTCCTGAATCCAGGGAGGGCAGTTTGATGGTCTTCAGCGCTACTTGGTTTCTTTTGGAGCAAGAGGGTCTACTGGCTCAGGCCTGCCTGTGCAATGGCCTGACTGCCCTGCGGCGCGCCAACCTGGGCGACAAGAAGGGGCTTTTCTATTCGGCATTCTTCGAGCTGTCGATTGGTTTCGAGAGGACGCTGAAACTGGTCTTGATCCTCGACCACATGGCGCGAAACCAACTCACTCCACCCGACAGCAAGACCGTTGAGGATTACGGCCACAAACTCCGCGCACTCTTCGACAGCACCAAGGCAATTTGCACCACGCGTGGCGTGACCGCGCTGGATGCATTTCAGTCGGATTCATTGCCAATCGCCATCTTGGGATTTTTGGATGATTTCGCACATCCGGGCGGACGCTATTCCAACATCAACAAGTTGACAGGCCACAAACATCAGTCGATGGCCGACCCCATCGTGCAGTGGGGCGAAATTGCCAATCGGATCATGGGCGGGCACGTTACACCCCGTGAGCGCAAACGTGCTGAATTGAATGGGCAAATGGCAAATGTCGCATTCGGTAATGCGGCGGCTAGCCTGATCAGTGACCTCAACCAGCAGTTGATGGGTGTGGCATCGTTGCACGTTCGCGCCTCCGAACTCGATACGGCCGCCAAGCACGCTGTCTACGCACTGGTGACATTGATCGCTGCACTGCGCGAAGTGATCGACTCGCTGTGTGACAGTGCTTGGAAAGCCAGTCCTGCTGGCCGGTCGGGTATGCCTGACGTACCAGATATGAAGGAGTTCTTTCAGTTTGCCTGGGCGGACAGGCAGTACGTGATGCGAAAGCGGATGTGGCCCTGATATGAGCAAACTCCCCATCAACCTCAATGACCTGCTACGCCAACGCACCGTCGAGGGCGAGCGCATCGAATACAAGACCGGGTGGAATCCGGACGCGATCATCCGCACCCTTTGCGCTTTTGCCAACGACTTCGAAAACCTCGGCGGTGGTTATGTGGTGATCGGACAGGATTGCGACGCCAACGGCCAGTCGGTGTTTCCACCCGTGGGGCTGGCCGACAACCAGCTCGACAAAATTCAACAGGAACTGCTGGCCGCCTGCCAGTTGATCCAGCCGCTGTACTTCCCGGTGTTGAGCATCGAGGAAGTCGAGGGTCGCAAGCTGATCGTGCTCTGGGCGCCCGGTGGTCAGAACCGTCCCTACAAGGCACCAGAAGCTGTCACCGCCAACAAGAAGACGTGGCGTTATTACATCCGGCGCTACAGCAGCACTGTCGAGGCCAAGGGCGAGACCGAGCAGGAGTTACTGAGCCTGGCGGCCAGGGTGCCGTTCGATGATCGATACAACCAGTCGGCACGGATCGATGATCTGTCCAAGCCGTTGATGCAGGCCTTTTTGCAGGAGGTGGGCAGCACGCTGGCACAGGATGCGCCCGGGCTGTCGGTCGAGGCCTTGGCCCGGCAGATGAACGTGGCGGGCGGACCCACCGAATCACCGTGGCCCAAGAACGTGGGCCTGCTGTTTTTCAATGAAACACCAGAGCGCTTCTTCCCCGGCGTGCAGATCGATGTGGTCTGGTTCCCCGAAGGCGCGGGCGGTGATCGCTTTGAGGAAAAGATTTTTAAGGGGCCGCTGGCACGGATGACGCGCGAGGCCTTGAGCTACATCCAGCGCAACTTCTTGCGCGAGACCGTCATCAAGCACCCGGACCGCGCCGAGGCCACGCGGGTTTGGAACTTCCCTTACGCCGCCATTGAGGAGGCCTTGGTCAACGCGGTCTATCACCGGTCCTACGAGGAGCGCGAGCCCATCGAGGTGCGCATCAGCAACGAAGAACTGGTCATCTTGAGCTTCCCTGGCCCGGATCGGTCGATCCGGCTGGAGGACTTTCAGGCCGGACGTGCGGTCAGCCGTCGCTACCGCAACCGACGGATTGGGGAGTTCCTGAAAGAACTGGAGATGACTGAAGGGCGCTCCACCGGAATCCCGAAAATTCTGAAGGAAATGGCGGCCAACGGGTCACCCGCGCCGCTATTTGAGACAGACGATGACCGTCTTTCATTCGTGATCCGCTTGCCTCGGCATCCGTTGGCGCTTGTGCCTCCAGAGGGTTCCCCGCAAGTCACCCCGCAAGTCACCCCGCAAGTCACCCCGCAAGTCACCCCGCAAGTAGGAATGCTGCTGTCGCGGATAGAAAGTGAAATGACCCGGCAGGCCATTCAGGATGCTCTGGGGCTTGCCGACCGTGAACACTTTCGCAAGACCTATTTGGCACCAGCTTTAGAGCAGGGCGTCATTGAAATGACTTTGCCCGATAAACCCAACAGTCGCAGTCAGCGGTACCGCCTGACTGCCCTTGGGCAGCGTTGGTTGGCGGCGCAACCGGGAAACGACCTACCCTGAATCAGGGTAGGTCATCGATGGCACGTAGATATTTTATGAAATTCTCTTTAAACGAAATAAAATCAATGTATAATCCATTTATGGGAAATTCAACTATGAGGTTGCCGATGGCTCAGACGAATCAAGAAACTGTCTATGACTTGCTCGTGCGGAACATTCCGCGAGAGCTTGTCATGGGCCTCGAGGAAGCCAAGCTGGTCGGCGCTCAACGTGCCTATGCCGCAGCGCGCGGGATGGATGACGGGCACTTGCCCAGCGTGGTCGGTCAGTTGCGACACTTCCATATGAATGAGTCGTTCCATCGCGCACTCGCCGTCGCGGACGCATCTCCTTCACCGCTGCGTGGCAATCAGATCGTCACGGGCCGGTCTGGGATCTTCACCTTGGCACGGTTTAATACGAAGTATGGGGTCTGGAACAGCGGGCGGCGTAGCGAAACCCGAAAACAGATGTCGCTGGCAAACGCGGCCATCGAGCCTCTGGTTCAACCCGGGCTCTTTTCAGGCTACGTGGAGCCATCCCAAGCGGTTGTATTCGTTGTGGCCTGCTTTGCCGGATCGCTGCACAGCCAACCCGACACTCCCGTCTCCATCGAAATCGCAGTCCCAGATCGCCATATGCAAGGCTGGCTTTTCCGGGAACCCATTGACGCATTCATCAAGCGCTACGACCAGCAGTCGACAGCAGGCCAGGATGATTTGGCTGTGCCGAAGCTGAAGAAGAACATCGGCAAACAACAAGACAAAGACGGAACAGGATCATGAGCAGGGGCGGTGTACAAGGATTTCAGAAAGATCGACTTAGCCAAATTCTTGCGGCCCGTCGTCTGACTCAAGTCCAACTGGCCTCAATGGTCGATGTGTCTCCGGCGACCGTCAGTAAGTGGCGCGCCGGAACGCAAGCGCCCGAGCGTGACGCGCTTGAACGCCTTGCTGGCGTGGTCAACGTCACGCCGGAATGGTTTACGCGTGCGCCCGGGGCGAAGTTGTCGTTGCCGCTTTTTCGCAGCAACGCGTCAGCGCACGTCGCTGCACGCGCCATGCTGGAGGCCCGCCTTGAGTGGGCCCAAGACGTGGCGGCTGCCCTGATGGAGTACGTTGACTACCCCGATGTCAATTTGCCCTCTCGTGATTACACGGAGCCGGAGCAGATCACTAACGAGGACATCGAGAAGGCTGCCTGCGAATGCCGGGATCTGTGGCGGCTGGGCCGCTCGGCGACTCAAGACTTGGCACTGGCCGTGGAAGGCGCAGGAGTGATCGTTGTCCGTGAAGAAACCGGCATCGCTCAGATCGAAGGACTATCGGCTTGGAGCGAGGTCTTGGGGCGACCGCTGATTCTTCTGTCTGCCGACAAGAACAACGGATACCGGAGTCGTTTTGATCTCGCCCACGAAGTTGGGCACCTTGTGCTGCATCGTCACATTCAGCGCACGACCGATAACGCGCGCCATAAACTGATGGAGGCGCAGGCACACCGATTTGCTGGAGCCTTTTTGCTCCCCGCCGAAACGTTCGCTAGCGACGTTCGTGTGCCTCCGACTCTGGATGACTTGCTGTTGCTAAAGCACCGTTGGGGCGTATCTGCGGCAGCGATCATCATGCGGCTCACGGCTCTTGAACTGCTGGATGACGATGGTGCTTTGATTCTTCACAAGCGGCGCTCTGCTCGGTGGGGTGGAAAGTCAGAACCTGGTGACGAAGACCGTCGCCCCGAACAACCTCGCCTGCTTCGTCGCACCATTGATCTGTTGGTCGAAGAGAAGGTCATGCCCTTAGATGCCATCCCGAGGCATATCGGACTTGCCGCGGGCGACGTTGAAGCACTCGCCGGACTGCCAAAAGGTTACTTCCAGGGCAAAACCAATGTCGTGGAGTTTGCGCGACTGAAAGCAACCCAGAAGCAGGTTGATGACCAACCAGTCCAGGGCAACAAGGTGGTGCCGTTCCGGCCCGTCTCCAAATCCTGATGTGAAAGGAGCAGCGATGTCCAAAAACACAAAGCAGACGTCCTCACGAATTGGTCGGCTGGCGTCGGAAACACTGAAAAACAGCAGTTCGTCGCAAGTAGCAAAGAGTTTGGCCGCTTCGGCACTGTCTCAGCGCAGCGGCGACAAACAAACCGGTGCCAAGATGGAAGATAAGGCCGCACGCGTTTTGGCCAACGACCGATCCGCAAAAGAGACGAAAGAACTGGCGGCTTCGGTCCTGTCCCAAGCTAACAAGCAGCGCTAAGCCAGGGGAGTCGAGTCGTTCACCAAGCGGTGGCATGGTCAAGTAAGTTAGGAATTGCTCCTACTGATTACTTCGATTTACCCCGCATCAATAACTGGTTAAATTCATAGTGATTGAGCGGGTCAGCCATACAGCACCATAACTAAACAAAAACGCCAGCCCAAAAGGCTGGCGTTTTTGCGTTTAAGCCGCAGGCGTAATTACTGGCTAAGTTCCACCAGGCGGGCTTGCACACGTTAAGGTCACCCTAACACGGCCCGCGACGCCACCTCAATCCAATGTCGCAATACTTCGCCCAACGTAACATCGCCACACATTTCCGACGCCGACGTGGGCGTAATACACTGCAGGGCATAACGGCAAACCCGACACGCTTTAGCGCAAAACAATAAGGGGTAAGGCCAGGCACTACACACAAACACAGTCATCACGTGCCCCAGGAGACAACTTTGGACCGATATCTGTCTATCGAAGCTTTTGTCACGGCTGCAGAAACGCAAAACTTTTCAGAAGCCGCGCGCCGGCTGAATGTGTCGAAGTCTGTTGTCACCACGCGTATACAACAGCTAGAAAACTACGTCGGTGCCCCCCTGTTTCACCGCAACACCCGCAACATCCAGTTATCAGAAGTCGGTGAGGCATTTTTAACCGAGTGCGCCGACCTGCTGGCGCGAACAACAGACCTGGTCGACCAGATGCGACAAGCCAAGGCCACCATTACCGGGCGGCTGCGCGTGCACGCCTTGCCAGGGCTTGTTCTTGGTCATCTGGCGACTTATCTGCGCGAATTTCAAGATCAGTACCCCGGCGTAGAGCTCGACCTTAGCGTTAACGACACGGTTGTCGACCCCGTCAAGGCTGGCGTCGACTGCACATTACAAATTTTCAAGCCCGCATCAAATGAGCTGATAGGGCGTCCTCTCTTCCCGGTCAGGCGCGTGTTCTGCGCCTCGCCCGAGTATCTGGAGAAACACGGCACGCCGAAAGGGCCGCGAAATTTGTACGAACACCGCCTGGGCTTGTATTCAAATTATCCGACCCGAGACCGGTGGCTTTTTTACGGGAAACGTGAAACGGTGTCGATGGATTTACGCCCTGCACTGCGGACCAACAGCGTGCACCTGCTTGAAGAGTATGCAGCCGCGCACGCAGGCATTGTCTGTATCCCGACGCTGGTCGCGTCGGCCCCCATTATGTCCGGCCGCCTCACGCCCATCCTTACCGACTGGCAACTGACCTCGTTCTGGCTCTGGGTCGTCTACCCGCATACCCACAGGGGCGGGCTGAAGCTGAAACTGTTCATCGAACATATTTTGTCTCGCTTTTCGACCGAGCCGCCGTGGGACGAAGACCTGATCCGGGCCGGCTTTATTTCGCAAAGCCTCATAGAGTAAACACCAGGCGTTACGCCCGTGTGCGACGTCATCTTGCCCACTATTGTTTGCATATTGCAAACAGTCTTGTCGCCCACATGTGCTTTCAGGATCAACAACTTACGCCTAGACTTTTCATACAACGTCTAAAAATAAGTTGCCCAATCACAAACAATTGTGGAGACAAACATGCAATACACGACAAAGTTCGGATCGCTGGAGCATTACGAAAAAGGGGGCGTGCAAGTCATCAATGACAACGCAAAAAACTACGCATTTTCTAACTGCTTCGAAATCGCCAACACATCAAAACCCTACGAAAAGGTCGTATTTGGCGTCAACCAGATTTACGTCCTTGAAACCCTGAGAGCCGAGGGCACTTCACCCTGGTATACCTGCGCACACGACGAGTTTGCCCTGTGCATGGACAAAGACGTCGACGTTCACCTTATCAAGCTCGATCCATCACAGCACGTAAAAGACACTGAAAAAAATGGCTCGGTCCTGGTCGAAGGAGACCCCAAAGGGCCAAAAATGGGCTGGATTCGTCTACGCCGCGGTCATCAAGCCATGTTGCCGGCCAACACCGCCTATCAGTTCAGGGCGGCACAACCATCGGTCATCGTCCTGCAAACCTGCATGGGCGACCTTTCGGTTCAAAAGTGGGCAGACATCTGCCAAGCCGCTTAAGCTCAACAGGAGACATCTTCATGGACACCGCTACCAAATTTGACGCCATCGCCACTGAGCCCCACCCCGTCTACGGCTACAAGGCCTATTCACTGGGCGATTTTTCGTTCGAGCGCGACGAGTACTTTGCGCACATCAAATGGACCACCGTCAAGGGCAAACCAATGTCGCATACCATCGACATCGGCAACTTCCTGCGTGCCCTGATGCGTGATGTCGGCTGGGGGTTCTTTTACGGCTGGGTAAACTTCGACAGCGTTTTCGGCACAACCAACCACTACACCACGGTTGACGTCTTTGCCGGCACCTACAACAAAGACTTTAAAGACGCCAACGCCGACCTGCTGCAAAACTTTCCGTCCGAACAAGTACGCGTCACTTTTGTCGACATGCTCGAAGACTGGACCAATGCGGGCTTTGACCCCTATGCCGCCCCCCAAGAGACGGGGTCGCCGTACGGGCGCAAAAACGGCAACAACCTTAAAGCCGTCCGTCGCGTACGACAACTGGCCGACCGTTGCGTGGGCCTGAAGGGCGACCTGGCCATGCGTACCGACGAAAACGGCTACCCGGTCAATCGCGGATTTGCCGACGTCCCCCAAGATGCGCCCGAACTGCATCCCGAGCCAGGCTTCGAGAACGAGGTTCACGCCTTTAACTTGTTTGCGTATTTGTCGCGCTCCGACGTTACCTGGAACCCTTCATTCACGACTGTCGTCAAGCACAGTTATATGTGCCCCACCACCGAAGAGCATATCTTGCCTGTTGTGCACGGCAACGATCGCGTCGAATGGTTCTTTCAGATGTCCGATGAGATTTCGTGGGTGTGCGCCGACAAGAACACGGCAGAACCCCGGGCTCGCGTCATCATGAAAGCCGGTGACATGGCAGCCATGCCAGCCGACTGCCGACACCAGGGTTTCTCGCCCAAGCGCTCCATGCTGCTGGTTTGGGAGAACGGCTCACCCCAGGTGGTGTACGACATCCAGGAAGGCCGGGCCCCGGTCAACCCGGTTTCATTCTGACGCCAACGCCCCTTCGTTTTTTTAAGGCCCGCCGCATCACGTAACGGCGGCGGGCAATTTCGCCCTTCGCCTACGTCCCGGAGACAGGATGAACACACAGCTTTTCATCAATGGCCGCTTTTGCCCCGCCGCCGACGGCGCGACGCTGGCCACCTTGAACCCCCATGACAACAGCGTCATTGCCGATGTTTCAATGGCAGGGCCAGCCGACATTGAACTGGCCATTAAGGCGGCGAAAGCCGCACTGCCCGCCTGGTCGCGCATGGCCGCCATGGACCGCGGCCGCCTGTTATTGAAGTTGGCAGATGCCATCGAAGCCAATGCCGACGAACTTGCCCGCCTTGAGTCTATCGACACGGGCCACCCATTGCGCGACACGAAATTCCTCGATGTGCCCAGAACCGCCGTTACCTTCCGGTACTTTGGCGGCATGGCCGACAAATTTGAAGGCAGCGTCATCCCGGTCGAAGAGGGGTTTCTGAACTACATGCTGCGCGAACCGGTGGGTATTGTGGGTCAGGTCGTCCCATGGAACTTCCCGCTTATGTTTACCAGCTGGAAAATGGCGCCTGCCTTGGCCGCGGGTAACTGCATCGTCATGAAGCCCGCCGAACTGACGCCGCTATCAACACTGCGCATCGCCGAACTGATGGCTGAAGTTGGCTTTCCGGATGGCGTGGTCAACATTCTGCCCGGGTTGGGGCAAGTTGCCGGCCAATATATTGCCGAGCACAACGACATTGCCAAAATTGCCTTTACCGGGTCTACCGAAACAGGCAAGCGCATCGTGCGCGCCTCGGCCGACAATCTCAAAAAAGTTCAGCTCGAACTGGGCGGGAAAGGCGCCAACATTGTTTTTGGTGACGCTAATTTGCAGGCTGCCGTCAACGGGGCGGCGTTTGCCATCTTTCATAACCAGGGCCAGGCCTGCATTGCAGGGTCT
Source organism: Pusillimonas minor (assembly GCF_014237865.1). GTDB lineage: Bacteria > Pseudomonadota > Gammaproteobacteria > Burkholderiales > Burkholderiaceae_B > Neopusillimonas > Neopusillimonas minor. Next base: position 113,952 of record NZ_JACJUU010000002.1, read on the forward strand.
CGTCTGGTACTGCATAAATCCATCGCAGACGAATTCCTCGAAAAATTCATTGCGCTGGCTGCCTCTATCAAAATCGGCAACCCCCTCGATATGTCGACCGAAATGGGGCCGGTAACCTCGTTGCATCATCGCGACCGCGTGTTGTCTTATGTCGATATTGCGCGCGAACAAGGCGGCGAAGTATTGCTGGGCGGCAAGGTGCCGTCTGACCCAAGCCTTGCGGCGGGCTGCTATATCGAACCCACCATCGTTCGTGCCAAACCGACCGACCGCGTCAGCCAGGAAGAGGTGTTTGGGCCCTTCGTGTCGGTAACAACATTCGAAACTGACGAAGAAGCGCTGGCCATTGCCAACGGGACCGAATACGGCCTGGGTGGCGGGCTCTGGACAAACAACCTGCAACGCGCCCATCAGTTTGCCGGCAAGATGCGTTCGGGCATGGTCTGGATCAATTGCTACAAACGCGTTAACCCAGGGTCACCCTTTGGCGGCTTTGGCAAATCGGGCTACGGGCGAGAAATGGGCTTCGAAGTAATGCGCGAATACACCCAGGTCAAATCCGTCTGGGTCAATGTCGACGCCAACCTTAAACCCTTTTACCCGCGCTAAGCCCCCGTCAAGCAGCACACAGGCCACATCAGCCCATAAAACACGCAGTTTCATGTTGCATTAAAAGAAGCGCCACAGGCGCAAACACCAAGGAGGAGTCCCATGAACCGCTTCAATCTGTCACGCCGTCGTGTTCTTCAAGGTATGGGTGCAGCCACAGCACTCACCGTTTTCCCCGCGTTTGCTGCCAATCGCGAAATCCGTATCGGTTATGTTTCCCCCCAAACCGGCCCGCTGGCGGCTTTCGGTGAGGCTGACAAATGGGTCATTGCCAGCCTCGAAAAACGCTTTAACGAAGGCGTCACCCTTGAGGGCAAAAAAATGCCCATCAAAATCTTGCTCAAAGACAGCCAGTCGTCACCCAACCGGGCCGGCGAGGTAGCGAACGACCTTATCCTGCAAGACGACATCGACTTGATGCTGGTGTCATCGACACCTGAAACGGTCAACCCGGTTTCTGACGCCTGCGAACTGAACGAAGTTCCGTGTATTTCAACCGTTGCTCCCTGGCAACCGTGGTTCTTTGGTCGCGGCGGAAAGCCAGACACTGGCTTCGAATGGACGTACCACATGTTCTGGGGCCTTGAGGACGTTATTGGCAACTTCCTGAATGGCTGGAACTCGGTGCAGACCAACAAAAAAGTGGGCGGCCTGTTCCCTAACGACGGCGACGGCAACGCGTGGGGCGACCCCGAGCTGGGCTTTCCCAAGCCACTTGCAGCGCAGGGTTACACCCTTACCGACCCGGGCCGCTTCCAGAACATGAACCAGGACTTTTCCGCACAAATCGCCGCGTTCAAGCAAGGCCAAGTCGAAATTGTGACCGGTGTCGTTATCCCGCCAGACGCCAAAACATTCTTGACGCAAGCCCGTCAGCAAGGCTTTAACCCGAAAGTTATTACCTTGGGTAAAGCCTTGCTTTTCCCCGGCGCCATCGAGGCATTGGGCGACTTGGGCGCAGGACTGACGACCGAAGTATGGTGGTCGCCATGGCACCCGTTCAGTTCATCGCTGACAGGGCAAAACGCCCAGGCCGTGTGCGCGGCATACGAAACGCAAGCACAACGTCAATGGACGCAACCCATAGGCTTTGCCCATGCTCTTTTCGAGGTTGCCATTAACGCGCTCTCGCGCGCCAAGTCTACCGAAAAGGCCGCCATTCGCGACGCTGTCGCCGCTACTCAGCTCGACACCATTGTGGGGCCTGTGAAATGGGGCGGTCAGGGCCCGTTCAAGAATGTCTCGAAAACACCGCTGGTATTCGGGCAATGGAACCCCGGCAAAAAGTACAAATACGAACTCAGCATTGTCAATAACCAGGCCAACCCGCAAATCCCGGTAAACGGCGAGATGAAACTCATTGGTTAACACGTTCAACTCTACATGGGCCGCTCGAAACGGGCGGCCCTCCTGCTCATGACCATGCTTCTTGCTCTGAACGATGTTCATAAAAGCTTCGGCGCCCTTAAGGTTACCGACGGCATCAGCCTGTCCGTCAACCAAGGCGAAACGCTGGGTATCCTTGGCCCCAACGGCGCCGGCAAAACCACACTATTCAACCTGATATCGGGCGATATTCAACCCGACCAGGGGTCCATCACGTTCGGCGGCACCGATATCTCGGGTCTGCCGGCCCACAAACGTTGTCGCCTGGGTGTGGGCCGTTCTTATCAAGTGCCGCAACCCTATTCGGGCCTGACTGTGTTTGAAAACTGCCTGGTTGCGGCAACAGCCGGGGCGCAACTGCCCGAAGAAGAGGCTTACGTGGTTTGTCACGACGTTTTGCAGTCGACCGGCTTGCTGAACAAAGCCAATCAACTCGCCGGCAGTCTTACGTTACTTAACCGCAAGCGGCTCGAACTGGCGCGCGCGCTCTGCACACGCCCCAAGCTGCTGCTGCTCGACGAAATTGCCGGCGGCCTGACCGAACACGAGGCCAAAGCCCTGGTCGACGAAATCAAAGCGATCAAGGCGCGAGGCGTCACCATGATCTGGATTGAGCATGTTGTGCATGCCTTGCTGGCCGTCGCCGACCGACTCTTCGTGCTTAACTTTGGCGCCCGACTGGCAGAGGGCGCCCCAACGGACGTGATGAACGACCCTGAGGTCAAGCGTGTTTACATGGGGCTGGACGCATGACCGTACTACTGCAAACTCAGGCGCTTGATGCCTACTACGGCGACTTCCAGGCCTTGTTCGGCATCGATTTCGAAATTCGACAAGGCGAAACCGTCGCCGTCATCGGTGCAAATGGCGCCGGCAAATCAACATTTCTTAAAACAATCACCGGGCTGATAAAGGGCCCATCAGACGCCATACGCTTTCAGGGCAAGGGCATTGGTGGCATTGCGCCGGGGAAAATCGTGTCTATGGGGGTTGCCATGGTCCCCGAAGGCCGGCGACTTTTTCCTAGCCTGACCGTCGAAGAAAACCTGCTCATGGGTGGCTATACGCGCCGCCCCGGCCGCTGGACCCTGGAAACCATCTACGAGCTGTTCCCGATTTTGCGCGAACGACGCCACAACCCGGGTACGGCATTATCTGGCGGCCAACAGCAAATGGTTGCCATAGGGCGCGCCCTGATGAGCAACCCCGCCCTGCTGATTTGCGACGAAATATCGTTGGGCCTGGCGCCCATCATCGTCAAAGAAATCTACAACACGCTAGAACAAATCAGGGAAGACGGATTAAGCATTATCGTGGTCGAACAAGATGTCTCGACCGCACGCCAGGTATCGAACCGACTTTACTGTTTCCAGGAAGGCAGGGTGTCGTTGCAGGGCGCGTCAAGCGCGCTCAGTCTGGATGATATCTCTAAAGCCTATTTCGGCATTTGAAGGAGTACCCGTTAATGCTCAGTTGGATATCTACGGTTTTACAGGGCCTGATGCTTGGCGGACTTTATGCATTATTTGCCATGGGGCTGTCTTTAATGTTTGGCGTCATGCGCCTGACCAATATTGCACACGGTGACTTTATTATTCTTGCCGCCTTTGCCGCGTTTGCCCTGCTGGCGTCTTCCGGCATGCATGAAGCGGGCCCGGCACTGATCAGTATGGCCATCCTGTTGCCAGCGGCATTTATCGTCGGCTACGGCATGCAACGTCTCATGCTTAACGGCACGCTGGGCAAAGATCCGCTGCCCTCTCTGGTCGTTACCTTCGGCTTATCCATCGTTATCCAGAACGCTTTGGTCGAAATCTTCAGTGCCGACCCTCGGTCTATCGGAAGTGGCGGCTTCAACACGTCAAGCCTGAGCCTGGGCGGCGACCTGGCCGTTGGCGCCTTACCGCTCACTATTTTCCTAATCGCCGTCCTTATGGCCTTTCTCATGCAATGGCTATTCAACCGTACTGCTATCGGCCGGGCTTTCCGGGCCACCTCCGACGACAAAGATGCCGCCGAACTGATGGGTCTCGATCACCGACACATTTACGGACTGGCAACCGCTACAGCATTTGTGCTGATCGCGGTGGCCGGCGTACTGCAAGGCATGCGAACGACCGTGTCGCCGTCCGATGGGCCTGCCTTGCTGATCTTCGCTTTCGAGGCAGTGATTATTGGCGGCATGGGGTCGTTCTGGGGCACTTTTGCCGGCGCACTGATTCTGGGGGTAACGCAAAGCCTTGCTTTTCGCATCGACCCCGGTTGGGGGATCTGGGCCGGCCATGTTGTGTTTCTGATTATGTTGCTGGTTCGCCCAGAAGGGCTTTTTCCTAAAACACGCTAAGCATCAAGCACGAGTTTCTTCCCCATGCAAAATACTCAAATGCCCTTGTTCACCATCGAGCGCAAAACAAAAGCCAGCCAGGTGGGTATGGTGGTTGCCATCGTATTGGTTATTGGCGCGGCCACGATGCCGTGGTGGGCAGGCTCAAGCTGGCTGCGTGAATTCAACCAGATTGCCTGCTACTTTATTTTTGCCAGCATGTGGAACCTGTTGGCCGGTTACGGCGGCATGGTTTCAATCGGCCAGCAAGCTTTCCTGGGGTTCAGCGGTTACCTGATGATCATCATGGCTAATTCGTTAGGCGTGAACCCCTTTGTCGCCGTGCCCATCGCCGCCCTGCTGTCTGCCGTCATTGCTCTGCCGCTGTCAAAACTGGCCTTCCGTCTGCAAGGCGGATACTTCGCCATTGGCACCTGGGTTATTGCAGAAGTCTTCCGATTAACCTTTGCCAATATTTCCTCTATTGGCGGCGGCTCGGGCATGAGCCTGACGGCACTGCGCGGCATCCCGCGTGCAACACGAGAATCCGTGACCTTCTGGATGACCCTTGCTGCTGTGGTCGCCACTATAGGGCTAACGTACTGGTTCTTGCGCAGCCGCCAAGGGCTGGCCCTACTGGCTATCCGCGACTCAGAAACAGCCAGTGAGTCTCAGGGTATCGATGTCAAACGGACCAAGCTTCTGGTGTATGTCGTTGCCGCCTTTGGCGCCGGGCTGGCCGGCGCGCTTTATTTCCTGGGTAACCTGCGCATCTCACCCGATGCAGCGTTTTCGGTCAACTGGACGGCATTTGCAATTTTCATGATCATGATCCGTGGCCTGGGCACGATTGAAGGCCCCATCTTGGGCGCCATCATTTTTTGGGCCCTAAACCGTTATTTTGCCGACTATGGCACATGGTACTTGGTGGGATTGGGGTTATTGGCCATTGCGGTCACCGTTGTCTTCAAACAAGGGCTCTGGGGGTATATCCAGCAGCGCTACGACATTCGACTGTTTCCGGTGCAACGCCGGCTGATACCGCGCGAATAAACCCCTAACCTGCCACCCCGGGTACCGTCAGCCGCACTCCCAGCCCGCCCAGGTTCGACGCATAGGCTTCAACAGCACCGCCATAGGCAGTGGCCATATCGCGCACAATCGACAACCCAAGGCCGCTGCCCGGCACGCGCTCATCCAGGCGAACGCCGCGTTCGAACGCCGCTTCGCGCCGGGCCTCCGGCAGGCCCGGGCCATCGTCTTCAACGCACAGCAACAACATCGTGTCGGCGCCCTGCTGAGCAAGCCGCGCTGTCACACGAATATTGCGACTGGCCCACTTGCAGGCGTTATCCATAATGTTGCCCAACATCTCTTGCAAATCTTGTGATTCGCCACGAAACGCGGCGCCCGGCGTCAGGCCGTCAAGGTTGATTTGCACACCGCGCTCGGCATAAAGCTTGGACAACACCCGCGTCAGCCCCTGCGCCACCGGCAAGACTTCGGTACGCAGCCCGGGCGTACGCACTGCGGCAGCGGCGCGGGCGCGTGCAAGATGATGGTCGACATGGCGGCGCGCGACGCCCACCTGATCGGCAACCAGACGGCCAAAATCGGAAGACTCGTGTGCCGACGCATTGGCCAGCACCGACAAAGGCGTCTTAAGCGCATGCGCCAGGTTGCCGGCCTGTGTTCGTGCGCGCTGCACAATTTGATGATTGTTTTGCAGCACCTGGTTAAAGCTGTCGACCAACGGCTGCACTTCAGAGGGGAAGTCACCGTCGATTTGCGTTTTGGCGCCATCTCGCACCGCACGAAGACGGCCGCGCAACATGGCCAACGGGCGCAAGCCCACCACGACCTGCATGACTGCGGCCATGGCCAGACCCAACGCCAGCACGCCTAACGATACGGCCAGCATGATACGAAACTGCCGAAGCGGTTGGTCGAGCACGGCCTGGTCAACGGCCACAATAAGCCGATAGCGCGCATCGCCCTCAGGCGGCGCAACAACACGGACCAGAGCCAGCATGTCGCCCATATCCGCGCCGCCATCAAACGCTGCCAGACCGCTGGACGGGTCGATGGACAGACGCGCCGGCACCTGCAGGGTTTGATCCCAAAGTGAACGGGAGTTGAATACCGCAATGTCTGACGGCAAGGCCGAGGCCGCTGGGGATTGAGCCAAGGTCAATCGGTCGACCTGCCAGTACAAGCCCGATAAAGGTTGCAGCAAACGGGGGTCGGTAGGCTCGAAAGTCAGCGCTGCATCGCCCTGCTCGTTCACCGACAACCCGGCCACCAGCTGATTCATGTGAACGGCCAGCTCGGACGCTAACTGACGCGCCGCATGCTGACGAAACAGATCGGACAGCACCCACCCCGCCACCAGCACCGAAACCATCACCCAGACCAGCGTGCCCGCCAGCAAGCGGGTACGCAAAGAATGGCGCAAACCGCGCAGCATCTGACGCATCAGGCCGAATCCCGCATACGATAGCCCAGCCCGCGAACTGTTTCTATCGCGCCTTCGGGCAGTTTCTTACGCAATCTGCCAATAAAGACATCGATCGTGTTGGAGTCGCGGTCGAAGTCTTGCGCGTAGATGTGTTCGACCAGCGATGAGCGGGAAACCACCTGGCCGGCGTGTTGCATCAAGATGGTCAGCACTTTGTATTCGTGCGCCGTCAGGGTTAAGGGCTGGCCGTTTACGGTGACACGTGCCGCGCGGGTGTCGAGCGTAATGGCGCCGCATGTCCAGCGTGCCGTGGCGTGGTTACCGCTACGCCGAATCAGCGCGCGCAAGCGCGCCAGCAATTCTTCCATATGAAACGGCTTGGTCAGGTAATCGTCGGCGCCGGCGTCGATACCGCTGACTTTTTCGTCCCAGTTACCGCGCGCGGTAAGGATAAGTACCGGCATCAGACGCCCGGAAGCCCGCCACTGACGCAACACCGTCAGCCCGTCCATGATCGGCAGGCCAAGATCGAGCACAACCACATCGTAGCGCTCGACATCGCCCTGGTAATGCGCCTGGGCGCCATCGGCCGCAGTGTCCACCACATAGCCCGCCGCAGCCAGCGCCTGCTGCAACTGCCCCAACAAAACGGGATCGTCTTCTACGACCAACGCACGCATCAGTTGGCCTCCCGGCGCTCGATGCTGCGACCTTTAACCCGGATAATTTCGCCCGATTGGGCATCAACTTTTAATTTAATGATGTTGCCGGCCGACTGCAGCAACTTGATTTCGTACAGGTAGAGGCCATCGTCCTCTTCAAACTCGATATCGACCGGGTCGCCGGGATACTGACTTTCTACTTTGTCGAGCACAACACGCAATGGCAGCACTTTGCCCGCAAGCAACGCTTGCCGGGCGCGATCTTGATCGTCGTCGGCACGCCCAACAGAAGGCACCAACGAAAAAGCCAGCAACCCGCACAACAGGCCGGACAGCACGACAGCACGCCACCGATGACGCACCGCTTTCAATGGGCCCAAGGCATGCAATCTCTGAAGTTTCATATCGCCCTGCTGAGGGGAAAGGGCAGGCAACGCGCCCGCCTCTGCCGTGTTGTTTTAACGCGCGAAACATGAACAGAACATGAACAAACCCTTCATGTAACGTTCATACGCCGGCGCGCACAATGCAGCCATGCATCTGCAAATACCTCGGGTGCAACCCCCTTTCCAGGAGCTCATCATGCAAAAAACCATTCGCCAGTCTGCCTTCATTATCGCACTGAGCAGTGCCGCCCTCGTGGCCAGCGCCATCCCTGCACACGCACAAAACGCCCCGGCCACACCGGCAGCGGCCACCAGTGCAACCAGCCCTGCACAAGCCCAGTGGCTGAACATCGGGCAAGTCCACGAAAAACTGGTTTCCGCCGGTTATACCGACATTCGTGAAATAGAACGCGAGCGCGGCGGCTACGAAGCCAAGGCACTGGACAAGGAAGGCCGACAGGTCAAACTGTATATCGACCCCCGCTCCGGCGACGTTATCAATCAGCGTACCCGCGACAAACGCAACGACGACTGACCACATGGCTTCCGGCGGCGCTGGACTAATCCGGCGCACGCCATTACGCTATGTCTACCTACAACTTTCGGAGGATAGACATGGGTATCATCACCATGATTGTGGTCGGTTTCATTGTGGGCCTTATCGCCCGCGCCATCATGCCCGGCGATCAAAAGCTGGGCATTATCATGACTATCATTCTGGGTATTGCCGGGTCAATTGTCGCCGGCTATTTGGGCGCCGCACTGGGCTTTTACTCGGCGGGCGAAGGGGGCGGCTGGATCGGCTCAATTATTGGCGCCATTATTGTGCTGTTCGTTTACGGCCTGGTCACTAAAAAAGGCTGAGTCGCGCGGACCCACCCTGATGGTTGTGCCACTGGAGGTGGTTTGTGCCAAATCCAGGCGCCACCCCAAACGCTCAACCATCAGGGTCACCAAATACAAACCCAAACCGCTGACCGGGCCATTATCCGACGCCAGGTCTAGTGTGCCTTGCAAAATATCTTGCGCCACGGGATCCAGCCCCGGCCCTTCATCGCGCACCTCTACAACATCTTCATGCAAGGCAATGTAAATTCGGCGTGTCGTATGCTGCAATGCGTTTTGAATCAGGTTGCGCAGTAACATGCGCACGACAACCGGGTCGGCACAGACTTGCCCGGGGCCAAAAGCATTAAATGACACGCGAGACGCAATCGGGAAGTCCGCCGCGAGGCCTTCAAGTACGACATGAATTTCGGTGGCCAGCGATACAGACGCCGGGAGGCTGTCGGCCGACTTGTTTTTGCGTGCCAAAGCCAACAACACACGTACATTAGACTGCATCTCGTCGGCTGCCCGCCGGATGCGCGCCAGTGTCGCCTGGTCGGCGGCACTCAGCCCCCCACGCTGCTCAAGAATATCAAGCGCACCGGTAATAATCGCAATAGGCGTTCTGAGTTCGTGACTGGCCAGCGAAAGCAATGACTTCTCGCGCCGGACATACGCCTCCAGCTCAGTCACAAAATCGTTGAACGCCCCGGCAATCGTTTGCAGTTCGGCGTCTTGCCAATGGCCGGGCAACCGGTCGATGGCGGGCCCGACGGGCAAGCGCTGAATTCGCTCGGCCAGTTCACGCAGTGGCTGGACGACACGGCGCGCACCCACCACAGACAGCACAATAACCAGCAGCCCTACCAACAGACCCACGACAAGAATGGCCATGCGAAACAACCATTCGCGTTCTTCGAAGTGCGTGATGTCCCGGGCCAGGTATAACGTCCCCCCGGAAACATTCGAAATGCTGACGAGATAGGTTTGCTCGTCGCGATAGACTTCGCCCATGAAGCCAGGCGATAGCCCGGCGAATACAGCGGGCAGCGCGTTGGCGGGGTTGGTTGCGCCCTGCCCGGCCGGATAATAAACCCGCGTTATGCCCGGCCCCTGCAGAACCAGGGCCTTTGCCGGATCGAACCCCTGAGCCACGAAAAACTCACGCTCTTGCGCAAGTTCAACGCGCAGCATGGTGTCCTCCAGGTCTTCGTTGACGAGCGTCGTGCTCACAAACATGGCCAACAGGGAGATAAGGCCGACCACGGCAATCACACGGTATATCCGGTACGAGATAGACCTCATGCCTGCACCTCTTCGGGCGATAGCAACCGATAGCCCCGGCCATGCAGGGTTTTGATCAGGGTCTGGCCGGTATGGTCTTGCAACGCCTTGCGCAACGCGTACACATGTGTACGCACGGTGTGGCGGTCAACTTCGCGTTCCCCCCAGACGGTATCAACAATACGGTCATACGAGACAAAATCAGGGTAGGCGCGGATCAACATTTCGAAAAGACGCGCCCCGATGCCCGACAACGCCAGATCCGGATGCCCCGCTACCGAAACCACTAAACGCCCCGGGTCAAAACCAATGCCAGGCATATGAACGACGCCTGTGCGCGACGGCAAGCGGCGCCGCCCCAACGCATCGACCCGCAGCTTCAACTCTTTAAGATTGAAAGGCTTGACCAGATAGTCGTCGGCGCCGGCGCCAAAACCCGCTTCTTTGTCGGGCAACTGGTCTTTGGCAGTCATGAAAATAACAGGCGTCTGACAGCCCAGGTCTTCGCGCAGACGCCGGCAAATATCAAAGCCCGAAACACCCGGCAACATGACGTCAAGCACAATTACGTCATACGACTGCGTGGCCACCAGATGCAAAGCGGTTAAACCGTCGGGCGCAAAATCCAGCACATAACGCCGATCATGGCCAAAATACTCGAACAGATTCTCGGCCAAGGGCCGGTTATCTTCGACAATTAGCAACCGCAGGGGCGTATCGTTCATTTGATCAGCGGCTCGGCGTGGCCTGCAGAACGCGGCCCCGAGGCAATCTGGTTGTCAGCATGGCTTTGATGATACATGAGGACGAACCGCCGGCTCTCGAGTACCGGTATTGCCCCCACATCGCCCAGCGTTGCCGCGTTTTCTTTCTGGATGGCAAACCACAAGCCCTCGCCAGTGGCCAGTCGGGCCAGCAATACGTCACGCGATACGCGCCGCGCGGTGTTGCGGGAATAAAAGCGCGCCGAAAACGGCAGGTCATCGACGTAAAGCAAAGGCGCTGACAACTTGCCATGATGTTGCGCATACGACACCAGATACTTCTCGGTTTTTAACAGGGAGGGATTCATCACCATGACGCTTACAAATACGGCTAACGCCAGTGGCGCCGCCGCTGCCGCATAGGGGGCAAGCATCACCCAGGCCACGGGCCGCTGCCTGTGCAAACACACCAACCCCCGGGCTAGCAACACGCTAAACCCGCCCAGCGCCGGCAAAAGATATGTCCAGAGGATATTGCCCGAGAAGGTGAAAAACATCGGTGTGAATAGGGCCCAGCCCAAAAAATAAAGCGTACGACGGTCATGGCAACCGGCGACAAGTAAGGCACGCCCACGCGCCGACACCGATAACCACAGCAGCAAGGCCAGGGCCAGAATGCCCCAAGGGAAAGACGCCTGCAGCCAATACACCCAAATGGTGCCGCGTGGTGCGCGATGCGCTGTGCCATACAAGTCGCCCGCCCAACCCGGGTCAAGAAACCGGCGCACATGTTCACCAACCAGAAAATAATCCAGGAACCCGGGCGTTTTAATCTCGGCCAGCACATACCATGGCACCACCAGCACCAGCAACACTGCCAAGCCCGTCACCCATGGCAAACCTTTGAGCGAGGCGCGGAAAGATCGGTCGAGCAAAAATGCAGGCGCAACGGCGCCGCCCACCAGAACGACGGCCAGCGGCCCTTTGGCCAGCAAGCCCACCGCAAGCCCAATAAAGAATGCATACCGCCAGAACACCCCGGAAGCGTGTGACGCCATCAGGGCACCCGTCATGCACAGCACCGTGCCCAAGGCCAGAAAGGGGTCAGTCAGCACCGCGCCCGAGGCAATAAACACCAGCGCGCAAGAAGCGTAAATCAGCACAGACAGTCGTGCCGTTGACGTGTCGTAGACCTGCCGAACGCAAGCGTACAAAGCGCCCAGCGCTGCCAGGGTCGCACACCATGAAGGCAACCGCGCGGCAAAGTCTGTGACGCCGAACAGGCGAAAAGACGCGGCCTGGGCCCAGAAAGAAAGGGGAGGCTTGCCCCAGAACGGCACCCCCGGCTCGAACCAGGGCGTAATCCAGTCGCCCGATTCGGCCATTAAGCGGGCAATCTCGGCATAGCGTGGCTCGGAGGTGTCGGCGAGCGGTAACAGGCACATCCCGATCAGCGGCAGCATCAACACCGCCAGCAACAATACGATATAGCGACGATCAGGCCGCATGACCGCGCTCCTCGACCATGCGAACCCCGACAGACCGACTTGTCTGACGACGCTCGACGATGTCTCTGACCAGATAAAGCGGGCGCTGCTTGGCTTCGAAGTATGTTTTACCCACGTACTCGCCCAGCAAGCCTACCGACACCAATTGAACGCCGCCAAGCAAAGTCATGATCGCAATCAGTGAGGGATAGCCTTGCACGACCTCGCCCAACACCAGCGTTTTGGCAATGATCCAGCCCCCGAACAACACACCGGTCAGGGCCGTCAGCAAGCCAAGCACCATGGCAATGCGCAGCGGGGCCACCGAGAACGACGTGATCCCCTCGAAGGCCAGTCGCAACAAGCCGAGGTAATCCCACTTGGTGTGCCCCGCAGCCCGCGGCGCGCGGTCGTATAACAATACCGTCGTCGGCAAACCAATCCAGGCAAACAACCCTTTCATGTAGCGATTTCGCTCTGGTAACTGGCCCAGGGCATCAACAGCCTTGCGACTCATCAGACGAAAATCGCCGGTGTCTTCAGGAATATCAACCGCACTGACCCGATTGAGCAAACGATAGAACAGATGCGCACTCAGCTTCTTTGTCGCTGTTTCGCCGGCACGCGTCCGGCGCCTCATGGCCACCACGTCTGCGCCCGCTTGCCAGGCCTCGATCATTTGCGGGATAAGCTCGGGCGGGTCTTGCAAATCGGCATCCAGCACGACAACCGCATCGCCTTTGGCGTGGGCTATACCCGCAGTCAGGGCCGCCTCCTTGCCAAAATTGCGGCTGAGCCGGACCGCACGTACATGCAGCACCCGTGCGGCGAGGTCCGCCATGTCAATATCGCTGCCGTCGCGGCTGCCATCGTCAACCAGCACAATTTCGTACCGAAGCGGCAACCCCGACAAGACCGCCGTCAGGCGCGCATGGAGCAACGGCAACACCGCACGTTCGTTATATACAGGCACCACAACCGACAAAAGCGGTTGCGCCGCCGGCTTGAAACGCAGTTGCATTGAAGCATTCATGTCAGGACTCACTGAAACATCAGAAGAGCCCCCACATTAAGCGTCGACGCGACAATAAACCGTCAAAGAAAAGTCAAGAAAACGTCAAAATCGGTAATTACCCGGGTGTGGCAACCAGAAAGGCCCCGAATACAGGCACACGCCCCTGAATGTGCTTGTTTGCATCAGATGATTGCATTATGCTTCTAAGGCTGAATATCGAGCCGGACGAGATTCTTCGGCGCCGGAACCCGCTCCACCCTTATCGCAGGATACCGCCATGACCAACTCTCATAACGAAGCCACAGAATCCGCTAGCACCGACGAAGCGCAAGCCCTTCAGGTGTCGTCACCCAGTGTCGACCTCGACGCGGCCAACACACAAGCCGAACAAGTCATCAAACGTTACGTCAAATGGGCTGCAGCGGCCGCCATCGTGCCGGTCCCGGTACTCGATCTGGCCGCCTTGGCCACCGTTCAGGTCAAAATGATCAAAAACATTGCACAGTGCTACGGCGCAACTGCCAACGAAAGCTCGCTCAAGCCCGTTGTGGCATCGTTGCTGGGTACGCTCGGCGCCGCTGGCATCAGCGGCGGCCTGGTGGGCTCTTCGGCCAAAATCGTACCCGTCACAGGCACCATTCTGGGCAGCATTGGTTTTGCGGCCTTTGGCTCGGCAGCCACCTATGCCCTGGGCCGCGTGTTTTCCTCGCATTTCGCCTCGGGTGGCACCCTCGAAAACTTCAGCGCCAGCGCCGCCACCGGCCGCCTGAAAGCCGAATACAAAAAAGCCCGCGCCGAGTAACCCCGCCATGCTGCCGTTTTCCATCCTGGCCTATGTGTTGCTCTCTTTATTGGTGGGCTTCATCGGGCGCAACAGCCGCGTGGGCTTTGCGGGTGCATTCGTGCTTTCGCTCCTGCTCACGCCGGTTGTCATGGGGTTGGCTTACCTTATCGCCGAACCGCGCAAAACATGACCTTGCCCTTCACATCTTCCGGCACCGTCAATGGCCAAGTCTCCTGATACCCAAAGCACCGGGGAATTCCTTCTAGGGCTGCTGGGCCGCTCAAAACAAAGGGGCAGCCAAGCCCCTTTTTCTTTGCTGTCGTTCATTAAGGCCGGCACACAAAATGGCGCGCGGGGGTTCTTGCTGGCCTACGCCATTTTGTCGGCGGCAGCAGGCACGGGCATTCTGGTATTACTCAACACCGAGTCACAACTGCTCGAGCAGCAAGGCTACTCCACACTACTTGCCGTTTTCTTCATTGTTCTGCTGTTGGTGTACCGCTTCTCGCAACGCCTGCTGGTTGCAAAAACCGCCGCCCAAATCGAACAGGCGCTGCACGCAAAACGGCAGCGCATTCTGGGCAAAACCCTTAATTTGTCGCTGCGCGATCTCGAAAACCTGGGCGGCAACCGGGTCATCAATGGCATTTCCGCGTCATACGAATCGCTTTCGCAAGCAGTCGTGCCTCTGGTTGCCGGTGTCGAAGGCCTGGTCATGCTGGTCTTCATGTATGCCTACCTGCTGGTGTTGTCGCCGGCCGCTGGGTTGCTTACGGCCGTAGTCGCCGGTCTGTCGGTTTTGGGGTATCTGGCGCTTAACAAGCACCTCGACAGCACCCTGAAAGAAACCGAAGAAGACAGCCAGCGGTTTCGCGACTACGCAAACGCCGTGGTACAGGGCAGCAAAGAACTACGCCTGAACCCGACCCGACGCGCCGGACTGGAACAGGACATGGTCGACACCTCTGCGGCGCTGGCGTCCAGCCGCTCGACCAGCGCGCACATTTTGGCTCAGATCCTCACCACCGGCACCTCGGTGTCCTACCTGTTGGCAGGTAGCGTCGTCTTTTTATTGCCCCTGCTGGCCGACATCCCCGGCGAAGACATTTCCCGTATTGTCATGGCGGTCTTGTTCCTGATCGGCCCGGTGGGTTCTTTGGCCAATAGCATCCAGCACTATGCCATTGCCCGCTTTGCCATGGGCAACATCAACCGCTTCGAAAGCCAGATCGACAGTTGCCACCCGGCTGCCACAGCCGACCACGACGCTGGCGCGGGCGAGTTCACCGGCTTGTCACTGAAAAAAGTCAGCTACGAGCACCGCGTCCCCGAAGGCGCCGGTTCGGGGTTCCGGGTCACTAACATCAGCCTCGACGTCAAACCTGGGGAAATCCTGTTCATCACCGGCGGCAATGGCTCCGGCAAAACCACCGTATTGCGTGTGCTCACGGGGCTTTATCCGCGCGACACCGGCACAATGGCTTCTCAAGGTACCGACATCCCCTTAAACCCGCCTCAGTGGTATCGCAATCTGTTTGCCGGCGTCTTCGCCGACTACCATGTGTTCACCCGGCCCTACGGGCTCGACGACACCGGGCGCAGCATACTGGCCCAATGGCTCGAACGCCTGGCCATTAACGACAAGGTGCCCTGGCCCGCCGACCAGATCGACGCAGATGCACTGTCTACCGGCCAGCGCAAGCGCCTGGCGCTTGCGCTGGCCCTGGCCGAACAACGCCCTGTGCTGGTGCTCGACGAATGGGCGGCCGACCAAGACCCCGCAACGCGCAAACTGTTCTACACCAAAATTCTGCCCGAATTAAAAGCGCAGGGTAAAACCATTATCTGCATCACCCACGACGACAACTACTTTAATTGCGCCGACCGGCGCTTCCACATGTCTGAAGGGAAAATGACCCAGGTAGATGCCCCATGAATGTAAAGCTCCGACACCTTCTGCGCCGCCTGGCATCGACCTTGATATTTTTACTTCTGGTCGCCGTTTTTCTCATCATTATCTTGTGGGATGCCGTGATCCAGACCACACCGGTCGGGCATGCCAGTGTGCTTTGGCATCGTTTCCCCGTTGGGGGTCAAAGCTCGGTTGGGCCGCTACGCGAAGGCATGCACATCATTCAACCCTGGGACCGCTTCTACACTTACGACTTGCGTCTGCAAACCAAAGACCAAGACTTCCAGGTCGTGTCCAAAGACGGTTTGCATTTCAATATTTCGCTCACTATTCGCTGGCGTATCATCCGGCACAACCTGGTGCTCCTGAACCAGACCATGGGCCCCAACTACGTCGACAAGCTGCTGGTGCCCAAGGTCGGCTGGGCGGCACGCCGGGTCGTGGCCAACTATTCGGCCGAGGCCCTGTTCACCGACAAGCGCACCGAAGTTCAAGAGCTCCTGTACAAACTCATCACCGAGGGCTCACCCAAAAACGGTATTGCAGGCGAATCCCCCGACATGCGTGACGATGAAGACGTCGTCGAGCTTACCGATGTTCTCATCCGCAATGTCGAGCTGCCGGCGCAAATCAAGCGCGCCATCGAAAACAAACTCGAGCAGGCCCAGATCGTCGAAGAATATCGGTTCATTGTTCAACGCGAAGTGCTTGAGTCGCAACGCAAAGAAATCGAGGCTGAGGGCATTCGCAAATTCCAGGAGACCATCGCCCCGGCTATTTCAGACAGCTACCTGAAGTGGCGTGGCATCGAGGCCAGCCTCGAACTGGCCAAGTCTCCCAATAGCAAAATCGTGATTTTCGGCAACAGCGAAAGCGGCCTGCCTGTTATTTTCGATGCCACCGACAAGGGCCAATCGCCCATAACGATCGACACGTCGTCCAAGTCCGAATCGCCGCCTGCCAAGGCCGCTAAAAAGCTTACCCCCGCCGCAGGGGCCGAAAAAACCGCCGACACAGCTGCAGCCAAGGGCGATCCGGCGGCTTACCCGAACCTTGCCGAAGGCATGCCGCCCACCCCAGAAGCCATGCGCGGTTACAAAGACGACGGCCCCAATCACCGCAACCCTGTCGCCCGATCACGATAACTCCCGAGGTCATCCCCATGTCTGCGCCACACGCTTTCGATCGCGACCCGACCGATGCTGATGCACTTGATATCGCGCAACGACTTAACCAGTTGCCCGGCATCCATCATGTTGCTGTCGAGCCGATTGTGCTGGATGACGGCAAACAACACATTTACTGGCTTAGCGGGCCCGCCTGCCTCGACGTTGCGCAGAACCCGCCAGAATGGGTCGGCCCCGGCGGGCACCTGCTGGCCGCCACACAAACGCCATCGGGTGCCGAGCCCGGCGCAATGCCGCTCTGGACGCCGAGCGCGCTCAGCCAAGCCCGCGAAGCCCTTGCACAACAAGGCGGTACCCAAGACGTGGCCATCACGCTCACCCGGCCCATCGGCACCCGGGTTGCGTTAGGGCCCGTCTCTTCCAGCCACGTACTCGACACGCCTGACGAACATACACCGGTCCCTTCCGTCATTGGCCAGTCCCGCGGCAACCAACCGGCCATCAGCGACGGCGGGCCACTTGTCTGGCCCAATGACCTGCCTGTTACTTGTACCGAGGCCATCCAGCGTGCCGCGACATCGGCCGGCGAAGTTATCATTTACCCGCCCGACGGCCAGGTCAAACGTATTGGCTACCCCCAGCTGTTTCAGCAGGCCCTATGTGTGCTTGCCGGGCTGCAACACGCGGGGCTGAAGCCCGCCGACACGCTGCTGCTTGCCAGCAACGACGCCGAAGTGCTCATTACCGGCCTGTGGGCCGCTATTTTGGGCGGCTTTCATGCCAGCGCCATCGAACTGCCCGACGCGCAAGCCGACCACACCGCCTACCAGCGGCTGCAGGCCGTAAGCCAGGTTCTAAACAACCCCATACTGCTCATCGATGCAGCCTCCGCTGAACAACGTGCGCACATCCCTGCCTTCAGCGCACAAGGCGTCGTCACCATCGAAACCTTGTCAAAGGCGCCGGCCACGCAGGCACGTATTCACACCGCCCGACCCGACGACATCGCCCTGATCATCATGACATCCGGCAGCACCGGCGTGCCCAAGGGTGTCATGCAAAGTCATCGCGCGTTGTTAAGCATGGTGGCCGGCGTGCAGCGCCAGCGCTGTGCCGCCACACCCAACGACGTACTCCTGAACTGGATGCCTCGCGATCATATCGGCGGGCTGGCTTTCGTGATTTTGGGCGCAACAGCTCTGTGCGCGCACCAGGTTCATGCCGACATCGGCTACATCCTGGGAAAACCCGAACGCTGGCTCGCCCTCGTCGATGACTGCAGGGTCAGCATCACTTGGTCGCCCAATTTTGTGTACGAGCTTCTGGCGCGTGCTGCGCGCGCTTCCTCGCGCACTTACGATTTAAGCAGTTTGCGACACATCTTCAACGGCGGCGAAGCCGTTAATGAGATGGCCCTGCTTAAATGCGTGAACGAACTGGCAAGACATGGCCTGCAAGCCAGCTCCATGATCCCCGCCTTCGGCATGTCAGAAACCTGCGCCGCTATTTCTTACGGGCATTTAGGCAACACCATCGGCGCCTTCAGCAGCCTCGGGCCAGCGGTTCCCGGCGCCAAAATCCGCATCGTAGACGACAACAACCAGGTGCTTACCGAAGGCGAGATCGGCCAAATCCAGATCTGCTCACCCCAGCTTCTGACGCGCTATTTTGGTTTGCCTCCCGATAGCGTGCGCGTAAATGCATCCGAATGGTTTGATTGCGGCGATGCGGGTTTTATTGCCGACGGCCAGCTATACCTGACAGGGCGTTTAAAAGACACCCTGAACGTCCGGGGCGTAACCGTTTTCGCTCACGAGCTGGAGAACACGCTGGCCAAAATTTCAGGCGTCGACCCGACCTGCCTGTCGGTCGTGCCGGTAAGGCCGTCGGGGGCAAGCACCGAAGAAATTGCTGTGTTTTTCTCGACCTACCCCGAATCGGGGCTGGATACCCCCCGTGTTGTATCGGCCGTTATCGGGGCCATGCGCGACGCATTGCGTTTAACGCACGCGATCTCGGCCGACCATTTTGTCCCTTTAAAATCGGCCGATTTTCCACGGACGCCCATCGGCAAAATCGTAAAACGGGAGCTGCGCGAACAATTCGAGGCCGGTCGCTTCAATACGACACTGGCTCATTTACAAGCCCACGAGGCGGCACAAACGCACCGCGTTGCACTTCATCGTCAAACCTGGGAGCCGTTACCCAGCCAGCCCAATACACTGCCGACCGCAGCCTACGTTACCGTTGCGCCTGACCCGACACAAAACAACCCGCTGCAATATCTGCTGGACGTCCTTGCCTGCGCCAGTCAAAAGCTTCTGGTCATCGACCTGCGTCTGCGGTTGCAAGACGGCACATTGCTTAAAGGGTCGACATACGATCTTTTGCAGGCCCTCGATCACGCCATGCGAGAGGACGACACACGAAACAGCAGCGGTCCCGGGCACATTCGTATCATTGTCACCCAAAGTCTTTTTGCCCAACCCAACGACCCTGTCAACACCGAAGCCGCAGCACTTTCGGGCCTCATCGGCAGCTTCAACCTTGCCAAAGGCCCGGCTCGCTGGTCGCTGGTCGACCTGCCCGCCGCCGCCCCGGCCGAAACAGCGCTCTGCGCGCCTTTAAATTTCGAACCGCTGCTGGCCTGGCGCCAGGGGAAGTTTCTGGCGCCACGATTCGACCCAATCACCAACCTGACACCCAAGCATGCCACGTCAGAATCAGGGCTATGGCTGGTTGCGGGAGGGTTGGGCGGCGTCGGAGAACAATGCTGCCAGGCGCTTCAAGCCCTGGGCGCAAGCCTTATCGTCACAGGGACAACGCCCGCAGCACAGCTGTCGGCCGAAAAACAGCAACGACTTGATCAGCTTGCCCAAAACGGGTGGGTCCAGTACTCCAACGCCTCAGATACCCAGGCACTAAGCATCGAGGTCAACAAGGCCGAGCGTCTTGGCGGTGCAGTATTGCGCGGCCTTGTGCATGTTGCCGGGGTCGACCTGTTGGGTAACGAACACTGGGACGATGCGCAGTTCCAGACCGGGCTGGATGCCACAACGGGTACCCTCAAAGCGCTGCAAACCCTGGCACGCGACAAAGCCAATGTGAAGTTGCTGGTCGTCAGCTCGGTGGCCGGCGTCAACGGTGCGCGCATACAAAGCTACGCCGCGCAACAAGCGGCGCTAATTGCCCAGGCCCAGGCCTGGCAAAGCGCTGAGCCCGCCCCAGGCGTTGTGGCTTTTTCGGCCTGGGACGACACCGGCCTGAGCCGGGCCCGTACCAACGCGGCGCTATTGGCCAACGACGGCTTGCTTCCCATCAGCCCGACAGCCGGGCGCGCCATTATCCAATGGGCTTTGTCTACCGCCGAGGGCGTCATTTGCGTCGGTCTCGACGATCAACACCCTCAAAATGCCTGGCGCGCTATCCGCCCGGCAACACCAATGCTCGAACCGTCGGCCTGGGCGCCCCATGCCGGAGCAGTCTGCATACCCGACGCTCGCGGCACCGCCCGCTGGATGCCGGTTTACAGCACAAAAGCGGCGCCTCGCACCCCCGCGGGCGCACTAGACGTTGCGCGTCTGGGCCGGTCTGCAACGCAAGCCCAGGCCTCGGTCAACGACCCGGCAGCGCCATGCATTGCGGGCTTTATTGCTGCCACGGTCGACATCAGCACACCCGACGTCAACGACGACTTCTTTCTGGTCGGCGGCGACTCCGTCAAGGCTACCCAGTTGGCGGCCCAGCTTTCCGAATGGTTCTTCACCGATATTCCGGTCGCGGCCATATTTCAGCATCCAACCCCAAGCGCATTAGCCCAATATGTGCGCAACCAGACCGCCGACCCCGAACTCTTTGACACCGTCATCGCCCATTTAAGCCAAGTGATGGACGGCGTCGACCCGCCGCCCGACACGTTGGCCCCATGAAGCAGCTTTCATCACAAAACCATCAGGCACTGCAGGCCTTGCTGCAAAAAAAGGGCCTGATTAAACAGGCCGACACGCAGGCCAGGCCAGACGGCGCAACGCCATGGGTCGCCGCCGACCCGGTGCAGCGCATGTGGCTGCAAGAGTCTCTGGAGGGCAATCCCCTGGTTAACTGCCTGGGCCTGCATTTAAGATTTTCGCAGCCTTGCACCGTAGCGCAATTACATAACGCCGTGCAGGCCATGGTCTTGCGCCACGAGGCGCTGCGTACCCGACACGAGCCTCGAAACGGCGTCATCTATGCGCAGGTTATCACCCCTGCCCAAGTCACTTTTGAACTCGGCCCGCCGCTGCTTGCGCCTTCACCCTCTGAACTGCGCGGCATCATGTCATCACAAGGCCTGTCCATCGATCTGAATGACAACTGGCGCATTTTGCCGATTCTCGAGGGCGAGCAGTGTCACGGCCTGGTTTGGCTGATGCACCATGCCATTTGCGACTGGTTCGGTATTCAAACGCTGGCCAACGAGCTCATGCAACAGGTGCAGGGAATCTCTTCCGCAACGCAGCCGCCTTTACAACCGCGCGACTTCAGCCCGGCGGCTAGGCCCGCCAAGGCAGAAGAGACACAAGCATTGCAAGCCTATTGGCGCGAACGGCTGCAAGAGGCACCAGCCTACTTTCAAGCGCCGGTTACGCTATTCGGGCACACCGGCGAAACACCGTACGATGCCTTTCGGGCCACGCTGAATGCGGAACAAGCTAACCAGTTGCGTAGCACTTGCCATCAGTTCAAGACCACGCCTTATTTTTTCTTTCTGACGGCACTGGCTTGCGTGTTGTTACGCCTGTCACGCCAACCCGAAGTTGTTATTGCAACCACGCTGACCAATAGAAACCGACCGGGTGCAGATAGCGTTGTCGGTTGCCTGAGCGATCTGGTGCCCCTGCGATGCAACCCAGACCCTCATTTGACGTTCCCCGACGCCTTGCACGCCCTGCAACAACAGGTGGCGCAAGACCTCGCTCACGCAAGCCTGGGTTTTGCGCACATTGTTGAAACAGTCAAACCCGAGCGCCAGCCGGGCAAACCGCCGCTGGCGCAAATCATGTTCAACGTTCTGCCCCGGCTCGACGTTACCCTGGCCCAGGCGTCGCCACTGCCAATGGCGGCGGCACGCACCGACCTTGTCATTGAAATTATTGAAAATGACGGCTTTGATGCAGTGTTTGAATGCCGCTCAGGACAGTTTCCTGCAGGCTTTGCTCAAATACTTGCACAAGCCTGGTCGACCCTGGTGCATTGGGCCCTTCAGCCCCAGCACCAAAAGGCGCCAGTCGACACTTGCGCACTGATAACAAAGCAGCACACCGCAGCCTGGGCGTTATCAAACAATACCGCAGCAACCGTCTTCGACGACTTCATGCAACAGGCCGTTGCAAAACCCGCCCAAACTGCACTGATCGATGGCGAACGCACCATTGACTATGCCGGGCTGGTTAGCCAAGTTGATGCGTTGGCAATGCACATGGCCAACCACCCTTCGTTTTACAGCGGCTGCAAAGTGGCCTTGTGGCTGCCCCGCTCAAGCGACCTGGTCACTGCGGTGCTGGCGTGCCTGAAAGTCGGCGGCATCATGATCTTGCTCGACCCTGCACACCCTGCGCATCGGCAACAACACATTTTGTCTGTCGCCCGACCGGCGCTCATTATCGCTACCCCAGACAATCTCCCGCCTGCCACAGACGTCGCAATAATTCACCCATCGACGCCGTCGGCAGCACCAGGGCCCGTCGCCGCGCCGTCCAGGGCCGCTACCGTAGTACCCACGGCTTTCATTGCCTTTACGTCGGGCTCAACGGGTACACCCAAAGGCGTTGTCTGCACGCAAAGCGCCCTGCTTAACCGCCTGGTCTGGTACAGGCAAACATTTCCTGCAAAGCCACACGACATCGCCTGCTTGAAGACATCTCCCGGCTTTGTCGACGTATTTGCCGAAATGCTCGGCGCGCTGTGCGCCGGCATACCGCTGGCGATCGCCTCCGATGACGTCGCCACCGACCCGGTTGCGCTGGCAAGCCTGATTGATCAACACCGGGTGACGCGTCTGGTGGCCGTACCCACCCTGCTACGAGCAATGCTGGATCATGTCGAGAATATCGACATCAAACTAAGGCACTTGCGGCTTTGCACAAGTAGCGGCGAATCATTGCATCCAACGCTGGCAAGCCAGTTGCTCGACCGACTGCCAGACTGCCGCCTGATCAATATCTACGGGTCATCCGAAGTCACGGCCGACGCCAGTTGGGCCGAAATCCGTCAGCCGGTGGGCGCCCGTTGCGATATTGGCGAACCCTTGCCCGGCATGGCAATGGCCATCGTTGACAGCACCGGCCATGCCGTCCCCGACGGTTTCCCTGGCGAGCTGGCCATTAGTGGCACCGGCCTTGCTGAAGGCTATCTCAATGCTCCCGAACTGACTCGGCAACGCTTTTTCGCCTTGCCAGCCTTCGGTGGGCAACGTGCTTTTTTAAGCGGCGACTCGGCCATAAAAATACCGCAAGGCCCCACCGTGCTGCTTGGCCGCCAAGACCGCCAGTTCAAACTCGAGGGCGTGCGTATCGACGCACTGGAAATCGAAACCGCCTTGAACGCACACCCCGGGGTCGACACCTGCCGTGTCGTACTCATCGACACGGCCGACCGGCCCTGGCTGGCGGCCGCCCTCGTTGGGCCTGCGCCGCTTGATCAGGCGCAACTTCGCGTATGGCTGCAAAGCCGGTTGCCGCGCGCCGCAATCCCGACACGGTTCATGTGGCTGGACACACTGCCGGCCGGCCCAACCGGTAAAACCGACGATGCGCATATCGCCAGGCTAGCCCTCGAAGCTCAGCCCACCGAGGGCGAGGCTTCACACGAAGCGCCGCAAGACGACATCGAACGCATGCTGGCCCAGCAATGGTCAAACGTACTGGGGCACACAATCGCTCACCGTCACGCTCACTTCTTCGACCAGGGGGGGACATCTTTAAAGGCCATTATGGCCATGAACGCCCTACAGCGTGTGACAGGTGTGGCAGCGCAAGCCCGGTGGCTGTTCGAAACGCCTACCCTTTCTGGTATTGCCGAACGTCTGCACCAGCTAGGCCTGCCACACCAACCGGGTTTCAACGCCCCCACACAAGCAAAAGCCCTGCCGCAGCCGCAGCCGCAGCCGCAGCCAGCAAGCGCGCCGCAGCGCGCGCCGCTGACCTTCAACCAGCAATGGCTGGTTCGGGAATACGTGGCCAACCCGGGGCGCACCGCCTACAACCTTGCGATTGCGCACCGTTTAGACGACGTCCCCGACGTGGACGTGTTAATGGGGACATTACAGAAGCTATCCGACCGCCATGCCGCCCTGCGCACGCGACTGGTACTAGAACTTGGGCAGTGGTCGCAAGTAACCCTGCCAGCGGGAACCGGTCTGCCCGTTGCCGTACGCCACGACCCGGCCATGAATGACACGGCGGCGCGGACGTATCGCGATCAATTGGCGCAAACCGCCTTTTCCCTGCCCGACGAGCCCTTGATCCGGGTCGAAATTTGCACGGCCGCCAACAATACGCTTTATCTGTTTATGGTCGCTCACCACGCCATGGTAGACGGCTGGTCCAGCGAACGACTGACACGCGACCTGGCCGAGATATACCTGACGCTGGCAAATCACGACAACCCGCCTGAAGGCACACCGGCAGGCATTGATGATGTGGCCCGCGAACAACTGGCGCTGATGCCGCAAATTTCCTCAAAGCTGGCAGACTATCGCGATTACCTTGCTGCGGCCGCCTGCCCGCGCTGCCCACCCGTTGCTCGCGGTGCAACACGTGGCGGCCCATTGGCACGACTGACAGTTGCCCGTCTATCGGGCACGCACCACGCGTCGCCCGCCCAACACACAACGCCCTTTATCGCCGGCCTTCATGCGCTTACCGTGGCGCTACAACGGTTTAACACGCAAAACGGCCCCGTGATCATCGGCTTTCCCGAGGCCGGGCGGCATCGTCCAGAATGGGAAAACACTGTCGGATTTTTGGCGAATACGGTGCTGGGGCGTTTCGACGCGACAGCGCAGGCAGCGTCGCAGGCACAAACGCTGGACACCATACGCCATCAGTTTCTGCAGGCACTGGCGTTTCAGGACGTCCCCACCTTCTGGCTTCAAGACCAAGGTTGGAAGGGGCTTGACGATGACGGCGACGAGCTGCAGGTCATGATCGTCCCCGAACAGGATTTTGACTGGGCACTGAACATTCCCGGCCTGAAGGTCGAGTGCCTGGGGCAAGCCCGGGCCACCCAGGCCCGTGTCGACATTGCGCTGATCATCAGGACCGACGGCGACAACAGGACCACTTTCGACATCGAGTATGACAGCAGACGGATCCCGGACGCATTTGCACGGACCCTGGCCGATCTTCTTGCGCACTTGCTGACCGAACCCGCCACGGCAACACGCGCTGAACACGATGACGCGAACGCATCGCTTTGGGGTGGGGGCCTGCGCCAACATCTGGCGCTATCCGGTAGGGCAGATGCCATGCCGGTAACACCGCAGCAACTCAATGACCTCATCACGACCCTGGCACAATCCCGTCCGGACCTGACCGTCGCCAGTGACGCCTTGGGCCAGTTGACTGCAGCACAATTGAATACTCAGGCCGATCAAATGGCCGAGGCGATTCGCCATGCCTATGGCACGCCTGCTGTCGTCGGGCTGTGCGCCACGCGCTCAACCCGTTGGCTGACAACGCTCCTGGCACTCTGGAAGTCGGACGCCACCGTCGTCATTTGCGACCCGCTATGGCCGGCAGAGCGTGTCGATTTCATCGTCAACGACGCCGGGGTAACGCTATGGCTCGACGATGCGACCCTGGAAACCCTGAGCGCCCACCCCCCCTTCACAGAAGGCGTTGCAGCTCGACAAAACCCTGCCTTCCCGGACGCCTCGGATACAACCGCACCCGCCAACCCTGTCGCCGCGATGGTGTACACCTCGGGTTCGACCGGAAAGCCCAAAGGCGTGCCGGTGCGTCACGACGCCCTGGTACGTCTGGGGCAAAGTCTTGCCGCCCACTACGGCCTGGCGCCGGGTAGCCGCATACTGCAAGTCGTGGCGCCTGCGTTCGATGTGGCGCTGTCAGATATCGCCATGGCCTGGGCCAGCGGCGCCCATTTGGCAGTGTTGCCGCAGCACGATGTTATGCCGGGCAGCTCATTGAACCAGGCCATCGAGCGCCATGCCATCACACACATGCAAATACCGGCAGCGGTGCTGCACGCCACGCCGGCACTGCCGCACCCTTCCCTGGAACGCGTAATTGTCGGTGGCGAAATCTGCCCGGAACCCACCCTGTTGGCCTGGGCAAAGCACCGACAAGTCGACATTGCCTACGGCCCCACCGAAGCCACCGTAACGGCTACTTTGGCCCGCTACCGTCCGGGTATGCGGCCGGGCGCACTGGGCACGGCCCTTGCCGGAAACCGGCTGGCTATTGTCGATGACGCAGGCCGACCTTTACTGTTCGGCATGCCCGGCGAACTCTTGATTGCTGGTCCCCAGGTTACCGACGGCTACCATGGACACGCCCAGGCGCTATCCGCAACGTTTCAAAAAACATCGGTTTTTGGCACTGACTGCCGGGCCTACCGCACGGGTGACCAGGCCTGGATGGATCATGACGGACAGGTATGGATCCTGGGTCGCAAAGATCGCCAGATCAAGATCCGCGGGCAACGCATTGACCCTGAAGAGATCGAAATCAGCCTGCACGCCCATCCCGCCATTTCGCAGGCAGCGGTCGCAGCGCGCCAAGACAGCCACAACGACAAGCAAGTTGTGGCATGGGTCGTCCGACACACACATAACGTCACCGAAGACGGCCTGCGACGGTGGTTGCAACAGCGACTTCCCGCTGCTTACTTGCCCGGACGCTGGGTCTTTCTGGATGCGTTGCCGCTCAATGCCAACGGCAAAACCGACTGGTCAGCCTTACCAGACCCGACCCTCGATGCTTCGCAAACAATAGCCAACGCTGAAGCGCCAGTATTTGCAACAAGCGAACAAAAAGACCCGGCCCCTGAAACCAGCGCCAACACCCCGCCTCCTCAGTACGCTTTGGACGACGAAAGTGATATTGGCGATTTTCTGGAAGCGTGCTGGCAAGCGCTGCTTGAACGTGACGACATCGAACGCGACCGCAGTTTCTTTGACTATGGCGGGCATTCGATGCTGACCGTAAAGCTGCACGAACGCCTTGAAGCCGCGTTTGGCCTGACCCTGCCCATTGGCGAAATCTTTGGGCACCCCACCATAGACGAAATGGCGGCTTACCTGCACGAGCGGCGTAACGCCACATACGGAGCATCATGATGCAGTCGCAGCCCGAGGGCACACCGCCCGGGAAACACGTTACCGCCCCCCAGGCCACAACAAAGCTCAGGCTGAGTCCCGAGCAAGTACGACTGTGGTTTCTGGACAAACTCAGCCAAAATGCTCAGGGTTTCGTGCTTCATGCCTCGTTCGAGCTGCGCGGCCAGACTGACGCCGAGGCATTGAGCCGCGCCGTTGACGCGGTTGTCGACAAACATGTCATTTTGTCGGCGCAACTGATTGAAGAAGACAACACCCCCTGGCTGACGCTGGGGCCAACGCCGCCGGCGCTGGAGCGCTGTAGCGCAGACACGCCACGGCGTTTACCCACCGGCCGGCTGTTTCGCGTCATGCTTCAACCCCTGGGCGGGCACCATCAACTTACCTTTTTAATTCATCACATCATCGCCGACAGGGCCTCTATGGCCATTGTCATCAACGACTGCTTTGCCGTGTTGCGAAGCCAGGCCATTGGCACAGCGCCACAATTTGCCGACCGGCTGCGCGAGCCTGCCCCGGCTGCCGCCGATGCCCAGGCATTGGCCGACTGGTGCAAAGCGCTCGAGGACGCCCCCGCCGAAATCAGCCTGCCGCTGGATCACCCACGACCCGTCGAGCGCGGTACCCGCGGCGCCATGATCAGTCAGCCACTGCCGGCGCCCGCCGACCTGACCCAGGTCGCCCGATCAATGGGCGTTACGCCCTTCATGGTGTACCTGGCGACCTATGCCGAGCTGTTACAACGCTGGGGTGGTGACAGCGACATGGTCATTGGCTGTCCGGTGTCTACGCGCCAGACAAGTCAAGAGCAAGACATGGTGGGGTTTATGGTTCGAACGCTGCCGCTGCGGCTGCAGTTCGAACCGGACGACACACTGCCCGCCCGCGTCAACGCAATCAAGCACACACTCCTGACCGCGCTGGCGCGCCCGCCGGTTTCGCTGGACCAGATCGTCAGCGCGCTCAATCCGCGCCGGCACCTTAACCGCAACCCGCTGTTCCAGGCCATGTTTGTCTTGCAGGCACAGGCGCTGGATATCCCCCAACTGCCGGGCATCGACATTGCCGTTCTGCCTTCGACGCCGCTGGCCCCCGAGGTCGACCTGAACCTGAGCATCGAACGCACGACGGACCCGGCGTTTCCGTATGTGGCTCACCTGGAATACGACCCTGATCTTTTCGAGCCGGAAACCATTGCCGAATTTTTGCGGCAATACGTCGATTTATGCTGTCAGACCGCCGGCTCACCCCGCTCCGAACCGGCCCGTGCGGCCCACTGGAAGGGCACCTTCACAGCGCTGCCAAACCAATCCATCGACGCCCTGATCCATCAGAACCTTCAGGCCCAGGCCCCCGATCGCTGCATGATTGAAGACACCAGCGCGCGCCTGTCGACAGCAGAAACTCTGGCACGAACACACCAGATCGTCCAGGCGCTTTCCGCCAGGGGACTTGGGTATCGGTCGGGCATCGGACTCTGCGTCTCGCGCCTGACAGAACTCGTTCCGGCGCTGCTGGCCATCTGGCGCATTGGCGCCCATGCCGTATTTTTACCAACGACGGGCCCGGTTGAGGCCATCGCCGAACGGGTACGCAGCATCAGCATCGACCTGATCCTGACCGGCACCGACAGCCTCGACCTCGCCGCCATCAGCACAGATAACCTGCCCTGCGTCAGTATCACGTCTATACAGCCGGCCGCGCCCGCGGGTCAGCCTGCACCCAAAGCCCCCCTGGCTTCGAACGCCCTTGATCAGACCGCCTATGTCTGCTTTACCTCGGGGTCTACCGGGCAGCCCAAACCCGTTTTCATCACACACGAAAGCCTGCTGAATCACGCCCTCGATATCCGCCAGCGCTTCGGCCTGCACCCTGCAGATCGGGTGCTGCAATTTGCTGCGCCTTCGTTTGACGTATTGATTGAAGAAGTCGTCCCCAGCCTGCTGGCCGGCGCTACGCTGGTACAACTGGGCCCGGCGCATACTCGCGATCTCGAAGCCTTTACGCAGGCCTTGCAAGCGCAAGCTATCAGTGTGGCCAACCTGCCCGCCGCCTACTGGCATACCTGGGTTCACGAACTGCTGGCTGGCGGCGGTCACGTACCCTCCACCTTGCGTTTACTGGTCACCGGTAGCGAAGCTGTGCAGGCAGAGGCCGCCCGCACCTGGCTGGCGCGCGCGCCACATTGCGCACTGCTTTGCGGCTACGGTTTGACCGAAACGACGGTATCGGCAAGTTTTTTCGAGGTCACCCGGGTACCAGCCGAATGGTCCACCCTGCCGTTGGGCGTACCCATCAATAATGTAGAAATAGACATCGTCGGCCCCGACGACCTGCCCGTACCGCCGCTGTGCCTGGGCGAAATCCGCATACGCGGCAAAGCGCTAATGCGTCATCCCGACGCAGAAGGCAACCTGACCGCACTGGGCGCGCTGCGCACCGGCGACCTGGGCCGCATGAGCCTGGACGGACATCTGTGGTGTTTGGGTCGATGCGACCGGCAAGTCAAGATCCGCGGTATTCGTGTCGCACCGGCCACGCTGGAAAACGCGCTGCTGCACATTGACGGCATTACCGAAGCGGCCGCCCTGGTGCATCGCACCGGCCAACGCAACGGCCTTTATGCATTTGTCTGCGGGCGCCCGGCCGTGGGCCTGAAAGACCTGCTGAAGAATCGGCTGCCCGACGTACTGATCCCCGACCAGATCATCACCCTGCCCACGCTGCCGCTTACCGTTCAGGGCAAAACCGACTACCGGGCCTTGGCCGCGCAGGTCGCACAGGCCTCCGACGCCCATGGGTCTGGCACCCTGGACAGTCACGAAGAACGACTGCTGGCCAGACTGTTCGGCGAAGTCCTGCAGCGCACTGCCATTGGGCCTGACGACAATTTCTTTGATCTTGGCGGCGATTCGATCAGCAGCCTTCAAGTCATTTCACGCGCCCGACGTGCGGGCCTGGACTTGTCAGCCAAAACCATTTTCGAACACCAGACAGTACGTGCCATTGCCAGACATGCAATAGCACAAGCGCGTGTCGTTGAAAACGACGATGCCACCGGACTTGTTTGGTCCACGCCAATCCTGGCCTGGTTTAAAGGCGAGATGAGCGGCGACTGGCAACAGTTTAATCAGGCCGTTGTTATTGCGCTGCCCGAACCCGTCGACCTGGAAGCGCTGCATGCGGCCTTTGAGGCGGTCGTCGAGTGCCACGAAATCTTTGGACTGCAAGTCACAGGAACCCCAGGCCCGACCGCACAGTACACCACCCCCGAACGCCGGCCCGCGCCTGGTTTTGAGGTGCTCACGCGCCCGGCAAATATGGCGGATGACGACTGGGCGGAACAGCGCCGTCAAGCACTGAACCGTGCACAAACCGGACTGAACCCTGCGTTGGGTTTGAACGTTGCCGCCGTCGTATTCCCCACCGATCAGCAACTCATGCTGACGGTGCATCACCTGTGCATCGACGTATTGTCGTGGCAGGTTGTGCTGCGCGACCTGCAAAACGCCTACGAGTCGCTGGCACAGGGTTACCCGGCAACCTTGCGTCGCCATGGGGTACCGTACCGGCGCTGGGCGACAACACTGGCGGCTTACAGCCAACGCCCCGATGTCCAGAGCGCACTGCCTTTCTGGGTAAATGTGCTGTCACCGGCACCCGACCGCCTGGCGCCGGCATTGCCGGCCCACCCTGGCATCGAAGCCGAGGCGCGCAGTCATCTACACGAACTGCCTCTGACCCTGACGCAACATCTGTTGCGCAAAGTGCCAGCAACACTGGGGTTGCGCATGGATGAAACCCTGCTTGCCGCCCTGGCAATGGCGCACGCCAGTCACGACGGGCGCCTGCTGCGAGTCGATCTTGAACGCAATGGCCGGGGCATGCCCATCGACGACCTCGACATCACAGAGACAGTGGGCTGGTTTACGTCGGTCATCCCCCTGGCACTGCCTGCCCAGACCGATCCCGCCACAATGGCGCAACAGGTCAAGTCAGCCTTGGCGCAGTGCCCTCACGACGGCCTCAGTTACGGCTTGCTGCGCTATGGCGACAACCCGGCAGCTACCGCGGCGCTGGCCGCATTGCCGCCTGCCGATGTGCTGGTCAATTACGTCGGCGTACTCGACGGCTGGACACAGGCCGCTTTCCAACCCGTAGACGCCGATACCGGGCCGACCATTGCGGCCAACCTGGCACGTAGTCATCGTATTGAGCTGAACGCGGGCGTCGTGGCGGGCCGATTGCGACTGGCCGTCAATTATGCGGCAGGGCCGGAAAGCGAAGCCGCCGCTGCAACGCTTATGGAAGCCTTGGCGACAGCCCTTGCCCGGCTGGCTCAAGCCTGCGGTTATCGTGAGAATACGGGTGACAATGCAACCACCGATGACACTGCGGCGCAGCTACCGGTAACGCCGCTGCAGCACGCCATTTTGCTTCACAGCCTGCACGACGCCGACACCTATTTCGACCAGATTCACTTCCGCCTGACCGGCCCGCTGGACACCGCCACCCTGAAGAAGGCCTGGGCTGAACTGCTGGCCCGGCATGGCGCCCTGCGCTGCGGTTTCGACTTCGACCAGGATGAACAGCCTTTTCAATGTATTGCCGCTAGCGCGGAGCTGCCCTGGCATGACTACGACTGGCGCAGTATTGAGCCAGCCGTTGCACAACGTTATCTTGACGCCTTGATGCAAGCCGACCGGCGCAAAGGCTTTGACCTGCACAAGCCGCCGCTCATGCGCATGCACCTGATCCAACGCGACGAGCAGCATTACGACTGGATCTGGAGTTGCCACCACCTTATCGTCGACGGCTGGTCGGTATCGATATTGATGCAAGAGTGGCTGACCCTGTACCGGTACATGTCAACAGGGCAAGCCGCACGCTTGCCCGAAGCGCCCGACTGGGCCGATTTCGTCAGACATTGGGACGCGCTCGATGCCACAACGGCACGCCAATGGTGGTCCCGACAGTTAGCTGACGCAACACCCACCCTGATTGGCCGGCGGCAAACCGGCACAAATACCTCTGTCAAAGCACAACACCATAGCCACGTAACGCTTGACCCCGCCATGCGCGATGCGCTGGGCGCCTTGTGCCGACAACATGGTGTACCGCTGGGGGTATTGGTACAGGCGGCGTGGGCCATGCTTTTGCGCCGCTATCAGTACAGTAACGCCGTCACGTTCGGGATTACATTCGCCCACCGGCCACCCGCAACCCCGAATGCCGACGCCCTGGTCGGCATGACCATCAATACAGTCCCCGTCTGGGCCGACATGGATCCGGACATGCGGCTGCCAACACTGCTTGATGCCTTGCGGCAGCAGTCGTTTGACCGCGCAGACCATGCATTCATCGGGCTTGAAGATATCCTGCAATCGGCAGGCTGCACAACTGCAAGCCCCTTGTTCGATACGCTGCTGCTGGTACAGAACTACCCTCGTCCCGAGAGCCTGACCGCCGGAGAGCTTGATGTTTCGGTCAGCGCCGTACTCGAGCAAACCAATTTTGCCGTTACCGCCATCATGACGACGGGCGACGACGCCGGCCTCACGCTGGCCTGGGACGCGGCACGCCTTCCAGATCGCGTGGGCCGGGCTATGCTTCAGCACTGGCATCAACTGCTGCGAGGCATGATCACGCAGCCCGAAGCACGCCTGCGCGAGCTGTCGATATACGATGCCAGCGCGCTTGCTGCCCGGCTGGCCCTGGCCCAAGGCCCCGAAACGACGCGGCCAGCCCCCATGGCGCCTCAACAGGTCGACCAGTGGGCAGACATCATCCCCGAGCACCCTGCCATAAGCGCACACAACGGGACGTTGTCGTATGCGGCCTTACGGCAAGCCACCAATGCCCTGTGCGCCGAACTGCTCGCCCAAGGCGTTCGCCCCACAGACGCGGTCGCGTTGCATCTGCCCCGAGGCACGCGTGCGATCGTTGCCCTGCTTGCCATCATGAAAGCCGGCGCCATGGCTGTACCCATCGATGCTAGTTACCCAGACGACCGGGTTGCAACGATTCTTGAGGACAGCCAGGCCAAATGGCGGATCACAGAATCCGGACTGACTGACCGGGCAGGCTTTGTCGGGCGCAGTGCCCAACCTATCATTTACGACTCATTGCCGAACGAGACCTCGCGGGGTCTGGATGCAAAGGCCGCGCCGGCCCTCGTCGCGCCCGATTGGCCGGCCTATCTGATATACACCTCGGGCTCTACCGGAAAGCCCAAAGGCGCCATCACCCGGCATCAGGGACTGGCCAACATGCTGAGGGTCCAGCAACATCACATCGGCCCCCACCCTGCCGATCGGGTGCTGCAGTTTGCCTCGCTGGCATTCGACGCCTCGATTTGGGAAATTTTCATGGCGCTGGGGGCCGGCGCCACCTTGTATATCCCCGACCCCGACACCGTTGGCTTTGGTGAAGAGCTGCTCGACGACCTGGCACGTCAGGCTATTACCATCGCCACACTGCCACCGTCTTTACTGATAGCACTGCCCTCACCTCCCCTGCCCGCGTTAACCACGCTCATCGTTGCGGGTGAGGCTTGCCCTGCGACACTGATCCCCAAATGGGCCAACGGGCGACGTTTTTTTAATGGCTACGGCCCCAGCGAAACGTCCGTATGTGCCACGTTGCACCCCGTATCAGCCGCCAGCGACCGGGTTCCGATCGGCCAACCGGTCGCGCACATGCGCGCCTACGTGGTTGACCTGGATGGCGCACTGGTGCCGCCAGGCGGCGAAGGTGAACTGGTCATTGGCGGCGAAGGTGTCGGCCCCGGTTACTTGAACCGCCCAAGCCTGACGGCCGAACGTTTCCGCCTCGACCCATGGCAGCCCAATGGCACCGCCCGAATCTATCATTCGGGTGACAAGGTCAGTATCGACGCCGACGGCGTCCTGGCCTTCATCGGACGCATCGACCGCCAGGTAAAAGTGCGCGGCTACCGGGTCGAACCTGGCGAAATAGAGCGCACCATCGAGCATCTGGCCCCCATCGACAAGGCGCTGGTGGGGGTTACAGCAGCTGCCGACGAAGCCGTTTTATGCGCCTGGTTGCTACCCGCAGCCGACGCCTCGGTAGACCTTGCAACATTGCGTCAAGGCCTGGCCCACCGCCTCCCGGCACACCTTGTACCCACCCGGTTCCAGGTCATTGACCACATTCCGCTAACCGCCAACGGCAAAATAAACTGGTCTGCCCTGCCTGCGCCAGACGCCGGCGGCGACGCCACAACTACGCCCAAAGTCGCTGATACGCACGCACCCGCAACCAGCACGCCCGCCAATCTGGTCGATGCCGTGGCTCAAACACTTGAGCCCATATGGACCAGACTGCTAGGCCAGGCCCGCATTGACAGACACCGCAACTTCTTCGACCTGGGCGGGCAATCACTGCTGCTCGTCAAAATGCAGCCCATTTTGCGCGACACGTTCAACGTCAACGTTCCCACAAAAATACTGTTCGAACACGCCACCATTCATGGGTTGGCCAAGTGGCTGGCGGCCCAACCACCCGTTATTGACGCACATACCGCGCGCCCCCCATCCGGGCACGCGGGTGCGATACAGGCGGTGCCAGCCGCCCGGCCCAAGGGCGTTTACGCCGTGGAAACGGCCGCCACCACCGGCGAGGCCAACGACTTTACCGACAATGGCGACATCGCCGTCATCGGCATGGCGTGCCGCTTTCCAGGCGCCGATTCGGTAGATGCCTTTTGGCAGATGCTGCACGAAGAACGCGAAGGCATCCATACCTTCGACCCGGCCAGCCTGACCGCCGCTGGCGTGCCGACGCATGTCCTGACACATGAAAATTACGTTCCTCGACGCGGCATCATCAACCACAGCGACCAGTTCGACGCCGAGTTTTTCGGCATCGGCCCGCGCGACGCCCTGCTACTCGACCCGCAACACCGGCTGTTTCTCGAAGGGGTCTGGAATGCTTTCGAAGATGCCGGCGAAATCCCCGGCGGCCACGTTGGCGTATTTGCAGGCTGCGGTCACAACACCTGGCTGAAAGAAGTGCTGGCGCCGGCCGGGGAGAACCTTGAAGGCTCTGCAGGCTTTCATGCCATCACCGCCAACGACAAAGACTTTCTGGCCACCCAGGTAGCTTATCGACTGGACCTGACCGGGCCGGCCGTCACTGTCCAGTCGGCCTGTTCAACATCTCTGATCGCGGTGTCTCAGGCGGTCGATGCCCTGCGCAGCGGACGCTGCGACATGGCGCTGGCCGGCGGCGTTGCCGTCAGCTACCCAGAGCATGGCTACCTGTATGAGTCAGGGATGATTCTGTCACCCGACGGCCACTGCCGCCCCTTCGCGGCCGATGCCGCGGGCACTGTACCGGGTGCCGGTATGGGCGTGGTTTTGCTTAAGCCGCTATCGCACGCCAAACGCGACGGTAATCGAATTTATGCCGTGATCAAAGGCACTGGCGTCAGCAACGACGGGGCGCGCAAAATGAGCTTCGCCGCGCCGGGCATCGACGGCCAGGTCAAGGCCATTCAGGCAGCGCTGTCGGCGGCAAAACTTAACGGCAACGATATCGACCTTATTGAAGCTCATGGCACGGGTACCGCGCTGGGCGACCCCGTTGAAATTACCGCGCTGGGCCGGGTTTACGGCAAACGCAACACGCCTTTGCTGATCGGTGCCGTCAAAAGCAATATCGGCCACGCCGACGCCGCAGCCGGTATCGCCGGGTTCATCAAGGCCGCGCTCAGTCTGCATCACGGCTTCATGCCGGCCAGCCTGCACGCCGCAACCCCAAACCCCAAGCTCGACCCCGGCCCGGATCGCTGGTTCGAGATTGTCA
The DNA here is from genome assembly GCF_014237865.1 of Pusillimonas minor. Lineage (GTDB taxonomy): Bacteria > Pseudomonadota > Gammaproteobacteria > Burkholderiales > Burkholderiaceae_B > Neopusillimonas > Neopusillimonas minor. The sequence goes on from NZ_JACJUU010000002.1 coordinate 150,085, forward strand.
CTAAAGGACGCGCGCTCATCGCCCCAGGACGCCCTTTAAGAGCGGGCATCAGCGCATTCGGCATCGGCGGCACCAACGCCCATGTCATTATTGAACAAAGCCACGAGGGGCCACCCCGGCCAGCCCCGTCGGAAGCCGCCTGGCAACTGGTCCCCCTTTCTGCCGCCACGAGCACACAACTCCCTCTCGTGGCACGCGGCCTGGCACAGCGACTGGCATCACTCGCCCCGGACGAAAGCTTGTCTGATGTTGCAACATCGCTGCAACGCGGCCGCGCCAGACTCAAGGTGCGCAAAGCCTTTGTGACCAACGCTTGCCCCGCGCTGCGTCAGATGCTGGAAAACGTCGACCCTCCACCGGCGTCAACGCGCAAGCCATCAAAAATCGCGCTGCTGCTTCCGGGGCAAGGCGCACAGCATCCTGGCATGGGTCATGCCTTGTTCCATCAGCATGCAGGCTTTCGTGAACACCTCGAAGACTTATCCGACCGACTACGGCCGCTGTTGTCGCTCTCATTAAAAGACGCCCTGTACAGCGGCCATCTCGACCCCGAACAATGGCAAGATACACGTATCGCCCAACCTGCTATTTTTGCGGTGAGTCTGGCCTGCGCTCAGTGGTGGTCTTCCATCGGCGTCAAAACTGACGCCATGCTGGGTCACTCGCTGGGCGAGTACACTGCGGCCTGCCTGGCCGGCGTTTTCTCGGTAGACGATGCCCTTGAGACTGTCGCCGAGCGTGCCCGCCTGATGGCGGCCATGCCGACCGGCGCGATGCTTGCCATTGCGCTGGATGAGCCGTCCGTCAAGCAGCTATTGACTCAACACCCCATGCTGGATCTGGCGGCCATCAATGGCCCACGGCAGGCCGTCGTCTCAGGCCCGCACGACGTCGTCAGTGCAGTGGCCGGGCAACTTTCGGCTCAAGGCGTCCCCGTTCAACGCCTGCGTACCTCCCACGCGTTTCATTCTCGCGCCATGACTGCTGCCGCTGAGGGGCTGGGCGCATTCTTGCGCACGCGCACACTAAACCGTCCAACCCGCAAATTCGTATCCAACCTGACCGGCACCTGGATCTCGCCTGAACAGGCCGTTACTGCAGACTATTGGGTGCAACATATGCTGGCGCCCGTCCAATTCATGCAAGGACTGCGTACGTTACAAGACAAAGGCGCAGCGCTGGCCATCGAGGCAGGGCCCGGGCAAGTGCTGTCATTACTGGCGCGAGGCCAGGGGCTTGTCAGCTTGCCTACACTAGACAGTGCGTCGGCCGCCAACACGGCGCCTTCTTCCGAGGCGCCGACTTACCTGCACAGTACAGCGCAATTGTGGGAAACCGGTGTCGATATCGACTGGATAGCTTTCAATACATCGCCCGGTCGACGCATCGCCCTGCCGCCTTACCCGTGGGCGCATCAGACCTTCAGACCCTCGCCTGTCGGGGGTCATACGTTATCGCTGTCTGCAACACCCACATCGTCCAAACCGCCGCCAGACGACTGGTTTTATGCACCGCAATGGGTACAGTGCCCCTTGCCGGCAATCGACAATACTCGCGCAGAGCCGCTGCTGGTGTACTGCGAATTCAACGAGCCGGCCCAGGCGGTGGCCGATGTTCTGCGCTCCAGGGGTCACCGCGTCACGCTCGCCACGACCCCGGCCGCACGCTCAGGCATCATCAGCGATGACTGCGCGCACCTGCTTGTCCTGGCGCCGCCCGCTCCAGACGACAGCGCCGCCCATGTCCAACAGCGTATTGGTGACGTACTGCTGCTTGTGCGTGACACCCTGCGCCACCGTCACCCCGCCACAATGCATATCGATCTGGTCACTTATGCCGGGGCCACGACGCACACGGGTGAAATCGCCAACCCAACCCATGCTGCACTGATCGCAGCTTTTCAGGTACTGGCGCACGAGTTCCCCGAACACCACTTTGCCGGGCTCGACCTGCCCGCAACCCCGAGCATGTCGTTGGCAAGAGACATCCATGCGTGGCTGCTGACAGAGCGAGCCGGGCGGTTCGTTGCACAGCGTCAGGGGAAATATTGGGCAGAGCAGGTAACGCGTATCAATGTCCCCAACGAGGGCGCATGGCCCGTACCCCCCAACGCCACCCTACTGATTACAGGAGCAACTGGCGGCGTAGGGCAGGCTTTTGCCAAAGACATGGCCCGGTTGATTAAACAACCTCATTTGCTGTTGATCACGCGCCAATCCAACTTGCCGCAAGACCTGCGCACCTCGCTCGAGCAGCTTGGCGCGCGCGTCAGTCATCTGTCGGTTGACGTGGCTGATGAAATGGCTTTCGCCCAAGCCCTGCACAACTGGCAGAAGCATTCAGGGCCCATCCACGGCGTCGTTCATGCGGCCGGTGTGGCAGACTACGGCGGCGTGATGGCGCGCCGCGACCAGGCTTCAATCGACACGGTGCTTTCACCCAAAATTGCCGGGCTGCACGGTATAGCGCGTGCGTTGGCAGGCCAGCCACTGGCATTTGTGGTGCTGTGCTCAACGCTGGGTTCATTTCTGCCCGCCGCAAAGTTTGGTCAGATCGCTTACAGCGCAGCCAATGCATATTTAGATGCTTCGGCCAACGCCCTGGCGGCACGCCAGCCATGGCATGTTGTGACCATTAACTGGGACGACTGGGTGGGTGCCGGCATGACCGAAGCCGCGCGTCGCCAGGCCGGGCTGCCGCCCTTGCCTCCGGACCACGGCTTGCTGGCCGAAGAAGGCCCGGCAGCACTTCGCCGCGTTCTCCAGACCCGTCTTACCCGCGTGGCAATTGCCGTCAACGACCTACCGGCACTGATGACACAAACCCGCACCTGGCTGCGCGACGACCTGGCCGCCCCTGGTACAGCCCTCGGGGCCCAACCACAGCAAAGCCCGGTTGAACACGCCGCCTCGGCAACACCCGGTTCGTCGCTGGAGCAGGCCATCTTGCAGTTTTTCCGTGAAGTGCTGAACACACCCGACTGCACGGCCCAAGACAACTTTTTCGATTTGGGGGGACACTCGCTGCTGGCCATGCAACTGATCAGCAGAATTCGGGAATCGACCGGGCACGAAGTAACGTTGATGGATTTGTTCGCCTCATCATCAGCATCCGATTTGGCCCAAGTGATTGCCGCAAGAGCGGGAAAACCTACTGTTGGGTAAACATGAGTATTGGCGTACTGCCCGGGCTTAGATCAGTGCTTAACCACGTCACCGCCCGGGCGCTGCTTACGCCAAACGGGGCGGCCACCCCAATCCGGTAGCCTGCAAGGGCTTTAACACTTACTTGCCAAGCGTCATGCGGTTGCGTAAACGCGTCGGGCAAGTGGGCAGGCTGTACTGGGTTGGCACCCAGCACAACCGACGGCAGCGAAATACGCAGACCAAGCCCGACCGCTTTGATCAAGGCCTCTTTTGCCACCCACCACGCCACCCTCTGCGTATCCTGATCCTTTGGCGGCAGCGCCGCCAGGGCCGCAATTTCTTGGGGCGACAGCCATGCCGCATCCATGTCACGCAGCGCCTCTGCGCGGGCATCCGATTCAACATCAACACCGACAGGCCCACGCCGTGACAGCGCAACCGCAACATACCCAGTGGTATGGCTAAGATTAAAGTGGATGTCTTTACGGGGAGAGACCAGATAGGGCTTTCCGTAGCGATCAGCGTCGTAGCGCCAGCATGCCTGTCCGGCACAATAGGCATCCAGCGCGAACTGCAGTAACACATGCGCCATCAGATACGACAGGCGGTCAGGCAAGCGCACAAACCGGTCGGCCCGCGCCAGCTCGGCATCAGAAAGTCGCAACAGCCATTCGGGCGCTATCTGGGCGGGCACCGGCGCCACATACACCGTCACCATATTTACCCAGGCATGCGCGCAACGCATGCGTCTCGAACTGCTGCGGCCACAGCAGGCCAATCATCGAACAGATAAAAATGCCCGCCGGCAAACGTCCGTTGCTGCAACGGAAAAGCGGTTTCGTTTTGCCAACTGGACATGGCGTGACAGGCTGGGTCAGCGTGCCCCCTGAACGCAACAACCGGTACGGGGATCGGAGCATCCATTTCGCGCTGTTCGGGCGAAAGCGTGTAATGCGGAGCGTGCTCCAACAAGCGCATATCCTGACGCAAGATGGTCTCGAAGTAGGCCCGGTACTCTGCGTCCTGAATCAGCATTTCGGGCACTCCACCGTAACCGCGCACCTCTTCCCAGAAGGCTTCACTGGATAGCGCCGCCACATTCCTGACCCGGTAAGCGGATGGCGCTACAGCACCCGATGCGAAAAACAACGACGGCAACGACTGGCCGCCATGCCTGCGATGCCGCAACAACGCCATGCCCAGGTGTGCGCCCAGGCTATGCCCCAACAGCATCCAGGGTTGCCCGTCAAACACCCCCACTTGCCGGTTGATGTCCGTCACGGCAGCCGCAAAATTTTCGGCAAAGGGTTCGCGTGCACGCTTTCCCCGGCCAGGCAGCTCCAGACAATGCACGCCGCAATATGTTTTAAGCGCTGCCGCCAGCGGTGCGTACTGATAAGCAGCACCACCGGCATGCGGCAACACAATCAGCAACGGTAAATCGCGACGGCACAGGTCTTCAGGCATGACAAGCAAGGGTTTCATGAAAGCCTCTGAGCATACTATGAACCGCCATTACTGCCGCATTAGAAGGCCTTTTTATCGCCGCCGCGCCGTGCTCAGCCTCGACCATCCACGTCATGCAACGCGGCGTCACGAGATGCGCGAAAACGCAGAGGATGAAACACTCTTTTGGATATCAATAATAGTCCAATCAGTCGTTTTATTAGGAAAAACCCCAATCTTTATTTGCATAATTAGCTATTGACCTCGGAAACAGATAATCGCTATTATTCGACCAACAAGACTATTAATAGAAACCCGCCGGAGTACGCCACGATGAAAATTCAAGAAAAATGGATTCGCGCATTCGAAACCATGTTTCGTAAATGCAAGGTCGAAACCGGCGAGATCGTCCGTCTGCTAACTGAAACCGAAAGCCGCAGCATCAACGTCCAGTTGGCCGAGCTGGCCCTGGCGCGCATGGGTGCGATCCCCGTGCGAATCACCGTCCCGTCATTGGCCATCAATACGCCGGTGCCGGTGCGCTCCACAGGCGCATCACATGTCATTCAAAACATGGCCCCCGTCATCAACGCTCTTTCGGGCCCCGGTCTTGTTGTCGACCTCACGGTCGAGGGCCTGTTGCACTCCCCCGAGCTGCCCGGCATTCTGGGCTCAGGCGCACGCGTACTCATGGTCAGTAACGAGCACCCCGAAACACTCGAGCGCCTGACCACCGACCAGGACCTGACTGCTGCTGTCAAGAAAGGGGTCAAGATGCTGGCCAACGCCAAGGTCATGACAGTCACATCGGCAGCCGGTACGCACTTAACCATCGATCTGAACAACGCTAAGGTCGGTGGGGTCTGGGGCGGCGCCGACCGCCCCGGGCTGGTACAGCACTGGCCCGGCGGCATCTGCCTGGCTTTCCCGGCGGCTAACGCCGTCAACGGCACGCTGGTCATGGACATCGGCGACGTCAACCTGACCTTCAAGCGCTACCTCGAACAACCTGTCACGCTGCACATTGAAAACGACTATGTCACGCGCATCGAGGGCAAAAACCTCGATGCCGAACTAATGCGCAGCTATATGGACGCCTGGCAAGATCGCGACGCCTACGCCGTCAGTCATGTCGGGTGGGGCATGAACCCGCAAGCCCGCTGGGACGCCCTGCAAATGTTCGACAAAGCCGACACCAACGGCACAGAACTTCGGGCATTTGCAGGCAATTTCCTGTATTCGACGGGGGCAAACGATGTCGCTGGCCGTCACACGCTGGGCCACTTCGACCTGCCCATGCGCCACTGCACCGTTTCTCTGGATGGCATCACCGTGGTCGAGCAGGGCAAACTCTGCAGCGACGTATTCCAATGAACACAACGCCTTCCTGGTTGGCCGCAGGCCACGGCAACACGCCGCTGGTGCTGTTGCACGGTATGGGCTCAACCGCCGAGGTCTGGCTGCCCCAACTCAATCACTTCGGCCGCCAACGTCACACCATTGCCTGGACGGCCCCCGGCTACGGACCGTCGCCGGCCCTGCCCGCAATGGGTTGGCACGAACTGGCCAATGCGCTGGCCCAAATGCTTGACACGTTGCGTATTCCAAAGGCCGTGGTGCTGGGCCACTCAATCGGCGGCATGGTCGCGCAGGCGTTTTATCACCAACACCCCCAGCGGGTTGCCGGGCTGATTTTGTCGGCGACCAGCGCCGGGTTTGGCAGTACCGACCCGCAATGGAAAGAAGACTTCCTGCGCCAACGTACCGAACCCATGGCACGCTACGACAGCTTTGCGCAGGCCGCCCCCGATATGCTGGCCGGCTTCATGGGGCCCGGCATCTCTACCCAGATGCGAGAGCTGGCCGAAATCAGCGCGGCCAACATCGAAAAAAGCCGCTACATCGACTACATGCGCCTGCTGGTCACGTTCGACCATAAAGACCGCCTGCCCCACATTGCCGTGCCCACGCTGTTGCTGGCGGGCGAGCTCGACACCCAGGCGCCCCCGAAAGGCATGCAACGCATGGCCGACGCCATCCCGGGCGCCCGCCTTGAAACCCTGCCCGGCACCAAACACATGGCCAACCTCGAGAACCCGGCACAGTTCAATCAGGCCATCGAGGCCTTCCTGGCGCAATTCGCCTAAGCCCACACCACACATACCTAAAGCAATTACTGGATACGATCATGGATAGCAGCTACCTCGCCGAATACGCTCACTCTGCCGACAGCAATGCCCACTTTCATGGCCTGCCCCTGACTGACGAGCAAAAGCACCTTATCGCTAAAGTCGACGAATACGGTGTCACATGGGCCGAACGTGCGTTTAAACACGACCGTGAAGCCAGTTTCCCCACAGAAAACTACGAAGACCTGAAAGCCATGGGCTTTTTGGGGTTGTGCGTACCCAAACGCCTGGGCGGCCTGGGCGCCGACTATCGCACCTACACGCTGGTGGCCAGCCGTATTGCCTATTACTGCGGCAATACAGCCAACACCTTCAATATGCATAATGCCAACGCCCTCTGGACGGCCGACATGATCGACGCCATGGACCTGACCGATGCCGAGCGCGAATCGCACGAACACAATCGGGCGATTCATTACGGCAACATGATCAATGGCAGCATCTATTCGCAACCATTTTCAGAAGGCAGTGGCGCCGCCGCCGGCAAGCACCCCTTTGGCACTACGGCCACCCGCAGCGACAGCGGCTGGGTGCTCAACGGCAAGAAAATTTTCGCGTCATTGTCGGGCCATGCCAATTACTACGGCGTCTTGTGTACCGAAGACGTGCCCAATGCCACCTTGGCCGACACGCTGTTCATCGCCATCCCGGCCGATGCGCCTGGTGTTTCGGTGGTCGGCGACTGGGATCCTCTGGGCATGCGAGGCACTGTCTCGCGCACGCTTATTTTCAAAGATGTGCATGTACCCGACACAGCCCAACTGATGCCCCGAGGCATCTACATCAAAGCGGCATCGCAGTATCCGCACATGTTCATGACGCTCACCCCCACTTATATGGGTGTTGCTCAGGCCGCTTTCGACTTTTCTGTGGCCTATCTGCGGGGCGATGTCGCCGGCGTCAACGTCAAACGCCGCATGTATCCCACCAAACAACACGCCATCGCCGAGATGTATATCAAGCTGCAACAGGCCTGGGCCTTGTTCCATCGTGTCACGTCGGAATTCAAGCGCCGACCCAGCCGCGAAGAACGCTCACGCGCCTATGCCTGCCAGTACACAGTTATGGAATACTGTGCCGAGATATGCGCCATGGCCGTCCGCGTTTGTGGCGGCCAGGCCATGCTGAAGACATTCCCGCTGGAACGCTTGTACCGCGACAGCCGGTGTGGGGCGCTTATGCTCCCATGGACGGCTGAAATCTGTATTGACCGCCTGGGCTACGGACTTTTATACAAGGAAGGCGAACGTGATGACGACTAACCAGAAACCAGAACTGCGTCAGGCATTTGGCCGGTTTGCCACCGGCATCGCGGTCATTACGATGCTGGCTGAAGACGGCCAGCCCTATGGCCTGACAATCAATTCATTCTCGAGTGTGTCGATGTCGCCGCCAATGATCAGCTGGAACGTTGTACGCGGCACAACGGCACACCAGGTCATCAGCCGCCAGGGCCGCTTCGTCGTGAACATTCTGGCGCGCGACCAGCGTCATGTGGCCCAGCAAATGACGGGCCCCATCGAAGGGCGCTTCCAGGGCATTGCGTTCACACCGTCGGCATATGGCCTCCCTGTCATTGACGGCGCACTGGCGACTTTCGAGTGCGACACCCACACGTTGGTCCAGGCCGGCGACCACGACATTATTCTGGGCCTTGTCGAGCACTTCAGTCACCGCGACGGCCCGCCGCTGGTGTACTGGCAAGGGCGATACGCCACCGCCATGCACGAACAATAAGACAACAGGCTCACCCACCACATCCTGACAGACCACAGACGTCTGGCGCTGATTCAACCCGATCAACGTAGTACAACAACCCGGAGACACCTCATGCAACTTAAGAAGACACTGTTTGCCCTGATTGCCGGTCTGGCGTTTGCCGCATCGGCGCATGCCCAACTTAAAGTCGGCGTCGTTTCGTCGGCCACCGGCCCGGTATCCCTCATCGGTATTCCGCAAAAGAACACCGTCCCCCTAATGCCCAAAGAAATCGCCGGCCAGAAAGTCGAATACATCACGTTCGATGATGGCAGCGACCCATCCAACACCGTCACGGTGGTCAAGAAGCTGATCTCGGAAGAGAAAATCGATGTGCTGGTCGGGCCATCTAGCTCACCCAATGCCATGGCCATTCTTGACTTCGTCGCCGAAGCCAAACTGCCCACACTGGCCCCCGTCGGCACCATCGCCATCGTCCTGCCCATGGACGACAAGCGCCGCTGGGTATTTAAAACCACACAAAACGACGGCCTGGTCGCCGACAAACTGTTCGACCACATGAAAGCCAACGGCGTGAAAACAATCGGCTTCATTGGCACCGGCGATACGTTCGGCGAAACCTGGTTCAAGGTGGCCTCAGATGCGGCCAAGGCGCGCGGCATCGAAATCATTGCCAACGAGCGCTTCAAGCGGCCCGACACCTCGGTCACCGGCCAAGCATTACGTATTTTGTCGGCCAAGCCCGACGCCGTGCTGGTCGCAGCCCCGGGCGGGCCAGCCGTACTGCCCCAAGTCACACTCACCGACATGAACTACAAAGGGCAGTTCTACCAAACCCACGGCGCGGCACTGAACGAATTCATCAAGCTGGGGGGTAAAAAAATCGAAGGCACCATCCTGGGCGGCAGCGTCATGCTTGTCCCCAACGACGTGCCCGACAGCAACCCCGCCAAGAAAGTGGCCCTTGACTACATCAATGCCTACAAAGCCATGCACGGTAACGAACCTGCCACATTTGGCGGGAACATGATGGATGCCGGCATTTTGCTGGAAAAAGCCGTACCCGAAGCCCTAAAAACTGCAAAACCCGGTACCGAGGCCTTCCGGGTCGCCCTGCGCGATGCCCTTGAAAACATCAAAGAAGTTCCCGGCACCCAGGGCATTTACAACATGACGCCCCAGGACCACAGCGGCTTTGACCATCGCGGCGTCGAGCTGGTGACGGTCAAAGACGGCACCTGGGCACTGGCCAAATAAGGCCTTACGGGCGACTGTTCGGTCGCCCGCCCTTCCTTTAGCTTTCAGCTTATCGGTCGGCCAACCCATGGCCGACCGGGGCTGGTCGTATCTTGCAGGTTTCAGAATGACCCAAACCACCTCAGACTTTGCCTTGCATTGCACCGCCTACGGCAACCCGCCCGCCATCGGCATGGTTGCTGCAAAGAACCCACCGTTGGGCCCAACCGACGTACGTATTGCCGTCGACTGCGCGGCGTTCAACTTTACCGATCATTTGCTGGTGCAGGGGCGCTACCAAGACAAACCCGACCTGCCCTTTACTCCCGGTCTGGATGCCGCCGGCAAAATCATCGAAATCGGCAGCGAAGTTCGCGGTTTCAAACCCGGCGACGCGGTGGTTTCCAGCGGCGTTGTAGGGGCCTGGGCGGCACGCCTGGTCGCCCCAGCCCATCGTCTGGTTCATATCCCGGCCGGCCTGGCGCCCGCCGATGCCGTCGCCTCCATCAATTCCCATCTTACGGCCTACCATGGCCTGATCGACCGCGCCAGCCTGACCGCCGGCGACCGCGTGGTCGTGTTTGGCGCCAACGGCGCGGTCGGCAAAGCGTGCGTGCAAATTGCCCATCACGCCGGCGCCCAGGTCTATACCGTGATGCGCGTCGCCGATGGCCTGCAGTTGGAAGACACCACCCGTCAAAGGCAAATCACCGTCACGCCAGACACGCTAAAAGAAGGACTGCGCGAGCTGCTGGACAAGGCAGGCGCAGACATTGTGGTAGACCCGGTTGGCGACTTTTACACCGAGGCCGGCGTGCGTAACCTGGCTTGGCGCGGCCGCCTGCTGGTCATCGGCTTTGCTGCCGGCGACATCCCAAAAGTGCCCACCAATTTGCTGCTGCTCAAGGGCGCATCGGTCGTCGGTGTTTATTGCGGCGGGCTGCTTGTCCAGGAAACATCGGCATTTACGCAGCAAATGGCGCAAATGTTCGGGCTCATGGCTCAAGGCACACTTACACCATCACCCCACGAAACCTGGCCGGCCCAATCGTTTACCGACATCTGGGAACGCTTTTCTTCCGCACCACGCGGCACCAAAGTTTTACTGGGATTCAACACCCCCTGATTACGGATACTGCAGCATGAGCCGTCATATTCCAGAAACTATCCAGGCCATCGAGCCACTGCGACCCGACGCCCCCTTTCGAGAAGTGGACTTTGCGCCGGTCGACGTTCTGCTGACACCGCAGCCAGACGGATCGCTGATTTTGTCGAACCGTCAACCCCTGGCTGCACTGCCCGTGACGCAAATTGGCGAGTATCTGCGTCATCATGCCGCCCAACGTCCCCACCAGACCTTTCTGGCCGAACCAGGAGCGGACGGCCAATGGCAACGCCTGACCTACGCCCAGGCCCTGACCAAAGCCAACGCGGTGTCACAGTGGCTGCTTGACCAGCAATTGCCCGCCGGGCGACCTGTATTGATTCTGAGCGAAAACAGCATTAACCAGGCCCTACTGCAATTTGCCGCCATGCAAATCGGCGTGCCAGTCATGCCGGTTTCGCCCGCCTACAGTCTCATGTCAGAGGCCTGCGGGAAAATTGCCGACCTGTCACAACGATTCTTGCCCGCGCTAATCTATGCCGGCAATAGCCGGCGGTTTGCCAAAGCCCTGGCTGTGGCACGAGCCCACAGCCCCGACGCGCTCTGGCTTTGCGACGACAACGTAAATGCTGACGCGATACCCTTTGACCGCGCGGCAGCAACCTCCCCGACCCATGCTGTTGAAGAGGCCTTCGGGCGCGTGGGGCACGACACCATTGCCCGCCTGCTCCTTACGTCCGGCTCCACCGGCAGCCCCAAAGCCGTCATCATGACCCAACGCAACATCATTGCCTCGGGTGTGCTGTGGGATCAGGTCTGGCCTTTTCTGGCCAAAGAGCCGCTGGTCATGGTCGACTGGCTGCCTTGGAACCACACGGCGGGCGCCCATGGTGCGTTGGCCATGGTGCTGCGCCACGGCGGCACGCTTTACCTTGACGATGGCAAGCCCGTGCCACATTTGATTGGCCGCACAGTACAACACCTGCGCGACATCAAACCCAATGTCATGACCAATGTGCCCCGCGGCCTGGATATGCTGGTCGCCGCCATGGAAGACGACCCGGCTATCGCCAAAGACATCTTCGCCCGCCTGAACGCTATTGTTTATGGTGGCGCGTCGCTGGCGCCAAATACACTGCTCAAGCTCGAGCAGCTGAGCGCCCAGGCTACCGGGCGGCGCATCCCTATCTCGTCATCGCTGGGTTCAACCGAAACTACCATGCCCGCCACCCTGATCTGGTGGCCACCCAAAGTACTGGGCACACTGGGTTTGCCTGCGCCCGGCGTCGAGGCAAAGCTCGTCCCCTTGGGAGACCGGTACGAAATCCGGTTTCGCGGCCCCAACATTACACGGGGCTACTACAACGATGATGCCGCCAACCAGAAAAGCTACGACGAAGAAGGCTTTATGTTGACAGGCGATGCCGTGGTTTTTGCCGACGATGAACACCCGGAAGAAGGGCTTTTTTATGCCGGGCGCCTGTCTGAAAACTTCAAGCTGGCTACCGGCACCTGGGTATCTGTTGCCACGGTGCGCGGCAACCTTTTGCCCCAGTTGCACCCGTTTGTCACCGATGCCGTTCTTACCGGTCACGACCGCAACGAATTGGGCGCACTGTTCTTTCTGAACACCTCACAAATTCGCAAGCGCCTTGCCGGAGCCGCCGACCTGGATGATGCCGCCCTGACGCAATTTGCACCGCTGCAAGACATCATTCGTGAGGGAATAGAACGCCATAACCGCAACTTTCCTGGCAGCAGCACCCGAATTGCGCGCGCCCTGCTGCTGGACAGCCCGCCCAGCATCGACGACAACGAAATCACCGATAAAGGCTATATCAACCAGTCCGGCGTCCTCAAGAGGCGCGCCGAGGCGGTTAAACGCCTGTACGATGGCCAGACTTTAGACAGCGATTGCCTGATCATCGACACCTGACAACCCCGCACGAAGCCCTTATGACCCAACCGATTCGCCTTTACGGCACACCTTTAAGCAACTACTACAACAAGGTCAAAATTGCCCTGCTGGAGCAAAACCGGCCTTTTGAAGAAGTCCTTATCCGGCCCGCCGACCGCTGGCCCGACGGCAGCCCCACCGGCAAAGTCCCCTATCTGGAAACGCCGGACGGGCACCTGGTTTTCGAATCGCAAGCCATCGTCGAATACCTCGAAGAAACACGTGAACAAGCCCCAAGCCTGTACCCCGTCAACACTATCGAGCGGGCGCGCTGTCGCGAACTGACCAGCTACCTTGAGCTCTACCTTGAGTTGCCCGCAAGAAGGCTTTATGGCGCCGCCTTCTGGGGTGCAAAACTGGCCCCGGGCCTGGCCGAAGAAGTCATCGCCGATGTATCACACGGGCTTGTTTTTTTGGCTCGCCGGGCCGACTTTTTGCCATGGCTGTGCGGCAATGACTTTACCCACGCCGATGCCGCCGCCTGGGCGCACTTTGCCACCATGCAACGCGCCCTGCAGTTTGTCGGCGCGGCCAGCCTGTTGCACGACGCGCTGCCACCACTGGCCGGCTACCTTGAAAAGCTGGTCACGCGGCCCAGCATACAGCGCACGCAAGCCGACCTGCGGGTAGAATTTCGCCAACGATTTGGCAAAGCCTCACCCGCTTGAACGGACACCAACATGGCACGCACACGCGCACTGGATTACGAAGACCGAAAAAAAGATATCCTTAAGGCAGCGGCAGTTTTGTTCGCCCGCCAAGGCTACAGCGAAACCCTGCTTGAAGACATTGCCACCCAATGCGGCGTGAAAAAGTCTTCGCTTTACCATTACCACCGCTCGAAGCACGCCATTTTGTATGGCCTGATTACCTGGAAAATCGAAGACCTGGCCTGGAAAGTCGACGCGGCCATCGAGGCCGAACACACCCCCGAGGCGAAGTTTCGGGCCCTGACCACAACGCTGGTCAACGAGTACATTCGGGTCCCCGAAGAAATGACGGTACTCATCACCCAGATGCGCTACTTGAACAAGACCGCCATGCGGTCGGTCATTGTCATTCAAGAACGCATCATCAACCGGGCGGTGCTGCTGATACAGTCGCTGCGGCCCGACGTTGAGATCACCCGCAAAAAAGTCACTGCCATGGCCATGCTGTATTTCGGCATGACCAACTGGATCCCTGTCTGGTACAAACCGTCCGGCTCCATCAAGCCCGCCGACTTATCTGCGATGATTGCCGACACCTTCCTGAACGGCGTGCGCCAGCTTGCCATCGATTAAAGCCAGCCTGCTGCGGACATAGTCCAGATTCTCAGACAGCGCGTGCGGCTTAAAGCCCAGCGCCTGCAACTTCCGGCACGCCAGGGCCGAGTACTGCGGACGCCGCGCCCGCGCCGGGTAGTCGTCGGTGGTAATGGGCTGCAACTGGTGCGGCACGCCCGCCAAAATAGCGCCGGCAAATTCAAACCACGTCACCACCTCGCGACCGGCAAAGTGGTAAATGCCGCCAGTTATCGCATCGCGACCGGCGAGCCCAATAAGGACATCGGCCAGATCGCCGGCATAGGTGGGAGACCCCACCTGGTCGTTAACCACCGTGAGTAGTTTGTTTTGTGCTGCCAACGCCAAGATGGTCTTGACGAAATTCTTGCCATACTCGCTGAACAGCCAGGCGGTTCGCGCCACGATCGCGTCGGGGTTGGCGGCAAGCACCGCCAGTTCACCTGCCCGCTTCGACTGCCCATACACGCTCAGGGGAGCAGGCGTGTCGTCTTCGGTATAAGGCGACTGACGCGTGCCGTCGAACACATAGTCTGTCGAAACATGAAAGAAGCGGGCGCCGCAACCACGAGCCGCCCGCGCCATATGCTCGGGGCCGTGGGCGTTAACGGCATACGCACGATCAATGTCAGACTCGGCGGCGTCTACAGCGTTATACGACGAGGCATTGATCAGCACATCTGGTACAAACGAAGCCACCGCACCGGCAACCTGGGCGGGCTGCGTAATATCGACCTGTGCCGACGTGGGCGCATGCACCTGCCAAGACGCCGGCGCACGATCCTGCAAACACCGGCCCAATTGCCCGGCACCACCGAAAATCAATACTTTCAAAAAACGCTCCGTAACTCGCACAGCGCAGACAACGACAAACCTTGCCTGTCTTTCTCGGAAACTACCGGCTCGGATACCGGCCAATCAATACCCAGTGCAGGATCATCCCAACGCAGACAGACTTCATCGCCAGGCTGATAAAAATCAGTACATTTGTATTCGACCAAGGCGTCATCTGACACCACGACAAAACCGTGCGCATAGCCGGGCGGCACCCATAGTTGCGTAAAGTGTTGTGCCGACATCGCCACCATTTGCGCCTGGCCGAACTGCGGGGAGTCGCGCCGTACGTCAACGGTGACGTCGATGATTTCGCCCCGCGCCACACGCACCAGCTTACCCTGCGGGTGCTTGAGCTGATAGTGCAAACCGCGCACCACATTTCGCGCAGAGTAGCTGCAGTTATCTTGCACAAACGGCTGGTACCCCGGCAACTGCGCTTCATAGCGGCGCGCCTGGAAGGTTTCGAGAAAATACCCCCGATTATCGCGATGCACATCAAGCGTCATGAGCTTGACGTCTTGAAGTGCGGTGTCGGTAACCTTCATTGGCCTGCGGCCCCCATCGTTATGCAATTGCTCCTACAATCTACCATCAAATTTTGCCTGCACTCACGCACATGCCTTTAAAAGATCTGCGCAATCTCATTATTCTCAGCATCATCTGGAGCGGATCATTTCTGTTCATGTTGCTGTCCATTCACGAAGTCGGGCCCATGCCCCTCATCGAGATCCGCGCTTTTGCGGGCGGGGTGTTCCTGATGGCGCTGGTGATCGCACTAGGCAAAATGCCCAGCCTTATCCAGAATTGGCGCGTCATCAGCGTGGCGGGGCTGTTCAATTCGGCCTTCCCGTTTTTAATGCTGGCTTATGCCGCACAACACCTCACATCGGGCCTGCTGGCTATTCTTAATGCCATGACACCCCTTTTTGGCGGGCTGATCGCCAGGGTTTGGCTAAAAGAACGCATGACCGCGCCTCGCATCGGGGGGCTTGTACTGGGCTTCGCGGGCATTCTTATCCTGGTGTCAGACGACCTGCAGTCCAGCTCCGGCGCCACCCATTTGCTGCCGGTTATTGCCGGCCTGGGCGCCCCGTTGTGCTACGCCATTGCCGCTTGCTATTCGGGGCTGTATCTTAAAACCGTCGACCCAATGGCCAGTGCCGCGGGCAGCGTTGGCACCACGGCCATAATTTTCATGCCGCTCGCCCTGCTTACCTGGCCCGATTCGGCCCAGGTGTCGGTAACGGCCTGGTCGGCTGCGATTGCCCTGGGTGTGCTGTGTACCGGCCTGGCTTACGTGCTGCTATTCAGGCTGTTGGCCAGTGTCGGCCCAACCAAAACCATTACCGTCACCTTTTTGGTGCCGCCCATGGGCGTAATGTGGGGTGTGATATTTTTAGGTGAGCCACTAACGCCCGCCATTGTGGTGGGCGCTTGCGTGGTGCTGGCGGGCACTTTTTTGGCAACCGGCGTACGGTTTCGCCGCACCCCAAAAAACTAAACCGGCGTGCCGCGCGCCTGCAGCGCTTTGCCCAGCATCCAGGCCATGGTAATGCCGGCCAACGAAAACAGCCCCGTCACCACCCATGTCATTTGCCAGCCACCGGCCAATGTGGCCACCCAGGCCACAATGGGCGGGCCGATAAACTGGCCCAACGCGGTGCATTGCTGCATCCAGCCTACTGATGTAGAGGTTGTCTGGCGCGACGGCGCCAACTGAATCACCAGGTAAAACAGCGTCGCCGGAATCAGCCCGCCAACGGCCGAGAACAAAAACACCATGACCAGTTGGACCGGGGTTGAAATATTTAACGCAAATGCCACAAACGAGCACAACCCCATGGTGATGAAGCCTGTGGCAATAAGCGTTTGCGGCTGCCAGCCTTTGTGCAACAAACGGCCGCCCCAAAAATTACCCAACGCATTGCTGCCGCCCACAATGGCTGTCATGAAGCCGGCTGTTGTGCCGGAGAAGCCCTCGACAACGTAGATAGACGGCAAAAAACCGACCACAGCCATCCATTGCGACGAGTACGCCAAAAAGCTTAACGCCACCAGCCAGACATTTCGGGAAGACAGCGTTTGGCAGACAATACTCCAGGCACGCGGCGGCGCAGCGGCAGCCGCGTCGGTTGCCGCTGCGCTACGGTACACCGCATCGGAGGGCACCCGTGACAACACCAGCCACCAGATGGCGCCGGTAAGCACTGCCAGCACCCACCACAACACCTGCCAATGCGAGAAGCTGAGCAACCACGAGCCAAAGATCAAGACAATAATGGTGGCAAAGGGTACATAACAGCCCCAAAGCCCAAGCAGGCGACTTAAATAGGCCGGTTCGACCAGGCGCCGTATTAGCCCAGGCGCAGGCATGACCACCATGAGGAACCCAAGGCCCTCGAGGGCCCGGAACAACAACAGGGCCGTTTTGCTTTCGAACAAAGGGCCCAGCGCGGAGCTGGCCGTCAGCAACGACAGGCCCAGCAAAATACATCGGCGCAAACCAACTTTTTCGGCCACCAGCCCGATCATCAACCCCAGGCTCATGCCGCCCATTTGCACCAGCGACAGCAGAAAGCCCGACTCGACCAGCGTCATGCCCAACTGACGCTGAAGCTCGGGCAGGGCCGGCGGCAACTTCCAGACGTGCAGTGCCGCACACACCCCGGCTACAAACACAATGTAGGCAAAAGTATTAGAGGTGACCGGCCCCCGGGAAGCGACTGAAGACATAAAAAACAACCCGCGAATTTGAAAAGACAAGCGTTAAGTGACCGCATTAAAGCACACTGTAAGCACATCAATGCTATGGTATGCCACCGCTACAAATATTGTGGCACACTGCCTTTAAACACGCCCGCTAACCGCTTGTACTGCACCAACAGGCTTTGTATTTCAGGTTGCCATGTCAACACACCCAGATGCTGCACAACCGCCTTCAACCACGCAAACCGAAGGCACCATCCGCTCGAAGTTGCTGCTTGTATTTGCCATCTGCTTCATCTCCATCAACCTGCGTTCCGCGCTCATCAGCGTCGGCCCCGTGGTCGAATCCATACGGCAAAACCTGTCGCTGTCCGGCACCATGGTGGGGTTGCTCCTGACATTACCCATTCTGTGCTTTGGCGCCTTCGCTCCCTTTGCGCCGCGGCTGCAACGCTATCGCTCCCCCGAACAACTGGTCACGCTGGCGCTGCTCGTGCTGTGTGTGGGCGTCGCACTACGAAGCCTGTTCGGCACCTTCGGGTTGTTTGCGGGTACGCTGGTCTCCGGTGCGGCCATAAGCGTCGTCATGGTCATGCTACCCAGCTTAATCAAAAAGAACTTTGCCACACAGGCCGGCGCCATGATGGGGCTTTATTCAACCGCGCTGTGCCTGGGGGCTACAGTAGCTGCGGCGTTTACGGTGCCGGTCGAATCCATTCCCGGCAGCGATTGGCGCTGGGCCCTGGCATTCTGGAACCTGCCCCTGTTTATTGCCATTGCGTTGTGGCTACCTTATTCAAAGGCCGGTAAAGCCAATCCGCTCGCGGCCACAGCCAAGCTACCAAAATTGCGTCACAACGCACTGGCCTGGCAGGTGTCTTTGTTCATGGGCATCCAATCGTCCATTGCCTATTGCGTATTTGGCTGGTTGCCCGTAATTTTGGTCGATCGCGGCCTTACCCCCCTGGCCGCCGGCTTCATGTTGTCTATTTGTATGGGCGTTCAGGTCATTACATCGTTATCGGCGCCCTGGATGGCCACCCGAAGCAAAGACCAGCGCAGCACGATCGCGCTCATGCTGGCGCTCTCGGTTGTGGGACTGATGACCACCATATACGCCCCGCTTGAAACCATGTGGCTATGGTCAACCATTTTAGGCTTGGGGTTAGGCGGGGTCTTTAGTATGGCGTTGGCCCTGCTGGTGTTGCGCGCCCCCAGTCCTCAAGTAGCCGCATCGCTATCGGGCATGGCCCAGGGGGTAGGCTACACCGTAGCCGCAACCGGCCCCATTATTGTGGGTGTGCTGCACGAGCTCACCGGCAACTGGCACGCAGTTGCCGTGTTCTACCTTGTACTGGCGACGGGTTCGTTCACATTTGGCATGGGTGCCGGGCGCAATCTTTATATCAAGCCAGACCCAAAGTCTTGAGCGCCACCGAGGTATCCAAAGCCTGAGCCCGATCAACCACCACCTTGTCGGCAATCAGGCGACGCGAGGCCAGGTGATCTGCCGGCGAATTGATCGATTCGGCGCAGGTCAGGCGGTCGCCATCAAAATACAGTACCGAAAACTTGCCATCGGCCGGGTTGCCGCGCACCGCGCGTTCGTGATGCGCATCGGGTACACCCGCGATCTGGATACGCGTTGCCCCCTGGTCTGACCAGAACCACGGCATGGCCGAATACGCCGACGGGTCACCCAAAATACTGCGCGCAGCGCAGCGCGCCTGATCGTTGGCATTTTGGACAGACTCCAGACGCACCCGACGCCCCAGCATGGCCGACGGAAACACGGTGCAGTCGCCAATCGCGTATACCGCAGGGTCGCTGGTTTGCATGAATTCGTTGACCACAATGCCGTTGTCGCAATCGAGCCCGGCGTCTTGGGCAAGTTCAACATTAGGCACGGCACCCACACCAACCACAACAACATCGGCCGCAAAAAAGCGATCGCCGACCCAGGCGCCCTTGACCACGCCGTCGGCTGTTTCAAGGCGGTCAGCCCGACACTCCAGCTCGATGGCAATGCCATTGGCACGATGGGTACGCAACAGATAATCGGAAATTTCAGGTGAGGCAGAGCGGCCCAGCAAACGATCGGCCGCTTCAAGCACGGTTACCTGCTTGCCCAACGCCGACGCAGTAGCGGCCAGCTCGAGCCCGATAAACCCGCCACCAAACACCAGCACGTTATTGGCCGCTCCAATCTGGTCGCGCAGTCGCTGTGCGTCGTCGATGGTGCGTAAGGTGAAGACATTACTGAATTCGCCCTCGAACAGGGGCAGCATCCGTGCACGCGTACCCGTGGCCAACACCAGAACATCATACGGGAACGTATCGCCCGAATTGACCGTGACCTGTTGCACTTCGCGGTCGATGGCAGTGACACACGTATTAACGTGGACATTAATGCCGTTGTCAGCATAGAAACTGCCCGGCCGCAGCCACGCCGGTTGTGGGTTTTCGTCTTTGATGAAGGTTTTTGACAGGGGTGGCCGCTGATAAGGTAAATAGCCTTCTTCAGTGATCAGGGTCAGCTTTACCGGCTGGCCGGCTTCAAGGACGGATGCACAAAACTGGGCTGCGGCATGCCCGCCCCCGACAACAACGATATTCTTCACAACGGGATCATCCTTCAGGTTGACGTAATGGCTTTGGGGCCTTTTTCTTTGATGTAGGCCTGGGTTGCCTTTTCGACGTTCGGCAAATTGGCGTGCACGCGCAGCAACAAGCCCATGAACGTCTGGGCCTCTGCGTCGGACAAACATGACAGCAACACACGCTGGCGCTCGAGCGCCACAGCCTTGATTTCGTCGTGCTTGGCGCGGCCGGCCGGCGTTAAAGTAGCATAACGCACCCGGCCGTCGTCAGGGTCGACCGAAAACGTGATGAAGCCCTTTTCGTACATGGTTTTAAAGCAGCGACTGACCGAGCCCTTGTCCATGCCAATGAGCTTGCACACCATATTGACCGACACTTTTTCCTCAAGCGCCAGCATGACCAGCACCCGCCAGACCTCGATGCCGACCCCGTAATACTTGCGGTAAACGGCGGCGGCACCACTGGCCAGCTTGGTAGCGGTAAACGTCAGGTAGGCCGGCACATATTGTTCAAGGTCAATGCCGCCGGTCGGGTTCTCTGGCACCAACGGTTGCTGTACGGGCGTTACCCCCGCCCGCTTGCGGGGTGCGCGCATACCGCGCCCACCCGTTGGCGCTGCCGTCGAAACCGAACCTTTTGCCTTGGCCATATGCCGTAAACCCGCGTTATTGCTGTGTTTCGGGCAAGTGTACCGTGATCGTATCGCAGTCGTCTTTAATTACCAGTTGGCAACTGAGTCGGCTGGTGGGCTTGAGCGGACTGGTCGTGCACTCGAGCATTTCTTGCTCGGGCGCATTGGCCGCGTCGAACTTGCCCATGTCGTTTTCATCGACATACACATGACAGGTCGCGCACATGGCCGACCCGCCACACTCACCCACAATCCCGGAGACGCCACCGTTGACAGCCGCCTGCATCAGGTTGACACCCGGCGAAACATCAATCTCGGTCACTGCACCGTCGGCACTTATATATTTAACAACAGCCACTTTAATCAAACCTCTTTTCTGTTAATGCGGAACCAGGCGCACCGGCAAAGACTCGAGCGCGCGCAGCGTATTGTTCAGGCGGCGAACCGGCTCACCGATGATTTCAATGCGCTTGACCTTACGGGCCAGGGCCGTGAGTATAAGCTCGCCTTCCAGCCGGGCGATGGCCTGACCGACACAACCGTGAATGCCCGTGCCAAAGGCCATGTGCCCCACCGGCTTGCGCTCAATGTCGAATACCTCAGGATCTTTCCACTGACGTGGGTCGCGGTTGGCCGCCGCCAGGAAAAAGAGCACTTTATCGTTCTCTTGCATTTGGGCACCGGCAAACTCAACATCGCGATTCACCGTACGGAAGAAAGTTTGTACCGAGGACTCGAAACGCAATGTTTCTTCAAAGGCAATGCGCGCCAGCGCAGGGTCTGCTGCGAGCTTGGCGTACTGGTCGGGAAACTGCCCGAAGCAATAGATCGCGTTGCCGATCCCGTTAACCGTTGTGTCGACCCCGGCTGACAAGAACGAGCGCACCAGCATCGTGGCCTCTTCATGGGTAATTTCGCCCGCATCTGCCGCCTGATAAATTTGGTCGCCAAAGCCATCCGGGCGCAGCGCCTCGCGGCGACACTTATCCATAATCCACTCACGCACCGGCTCGTAGCGCTCGACCGCTTTCTGAAACACATGGTTGCGCGGCCCGAAGGCATTGAACACCATATCGCCATAAAGCAGCAGCGTGTCACGCTCTTCATCGGGCAAGCCAACGGCGTCAGGAAACACGCGCAGCGGATACACCTTGGCCAGATCATTAATGGCGTCGATCTCGCCCTTTTCGACCAGACGATCAATCAGCGCCTCGGCCTGAGCCTGGAATTCGGCCCGCACCTGCTGCACAACCTTAGGCGACAAAATACGCGCAAGAATCGCGCGAGCCTTGGTGTGATCGGGTGGATCGGCTTCGAGAATAAGGCTGGGGGGACGAAACGGCTTTTCGGTACGGAAGTTGGCCAGACCAACGCCAGCAGAGGAAATAAAGTTTTGCCAATCGCTTAGGCCAGCCTTGACGGGTTGATAGCGGGTAAACGCCCACAAGCCGTAGGTATCCAGCCAAACAACCTCGCCCGCTTCACGCATAATTTCGTGATGCGGATACGGCATGGTTAAAAAATCGTCGCCGAACGGGTCGATATCGAGACGAGTGACATGCGCCGGCGGCGTCTGGGTTTTACTGGCATGAATTTTCATGGTTGTCTCCTGCTTCGTATTCTGCTTAATGGGTTTGCCCCGGCACTGCAGCCACCGAAATATGGCGGTCAAGTACCGAAGGGTCTTCAATCAGTTCTGCGGTGGGGCCTTCGTGCACGACTGCACCGTGGTCAAGAATGAGGGCTCGCTGGGCAAACTTCAGGGCCTCTTGTACTTTTTGCTCGACCAGCAAAATGGCTACGCCATGCTGCTGGCTTAACTGGTCGAACGCGTGCATCAGTTCCTCGCAAATAATGGGCGCAAGGCCCTCAAGCGGCTCGTCGAGCAGCAACAACTGCGGGTTGCCCAACAAGGTACGGGCCACTGAAAGCATTTGCTGCTCGCCGCCAGAAAGCGCCGTCCCCGGGTTGTTGCGACGCTCTTGCAGGCGTGGAAACAGCTGGTAGGCATGCTGAATTTCAGAGGCGGGCCGGTTACGCAGTCCCGCGATCAGGTTTTCTTCGACGGTGAGTGACGGAAAGACGTCGCGCGTTTGCGGCACGTAGCCTATACCCATCCGGGCGCGGTCGACCGTGCTGCGCCGCGCCACGTCGGTACCCTTCCAGGCCACGCTGCCGCGGCGGTAGTCGGTCAGCCCCATAATGGTTTTCAGTGTGGTCGACTTGCCCACGCCGTTTCGGCCGATCAGACACACCCGCTCGCCTTCGGCAATACCAAACGACACGCCATGCAACACCGTAAGTGGGCCGTATCCGGCTTCAAGGCCCTCTAAAGCCAATAGCTGACTCATATCTGTCCCTCTTTACCCAGGTACACCGCACGAACCACGTCGTTGCGGCGAATTTCATCGGGAGTGCCATCGGCCAAGACCGCGCCATTGGCCAGCACCAGAATGCGGCTCGCAAAACGGAATACCAGGTCCATATCGTGCTCGATAATCACCACCCCCAAATCGGCGGGCAAACGCTCAAGGGCATCGAGCACCAATTGCGCCTCTGACTTGGGCACGCCGGCCATAGGTTCGTCGAGCAACAACACCTTAGGCCGCAGCGCCAGCGCAAGTGCCACTTCAACCAGACGTTGATCGCCATACGCCATTTCAGACGGCGTGTTGTGGGCTACGCGCGTTAACTGCAGCTCGGCCAGAATGTTTGCGGCCTCGTCAATAATGTGGGGGTATGAGTTTTTGCTTCGCCACATCTGACCAATCGAACCATCTCGCTGATGGATAGCCAGCGCCACCTGGTCAATCACCGGCATGTCAGGCGCCAGCTTCGAAATCTGGAAAGTACGCACCAGTCCGTGGGCCACACGCTTGTAGCTGGGCCACGACGTCACGTCGGTGTCGTTCAGCAACACACGCCCTTGGTCGGCATGCAGCACCCCGCCCACCTGATTGACCAACGTGGTTTTGCCAGCGCCATTGGGGCCAATGATGGCCAGGCGTTCGCCCGCCGACAAACTGAACGACACATCGTCAGTGACCTTCAGGCCCCCAAACGATTTTTTAAGATGCTCAACCTTCAGCAACGTCATGCGCGCCTCCCGAAGAGTGCCAGTACATTCAACCCTAACCGGCGCATGAGCTGCTGCAAAAAGCCTTTAGGCAAAAACACGACAAGCATCAGCAGCCCGCCAATGACAAACAACCAATGGAACGGGTTCGCTGTCGCGGCAAAGTGATGGATCATGGTGTACAAGGTGGTGCCGATAATGGCCCCGCTTAACGTACCCAGCCCGCCAAGCACCAGCATGACCAGCGCCTCGGCTGACAACTCGAAGCCCAGGCTATCAAGGCCAACGACCTGGTTGACCTGGGCGAACAGGCCCCCGGCAATACCGGCGAATACGCCCGACAACGTGTACAGCTTGACCAGATGAGGGTAAATACGCGTGCCGTTGGCGGCCATACGGTCGCGGTTTTCGCGGATACCAACACAACACAAGCCAAACGGCGAACGCATAATGCGCCGCAATACAGCGAACGACACCAACATGACGATCATGCTGTACCAGTAGCCGGTGACGCCAAAAATATCGAACTGGAACTGGCCGAAAATAGGCGACACCTCGAAACCGGACAAGCCGTCGTCACCCCCGGTAATAAACTGCAGCTTGCTGGCCAGATTCTGCATGATGAGCGCTACCGCGATCGTCAGCATCAAGAACGCCAGCCCTTGGTAGCGCACCAGAAACAAACCGGCGATAAAAGCCAGCAGGGCGCCCGAGCCGGCAGCAACCAACAGCCCCAGCAAAGGGTCGGGCATCACAAACTTGGCGAACAGGCCGGCCGCATACGCGCCCATACCAAACATGGCTGCCTGGCCCAATGTGGGCAAACCACCATAACCCGTTACCAGATCAAGCGACATGACCAATATGGCAATCATGGCAATGCGGGTAAGAATAAGCAGCTGCCCGGGCAGATACCAGTACAACAAGAAAATAACCGCCAGCGCAGCCACATAGCCCAGCCAGCCCCAAGGGGATTGACGCATGGCCATACCCGCGGAAACAGGGGATAACGTCATCAATGTCTCCGTAAAATGCCTTCAGGTCGCAACGCCAGCAAAACAATCATGGCTGCGTAGAAAAAGAATGTGCCAAAGTCGGACGCCAGGTACTTGCTGGTGGTATCGATAACGCCCAACAACAAGGCCGCCGCCAACGTGCCCGAAATACTGCCCAAGCCGCCTACGGCAACCACCACCAGCATCAAGACCAGATACTTCAAGGGGTAGTAGGGCTCGAGGGGCATGAGTTCGGCGCCAAGCACTCCCCCCAAGGCCGCCAGACCTGCCCCGGCCGCAAAGGTGGCGCACTGCACCACCCGGATATTGATCCCCAGCGATGACGACATGGCGGCATTGTCGACCGACGCGCGTAACCAGATGCCAAATCGGGTTTTGGAAATGAGCAGCCAGATAAGCAGCACCACGACAAACCCGGCCACCACGACCAGCACGCGCTGTTTAGGCAAGGTGCGTTCACCCAGGCTTATCGACCCCTGCAGCAATTCGGGCAAAGGTATTTGCTGAATATAGGCGCCGGCAAAGAAGTTGGCCGTAGCAATGCAGGCAAACGTAAAGCCGATGGTGAACAACACCTGCTGAAGTTCCGTTTTCTTGTACAGAAAACGGAACACAAAAGTTTCGAGCAGTGCCGCTACGACCATGGTGGCCACAATGGCAACCAACAAGCCGGTCACGAAGGGGTAACCTTGTTCACGCACCAGAATGGCCGTGACATACCCCCCCATCATGGCAAATGCGCCATGGGCCAGGTTGATGAAACGCATCAACCCCATGGTGACGGAAAGGCCCACCGAGATGACGAACAACACCATCCCGTAGACGATTCCGTCGATCAGAATATTGCTGAGTAGCAGCACACCCGCCCCCTTCGATTACTTCAAGCCGTGGTCGCGTTGCGGACCGAAGTTTTCGATTTCGGCATTAACCAGAATGCCGTCTTTACGCTCGACTTTGCGCAAATACACGTTCTGGGTAATGTGACGGGTATCCGGATCGATTTTTGCCGGGCCGCGTGGGCTTTCCCATTCAAAGCCTTTAATGGCCGCCATGGCTTTGTCACCGTCTTTTTTACCGTCGGTAGCTTCAACCATTTTTTGAATCACGCGCATACCGTCGTATGCCCCCACCGAAGCATAGTTGGCCAATGCATCGGCCGCCTGTTTCTTCATGGCGTCTTTAAATTGACGGTTGGCGTCAGAATCGTGATCGGCCGAGTAGTGAAACGAAGTCAGCAGGCCCAACGAGGCGTCGCCGAACTTCTGCAGGTCGAACTCATCCATTTCGGCCGTACCCAGGAACTGAATGCCGGCCTCACGCAAACCATTCTGGTTGTATGCATTTACAAAACCCAGATTAGGCGGGCCACCGGGCAAAAAGACATAAACAGCCTGGGCGCCGCTGGCCTTGATGCGCTGGGCAAACGGGCTGAAGTCGTTGGTATTGAGCGGCATACGAATGCTCTCGACCACCTCGCCGCCCTGCTTGGCGAACTCGTCTTTGAAGGCCGCTTCAGCGTCAACCCCTGGCGCGTAGTCCATAACGGCAGTCACGACCTTGTTAATGCCCTGCTTTTTGGCCCATTGGGCGATGGGTACCGTCACCTGCCACAGGGTGTAAGACGTACGCACGAAGTAGTCGGACTTGGTATTGATGGAAGATGTTGCGGCGTTGAAAATAACCGTGGGGGTTTTGGACTGCTGGATGAGTGGCGCAACCGCCATGGCGTTAGGGGTGAACACCAGACCGCCCAGGTAATCGACACGCTCATTGACGATCAGCTCTTGGGCTACGGTTTTGGTGCCGCCCGGGTTGGGACCGCCACTGTCGCGATAAATAATCTGGATATCGTGACCACCAAACTTGCCACCTTGCTGCGCCAGATACGACTCGGCGCCATCTTTGAACAATTTACCGTAGTGTGCAAACGGGCCGGAAAACGGGGCAATAATGCCGACCTTCACGGTTTCGGCTTGCGCAAAACCCGACAACGACACGGCCATCAGTGCGATGGCACCTAAACGTAGTGCTTTCATTTTGTCTCCTTGATTATTAGGGTGAGCAGATGTCGGCCTCTGCGGGCCCTTTTCTGTCTCACGTGGAACGAGTCTAAGTTCAAACTAGTTGGTAAGTCAACTAGTTGATACCCCAACAAAATACCTCGAACGCCTGTTGACTGGACGCTGGCATGATGGCCAGCCTAATATTCTCCCTTGCCATTGCTTGCTCTACGCCTTTTTATGGTTTTTATTTCAAGCCCGACTCGGGGTTTTCACTTAGACTTGTCCGGAGCGCATCATGCGTGATGCGCTGTCGTTCAACGCGGTATGGCTGGCCGAGACGCTTCGCATCAAAGAACTGCGCGATGGTGCCCTGGAAGACACGACACAGGTAGCGCGCGCACTTGGGCGCGGCGGCAGTTTTGCCCAGCGCCTGGTGGCACGCGCCCAAGGCCTGGCCGAGCGCGAGAACATACAAACAACATTCGTGCACTGGCGAGCGCTGGGCAAGCTGGCATTTGCAGTGATGGCGATTGCCGCAATATTGACCGGCGCGGGGCTGGCGGCCGGCGCCTTGGGTGATGGGACCCGTCCTGTCAACCTGATGCTGGCAATTGCCTTGCTGTTGGGCCTGCATACGCTGACCTTTATCTTTTGGTTAATTGGCACTACCGCGTCCAGTTCGCACGCCAGCGGTTTAGGCACGGTCTGGCTATGGATGACCGCGCGCATGGCGCGCACGCCCCAAAGCACTGCGGCCGGGCAGGCGCTGGTTGCCACATTGCAGCGCAGCCAGGGCCTTAAGCCGATGCTGGGCATGCTGACCCACGCCGTCTGGAGCGTCGCTTTTGTCGCTGCCCTGCTGACATTGCTGGCCCTGCTGTCGGCGCGCCAGTACGTATTTCAGTGGGAAACGACCCTGCTCGCCCCCGATACCTTCGCGACCATCACCCGCCTGCTTGGCGGGCTGCCGTCGCTGATCGGGTTTCCGGTACCCGCCGACACCGTCGTATCGCAAAGCATGGCCGGCGCACTGCCCGCCAACATCGGCGCCGGGCCGATATGGTCGCAGTGGTTGCTGGGCGTTATTGTTGCTTACGGCTTCGTGCCACGGTTTTTGGCCTTGCTGGCTTGCGTAATAACATGGCAACGGCGCATGCAACACCTTACCCTCGACACCACGCTGCCCGGGTTTATAGAACTGAAGCCGCGCCTGATGCCCGGCAGCCTGAATACCGGCATCGATGCGCCTGCCCCCGACCTTTTCTCGCACCCCCGCGAAGCTGGCCCGAGCCGTCCCATGACGCCGGGAGGCCATAACGCATTGGTGGCCCTTGAGCTGCCCAATGACATTACCTGGCCCCCGTCGGGCCTGGAAACCCTGGGTACCGACCTGGGCCGGGTCGATACACGCGAGCAACGTCATACGCTGCTGAGTGTGCTGGAATCGAAGCAATATGATCACCTGATTGCGGCGTGCGACGGCCGCCTGACACCCGACCGCGGCACCTTGCTGTATTTTCAGGCGCTGGCCCAAACCTGCAAACAGTTTCATGTACTGATTTTGCTGCCTGACACAATGCCTGAAAACAATCGCACTACACTATGGCAAGCAAACCTTGAGCGCGCCGGCTTTGACGGCGCCCGTGTTTACACCGGGCCGGCGAACCTTAAGGCGCAAACCGGTATTACCCTGAGCACCCCGCATGGCAACCACTGATATCGCACAGCCGCCCACCGATCCGGCCCCGACGCCCGACGTCCTGCTGCGCATTGCCGTAGTTGGCCACACCAACACCGGCAAAACGTCATTGCTGCGTTCTCTAACGCGCAACCCCGACTTTGGCGAAGTCAGCGACCGTCCCGGCACCACCCGCCATGTCGAAGGCATTCAACTCCTCATCGACGAAACACCCGTCATCGAGTTCTTTGACACGCCAGGCATTGAAGACGCCATCGGTTTGTCGGACTACATCGAGCGCCTTTGCCCCCGAGAAGAACGCCTGGACGCCTTTGACCGTGTCGACCGTTTTCTTGATTCAGTTGAAAGCCGACGCCGCTTCGAACAAGAAGCACGTGTCCTGAAAAAATTGCTTGAATGCGACGCCGCGTTGTACGTCATCGACACCCGGGACCCGATGCTAAGCAAGCATAAAGAAGAGCTGGCCATACTGGCCTCATGCGGGCGCCCTATTTTGCCGGTGCTGAACTTTACGCAACACAAATACCAGCGTGTCGACGAGTGGCGCGAAGGCCTTGGCCGCCTGAACCTGCATGCCATGGTCGAGTTCGACACAGTGGCGCCGTCACTCGACGGCGAAGACCAGCTTTACGAGAAGCTGGGCGTTTTGCTCGACCGCCACGCGCCGCTGCTGGCTGCCTTGAAAGCCAATATCCAGGCACAACGGCACACACGCCGCCAGGGCGCATACCGCTTGTTGGCCGAACTGCTGGTCGATGTCGCCGCCCTGCGCATCAGCACCAAAGCCGACAGCGCCGCCATCGAAGAAACCACCCAGGTATTGCGCGATCTGGTCCGGCGTCACGAACAAACCTGTCTGCAAGCCCTGCTCAAGCACTACAACTTTCGTCGCGAAGACTTCCTGCAACATGCGCTGCCTCTAGAGGGCGAGCGCTGGGGGATGGATTTGTTCAGCCCCCAAACCCTTAAAGAAGCCGGCATCGAAGTCAGTAAAGGTGCGGCGGCGGGCGCCGCTGCGGGTTTAACCGTCGACTTGCTAAGCGCAGGACTAAGCCTGGGCACTGGCACCATGATCGGCGCTGCAGTGGGCGGCGCCTGGCAAGGGGTCGACCGTTTTGGCAAACGCCTGCTGGGCAAGCTGCGCGGCTACCAAGAGGTCTCGGTTGATGACAATGTTGTTCGGCTGTTGGCGGCCCGCCAAATGGCCCTGATTGCAGCACTGGAACAACGCGGTCATGCCGCAAGAGACCCCATCACCATTGATATCGAACGCGTCAATGGCTTTAGCGACCCGCGCCTGCCCGAAACCATTATCGAAGCCCGCAGCAACCCGCAGTGGTCAACGCTCGACGAACACTACGAAACGTCGATACGACGCCAACGCCTGGTTGAACGGCTGGCAACCAGCCTGGCCAACCCTTAACCCGACGCGGCGACCCGCCCGCCCCGTCAGTTGCGCGGCGGCTGATTCAGTCCGGCCTGAACCGCCGGCCGCGCCAGGAACGCGTCGAGCACGCGCAAGACCTGAGAAAAGTCGTTGATGCCGATCAAATCAGCGGCCTCGTAGACCTGCATCAGGCTGCGCACCCAGGGCAACGTGGCCATGTCGGCAATGGTGTAGTCGTCGCCCATGACCCACTGGCGGCCCGTCAGGTGCTTGTCCAGCACCCCCAGCAAACGCCGGGTTTCGGCCACATAGCGGTCGCGCGGACGCTTGTCTTCGATGTCTTTGCCGGCAAATTTGTGGAAAAAGCCCAACTGCCCAAACATTGGCCCCACGCCACCCATCTGGAACATCAGCCATTGCAAAGTCGTGTAACGCTGCACCGGGTCGGCAGGTAAAAACTTACCGGTTTTTTCGGCCAAATACACCAAAATAGCCCCCGACTCGAATAGCGGCAGCGGCTTGCCGCCCGGGCCGTTCGGGTCGATGATGGCAGGGATCTTGTTGTTCGGATTCAGGGACACGAACTCCGGCGTTAACTGGTCGTTGGTCTGGAAACTGACCAGATGCGCTTCGTAGGGCAGGCCCGTCTCTTCGAGCATGATCGACACCTTGACGCCGTTGGGCGTGGGCAAAGAATAAAGCTGAATACGATCGGGGTGTATGGCCGGCCATTTTTGGGTAATGGGAAACGCAGAAAGATCAGACATGGAGAACCTTAATTAAAAAATCAGTATTCAGAGGACTTGCCAGTAACGGCAACGCCCAGACGCAACAAGCGATGCGCGCAGGCATCAAGAAACATCGTCAGCCACGATCGCTTTTCGTAGACCAGCGGGGTAACGTTCTGGCTGCTGCCCTGCAATTGGGCTTCGAGCCGTTCGCGCAATTGCGCGGCAAAACCGGCGTCGTCTACATACACGTTGGCTTCACGCGCCAACAATAAACTGAACGGGTCCATATTGGCCGAGCCCACCATGGCGCGATCGTCGATGACGGCCACCTTGGCATGCAAATAACTGGGCATGTATTCGTAAATACGAATGCCATGCTTGAGCAACTTGCCATACATGCTGCGGCACGCCCTAAACTGCAAAGTATATTCAGACCGCCCCTGCAGCAGCAAACGCACGGCGACCCCACGCGCTGCGGCATCTTGCAAGGCTTTTTTTAGTGCGCGCCCAGGCAAAAAGTATGAATTGGCAATCAGGATATCGCGCTGCGCTCGATAAATGGCGCCGATGTAGGCAGACTCGATGGTTTTACGAAACCGGACATTATCACGGAACAACGCCGCCGCACGTACGCCCCCGGTCACCGGGCCGGACCGCTGCATCAGTGCGATATCGCGCCGCCGGCGCCAGCCCCTGACCCGTTTATAAAAGGCGGCCCAATCGCTGCGATGCCGCCAGGCCATACGCATCCATAAGTCGCTTTGCGCCTTGAACAAATCTTGCACAATCGGGCCGCGCACTTTAACGGCAAAATCGAAGCGCGGTTTGGGCCCTTGCCCGTCATCCGGCACATCAACCAGGTCGTCCAGCACATTAATACCACCCACAAAGGCCACACTTTGGTCGATGACCACCAGTTTGCGATGCAAGCGCCGCAAACGACGCAAGCTGAAGCGGTAAAACTCAATGCCCTGCGGCTCGGGTCGGTACACGCGGTAGCGCCCACCCATTTGCATCACCTCGCGCCCGATCGCTTCGGCATTGGGCGCGCTGCCAAAACCATCGACAACAACACGCACCCGTACACCGCGCTCGCAGGCCGCACGCAAATGCGCCAGCAGCTTCAGGCCAGTGTCGTCAAGATTGAAAATATAGGTTTCAAGTTGAATGCTGAAGCGCGCCTGGTCTATGGCCTGGAACAGCGTCGGAAAATATTCGGCGCCGTTCTGTAACAGCGCAACCTCGTTGCCGTCGCGCCAACGGACAAAATCCGGGTAGCGGTCTGGCCCAGGCTTGTTCAAGGCAACTCGAGCTCGGTAAATATAGGCGCGTGGTCTGACCACTGCGACCAGGGCTTGCCGTGCAACACACGCGCGGTGCGTACGGCGAAGCCCCGCTGATAAATACGATCGAGCCGGAACCAGGGAAAGACAGCGGGAAACGTGCGCGGCGGCGGCGTGGTACGCGCCATACCGTCGACACCCAGTTCGCGCGGGCGCCCGCCAAAACCCCCATTGCCACCCAGCACACGCAACGACTGGCCCAACGCCTTGAGCGGCGCAGGTATTGTTAACGGCCCCGGGTGCGGCGCATGCGGCGCGACCGAGAACACCTCGTACAAACTTAACTGCTTGACGAACAACGGTGCCAGGCGGTTGTTCCAGTCGTTGAAATCGCCGGCAATAAGCAAAGGGGCATCAGCGGGCACCAGCCGCCGGATGCGCTCGACCAGCGCCAGCACCTGACGGGATCGACCGCCGGCAAACAGCCCCAAGTGCACCACAATGCAATGCACATCGGTGTTGTTGATGGACACCACAGCATGCAACAACCCACGTTGTTCCAGGCGATGATCGGATACGTCTTCGTTCTCGTAGCTCAGGACTTCGAAGCGCGACAACAGCGCGTTGCCATGGTCGGTGTGGGTGCGCACGGCATTGCGCCCATAACAGACGTCCATGCCCAGGGCGGCCCCCAGCGATTCGTGCTGGGCGTCGAGCACGCTTTGCCGGTGATTGCGCCCTTGCACCTCTTGCAAAAAAAGCAAATCGGGCCGCAGCCCATACAACCCCAGACGCAACTGGGAAAGGGACTCGCGCGCGCCCGTGGCGGAGCGGCCCTTATGGATGTTGTAGCTGACGACCCGAAGTACCGACATAGTCGTTAGGGCCCGACGTCGTTTAAGACGACGGTGCCTCGGCCTTGCGCAGACGGATGTGCAGTTCGCGCAATTGCTTTTCGTCGACCGGCGACGGCGCATGCGTGAGCAGACACTGGGCCCGCTGTGTTTTGGGGAAGGCGATGACATCGCGGATGGACTCGGCGCCCGTCATCATGGTGACAAGACGGTCGAGGCCAAACGCCACACCGCCATGGGGTGGTGCACCGTATTGCAGGGCGTCGAGCAGGAAACCGAATTTTTCGGCGGCCTCTTCGGCCCCGATGTTCAGGGCGCGGAACACTTTGCTTTGAACGTCGGCACGATGGATACGAACCGAACCACCGCCGATTTCCCAGCCGTTCAGGACAATGTCGTACGCCTTGGCCAATGCACTTGCCGGATCGGTTTCAAGCAGCTCTTCGTGACCGTCTTTGGGGCTGGTGAACGGGTGATGCGCGGCAAAGTAACGGCCTTCTTGCGGGTCGTACTCGAACATGGGGAAGTCGACAACCCACAATGGCTGCCAGCCGGCTTCGAACAGGCCATTCTGCTTGCCGAAATCGCTGTGGCCGATTTTGACACGCAGCGCGCCCATGGCGTCGTTGACGACTTTGGTCTTGTCGGCGCCGAAGAAAATCAGGTCGCCGCTTTGTGCACCGGTACGCTCGATAAGCTGGGTGAGCGCCTGGTTGTGGATATTCTTGACGATGGGCGACTGCAGGCCGTCGGGGATGCTGGCCGCATCGTTGACCTTGATATACGCCAACCCTTTGGCGCCATAGATGCCAACGAACTTGGTGTAGGCATCGATTTCGCTTCGGGGCATGCTGGCGCCGCCGGGTACACGCAATGCGACGACGCGGCTGGCCGGGTCGTTGGCAGGGGCCGAAAACACCTTGAAGTCGACATCAGACATCAGGTCGGAGACATCGACGAACTCGAGCTTGACGCGCAGATCGGGCTTGTCGGAGCCATAACGGCGCATGGCTTCGGCCCATGTCATGGTGGGGAACTGCGACGGCAGGTCGACGTTCTGGACCGACTTGAACACATGACGCAGCATGCCTTCAAAAATTTCACGAATCTGCTCTTCGTTAAGGAAGGAGGTTTCGCAATCGATTTGCGTGAATTCGGGCTGGCGATCGGCACGCAGGTCTTCGTCGCGGAAGCACTTGGTGATTTGATAGTAGCGGTCGAAACCAGCGACCATCAGCATCTGCTTGAAGAGCTGGGGCGACTGAGGCAAGGCGAAGAATTCGCCCGCATTGACGCGCGATGGCACGAGGTAGTCGCGTGCGCCTTCGGGGGTGCTTTTGGTCAGCATGGGGGTTTCGATGTCGATGAAACCCAGGTCGTCGAGGTATTTACGTACCTCGATGGAGACGCGATAACGCAGCATAAGGTTGCGCTGCATTTGCGGGCGACGAAGATCGAGCACGCGGTGAGTAAGGCGGGTGGTTTCAGACAGGTTGTCGTCGTCGAGCTGAAACGGCGGCGTGACCGACGCATTCAGGATCTCGATTTCACGGCACAAGACCTCGACCTCGCCCGAGGCCAATTCGGCATTGGTGGTACCTTCGGGGCGCTCGCGCACCAGCCCGGTAATACGTACGCAAAATTCATTACGGATACGCTCGGCAGTTTCGAAGGCGGCAACGTTATCGGGGTCTACCACCACCTGAGCCAGGCCGGCGCGGTCGCGAAGGTCGATAAAAATGACGCCGCCGTGGTCGCGGCGACGATGCACCCAGCCAAACAATGTGACGGTTTGGCCCAGTTGGGCACGACCCACCTCGCCGGTATAGCACGTACGCATGAAAGAATACTCCGTTTATATATTCAAGATTTTGACGTTGGCGAACCGCGTCTGTTAAGTATCAGAGCCCGGCTTGCCAGGGTTGTTCTGTTCGGGGGCGGCGGCTGCCGCACCCACCGCCGCAGCAGCCTGCACGGCGTTAATGACTGCGCTTTCCAGTTCGGGTTTCAGGGCGCCGGGCGCCACTACCCCCATAGAAACAATGTACTTGAGTGCCGCGTCAACGCTCATGTCGAGTACCTGAACATCGGCCCGCGGCATCATTAAAAAGAAGCCCGATGTGGGGTTGGGTGTGGTGGGCACATACACGCTGACGTAATCGCCCCCCAGACGGTCGGCCACCTCGCCACCCGGAACACCGGTCAAGAAGGCGATTGTCCAGGCTCCCTGACGCGGGTACTGCACCAGTACGGCTTCGCGAAACGCCTGACCACTGGGCGACAATACCGTGTCGGAAACCTGCTTGACCGAATTATAAATGGAACGCACCAGCGGAATTTTGCCCAGCAGGCGCTCCCAACGGTCGACCAACGCGCGGCCAATGAAATTGGCCACGGCCAGACCGGTAAAAAACACCACCAGCAAGACCAGCAACAGCTGAAAACCGGGGATCTGGATACCGAACAACGATTGCGAGGTAAGAAAACCGGGCACCACGCCTTCGAGGGTGGTGAACACCAAGGACAACACCCACAGCGTGATGACCAGCGGGATCCAGACCAGCAGCCCGGTGATGAAGTAGCGTTTGAATGTACGCATGCGGCCCTAGGTTGCCGACGGCGCAGGCGCCGCCGCAGGTGTGGCGGCGGGAGCACTTGCCGCCGTGGTGGAAGACCCGGTGTCGGCGCTGCCAGATGCTGTAGCACCCGAAGCGCCCGACGCACTGGCCCCGCCGCGAAAATCGGTAACGTACCAACCCGAACCTTTAAGCTGGAAACCTGCCGCAGTCACCTGCTTGGCATAGGTAGATTGCCCGCATTGGGGGCACTGCGTTAATAGCGGGTCGGAAATTTTTTGCAGAACGTCTTCGGCATGGCCGCAGGCACTGCATTTGTAAGCGTAAATAGGCACAATACTTACCCCAGAAGAAATACTTGAACGCCCGCAAAAAAGCGGCTTCGCCAGCGCATGGCTGCCTTACAACAAAGCGGCCCAAAACACGCGATTTTAGCTTTTTTTACGGGTATTTACCCAGACTGGCCGGCTTGGCCGACAAAGCTGTCACGCCATAGATGGGGGCACTGGGGCAGGTTACAAGCATTTCGGCCAAAGTTGAAGTATTCTTAAGGGCTAAGTGCCCTCTTTTTTAGGAATCATGCGGGATGACGAGCTCGAACGCCCATAGCCCCAACACGCAACCCTATACGTTTTCGCAGCGTGCGCAAAAAATCACCAGTTCAACGATTCGCGAAATCTTGAAAGTGACCGAGCGCCCCGAAATCATTTCGTTCGCCGGCGGGTTACCGGCAGCCAAGGGGTTTCCCGTCGACACCATTAGCGCGGCCTTCGAACGCGTGCTTAGCCGCAATGGCCGCACCGCGCTGCAGTACGGCCCCACCGAAGGCTACGCACCCCTGCGCGAATGGGTCACGCAAGACCTGAAACGCGTCGGCGCCACCGACGTCAATATCAACCAGGTACTTATTGTTTCGGGCTCGCAACAGGCGCTCGACCTGCTGGGCAAACTGTTCATCGACCCGGGCAGCAAGGTATTGGTCGAAGCCCCCAGCTACCTGGGTGCCTTGCAGTCCTTTTCGTTATTCGAGCCCGACTACGTCGCCGTCCCCACCGACGAACACGGCCTGGTCCCCGAAGGCCTGACCGACGAGCGCGTTGCCGGCGCGCGTTTTATCTACGCCTTGCCTAATTTCCAGAACCCTACGGGCCTCACGCTTAACCTCGAACGCCGCAAAGCGTTGGTCAAGCGCTGCGCCCAGGCCAATGTCCCCATCATCGAAGACGACCCCTACGGCGATCTTCGCTATGCGGGCGAAGCACTGCCGGGCCTGTTGGGGCTGGGCCGCGAAGTCGGCGCCACCGTCATCCGGCTGGGCAGCTTTTCAAAAGTTCTGGCCCCTGGCCTGCGTCTGGGCTACATCGTTGCCCCCGAAGCCATCATTTCGAAGCTGGTTCAAATCAAGCAAGCCACCGACCTTCACACGGCCACGCTCACACAAATGGCGGTCTACGAAGCCATTCAAGACGGCTTCCTTAATTTCCATTTGCCGGCCGTGCGCGATATTTACAAAGAACAGTGCGGCTACATGCTCGAAGCCATGCAGCAGTTCTTTCCGGCAGACGCCCACTGGACGCGCCCCGAAGGCGGCATGTTTATTTGGGTCACGCTACCCGAGCACATCAATGCCTACGAGCTGCTCGAACGCGCCATCAAGCAAAACGTAGCCTTTGTGCCGGGTGAACCGTTCTATGCCGGCGCCGAGCCCAAACGCAACACCATGCGCCTCAGTTTCGTCACCGTCTCCGAAGAGCGCATCCGCGAGGGCATCGAAATTCTCGGCCGCCTGATCGCCGAAACGGCCATCAGCAAAGCAGCGTGAGCGGGGCCCGGCAGCAAAAGCCCGACCTGTCCGATATGCGCCACGACGACTGGGTGGCGCGCTACCTGCCGGCCGCCTGGGGCCCTTATGCCCGGCTGTGCCGGCTCGATCGGCCTGTGGGCACCTGGTTAACGCTTCTGCCCTGCCTGGCGGCACTGGTTCAGGCCGCCGAAGGCTGGCCCACTCTGTTTCGTCTTTTTATATTTTCGCTGGGCGCCCTGCTCATGCGCGGTGTGGGCTGCACCATCAACGACATCTTCGACCGCGATATCGACAGCAAAGTCGAGCGCACGCGCTTTCGGCCACTGACCAGCGGGCAACTTTCATTAAAGAATGCCCTGTGGTTCTTGTTCGGGCAGTTTGTGGTGTGCGGCCTCTTGCTGTTCGCCGTTAACGAATACAGCCGCTGGCTGGCCGTGCTGCTGGTCCCTATTGTTATCGTGTATCCGCTGTGCAAGCGCTTTACGTACTGGCCGCAAATTGTGCTGGGTATCGGGTTTAACTGGGGCATGCTCATGGCCTGGTCCGACACCCAAAACATCGTGCCGCTGGCCGCCATTGCCATGTGGGTGGGCGCCGTACTGTGGCAGGTCGGTTACGACTCCATCTACGCCTACGTCGATGTACGCGACGACCTTAAACTAGGGGTCAAGTCAACCGCCATGCGCTTTGGCGAGCACGGTAAACTATGGATCAGCGGGTTTTACGTGGCAACAGTGCTGCTTTGGCTGTATACCGGTATTGCCCTTCATTTGTCTTGGGCCTATTTTTTGGTCCTGGCTGTCATTACCGCTCACCTTGCCTGGCAAATGTGGGTGTTCAGTCTTAGCCGTCCCGACCGCAACTTCATGCTGTTCCGGTCGAACATGACGGTGGGTGTATTACTGATTGTCGCCTCGTTGGGCGGCACCCTAATCAACTAAAGGTCAAACCCATGCCATCTTTCCTTGAAGCGCTGGCAACGTTTCTTTTTGCCGTTGCCATTATCCACACGTTCTCTGTCCCGGTTTTCGCGCGGTTGGCCAACAAACATGGCCCGCACGCCGGGTTGTGGCACATGCTGGCCGAAGTCGAGGCCGTTTTCGGTGTCTGGGCGTTCGTCCTGATCGTCTTTATGGTGATTTCGGCCGGAGCGCCCGAGGCCATCAGCTATATCGACTCGCGCAACTTCACCGAGCCCGCTTTTGTGTTTGCCATTATGGTGGTCGCTGCCAGCAAACCTATTCTTGACCTGGTCGGGATGCTGGTGCGCGGCCTGGCGCGTGCAGTGCCCATACGCACCGAAGTGTCAATGTTCTTTATCACCATGTCGCTGGTGCCGCTGGCCGGTTCGTTTATTACCGAACCCGCCGCCATGACGCTGGCCGCCCTGTTGTTGCGCGACGCCTACTTCCGGCGTTCTGAACAGGCCGGCTTCAAGTACCTGACGCTGGGCGTGCTGTTCGTCAATATTTCGATTGGTGGCGTGCTTACAGCCTATGCTGCCCCCCCCGTGCTCATGGTCGCCCAAACCTTCGGCTGGGACTCCTACTACATGCTGACGCACTTTGGCTGGCGCGCTGCGGCAGCGGTGTTCATCAATGCAGCCCTGCTTACCCTTATTGTGCGCAAGTATCTGGTCACGAAAGAAATCGGTACGGGCTCGGGGGTTAACAATGCCGACGAAACCGCCGAAAAACGCCCACCGGCACCGCCCTTCGTCATGGCCATCCACCTGGCCTTCCTGGTGGCCATTGTGCTTACCGCGCACCACCCGGCCATGTTCCTGGGCCTGCTCATGATGTTTATCGGCTACGCCGAAGCCTACCCCAAGTTCCAGAACCGTCTGCTCATTAAAGAAGGCCTGATGGTGGGCTTCTTTCTGGCCGGTCTGGTCATCTTGGGCGGCCTGCAAAAATGGTGGCTGCAAGACTTGCTGGGCAGCCTTCCGCCCACCGTGCTGTTTTGGGGCGCTACCTTCCTGACGGCACTGACCGATAACGCCGCGCTCACTTATCTGGGCTCTCTGGTCGAAGGCACCAGCGATATCTGGCGTTATATGCTGGTTGCCGGCGCAGTAACCGGCGGCGGCTTAACCGTCATTGCCAACGCGCCTAACCCGGCTGGCTTTGCCATCCTGAAAAACACCTTTCCCGATGGCGCCATTTCACCCCTGAAATTGCTGCTCTCGGCCCTGGTGCCCACGCTTATTGCGGCATTCTTCTTCTTGCTGCCGCACCAGGCATTCAGCTAACGACCACCTGGTCAGGCCCTGCAACCAATACCAAAAAGGCCTGAAGCCGCTATAACAGCGGCTTCAGGCCTTTTTATTTATTGCGTCTTCAACGTACCGCCTTAAAAACCGCTTAACTAGCCGAATTTTTTTGGCAACGCTGCGCCTGTGGCCGTCTGGCCCACAGGCGCATTGCACTTACTTTTTACGGTCGCGTCGCAGCATGCGAACCAGCCAGACAAACAGGGTAATGGAGCACACCAGGCCAATGCCGAACAAAGCAAGAACGATCAGTTCACCGGTTGTCATCGTGTGCTCCGTACCCGTTTATATCAAGCTGTGATTACTGGTTGCCACCAAACTTGGCACGCAGTTCTGCGGCGTACTTGGGGCTGGCCTGGTCAATCGCTTTCCAGGCTTCGGTGTTGGCTTGCTTGACGAAAGCATCGCCGTTGCTGACCGACACCATTTCAATACCGAACTCTTCCTGACGCTTCTTCTCGGCAACAGCCAGCTCATGGTCTTTGGCGTAATTGGCCTCAACTTTGGCCATTTGCGCTTTCAAGAACTCGCGCTGTTCGTTGTTCAGCTTCTTTTCCCAGGTGTCCTGGTTCATGAACAGGCTGACTTCTACGTTGTAGAAACCAGGTTCAACGCGGTACTTGGTTTTTTCTTGCCAACCCAGGTCAAAAATACCTACGCTAGGCCAGCCGTAGCCGTCGACCACACCACGCTCAAGCGCTGTAAATACTTCGCCGGGGGGTACTTGCAAAGGCGCTGCGCCAAGCGACTGGAAGAACGCACGGTACACAGGCACACTGCGCAGCTTCATGCCGGCAAACGAATTGCCATCGGGCTTTTTGTTGCTGTATACGTGGTATTTCAGGCCATCGGTAGTACGACCCAACCACACCATGTTGGCCTTTTCGCGATGGATCTTGTCCATCAGTTCGTAGCCGCCGTTTTTACGCAGCTCGGCCATGGGAGTATTGGTTACGGTCAGGGCCAGGCCTTCGGGCACCAGGTTGGCGTGGAACACGGCCGTTGTGTTGGCGATATCGACCACACCCGAACGCAGGGCACTACCGACTTCGAACGGAGGCATGGACTCGGGGCCACCCACAAACTGGATCTGGACCAGACCTTTGCCTTCGGCGTTCACCGAGTTCATGAATTCGTTGAACTGACGGAAGAAGAACGCATCTTTGTTGAATACGCTAACAGCTTTCAGTGTGACTTCTGCACCTTGTGCCGACACCGCGGCCAAGCCAAGCACCGCGCCCAGCGCGATTTTTTTCAATTGAAACTTCATGTACAGATCTCCTTTGGTTACATCATGAGTTGTGGCAGCCCCACAGCCAGCCACGGGATTAACAAGATCAAGCCCAGCACCAGCAGCTCAATGAGAAGGTATGGCATGACCGACGCATAAATTTGCGTCAGACGAATTTGTGGCGGGGCCACGCTTTGCATGACCATGCACAGCAAACCGAATGGCGGCGTCAGCAGGCCCATTTCCATGGCCAGCAAGAACATGACGCCCAGCCAGATGGGGTCGATACCGGCCGCGTTGGCCAGAGGCATGAAGAACGGCAGCGTAATCATCATCATGCTGACCTGGTCAATCACACATCCCAAGGCCAGCAGAATCAGCAGCATACCGATAATCAGCCACATGGGCGACAGGTTGTACTCGGTAATCAGGTTAAGCAAACCCGTGGTAGCCCCCGAAAAGCTGAGCAACTGCGAGAACGTAGTCGACGCAATCAGCACAAACAGAATCACCACAGAAATACGAGCAGTTTCGATGAGCGACTTGTAAAAGCTGCTGACGGTGAAAGTGCCATAGCACATCGTGGCAATAGTAGCCGCGACCGCGCCAATAGCGGCAGACTCGGTAGGCGAGGCCCAACCCACCAGCATGCTGCCCACCACAGCAACGAAAATACCCAACAGCGGCACCACGTCGCGCATGAAAGGCTTCCACTTTTCCCAGCCCGAGACGCGCTCGCTGGGATCGTCGGCGGGCGCCAGTTCGGGGTTCATTTTGCAGCGCAAAACAACATAGCCGACGAACATGACAGACAACAGAATGCCCGGAATAATGCCGCCAATAAGCAGTTTGGAAATGGAAATGCCGGCCAGACTGCCCAGCATCACGGCCAGCGCCGAAGGCGGAATGAGCATGGCAATGCCGCCTACCGCCATAATCGGGCCCATAGCCAGGTTAGGGTGGTAGCCCCGTCGCATCATTTCGGGCAACAAGGTGCCCCCCATCATGGCCGTATTGGCAATGGTTGAACCCGACAAGGTGGCAAACACCGTACCGCCAACCACCGACACAACAGACAACCGCCCAGGCACCCGGGCGATAAGGCGTTCGATGGCGTTAATGGCCTTGAACGCCAGCCCGGTATGAAACAGGACCTCGCCCATAAGAATGAACAGCGGGATGGGCGTTAACGAAAAACTGCTGACAGACTGAATGGAATTGCGAACCAGTTGACTGACACCGGCCTCGCCCCCCATGAACACCCATGCGCCCAGCAGGTTGACCCCCAGAAACGCAAAAGCAACTGGCACGCCAACGAGCATCAGCACGAAGAGCGTACCCAACAACAACATAATTGCCGACTGCCAATCCATCATGCCACCTTATCTTTGAAAAACAGACCTGCAAACTGACGTGTAAATTCGATGGTCAGCAGCACAAAGCAAAACAGCATGGGCAGCCCAAGCCACCACTCGGGGAACATCAGCACCTTGAACACGATACCGCCCTGCTGCGCGGCGTCGAGCAGGCTGGTGTAGCTGTACCAGGCCAAAACCGCCGAAATAAACAGGCACACGCCGTAAGACACCAGGCCTACCAAAAACGCAGCTGCCCCGGTGAAATTACGCACAATGACGTCGACACGAATGTGGTCGTTGGTATAAACCAGCCAGGGTGCCGCACAAAACGCGGCAATCATCATCATGTATTCAGTGACTTCGACAGCCCACTGAATTGATGTGACACCCAGATTTCGAAGCAGAACGTCGGCGCACACCAGCAGCGCCATGGCAAAGAAAAGCAAGGCGGCAAAAGCGCCCGTACCATTTAACAGGCCCCTATAGGCCCGCGACAGCCCGGAGCCGCCGACCGGCCCGGACTGTGTCTCGAAAGATTGTTGCATACGACTCGTCCTGTAAGCGTTGAGCGCAGAATTTTAACCTTAAACAATGACAGCCTAAACCATCTGCATGTAACACTCGAAGAGTCGCCCTACACATCGCCTACCAGGAGGCCCCTTTTTCGGCATGCATTTTGCGCACCATGGCCTTGAAGAACTTAACGGCGAAATCGTCTTCACGAATAAGCATGGCCGTCAAGTCTGCGCATTTCTGTGCAATTTCGTCTGACAACGCTACATCCTCGCCCCCCATCGCCGCCGCCTGACACTGAATTTCGGCAGCGCGCTGCACCGTCCAGAGCAGAAAAAATGCTTTTTCGATGGAGCTTTCGCCCACGGCCACGCCATGATTACGCAGCACCAGAATGTGTTTGTTACCCAAACTGTCCAGCATGCGGGCCTTTTCGTCGGCAAACAACGTAATGCCCTCGAAGGCGTGATAGCCCACCCGCCCATACAACTGCGCCCCGTAAAAATTGTTGTGATCAAAACCGTTCTGCTTTTGTGCCACGGCCGAGATCGGCGTCGTATGGGTGTG
Organism: Pusillimonas minor; assembly: GCF_014237865.1. Classification (GTDB taxonomy): domain Bacteria; phylum Pseudomonadota; class Gammaproteobacteria; order Burkholderiales; family Burkholderiaceae_B; genus Neopusillimonas; species Neopusillimonas minor. The sequence continues at coordinate 193,311 of NZ_JACJUU010000002.1, forward strand.
AATCAGGCAATGGATATCGTCGCGCGCACCATGCACAGCGCTGTGCAAAGCAAAACCCGCTGGGTTTGCATCGTATTCGGAGACCTCAAGCTTATGGCCATCGAGGTCGACCTTAAGCAGGTTGGCCGGCGTGACCTCGCTATAGTTCAGCCCAAAGGGGTTAACCAGGTAATGGTGCGTCGGCCCCGGCAACCGCGCCGAAATATGGTTAAAAATTGTCTCGGTCCAGCCAGAAAAATCAACCAGCCGATAGCAATACGCCAGCTGTTCACGCAAAGCCCATTCGGCTTCAGGGCAGTTTTCGGGGCGGGTAACGGGTGACATGGTCAGATCTCCTGGGGGTGAAGGTTATTGTTTAGAGGCATGGGCGCCCCGAAACCGCGCCAGCGCCAGAATGTCGCGACTGACCGGCATGGGGATATTCATACGGTCTGCCAGCTCGATAACGGCATCGCCAATGGCGGCCAATTCAAGCGGCAGGCCTTTTTCGTAGTCTTGCAGCATCGACGTCTTGACCGGGCCCATACCGGCCGCCAGTTCTAAAAAGGTGTGCGGGTCAAAGTTGATGCGCGCCCCATAGGCTGCCGCCACCGCCAGGCCTTCGTTCAGCATTTTGACCACAATCTGCTTGATATCGGGCTCGGAATACAATTGGTCGAGCGTGCCGCCAATAACGACCGAGAGCGGATTGGAGGTCAGGTTAGCCAGAATTTTCGTCCAGAGCGTGTCGCGAATGCGATCGACGCCGCGCGCTTCTATGCCGGCCCGCTCAACCATGGCGCGCAAGCGTTCCAGGCGTGGGGTCAGTTCGCCGGAGGGTTCGCCAAAGACCACCAGGTGCGGGTTAACAGACCTGACCACCCCCGGGGACAGGGCTTGCGCCGTAATAAATACCACGCAACCAATAACCTGGGCCAACGGCACAGCGCGGGCCAAGGCACCGCTTGGGTCGACGGCATGCACCGGCTGCCCGTCGAAGCGGCCGCCTTCGGCAAAAAAGTACCACCACGGGACGCCGTTAACCATGGGCACCACCACAGTGTCGTCACCCAATAAGGGCGCCAGGGTGGGCAACAAGGCGGGCAAGGCTTGCGCCTTGGTGCATACAAAGACAATATCTTGCACGCCAAAATCGGCACAGTCGTCGCTGGCATTCACGTTAACGCGGTGCTCGCCGTCAAGGTCGTGCAAGCAGATACCACCGGTTTGCAACGCCGCCAGCGTCGCCCCGCGAGCCAGCACGTTTACCGGCTGCCCGGCAGCCTGCAACCTTGCCGCAAGGGTGCAGCCGATTGCGCCCGCACCCACTACACACACTTTTAAAGAAGTCGATTCTGTCATCTGCCTAGCCTATGTCTGCCCGCTGCAGAACATACCGGGCACCTGCGCCCGGCCGGCCCGCAGCGCAGGCGCTTGAAACAAGAAAATTTTACCCTTAAAGCATTTTGAGCAAACTAGGGGAAATCGCTTAAAATTTCAGCTTTAGGCGTTCATCTTGATCGCACTTCCAGATCAGCTTTTTACCAGCCTCGAGACCTCGGGCTGGGCCATGTCCGACGCGGTCATCCCCGTCGAATGGCGGCACTCATTAAAAGAGGTCAGTCAAACACTTTTCGAAGCCGGCCAGTTCCACGATGCGCTCATCGGGCAACACGCAAGCCGGCAAAAAAACACCGACATTCGCGGCGACAGCATTTGCTGGGTCGACCCTCATCTCCCCCCCTACGTCACACACCCCTTCTTTCTTTTTCTGGCCGATCTGCGCCAAACCCTTAACCAGACTTATTTTTTGGGCCTGCGCAGCGAAGAACTGCACTTTGCGCGCTATGGCAGTGGCTACGGCTACAAAAAACACCTTGATCAACACCGCAACTGCCCCCACCGCAAAATTTCGGTCGTACTGTATCTTAACGACGACTGGGGCACAGACGACGGCGGCGAGCTTTGCCTGTACGAAGAAGGCAACGCCGGCCTTGAACGTGTGACACGGCTATTACCCACGCCAGGCCGGTTTGTCATGTTCAGAAGCGACCAAATCTGGCACGAAGTACTTCCCACCCGTAAAACACGCTGGAGCCTGACCGGCTGGTTCAGGGACGACCAACCGATAGCCGGCTAGCAACGCCTGGGGTGCCGTCAGCCAGACCTGATGCGACCTTTACCCGTTGCATGCCAAACATTAGGCAAATTTTGGCTTAGATCGAACACATGACATCGGCACCCGACGAAGCGACGCCGGCATTGTTCTTGGCATAAGCCACTTCCATGTCGCGCGGCAAGGTCACACCGTTTTTAACAGCCAGCACTTCGGCCATGATGCTGACAGCAATTTCGGGCGGTGTTTTGCTGCCAATAAAAATACCAATAGGCCCACGCAAACGCTGCAGCGTTTCGCGGGTTTGGCCCAAATGTTCGATCATGCGCTGATGGCGGGCCTCGTTGTTGCTGCGCGAGCCGATGGCGCCGATATAAAAGGCCTCGGTTTCGAGGGCCTCGAGCAGCGCCAGGTCATCTAGTTTAGGGTCGTGCGTGAGCGCAATAATGCACGAACGGCGGTCGGCCTTGAACGCCAGAACCACGTCGTCGGGCATATCAGACACTACCTTGACCCCCGGCACCGACCAACTGCCGCGATACTCTTCACGCGGATCGCAGACAGTCACCGCAAACCCGTTGAACAGCGCCATAGTGGCCAGATACTCGGCCAACTGCCCCGTCCCGATCAGCAGCATGCGGTATTCGGGCCCAAAGGTATTGACCAGTTCGGTATCGGAAACGGCCAGCGCTTCGGGTTGCGCGGCTTCGCGCAGCGTGACCACGCCATCGGCCAGGTTAACGCTGCGCTGCATGAGCTTGCCCTGTTCAAGCGACGCTATAAGTGTTGCCAGCGCCTGGGCATCCGGGTCGAACTCCAGCAACAGCTCCAGGGTACCGCCGCAAGGCAAACCAAACCGGTGGGCCTCGTCGGCCTTGATGCCGTACTTTAAAAACCGGGGCGCCCCATGCGGCATGTCTTCGTTTTGCGGCGCACCGGCATAGGCTTTGGTAAACCGGTAGATCAGGTCATCTTCAATGCAGCCACCCGACACCGACCCGACCACCGAGCCGTCTTCGCAAAGCGCCATGGTCGAGCCAATTGGCCGAGGCGACGAACCCCAGGTGCGCACCACGGTTGCCAGTAGCCCGCGTTTACCCGCCAGACGCCAGTCTTTCAGGGCGCGCAATACAACCAGATCAAGATTTTCCATAATTCGACTACCAAAAGGCGGCCAACGCAGCCGCACCTTGTTTATTTAACAGCCAGCGCAGCCTCAAACGCGGCGGCCGTCGCCAGAACCAAAGCATCATCACCCAATTTGCCGCCAATATGCAAGCCAACCGGGAACCCGGCGGCATCTACGCCGCAAGGTATGGAGATCGCCGGCATCCCCGTCAGGTTGAACGGCGAGGTCAAGCGCGTCAGCACCGTGCGAACCGGAATACTGCGATCGTCTTGTTGAATGACCGCGTCAACAGGACTCGCCACCGTTAATACCGTCGGGGTCACCATGACAGACGATGGCCCAATCAACACCGCCGATACGTCGTGGGTAAGGGCTGTGCGCAAACGCTGGGCCTTGATGTAATCGACCGCAGCAATGGCCCGCCCGGCCTCCAGTCGCGACCTGATGTCTGGCGCAATATGTTCGGGGCGACGCAATGCAAGGCCGTCGTGTACCTGCGCCGCCTCGGCGGCAAGCGTGACATGCTGGATGGCAGGCGCCTGATCAAGTGCCGGGATAGTGCCGCGCTGCAGTTGCAAACCTGCATTCTGCAAGGTATTTAGCGCTGCGTTATACGCGGCATGCACCCCAGGCTGCAGCAAATCGTTAAAGAAGTTTTGCGGGCAATAGGCCGTAATATCGTCCAGGGACATCGGCCTGGCGTCAGCATCATCCACCACCGGCGCCGCCTGCGCCGCACCGGCACTAAGCACCTCAGGCGTTTCCTGGGCCATCACGGCAGAGACCAGCGCAGCGTCTGCCACCGTCTTGGTTAACGGGCCTACGTGATCCAGCGTAAATGTCAGCGGAATAACTGCATCGCGCGGGATGACGTCGTAACTGGCCTTGAACCCGACCAGCCCGCACAACGCCGCCGGCATGCGCACCGAACCGGCCGCATCAGTACCCAAGGCAAAATCGGCCATACCTGCCGCCACCGCGACGGCCGAGCCACCACTTGAGCCGCCCGGCACACAAGAAGGATCAAGCGGATGCCCTACTGCGCCAAAATGCATATTGTTCGACAAACCGCCATACGACAGCTCGTGCATATTGGCCATGCCAATCACAATGGCGCCTGCCGCTTCCAGCCGGGCCACCGCCGGCGCACTTTGCCGGGCAACTTGTCGGGTAATGGACAACGACCCCGCCTGATACGGCAGACCGGCCACCGGAATGCAGTCTTTGACGGCGAACACAACGCCTGCCAGGGGGCCCGGGTCATAGCCGTCGGCAATTTGGCGTTGCAATTGCCGTGCCTTTTGAAGCGCCCCCTCGGCGTCGACATAAATAAACGCGTTCAGTTCTGCCTTGGCAGCAATGACCTGAAGAAAGTGCTGCACGCGGTCGACGGGGTTAACCTCGCCCGAAGCCACGCCCCGAGCCAACCGGGCCAGCGGTGCGTGTGCAACCGACATGCCCCCGAAAGAGCCCGGCGCAATCGCAGGCAAGGCCCGGTTTGGCATCCCGACCGGGTCTGCAGGCGTCGGGACGGCATAACTGCGCAACGCCTGTACCCGGGCGTCTGACACGGATGAATTCATAACAAGCCCTTTGCAACCATTGCCTAAAGGGTATGCGCCGGCACCGCCGACACAAACGCATCAATAAAGTCGGGCATCAGTACGGCATCGGCGCGCCCCCGCTTGGTAATACGATAAAAACTTAGCGACGCCGCCGGCTCGTTGATAATGGCCGTGCGCACACCATAACGCTTGCAGGCCGCATTGGCATACGACGGCACAATGGCCGTCCCCAGCCCCGCCGACACCATCGCAATCACGGTTTCAAAGTTGTTCAGGGTCAGGCGTTCTTCATTGGCGCGGCCTATGGCCGCCAGGTGTTTCTCGACCACTTGCTGGATACGATTTTCGGGCGGCAGCCCCATCAGCGGTACGTCGATCAGGCTGGACCATGGAATAACCTCGGCATCGGGCGACGGGCCGCCCTCGGGCGCGTCGAAGTCGACCGGCGCCACCCACATGAGTTGATACTCGAACAGTGACACCAGCTCGACACCTGAAGTTGGCTTGAAAAACGCCCCCAGACCAAAATCAAGTTCGCCGCCTTCGACCATGTGCTGCACTTGCGCCGGTATGGCATCGACCAAGCGGATGTTGACCTCGGGGTGCATCAGGCGAAACATGCGGCATGCCGCCGGCAAAACATTAGAGGCCACCAACGGCGTTACACCCACGTTCAAGGTTTGATTTGCCCGGTCGGTCAGCTCGCCCAGGTACTGGGCCGACGATTCGAGCTCTTGCACCATGCGCGACGCTACTGGCAGGAACTCTTGCCCGGCGGTGGTTAACGTAACGTTACGGGTGGTGCGGTCGAACAAACGGCAATTAAGCTGCGACTCGAGCTCGCGCATCATGATGCTGAGCCCGGCTTGGGTAACGTGCATTTGTTCGGCAGCACGTGTGAAATTACCCAGGCGCGCCACATGCAAAAACGCCTTGATTTGCCTAAAACTGATATTCATAAACTATTATTATTAATTCATTTTATATTCAAATTTCCATGATACCCCCGAGTCCTTTCTAATAACCTTAGTATTAGCCCGGAGACAAACTCATCATGACACTTGCACACCATTACATCGACGGCCAATGGGTCACCGCTGTTTCAGGCACCGCCACGACCGGTCCCATTCTTAATCCCGCCACGTCTGAACATGTGATGGACTTCTGCGACGGAACCACTGCCGAAGCGCAGGCCGCCGTTGCTGCCGCTCGACGCGCATTCAACGACACCAACTGGAAGCAAAGCCCCCGGGTTCGGGCCGAGGTCTTACTGACCTTTGCAACCAACCTCGAAGCCCGCAAAGACGAAATTGCCGACTGGATCGTTAAAGTTAACGGCAAATTACGCCGTGAAGCCATCGGTGAAATCATGGCTGGCGTTTCTGAACTGAAGTACTACGCCGGTCTGGCACGCAACCAATTTGGTCGTATCCTTGAAATTGAGCCCGGCTGTTTTTCTACGCTAGACCGCGAAGCCGCAGGTGTCGCTGCCATTATTTTGCCCTGGAACGCGCCCATCACGTTGCTGATCCGCTCACTGGCACCCGCCCTGGCGGCAGGCTGCTCAGTCGTCATCAAGCCCGCGTTCCAAACCTGCATTGCCAACAATCTGGCCCTCGAATGCGTCGTCAACGACGAACGTGTGCCCAAAGGCATTATCAATTCGGTCATTGAGTCGGGCACCGACGTATCGCGCTATCTGTGCGATACCGTCGATGTCGACGTTATCAGTTTCACCGGGTCGTCACATGTGGGCAAGCTGATTGCCGCAGCCACCGCCGGCACGCTCAAGCGCCTGTCCCTCGAACTGGGCGGCAAAGCACCTGCCATTGTTTTCCCCGACTGCAACATGGACAAAACCGTCGCGGGCATTGTAGCCGGCGGCATGGTCATGGCCGGCCAGCAATGTACCGCCATTGCGCGTGTTCTGGTCCACGACAGCATCTACGACGAATTCCGCGCCCGCCTGACCCACGCCCTGAAGAACCTTAAAGTCGGCCCTGGTACTGATCCCGAAGCACAAATGGGCTGCCTGATCGACATTCGCAACCGCGATCGCATTGCCGACCTGGTCGCCAAGGCCGAGCGCGAAGCAAGAGTCGTCCTGAAAGGCGAGATTCCGGGCGGCGATCTGGCTAAAGGGGCATTCATCCGACCCAGCCTGATCGAAGTCGACGATCTGAACTCGCCGTTTATTCAAGATGAACTCTTCGGCCCCATTCTCGTGCTCGAACGCTTTACGTCAGAAGACGAAGCTGTTTCACGGGCCAATGCTACTCGCTACAGTCTGGCGTCCAGCGTCTGGACGGAAAACGCCCTGCTGGCGCGCCGCATGGCGTCACGCCTGAACTTTGGCAACGTCTGGTGCAATAGCCACAACCGACTGTTTGCCGAAGTCGAAACCGGCGGCTATGGCGACAGTGGCTACGGCAAACTGCACGGTTGGGAAGGCATGTACGACTTCATGAAGACCAAGCACTTCTACCTTGAAACCAAATAAGCAACACACATAACACCGGTGCCAAAGCAGCCCCAGACTGCGCGCGCCGGGTATGAAACACCGCAGGAGACAACAATGTTTATCAAGAATGCCTGGTATGTTGCAGCATGGGGCAATGAAATTGGGCGTCACCTGACCCAGCGCTGGATCACCGGCGAACCCCTGGTTATGTTCCGCACCGAGGCCGGTGAAGTCGCCGTCCTTGAAGACCGCTGTGCGCACCGTCGTGCATCTCTGTCCAAAGGCAACTTGGTGGGCGATGCCGTTCAGTGCGGCTACCACGGCATCACGTTCGATTGCTCCGGCAAATGCACGCACATTCCTGGTCAGGACAAAATCCCGCCAGCCATGCAGGTGCGCCGTTACCCGGTCATTGAAAAATGGAAATGGATTTGGGTATGGATGGGCGACCCCGACAAGGCCGACGAATCACTGCTGCCTGAGTTCCAATACAACGACATGCCCGGCTGGCTGGCCACGGGCGGTTGCCTGAAAGTCGATGCCAACTACCAGTTACTCACAGACAACCTGCTCGACCTGACCCACGAAACCTATGTGCACGGCAAAACCATTGGCAACTCGGCTATTGTCGAAACCCCTATGGAATACCGCGTCGAAGGCAACGAAGTGCATGTGCAGCGCATCATGCGCAACACCCCGCCACCGCCTCTGTTCAAGAAAGTGCGCGGCTTCACCGGCAACATCGACCGCTGGCAGGTCATCCGCTTTCAGATGCCGGCCAACGTTTCAATTGACGCCCGCGGCTACCCCGCCGGTATCGATGACCTTGAACAAGGCATGCGCTGGTTTTCGATCAATTCGATTACCCCTATCGACGAGCGCAGCAGTCTGTACTTCTGGACGATCACCCGCTGTTTTGCGCTAGATGACGACAATCTCACCCAGATGATCAACGATCAGATTCTGAAAACGTTTCTGGAAGACGTTGAGGTTCTGGAAGCCCAACAGCAACTTATCGAAACCGACACGCGCGCCAACCCAGACATCAGTATCCGGGCCGACAGCGGCGCCATTTCGGCACGCCGTATCGTCCAGCGCCTGGCCGAGGCCGATGCGGTGCAAGCCCAGCCCGTTGAAGCCAGCGTCAACTAACAAACGGCAGCCGTTTCCGGCTGCCCAGCATTAATTCACACAAACCATGACGACAGAAATCACCGCAGCAGTCAGCCGCAAGTCCGGCGAACCATTTTCCATCGAAACCCTCACGCTTGAAGACCCCCGTGATAACGAAGTCCTGGTTCGCGTCGTTGCAACGGGCATCTGCCACACCGACGTCAACATGCGTAATTCCGACGTTTTCGTACCCAAGCCCATCGTACTGGGCCACGAAGGTGCGGGCATTGTCGAGCGCGTGGGTCGATCGGTACAAAAGGTCAAGCCGGGCGACCACGTTGTCATTTCGTTTGACTCATGCGGTACTTGCCAAAGCTGCCGCAAGGGCGACTCAGTCTACTGCCAGCATTTGGGGCGACATGCATTTTCGGGCAAGCGCATCGACGGCTCTACTGCCTTGAAGGCAGGCAACGAGCCTGTTCACAGCCATTTCTTCGGCCAGTCTTCGTTTGGCACCTACAGCCTGTGCACCGAGCGTACCGTGGTCCCCGTCGACAAATCCGTAAGCCTGGAGCTACTGGGCCCGCTGGGCTGCGGCATCCAGACCGGTGCCGGTGCGGTGATCAATTCATTAAAAGTGTCGGCCGGCAGCCGCATTGCCATTTTGGGTACCGGGTCGGTCGGGCTGGCCGCCGTCATGGCCGCACGCCTGTGCGGCGCCGCCACCATTATTGCCGTCGACACCCAAGACTCGCGTCTTGACTTGGCGATGGAATTGGGCGCCACGCACACCATCAACGGTGCAAAACAAGAAACCTTTGATGTCATTCGCGGCTTGGCGCCCGAGGGGCTGAACTACGTGGTAGATACCACCGGCAGCCTGCCGTTAATTAAAAACGCCGTCAACCACCTGGCGCCGCGCGGCGTTTGCGGCCTGATCAACACTGCCAAAGGCGCCGACGCCCAGGTCAATATTTTGCAAATGGTATTGGGCGGCCGCACCGTACGGGGCATACACCAGGGCGACAGCGTCCCCGACATCTTCATCCCGCAAATGATCGAACTCTACCGCCAAGGCCGCTTCCCGTTCGACCGGCTGCTTAAGTTCTATGACCTGGCCAACATTAACCAGGCCATGGAAGATATGGACAAAGGCGTCACCATCAAACCCGTGGTACGGATGGGGTAGGCAGGCCGCTTAAGTAGTCTAGCGTTTCTCTTAGCGAGACCACATCGGCATACTTCGCATTTAAGTCGAACAAACTCTGACGATGCGAGGCTTCCGAGCGGTCTCCAACCCCCTCCTCCACCACCATTGGACGGAACCCCGCCTGGCAGGCGTCCACTGCAGTAGCTCTGACGCAACCACTTGTCGAAGTTCCAACCATAATCACAGTGTCAACGTTCAGGTTGATGAGCATCGACAGTAAGTCAGTGCCCCAGAAACAAGAGGCATACTTCTTATATAGCCTTATGTCCTGCTCATTGGCACTTAAACGCTCATCTAACTCGTGCCCATCCCCACTGGCCAATAAACTAGCAACGCCTTTTTGTTTCATCGCCCATATGCCGGCATCAATCAAGTTGGGGTTGTCGTATCTAACGGCAGTAAAAATTACTGGCACCTCCTTGTTTTTGGCAGAAGTGATAATTTCGTTTGCCACTGTTATTTGACTGGAAAGATCAGCGCCTAAAGGTCTTTGAGCATCGGTAAACCCTTTCGTCAGATCAATAACCAGCACCGCCGGCCGTTTACCAAACCCGATCTTTACACCAAAACCTCTCGCGGCGAAAAAAGCCTCGTCATCAGTCAACCCACCCATAGCCCCCCCTTTTCGTTTGTTTGCAGAAGCGTACTCTTCTAGTGCACATAAATTGATACGCGAACAGGTTCTACCGTCTCACAGATCCCTGAATAGTTCAAACATTACCTTGCGCAACCAAACTACGCCCGGGTCACGATGAAATCGCTCGTGCCAATGCTGCATGACAAGTATGCGTGGCGTTTTGAAGGGAAGCTCAAAGTACTTGAGCACGCCCCGCTCGGCAAAAAATCGAGCCATCGCCTTAGGCAAAGTCACTATGTAATCGCTAAAAGGAATTATTGGCGGCACCGCCAAATAGCTTTCGGCCTGCCAACCGATATGTCTGACGATACCGACCTCTTCGATAGCATTGTTAAGCACCCAATGTCCGGTTCCCTGCAACGAGACAGCCAGATGCTGTTCTCCGGCATAGTCCGACCACGAGATCTGACGATCAATTCGAGGGTGGTCGCACCTTACTGCACCTACAAAATCCTGCTCGATCAATAACTGCTGATAAATGCCTGGGCCAAGTTGCGGGGAAAAGGCAATCGTCAAATCAATTTCGCCTTCGGCCATGAGCGCACCTGTATCCTTGCTGATCGAACGAAACTCGAAACTGATGTTTGGTGCCTGGCGCTGCTTGAACTCAAACAACGGTTTAAAGAGCGCCAAGTAACCCGCATCGGCCATCGCAATGCGAAACACCCGACTTGAGGTACTCGCATCGAACGGATCCCTTGAACTCGTCGCGTCGCACAATAAGCGATAAGCTTTGCCCAAAGGCTCCTGCAGCGACAAAGCGTGCGGCGTTGGAGCCATCCCCGCATTTGTACGAACAAACAACGCATCACCGAACTGTCGGCGCAAACGCGACAAACACATGCTTACCGCTGGTTGGGTCATATGCAAAGCCTCTGCTGTCGCAGACACACTACCCGTTCTAAACATTTCATCGAACACCGCAAGCAAGCGAAGATCAAGGTTTTTAATTGAACTGTTGAGCATTTAGAAACGTCTCTTATCAATTTTATTGATACAAAGTATAGCGATCTCAAAATAGACGGCTCGGGTGCACAGCACTAACCTATGAGGCGTATATACCAACAACGCACCTTTCGCCCATTACAGAGGCCGCACAACCATGAATACAATCCAGCCGCTTTCGACAAATAGGGACTCAACAGATATTGATCAACCAACCCCAACCAACGCTGAGCTAATCAACGACCTGGTAACGGCCAACCATATTCTGTACGCCCAGGGTGTGCTCGACGCCTTTGGTCATGTGAGCGTTCGACACCCCGAGAATCCAAAACGCTACCTGCTGTGTCGTAACATGGCCCCAGGTCAAGTTGAGGCCGAAGATATTATTCAATATGACCTGGACAGTCGGCCCCTTAATGCAAATGGTCGGAAGGTATATCTGGAGCGCTTCATCCACGGCGAGATCTACAAGGCCCGCCCAGATGTCATGGCTGTCGTACACAGCCACTCACCCTCCGTCGTTCCGTTTAGTGTTGTGCGCACCGCTCCACTTCGACCCGTTTGTCACATGGCTGGTTTCTTGGGCATTGGCGCACCGATATTTGAAATCAGCGATGAAATCGGCGACGGCAGTAATCTTTTGGTTACCGACGCCCCCCTAGGAAAGGCGCTTGCCCGAACCCTGGATAAAAAAACACTTGTTTTGATGCGAGGCCACGGGTCTACCGTTGTGGCAGATGACCTCAAGAAAGTTGTGTATCGCGCCGTGTACGCTGAAATTAACGCAAAGACGCAACTACAAGCATTACAGCTTGGGCAGCCACGCTACTTATCAGAGAAAGAGGCGGCAGCAGCTACTGAAACGATCGAAACACAAGTCATCCGGGCCTGGAATCTCTGGAAACAAGAAGCTGACGAAGTCAACTGAGGGCAGTACAGGTTGGCGTTAATGATTAAACCTCATCCGCCTCATCTGCCAACCTTAACCGAGCCAGGTGTCGTGTTGAGGGTACTTTTCTATTCTCAGAGTGCAGCAGCTCTTGCTCGTCCATCGCCAGATTTTCAATAACTTTGGCCAACACTTTTCTCGCTATAAGCACTTCCTGGACAGAAAGACCTTGTACAGCCAAAGCATTAACTTCCTCGGCCAGCGGCAGGAGGGTTGTCTTTAACGCCTTGCCTGAATCGGTAAGGTACAGATAAACGTTCTTTCGATTCCCCGATTTTTGCTTACGCTCGACGTAGCCCAAAGACTCCATCGCGCGGATCGCCGCTAATGTCGTTGGCGCCGACATCCCCGCAGTTTCGCTCAGTTCGCGCTGAGTCAATCCGTCGTGCTCCCACAATATGCGCAGGAAAGACCAGTGCCCGAATGAAACCGAGTGATCTATAAGTCGAATTTGAAGCGACCTCTCCATGGCGCGCCGGGCATCTTTAATCAGGTGTGCCAAACGGTCTTGCGGGATTGATTCCAGCCAGTCGCGGCGGCCCAGAACAACACTCTTTTCAGTCATTACCAATCACGCTCCAAAATTTTACGCATTAGTCTAAGCCACAATCCCGGCCTTGACCTGATGGGTTAAGGCTACCTCTTTGCCGGTTCGGGCAGACTCCAGAATGGCCAAACACACCTCGATGTTTGCACGTGCCCACGCCGCGGAATGCAGCGGTGGGCGCACCTCGCGTACGCTGGCCCATAACTCATCAACCACTTCGACCCGAGGCACATCACATTTCGGCGTTGGCCGGAGTTCCCGTTGCATATCTCCACACACCCATAGCCCTTCCGGCGTCAAACTAATATCTGCATGGTCCATCGAAACAATTACAGGCCCGAAATGCTGATGATAGGCCCCCGCGGAAACCGACATCGGGCGATAGGCACTGCCGCCATAGTTACGAGCGGCCTTAAGCTGAGCCTCCCGATCCGCATTAGCCGACGCTAATCGGGCACGTGACTGACCATAGGCATCCAATGGCTTTATTTCACCCATCTCGCTAATGTTGCCCATTAATTGATCGCTGTCGTAATGCGCAAAGCCACTGTAGGTCAATGAAGCAAACGCCCCGCCCTCAAACCCAACCAGCGCCATGTAGGCACCTTCGGTAGGTCGTGTCGTGTCCCAACAGCCTGTATACGCCCTAACACTGGTAGCTTCGCCACCCAACAATAGGCGAACGATGTCAACCTGATGGGCAGCCTGACTGAACACAACCCCGCCACCCTGACGCGTATCCAGTTCCTCTGGTCGCCGCGGACGGTATAGATAATCTGTGTAATTCATCGTATGCAGCATTCGAGGCCTACCCAAAGTGCCTGACTGTATCAATCGAGCAGCATGCAAAACGGGGCCGTCAAAACTATGCGAATGTCCCACCACGATAGGAACCCGTGCCTCATGTGCCACCTCCACAATACGGGTGCAATCTTCCAGCGTTATGGCCAGGGGCTTTTCTACAAGCACCGCCTTACCGGCTGACGCTGCTAGAGCAACATGCTCGGCGTGGTACTGGTGCGGGGACGCAATATACACAGCCTCAACCAGCGGATCGCCACAAAGCGCCGCCACAGAGTCATATACGCGTCCGCCAAAATCCGCCTCGAATTGCGTGCGGGGACCCGGCTGGGGATCAACGGCCGCCACCAAGCGGATTCGCTCGTCCTGAATAAACGTAGGAAGCATCAGCGTGAACGCGCGCCCCAAGCCCACGACACCCAGCCCGATCGGCTTCTTCTCCATTCAACTCCCCTGAACATATTGCAACTAAGTTAGATATCTAATAATATAGTCCAAATATAGTTAGATATCTAACAATAAATCTTGGTCACCACAGGCGCATTCATTTGCGCGCGACAACATAAACGGAGGTAGTCATGACACCAGAAGAAAACGATCTTCTTTGCCGAGTTACCGGAGACGCTCCGATGGGGCAATTGATGCGACGTCACTGGACGCCTGTTTGTCTTGTGGAAGAAGTCGCAGAACCCGACGGCACACCCGTAAAAGCAAGAATATTCGGGGAGCCCCTTGTCGTATTCCGAGATACCTCAGGCAAGGTAGGCGTCATCGCAGAACACTGTCCTCATCGGGGCCCATCTCTAGCCTTGGGCCGAAACGAAGAGGGGGGGCTACGCTGCTTGTATCACGGCTGGAAATTCGATATTCACGGAAACATTCTCGAAATGGTCTCCGAGCCCGGTGGCAATCGCATGGCGGCTGGCATCAAACATCCCGCCTACCCCGTTAAAGAATGGGGCGGTATGATTTGGGCCTATATGGGTCCGCAAGATGCCATCCCAGAATTTCAGCCGCCGGCATGGGCGCCGACGGCAGATACACAAGTCACCATTGCAAAGGCCGTTCTGCCCTGCAACTGGGCCCAAATTCTCGAAGGTGCAATCGACTCGGCGCATAGCTCGAGTCTGCACTCTTCCGACATGGTCTCTACAGAGTCAGTTAGCGGCGCAGAAGCCACTGATAGCCTATGGCTTCGTCCATCCAACGACAAAGCGCCACGACTTCAAATCGACAGAACGCCATACGGCTTTCGCTACGCCGCCATTCGTATCCCGATACATAATGCCGACGTTAACGATTACGTGCGCTCAACAGTATTCGTTGCCCCCGCTACCGCACTAATACCACCCAACAATCTTTATAACGTCGCCAACATCAACGTGCCGGCCGACGACACCACTACGGTGTTCTACTTCATCGCGTGGGGCCATCCTGCCCAAACCCCAAACACCGAGCAATGGCGAAAGTTCTTGGGGCAAACGGTAGGTGTAGACCTCGACCAGAATTATCGGCCGCTACGCACCGTTGAAAACAGTTTCTGGCAAGATCGTGACGCCATGAAAGCAGGTAACTTCACGGGCATTACCGGTTTCCCGAACCAAGACGTTGCCATGTGGTGCACGATGGGCGCTATTGCCGACCGGACCGCCGACCACCTTGGGGCAAGCGATATCGCCGTAGCAGAGTTTCGCAAGCAAATGCTTAAGGCAGTGCAGGTATTCAGGGAAACCGGTGAGGTCATTGGTGCTGGCACCTACGCCATACCCAAGCACATCTGCGCTTTTCAGACCATGGTGCCAAAAGGGACCGACTGGAGAACACATGAAGTTGGTCCTGTCTGGGAAACCGACAAGGCAACGGCGTAACGCCCACGACCCAAATTTACGTAGAACTATTACAGGAGCCTAAATTGGCACGACTACAACTTTCTATCGCTATGGGTGACTACGACCGCACCAGAGCACTGCTGGACGGCAACGTGCTGGTTGATGGCGTCGATCCGGTCTACATGACACTTTCACCGGAAGAGATATTTTTTCGGGCCTTCCGGAACACTGAATTTGATATTGCGGAAATGTCGTTCTCTAGCTATCTGGTGAAAGCCTCTCAAGGGCAAAATGCTTATGTCGCCATTCCGGTATTTCTTTCGCGTGCCTTTCGTCACACCTCAATTTACGTTCGCACCGACCGAATTAAACGACCTGAAGACCTGCGCGGCCGGCGCATTGGCCTGCCCGAATACCAACTTACAGCTAACGTATGGGCACGTGCAATTCTTGAAGATGATTACGGCGTGACGCCTTCAAGCGTAACCTGGGTAAGAGGGGGTATTGCAGAGCCAGGGCGACCCGAAAAAATCAAACTCCAACTGCCAAACGACATTAAGCTTGAAAACGCACCCGAGGGCGAAACCATTTCGGAAATGATAAGCCGAGGCGATATTGACGGGTTCATTGGACCTCGACCACCCGCAGGCAGCGCCGCAACGAACCCAAACGTTGGCTGGCTATTCCCTGACCCCACAGCGACGGCAAAAGACTACTTCAAACGAACAGGCATTTACCCAATTATGCATGTCGTGGGTATCCGCAAAACCCTGCTGGAGCAGCACCCCTGGCTAGCGAATGCGGTCTATAAGGCATTTGAACAAGCAAAACGCTTCGCTCTTGAAAAACTGGCCGACACGTCTGCGACAAAAGTCACGCTTCCCTTCGTAGAAGAACAGCTGAAAGCCGCAAAAGCACTCATGGGCGAAGACTATTGGTCATATGGGGTTGATCGAAACAGGAAAACACTCGAGGCCTTCGTCCATCATCATCACAAACAAGGACTTTCGGCACGCTTGATGAGTGTCGATGAAATTTTCCATCCCGCCACATACGAAACCGTCAAAATTTAAGTCGGTATGAGGTCGGGTGGCTTCCATTCCCCGACCTCCCCACCAAACTTAGCGTACCGCGTAATTGCCACGCGGCCTCAATACAAAGCCAATTGGCACTTAAACGCTCATCTAACTCGTGCCCATCCCCACTGGCCAATAAACTAGCAACGCCTTTTTGTTTCATCGCCCATATGCCGGCATCAATCAAGTTGGGGTTGTCGTATCTAACGGCAGTAAAAATTACTGGCACCTCCTTGTTTTTGGCAGAAGTGATAATTTCGTTTGCCACTGTTATTTGACTGGAAAGATCAGCGCCTAAAGGTCTTTGAGCATCGGTAAACCCTTTCGTCAGATCAATAACCAGCACCGCCGGCCGTTTACCAAACCCGATCTTTACACCAAAACCTCTCGCGGCGAAAAAAGCCTCGTCATCAGTCAACCCACCCATAGCCCCCCCTTTTCGTTTGTTTGCAGAAGCGTACTCTTCTAGTGCACATAAATTGATACGCGAACAGGTTCTACCGTCTCACAGATCCCTGAATAGTTCAAACATTACCTTGCGCAACCAAACTACGCCCGGGTCACGATGAAATCGCTCGTGCCAATGCTGCATGACAAGTATGCGTGGCGTTTTGAAGGGAAGCTCAAAGTACTTGAGCACGCCCCGCTCGGCAAAAAATCGAGCCATCGCCTTAGGCAAAGTCACTATGTAATCGCTAAAAGGAATTATTGGCGGCACCGCCAAATAGCTTTCGGCCTGCCAACCGATATGTCTGACGATACCGACCTCTTCGATAGCATTGTTAAGCACCCAATGTCCGGTTCCCTGCAACGAGACAGCCAGATGCTGTTCTCCGGCATAGTCCGACCACGAGATCTGACGATCAATTCGAGGGTGGTCGCACCTTACTGCACCTACAAAATCCTGCTCGATCAATAACTGCTGATAAATGCCTGGGCCAAGTTGCGGGGAAAAGGCAATCGTCAAATCAATTTCGCCTTCGGCCATGAGCGCACCTGTATCCTTGCTGATCGAACGAAACTCGAAACTGATGTTTGGTGCCTGGCGCTGCTTGAACTCAAACAACGGTTTAAAGAGCGCCAAGTAACCCGCATCGGCCATCGCAATGCGAAACACCCGACTTGAGGTACTCGCATCGAACGGATCCCTTGAACTCGTCGCGTCGCACAATAAGCGATAAGCTTTGCCCAAAGGCTCCTGCAGCGACAAAGCGTGCGGCGTTGGAGCCATCCCCGCATTTGTACGAACAAACAACGCATCACCGAACTGTCGGCGCAAACGCGACAAACACATGCTTACCGCTGGTTGGGTCATATGCAAAGCCTCTGCTGTCGCAGACACACTACCCGTTCTAAACATTTCATCGAACACCGCAAGCAAGCGAAGATCAAGGTTTTTAATTGAACTGTTGAGCATTTAGAAACGTCTCTTATCAATTTTATTGATACAAAGTATAGCGATCTCAAAATAGACGGCTCGGGTGCACAGCACTAACCTATGAGGCGTATATACCAACAACGCACCTTTCGCCCATTACAGAGGCCGCACAACCATGAATACAATCCAGCCGCTTTCGACAAATAGGGACTCAACAGATATTGATCAACCAACCCCAACCAACGCTGAGCTAATCAACGA
Source organism: Pusillimonas minor (assembly GCF_014237865.1). Lineage (GTDB taxonomy): Bacteria > Pseudomonadota > Gammaproteobacteria > Burkholderiales > Burkholderiaceae_B > Neopusillimonas > Neopusillimonas minor. The sequence goes on from NZ_JACJUU010000002.1 coordinate 211,307, forward strand.
CCTGGTAACGGCCAACCATATTCTGTACGCCCAGGGTGTGCTCGACGCCTTTGGTCATGTGAGCGTTCGACACCCCGAGAATCCAAAACGCTACCTGCTGTGTCGTAACATGGCCCCAGGTCAAGTTGAGGCCGAAGATATTATTCAATATGACCTGGACAGTCGGCCCCTTAATGCAAATGGTCGGAAGGTATATCTGGAGCGCTTCATCCACGGCGAGATCTACAAGGCCCGCCCAGATGTCATGGCTGTCGTACACAGCCACTCACCCTCCGTCGTTCCGTTTAGTGTTGTGCGCACCGCTCCACTTCGACCCGTTTGTCACATGGCTGGTTTCTTGGGCATTGGCGCACCGATATTTGAAATCAGCGATGAAATCGGCGACGGCAGTAATCTTTTGGTTACCGACGCCCCCCTAGGAAAGGCGCTTGCCCGAACCCTGGATAAAAAAACACTTGTTTTGATGCGAGGCCACGGGTCTACCGTTGTGGCAGATGACCTCAAGAAAGTTGTGTATCGCGCCGTGTACGCTGAAATTAACGCAAAGACGCAACTACAAGCATTACAGCTTGGGCAGCCACGCTACTTATCAGAGAAAGAGGCGGCAGCAGCTACTGAAACGATCGAAACACAAGTCATCCGGGCCTGGAATCTCTGGAAACAAGAAGCTGACGAAGTCAACTGAGGGCAGTACAGGTTGGCGTTAATGATTAAACCTCATCCGCCTCATCTGCCAACCTTAACCGAGCCAGGTGTCGTGTTGAGGGTACTTTTCTATTCTCAGAGTGCAGCAGCTCTTGCTCGTCCATCGCCAGATTTTCAATAACTTTGGCCAACACTTTTCTCGCTATAAGCACTTCCTGGACAGAAAGACCTTGTACAGCCAAAGCATTAACTTCCTCGGCCAGCGGCAGGAGGGTTGTCTTTAACGCCTTGCCTGAATCGGTAAGGTACAGATAAACGTTCTTTCGATTCCCCGATTTTTGCTTACGCTCGACGTAGCCCAAAGACTCCATCGCGCGGATCGCCGCTAATGTCGTTGGCGCCGACATCCCCGCAGTTTCGCTCAGTTCGCGCTGAGTCAATCCGTCGTGCTCCCACAATATGCGCAGGAAAGACCAGTGCCCGAATGAAACCGAGTGATCTATAAGTCGAATTTGAAGCGACCTCTCCATGGCGCGCCGGGCATCTTTAATCAGGTGTGCCAAACGGTCTTGCGGGATTGATTCCAGCCAGTCGCGGCGGCCCAGAACAACACTCTTTTCAGTCATTACCAATCACGCTCCAAAATTTTACGCATTAGTCTAAGCCACAATCCCGGCCTTGACCTGATGGGTTAAGGCTACCTCTTTGCCGGTTCGGGCAGACTCCAGAATGGCCAAACACACCTCGATGTTTGCACGTGCCCACGCCGCGGAATGCAGCGGTGGGCGCACCTCGCGTACGCTGGCCCATAACTCATCAACCACTTCGACCCGAGGCACATCACATTTCGGCGTTGGCCGGAGTTCCCGTTGCATATCTCCACACACCCATAGCCCTTCCGGCGTCAAACTAATATCTGCATGGTCCATCGAAACAATTACAGGCCCGAAATGCTGATGATAGGCCCCCGCGGAAACCGACATCGGGCGATAGGCACTGCCGCCATAGTTACGAGCGGCCTTAAGCTGAGCCTCCCGATCCGCATTAGCCGACGCTAATCGGGCACGTGACTGACCATAGGCATCCAATGGCTTTATTTCACCCATCTCGCTAATGTTGCCCATTAATTGATCGCTGTCGTAATGCGCAAAGCCACTGTAGGTCAATGAAGCAAACGCCCCGCCCTCAAACCCAACCAGCGCCATGTAGGCACCTTCGGTAGGTCGTGTCGTGTCCCAACAGCCTGTATACGCCCTAACACTGGTAGCTTCGCCACCCAACAATAGGCGAACGATGTCAACCTGATGGGCAGCCTGACTGAACACAACCCCGCCACCCTGACGCGTATCCAGTTCCTCTGGTCGCCGCGGACGGTATAGATAATCTGTGTAATTCATCGTATGCAGCATTCGAGGCCTACCCAAAGTGCCTGACTGTATCAATCGAGCAGCATGCAAAACGGGGCCGTCAAAACTATGCGAATGTCCCACCACGATAGGAACCCGTGCCTCATGTGCCACCTCCACAATACGGGTGCAATCTTCCAGCGTTATGGCCAGGGGCTTTTCTACAAGCACCGCCTTACCGGCTGACGCTGCTAGAGCAACATGCTCGGCGTGGTACTGGTGCGGGGACGCAATATACACAGCCTCAACCAGCGGATCGCCACAAAGCGCCGCCACAGAGTCATATACGCGTCCGCCAAAATCCGCCTCGAATTGCGTGCGGGGACCCGGCTGGGGATCAACGGCCGCCACCAAGCGGATTCGCTCGTCCTGAATAAACGTAGGAAGCATCAGCGTGAACGCGCGCCCCAAGCCCACGACACCCAGCCCGATCGGCTTCTTCTCCATTCAACTCCCCTGAACATATTGCAACTAAGTTAGATATCTAATAATATAGTCCAAATATAGTTAGATATCTAACAATAAATCTTGGTCACCACAGGCGCATTCATTTGCGCGCGACAACATAAACGGAGGTAGTCATGACACCAGAAGAAAACGATCTTCTTTGCCGAGTTACCGGAGACGCTCCGATGGGGCAATTGATGCGACGTCACTGGACGCCTGTTTGTCTTGTGGAAGAAGTCGCAGAACCCGACGGCACACCCGTAAAAGCAAGAATATTCGGGGAGCCCCTTGTCGTATTCCGAGATACCTCAGGCAAGGTAGGCGTCATCGCAGAACACTGTCCTCATCGGGGCCCATCTCTAGCCTTGGGCCGAAACGAAGAGGGGGGGCTACGCTGCTTGTATCACGGCTGGAAATTCGATATTCACGGAAACATTCTCGAAATGGTCTCCGAGCCCGGTGGCAATCGCATGGCGGCTGGCATCAAACATCCCGCCTACCCCGTTAAAGAATGGGGCGGTATGATTTGGGCCTATATGGGTCCGCAAGATGCCATCCCAGAATTTCAGCCGCCGGCATGGGCGCCGACGGCAGATACACAAGTCACCATTGCAAAGGCCGTTCTGCCCTGCAACTGGGCCCAAATTCTCGAAGGTGCAATCGACTCGGCGCATAGCTCGAGTCTGCACTCTTCCGACATGGTCTCTACAGAGTCAGTTAGCGGCGCAGAAGCCACTGATAGCCTATGGCTTCGTCCATCCAACGACAAAGCGCCACGACTTCAAATCGACAGAACGCCATACGGCTTTCGCTACGCCGCCATTCGTATCCCGATACATAATGCCGACGTTAACGATTACGTGCGCTCAACAGTATTCGTTGCCCCCGCTACCGCACTAATACCACCCAACAATCTTTATAACGTCGCCAACATCAACGTGCCGGCCGACGACACCACTACGGTGTTCTACTTCATCGCGTGGGGCCATCCTGCCCAAACCCCAAACACCGAGCAATGGCGAAAGTTCTTGGGGCAAACGGTAGGTGTAGACCTCGACCAGAATTATCGGCCGCTACGCACCGTTGAAAACAGTTTCTGGCAAGATCGTGACGCCATGAAAGCAGGTAACTTCACGGGCATTACCGGTTTCCCGAACCAAGACGTTGCCATGTGGTGCACGATGGGCGCTATTGCCGACCGGACCGCCGACCACCTTGGGGCAAGCGATATCGCCGTAGCAGAGTTTCGCAAGCAAATGCTTAAGGCAGTGCAGGTATTCAGGGAAACCGGTGAGGTCATTGGTGCTGGCACCTACGCCATACCCAAGCACATCTGCGCTTTTCAGACCATGGTGCCAAAAGGGACCGACTGGAGAACACATGAAGTTGGTCCTGTCTGGGAAACCGACAAGGCAACGGCGTAACGCCCACGACCCAAATTTACGTAGAACTATTACAGGAGCCTAAATTGGCACGACTACAACTTTCTATCGCTATGGGTGACTACGACCGCACCAGAGCACTGCTGGACGGCAACGTGCTGGTTGATGGCGTCGATCCGGTCTACATGACACTTTCACCGGAAGAGATATTTTTTCGGGCCTTCCGGAACACTGAATTTGATATTGCGGAAATGTCGTTCTCTAGCTATCTGGTGAAAGCCTCTCAAGGGCAAAATGCTTATGTCGCCATTCCGGTATTTCTTTCGCGTGCCTTTCGTCACACCTCAATTTACGTTCGCACCGACCGAATTAAACGACCTGAAGACCTGCGCGGCCGGCGCATTGGCCTGCCCGAATACCAACTTACAGCTAACGTATGGGCACGTGCAATTCTTGAAGATGATTACGGCGTGACGCCTTCAAGCGTAACCTGGGTAAGAGGGGGTATTGCAGAGCCAGGGCGACCCGAAAAAATCAAACTCCAACTGCCAAACGACATTAAGCTTGAAAACGCACCCGAGGGCGAAACCATTTCGGAAATGATAAGCCGAGGCGATATTGACGGGTTCATTGGACCTCGACCACCCGCAGGCAGCGCCGCAACGAACCCAAACGTTGGCTGGCTATTCCCTGACCCCACAGCGACGGCAAAAGACTACTTCAAACGAACAGGCATTTACCCAATTATGCATGTCGTGGGTATCCGCAAAACCCTGCTGGAGCAGCACCCCTGGCTAGCGAATGCGGTCTATAAGGCATTTGAACAAGCAAAACGCTTCGCTCTTGAAAAACTGGCCGACACGTCTGCGACAAAAGTCACGCTTCCCTTCGTAGAAGAACAGCTGAAAGCCGCAAAAGCACTCATGGGCGAAGACTATTGGTCATATGGGGTTGATCGAAACAGGAAAACACTCGAGGCCTTCGTCCATCATCATCACAAACAAGGACTTTCGGCACGCTTGATGAGTGTCGATGAAATTTTCCATCCCGCCACATACGAAACCGTCAAAATTTAAGTCGGTATGAGGTCGGGTGGCTTCCATTCCCCGACCTCCCCACCAAACTTAGCGTACCGCGTAATTGCCACGCGGCCTCAATACAAAGCCAGCAAGGCGTTGCTCAAGAACATGAGCAATCCATCCTGCCGATCGACCTATTCCCCAAAGCGCCCCAGCAGTGCGCTCGGGCAAGCCTCCGGCCAGACACAACATCGCCAGCCCCACTTCGATGTTCGGATGGATACCAAGGCGGCTCTGCACATCGTCGATGAATCGAAAAGCCAACTCCGACTGTCGGGACTGCTTTCCTAGTTTCTTTACAAGCTCAATCAACAAAACAGCACGAGGGTCGCCGTCGGGATACAAAGACAGCGCAAAACCCGGCAGCCTTTCGCGGTGGCGATCCGCTTCGTCTACACGAGCTCGAATCTGAGCCTGTGAGGCAAATCCCCGGAGCAATTGATCAGCTTGATCACACCCTCCGCCAAGCGTACTTCCAACTTGAGTAGCCAAAGCAGCGACAACACAAGCATGCAAGCCGGCGCCAACCGAAGCTGCAATGCGTGCCGCGAAGGTAGCAGGAGATAGCTCGTGATCAGCCCCGACAATCAAGGCCGCGTTAATCGCATCAACCAAGAGCGGATCTGCGGGCATGCCCAACGCATCAACAATGTGCGCAGCAATCGGCTGCTCGCCAACTGGCTCGTGAAATTTTTTCTTTATCCCTAAAATGCCGCAGCAACCCACAAAAGCAAAGATCAGTTGACGCGAGTAGCGTGTTAAAGAGCCGCTTCGAAGCTCCTCGGCCAGCGTCCCGCCTCCCATAGAGGTGGCTGCAATAGCAAGCACCCGCATCATGCGCAAACTAGGCATACGCTCGATATGCATGCCGTCAAGTGCCCCCTGAACATCGATATCCATCGGCTCGACGGGCCAAGTATGCCGACCGCTTGGAAGCACCCCGGACCAAAGCAACTCGGCAACACCTTCAAATGCGCCTGGATACGTCGCCAGCTCGGTTGCCAAGTACCCACGGTATTTTGGCCCCCGGCTCGTAATCTCGGTAATGCTTGTATTAATAACCGGCTGCCCCCAACGCATCGCGCTGGCCGCCACCGCCCCATGACCCAGGCGAGACTCGCTGCGCGCTTTCAGCCCAAGGACATCCTGACGCAAGTAGAGGCTCTCGCGCCCCGTCGACTGTCCTACCGGATGTAACTTCCCACGGCTGACATAGGTATAGAGCGTTGCGGGCTTGACGCCAAGCACCTCGCAAGCCTGCTTCGCGCTCAAGAGCTCCGAGTCCTGCAGGCTATCGGGAGATATGTTTTTTTTCGCTTCTGGCATACATCCTAGGTATTTATATTGATCGATTGTTGAATCGAGATTGAATCAATATCTACTGATCGATAGACTACATTCAAACATATAAAAAAGTCCAGCATCAGCTAGTCAAACGGAGACAAGAATGGAAACGAGCCGTTCGGTACAACGCGTTGTAGTAATCACCGGCGCAGCCCAAGGCATTGGGCGAGCTTACGCTCATAAATTTGGGGCACTAGGCTACAAGGTTGCAGCGCTAGACATCAACACAGAAGGCGTCGCCAATGTCGCCGCCGAAGTCCAGGCCAATGGTGGGCAATGCATTGCCGTCGCCGTTGATATCGGCAATGAGTCCTCGGTTCAAAACGCGCATCAAAAAATCTTAGAGGCCTATGGGCAGGCCGACATCCTGATCAACAATGCGGCCATTTTCTCGACACTCAAGATGCGGCCCTTCGAAGAAATCCCAATGGATGAGTGGACTAAGGTGATGCATGTCAACGTCACTGGCACGCTGTTAATGGTTAAAGCGTTCCTGCCGACAATGCGCAAAAACAATTGGGGCCGCATCATCAACATTTCGTCCGCTGCAGTAACAATGGGACGGCCGCATTATCTTCACTACACGACATCCAAAGCTGCAGTTATAGGCATGACCCGCTCTATGGCTAAAGAGCTTGGGCGCGACGGCATTACTGTCAACGCCATACTACCGGGCGCAACCGATACGGAAATCTCGAGGGAAACGGTAACGGCAGCGCAGAAGGAAGCGCAAATAGCGATGCGTTCTATACCTAGGGAAGAGAACCCTGAAGACCTGACTGGCGTCGCCGTATTTTTGGCCTCGGAAGATAGCCGTTTTATTACTGGCCAGTCATTGATCGTAGATGGCGGACTGACGTTCCTGTAATCAGGCAAATCAGCCACTGTTTCATCGTTCGCCTTTCGCACAACAAATAAAACGCGGCCCCCCCCAAAAAAACCAGAGGAGACAATCATGACACTTACCAAGCGATTTCTGCTGGCAGCAGCATCCATCACATTCGCAATGAGCACTGCAGCTCAAGCCGAGCAAATTACCATTCGGGCCGTGAGCGCATGGCCTGAAGGCAACTTCTTCTCGCAAAACTTCGAGAAATTTGTCAAAAAAGTGAACGAAGACGGAAAAGGCAATATACAGATTCAATATCTGGGCGGCGGAGCAAAAGTAATGCCCCCGTTTGAAGTCGGCAATGCTATCAAAGCGGGCGTTATCGATATGGCAAACGTCACCGGTAATTTCTATACGAACCTGCTTCCCGAGTCGGACGCCCTGTCAGTCAGTACGATACCGGTCCAGGAGTGGCACAAAAACGGTGCGTACGACTACATCAACAAAATCTGGGGTGAGAAACTCAATGCACGATATCTTGGTCGCGCCATTGATCAAATGCCCTACCATCTTTTCCTGAAAAAGCCGATCTCTTCTCCGGACCTGAACGGATTGCGACTTCGTGGCATCCCGATCTATCGATCATTCTTTGAGTCATTGGGCGGCTCGGTATTAACTATCGCCCCTGGCGAGCTTTACACAGCCCTCGAACGTGGCGTCGTCGACGGGTACGGGTGGCCTGTATCTGGCATTTTCGACCTTAGCCTTCAGGAGCAAACCAAGTACCGTATTGAGCCCGGCTTTTACAACACAGAGGTTGGTGTGCTGATTAACGTAAACACCTGGAACAAGCTAAACGACAAACAAAAAGAAATTCTGAATAACGCCGCACGCTGGATGGAAGACCTTAACCTCAACAACGCAAAAATGTGGGAAGAGGAGAAAAAACGTCAGGCGGCTGCAGGTATCGAAACCATTAGTTTTGACGACAAAGAAAGTGCAGCTTACGTAGAGAAGGCCAACAACACCATATGGGCCAGCATTATTTCGCGGAGCCCGGAGCATGGCCAGAAACTCCGCGACCTAGTAACGAAATAACACTAGTCGGCAACCATGAGCTTGAGGACTTAAAGCATGCTAGATCAAATCGATCACTATTGGGAAAAATTTCTCAATGGACTTGCATTAGTTGCTTGCCTACTCATCATGATCATGGTTGCCGTGATCTGCGCCGATGTCGGGACTCGGGCGATGAAATGGGGCAACATCCCCTGGTCGCCTGAGGTCGCCGAATACACACTTTACTTATCCACTTTTTTGGCCGCCCCTTGGCTGCTGCGTGAGGGCAAACACGTCCGCATGGACATGCTTTTACGTGCGATTCCATCTAAAGCCGCCTGGGTAACCGAACTAATCGCCGACATCATCGGCGCTGCAACAGCCCTTATTTTGACCGTCTCCAGCATACGAGCGGTCACTTCCAGCGCAGACAGTGGTTCGCTTGTATTAAAAATTCTGGTCTTCCCAGAATGGTGGGTACTGGCGCCTGCGGCGGCCATGTTTCTTGTTCTTGCAATCGAGTTCCTCTTCAGAATTCGTCGATTATGGGCAGGCGCCAAGACTCTGCGGGCAGAAGCCACCTCAGTAGCGTAACGCCAGAAAAATCAAAAAGAGACAAACATATGGACTGGACGACAAACCTGGCCCTCTTGATGGGCACGATCGTGCTTTTAATGCTGATCGGACTACCCGTCGCCATGGCTTTTCTGGCCTCGAATGTTATTGGTGCCTTCCTGTTCATGGGTGGCATTGCGGGTATTGACCAATTGGCCCGAAACTCAATTGCTTCGGTGATTACCTTCTCACTCACACCAATACCCCTTTTTGTCTTGATGGGGGAAGTACTGTTTCAGACCGGCTTGGCACTCAAAGTCATCGACAGCTTTGATAGATTGATCTACCGAGTTCCAGCACGCCTTCCAATCATTTCGGTGGTTGCAGGGACAGCATTTTCGGCAGTCTCAGGGTCGACAATCGCAACTACGGCCATGCTCGGACGATCCATGACGCCTGTCATGCTGAAGAAAAAATACCACCCCAGTCTGGCCATGGGACCGATTATTGCGATTGGCGGTGTCGACATGCTGATTCCACCCTCTGCGCTAATCGTTCTTTTAGGTAGTCTTGCGAACATTTCAATTACTAAACTATTGTTCGCCGGGATTTTGCCGGGCGTGATACTCGCCAGTTTATTCGTACTTTACATCCTGTTGCGCGCCAAAATTTCGCCATCGATGGTGCCCTCCGATGACATTGGCACTCGATATACCGGGTGGCAAAAGTACAAGCCGTTCGTAACCTACGTACTGCCGTTAATGTCTATTTTCGCGGTAGTAATTGGCACCATGACCGGTGGTATCGCGACACCAACCGAGGCCGCCGCATTAGGAGCAGCAGCAACCATCGTTTTGGCACTGACCTACCGCGCGCTAACGCTCTCCAACCTGCTTGCCTCCCTGAAAGGCACAGTTCATGTCTCGGGAATCATTCTTTTTATTATCGTCGGAGCCACCTCATTCTCCCAACTTTTAGGAATGTCAGGTGCCACAAACGGATTCCTGGGCATGATCAGCGAAATGAGCCTTAACACAACAACACTATTGATCATGATGATTCTGGTGTTAATTGTTTTAGGCTGCTTCGTTGATCAAATCAGCATGATGCTGCTTACGTTGCCATTTTTTATGCCCTTAGTACTTGCCGCAGACATCGATCAAATCTGGTTTGGCGTTTTATTTCTGATATCCATGCAAATGGGACTCATGACGCCCCCCTTCGGATTACTACTCTTCACCATGAAAAGCGTAGTACCGCCGTCAATATCTATAAACCAAGTATTCGCATCGGCAATGCCCTTCGTAATCATTGGCGTGCTGATGCTTGTCGCCGTATTCATGGTTCCCGGCATCGCCACTTGGCTCCCAGGGCTGATCGGCTAATGCGCAGCATGCAACTTTTGTACTTCGCCCCCTTAAAACCAACCGCTTGAAGTAACCATCATGACACAGCACAAAACAAACCAGACCAACGAAGACCTATCCGCCCGAGTCCCTGCCATCATGCCGTCACAGCTCGGACATTATTGGGGGGGCGAATGGCATTTCTCGGCCGACAATGGCTTTATAGACTCTATCAATCCATCAACCGGCAAACTACTTGCATCACTACCCATTGCAAGCGATCAACAGGTAGATTTGGCGGTCAAAGCGGCAAGCAAAGCTTTCGAAAAGTGGCGTACCACACCACCACTTGAACGTGCGCGCCTTATGCGAAAAGCAGCCACACGGATCAGAGAGCATGCAGAAGACTTGGCTCTCTTGGATGCCGCCGACTGTGGCAATCCCGTTAAAGCCATGATCTTCGATGCAGAAATTGCCGCGACCCAACTCGAATACTTTGCGGGCCTTGTACTTGAAGTTAAGGGGGAAACCATACCTACAAGCAATGGGTCTTTGAACTACACGCAGCGGGAGCCACTGGGTGTAGTTGCCCGCATTTTCCCCTTCAACCACCCTTTTATGTTTGCCGGTGGCAAAATTGCAGCACCACTCGCCGCAGGTAACACTGTCGTTGTCAAACCTCCAGAGCAAGCGCCTTTATCCACCATTAAGCTGATGGAACTGTTAGCCGACATTTTCCCTGCGGGGGTCCTAAACTGCGTTGTTGGCGACCGCAACACGGGCGCAGCACTTGTTGCCCATCCGGAGGTTGCGGCGGTAGGCCTGATTGGTAGCGTACAGGCCGGCCAGGCCGTACTGCGCGCAACCGCCACTGACATGAAGCGCACGCTACTTGAGCTGGGGGGTAAAAATGCAATGATCATTTATCCTGATGCAAACTTTGATCGAGCCGTAAGCGGCGCAGTACGCGGAATGAACTTCACATGGTGCGGCCAGTCTTGCGGATCAACCAGCCGGCTGTTTATTCATGAAAGCTTACATGACCAATTTGTCGAGGCTCTCATTCAAAAGATTCACCAAGAACACAAGCCAGGCATCGCAACTAACCTCAACTCAACTATGGGCGCCCTGGCAAGCCCTGCTCAGTACCGACGCAGTCTTGAATACATTGAGATTGCGAAAGCCGAGGGGGCAACCCTGGTGTGCGGCGGCAAAAAACCCGACGATCCGGCGCTCAAGGACGGATACTTCATAGAGCCTACCGTATTTACCAACGTAACGCCAAACATGCGCATTGCCCAAGAAGAGGTATTTGGCCCCGTACTTTCTGTACTTAAATGGAATGATGAAGACGCCCTTATCAACGATGTAAACAGTACCGAGTTCGGCTTAACTGCATCAATCTGGACGCGTAGTTTGGTGACTGCTCACCGGGCGGCAGCCAAAGTACAAGCTGGCTATGTCTGGGTCAACGACTGCTCATCACACTTTATTGGAGCACCTTTTGGGGGCTACAAACGCTCTGGCATTGGCAAAGAAGAATGTCTCGAAGAGCTGTATGAGTTCACGCAACTCAAAAATGTAAATGTGTCGATGATCGACTAAAACCACACGTTGAATCCTCTCTACAGCGTGATGAAAGGCTTCACACTATCAAACCAGTGGTGCGGATGGGGTAGGAGGGCACCCCTCGCCACATCGACATAGAAAAGCCCAGCAATGCACTGCATGCTGGGCTTTTGTACGACATTAGCTAAGGTAAACCTTAAAACGGAATATCGTCATCCATGTCGGCCAGGTTGGCTGCCGGCGCGGCTTGCGGTGCGGCCGGGCGTGGCGCTGCCGTGCGCTGCTGGCGAGGCGCGGGCGATTCAGACCCGAAGTCGGCCCCACCGCCCATATCGCCGCCGTCGCGGCCGCCGAGCATTTGCATTTGCTCGGCAACAATTTCGGTGCTGTAACGATCGGCGCCGGTTTCTTTGTCTTGATATTTACGTGTCTTGATGCGGCCTTCGACGTAAATAGAACGGCCCTTTTTCAGGTACTCGCCGGCGATCTCGGCCAGGCGGTTGTAAAACACCACACGGTGCCACTCGGTTTCTTCGCGCTTCTCGCCGCTGTTGCGGTCTTTCCATTGCGACGTTGTGGCCAACGATACATTGCAAATGGCCACGCCTTCGGGGCTATACCGCACCTCTGGGTCGCGCCCCAGGTTACCCACCAAAATTACTTTGTTTACTGAAGCCATCTAAACCCCCAATCAATAAATTTCACAGCGCCATTATCGTTGAATAGGCACCAACGAAACAGCGAAATACGTAGTAGTGCGAACGCATATTTTTGTCTTGGCCCGGTACATTAAAGTTGCCCGGCCAGACAAGCCAAACCCGCTGATCCAAAGCCTCGCCCAAAACCCTGGTTACGCCCCGTTGCGAAAGCCACGCGCGGTTAGAAACCAGACAAAAGTCAGCACGGCGCACACCAAAAACACATACGACGTGTTACCTGCCGCAGCCAAAACCCCGCCCAGCGAAGCCCCGGCAAAAACACCCAGCGACTGCGCAGTATTGTAAAAACCAAGCGCCAAACCTTTGAACTCGGGGGGCGCTACGCGAGACACCAAAGATGGCTGCAAGGCTTCGAGCACGTTGAACGCAATAAAGAAACCAATAAGCAATGCCACCATGGACACGAACTGCTGGCTGGCCCAAGGCAAAAATGCCAGCACGACCACCAGGCCGGCCACGGCAATTTCCAGGGCGACTTTGTGCGCGCGCCGTGTCTCGGTATAAAACACCGCCGGCACCATCAGTACAAAAGACAGCAAAATCACCGGCAAGTACACTTCCCAGAGCCGGGACGAGTCATATCCCCCCAGCCGCGCCAAAATACCCGGCACCACCACAAACATGGCCATCAGCACAAAATGCAGGCAAAACACGCCGAAATTCAAGCGCAGCAAATCGGTATGCCGCAGTACGTCGGACGCTTTGGCTTGCACGATAGGCTGCATGGACTGCGGCGCGGCCGGCACCAAAAAGGCCGCAATCAACAAGCACACAAACCCCAGCAAACTTATCGCCCAGAACAGGCCCGACAGCCCGAACTCGCCCACAAGTACGGGCGACAACACCAGCGACACGGCAAAAGACACGCCGATCGACCCACCCACCATGGCCATGGCACGGGTGCGCACTTCCGGGCGGGTGGCGTCGGCAACCCAGGCCGTAATGGCCGCCGAAATAGCCCCAAGCCCCTGCAACACCCGCCCGGCAATAATCCAGTTAATGTCGGACGCCAGCGCGCACATCACCCCGCCGGCCACAAACAACGCCATGCCGGCCACAATAACGGGTCGTCGGCCGAAACGGTCTGACGCCATACCTAACGGTATTTGCAAAAACGCCTGGGTTAGCCCATAGGCACCCAGCGCAAGCCCTACCTTGGCGGCATCGTTGCCCCCGGGAATAGACAATGCAGCCACGGCAAACACCGGGGTCAACAAGAACAGCCCCAGCATGCGCGAGGCAAATAAAAGGGCCAGCATGATGCTGGCTTTACGCTCGGTGGCGGTCAGTTTCAGCTTGACCCGCGGCGGTTTAACCGTTGCGGCACCAGAGTTAGCCATAAATACTCATTTAATAAAGACGGGCACAGCGCGTTATAGTAGCAAGTTAGCCTTCGAAACACCTGAATGGACCAGATGGACGCAATTCGCATCCGGGGCGCCCGCACCCACAACCTCAAAAATATCTCAGTCGACCTGCCCAGACACCAGCTTGTTGTGGTCACCGGGCTGTCGGGTTCGGGGAAATCGTCGTTGGCATTCGATACCTTGTATGCTGAAGGGCAACGGCGCTACGTCGAAAGTTTGTCGGCCTACGCCCGGCAATTTTTGCAATTAATGGACAAACCCGATGTCGATCTGATCGAGGGGCTGTCGCCTGCAATTTCTATCGAACAAAAGTCGGCCGGGCATAACCCGCGCTCGACGGTGGGGACCATTACAGAAATTCACGACTATTTGCGTCTATTGTACGCGCGAGTCGGCACGCCTTATTGCCCCGACCACGGGCTGCCGCTGCAAGCGCAAAGCGTCAGCCAGATGGTCGACAAGGTTTTAACCTGGCCCGAGGGCACACGACTGGCCATTTTGGCGCCGCTGGCACGCGCACGCAAAGGCAGCTTCGAAGATGAATGCGCCGGGCTGCAGGCCCAAGGCTTTGTGCGGGTGCGCGTCGATGGCGACATGGTCGAAATCGACCAGCTTGGCCCTCTGAAGAAAACCGAGAAACATAGTGTCGATGTCGTCATCGACCGCATCAAGATCAAACCGGAAAGCCAGCAGCGCCTGGCCGAGAGTTTCGAAACGGCCCTGAACCTGTCAGACGGCCGGGTCATTGCACTCAACATGGACTCTGGCGAAGAGTCGGCCTTTTCAAGCCGGTATGCCTGCCCGGTCTGCCAGCACAGCCTGACCGAACTCGAGCCGCGTCTGTTCAGTTTCAACAACCCGGTTGGTGCCTGTCCGCGTTGCGACGGCCTGGGCCATGTCGATTTTTTCGACCCCAAACGTGTGGTGGCTTTCCCCGAACTCAGTCTGGCCGGCGGCGCGATTGCCGGCTGGGACCGTCGCAATGCCTTCACCCATGCCCTGCTGGCCAGCTTGGCCGCGCATTACCAGTTCGACATCGACACACCTTTCGAAACACTGGACGAGCGTCTACAGCACATTGTGCTGTACGGGTCGGGTGATGAGGAAATCGGCTTTTTCTATATCAATGAAAAAGGCCGCAGCAGCGTCAAAAAACACCCTTTCGAAGGCGTCATTCCCAATCTTGAACGGCGCTGGCGCGAGACCGACTCCAGCGCCGTACGCGAAGAACTGGGTAAATACCGTCACACACAAACCTGCCCCAGCTGCCACGGCTCGCGTCTGCGACCCGAGGCACGTAACGTACTGATCGGACACGAAATCGGCGAAGCACAGCGCGTAGGCCGCGCCATTTACGAAGTAGAAGCGCTGCCGCTGTCCGACTGCCTGGCGTGGTTCCAGGCGTTGCAACTCTCGGGCGCCAAAAAAGAGGTTGCCGACCGTATCGTGCGCGAAATTGAAGCCCGCCTTCAATTTCTGAATAACGTGGGGCTGAGCTACTTGTCGCTTGACCGCAGCGCCGACACTATTTCGGGCGGCGAGGCGCAGCGCATCAGGCTGGCCAGCCAGATTGGTTCCGGCCTGACCGGCGTCATGTACGTACTCGACGAACCTTCCATTGGCCTTCACCAACGCGACAACGATCGCCTTATTGCCACGTTGCAGCACTTGCGCGACTTGGGCAACAGCGTCATTGTGGTCGAACACGACGAGGACATGATTCGCGCCGCTGACTTTGTACTGGACATGGGGCCAGGCGCGGGCGAGCATGGCGGTCAGGTCGTCGCCAAAGGCACCCCGCAAGCCCTGGCAGCCGATCCAGCCTCACTGACCGGTCAATACCTGACTGGCGCAAAAAAAATCGCTATCCCGCAACGCCGGCCCGTTGACCCCGAAGGCACATGGCTGAAAGTGCTGGGTTGTACGGGCAACAATCTTAAATCCGTCGACCTGGCCATCCCGGCCGGCCGCCTGGTGTGTATTACCGGCGTATCGGGGTCGGGCAAATCCACCCTCATCAATGACACGCTCGCCACCGCAGTAGCGCGCGATCTGCACCGCGCGCAAACCGAGCCCGCGCCATTCAGCCACCTCGAAGGGCTGACGCATTTCGACAAGATCATCAATGTCGACCAAAGCCCCATCGGGCGCACCCCTCGCAGCAACCCGGCCACCTACACCGGCATGTTCACGGCGATTCGCGAGCTATTTGCCGGCGTGCCCGAATCGCGCACACGCGGCTATGACCCCGGCCGGTTTTCATTTAACGTCAAAGGCGGGCGGTGCGAAGCGTGCCAGGGCGACGGCGTCGTCAAGGTCGAAATGCACTTTTTGCCCGACATGTATGTGCCATGCGACGTCTGCAAAGGCGAACGTTACAACCGCGAAACGCTCGACATCCGCTACCGGGGGCGCAATATCAGCGAAGTACTGAGCCTGACAGTGGAGCAGGCGCTTGAATACTTCGATGCCGTGCCCACCATCGCGCGCAAGCTCAATACCCTTATTGATGTCGGGCTGTCGTATTTGCGCCTGGGCCAAAGTGCAACCACGCTTTCGGGCGGCGAAGCGCAACGCGTCAAGCTTTCGCTTGAGCTATCTAAGCGCAGCACCGGCAAAACCTTGTATATTCTCGACGAACCCACTACCGGCCTGCATTTTCACGACATTGCCCTGCTGCTCAAGGTACTTCAGCAGTTGGTTGATGCGGGGAACACCGTAGTTGTTATTGAACATAACCTCGACGTCATCAAAACCGCCGACTGGCTGGTTGACATGGGGCCCGAAGGTGGCAATGGCGGGGGCCGCATTGTGGCGCAAGGCACCCCCGAAGACATCGCGGCACACCCGGAAAGCCACACCGGCCGTTACCTGGCACCGCTTTTAAAACGATAAGGCACCATGGCAAAAGATACGCCGGTCTGGCATAAGGTCAAGCAATCGAAAACGCATGGCAACGGCGTATTTGCCGCCCGCAATATCCCCGAAGGCACGTGTATTTTTGAATACACAGGGCAAAAAATATCGCCCGAAGAGGCCGACGAACGCCACCCGACCAACCCGGAAGACCCGTTTCATACCTTCTTTTTTGCGCTAAGCAGCGGCAAGGTCATTGACGGCGGCGTGCGCGGCAACGACGCCAAATGGATCAACCACTCGTGCGCCCCCAACTGCGAGGCGCAAGAAAACGAAAAAGGCACACGGGTATACATTGTGGCCCTGCGCGACATCAAGCGTGGCGAAGAACTTTTTTACGACTATGGCCTGGTGCTTGACGGCCGCCTGACCAAAAAACGCAAGCTGGAATACCAATGCCTGTGTGGTAACGACAACTGCCGCGGCACCATGCTGGCCTTAAAGACCAAAACAAAAAAAGCTGCTTGAACGCGGCCTATATGGCGCTGCGCAACTTGCGCGAGTGCAGACGTTCGCTACAGCGCCACGACAACGCCTGATTACGGCGCTGGCGCTGAAATGGTCAGGTAATACCTGACCAACTCACTTCGAAAACTGATTTGCAGGCGTTCGAAAGCGCGGTTGCGGTATGTTTTGATGGTAGGCAGCTTCAAACCCAGATCTGTCGCAATGCCTTCGTAGCTCATCCCCAGAACAGTCCTGGCGACAACATCGAGCTCTCGCTCGGTGAGGTCGGGGCGATGGGTTTCGAAGCTGCGCCGAACTGAACCAAGCGATAACGGGTTACCCAAGGCCACTGCACGCGGGTACAGCAACAAATGCCGATGCACAGACGCCAGCAACGATGGTGCGATGGTCTCGAAGGCGGCCAGCTCGCGATCGGTGAAAAAACCCTGGCCGTTGTAACGGTACAGATTTAGCGCAAACACCGTGTCGCGCGACTGCGGCTCAACAACCGACAAACGCTCGCTCATGTCGAATTGACGGTAGACCTTGTCGCGGTGGGCCCGGGTTGGAATTTCTTCAGCCGTCAGGTGGGTAATAAGCGGGCCAGCGGCTTTAACGTCAGTAACGGCAAAGGTACGATCGGCCAGATGGGGGCCTGAAAGGTAGGCCTGCCAACTGCCTGTTGTGGTGTCTTTGCGATGATAGGTACCCGACAAAAACATGCGAGGCTCGTCGCCGCCAATGCGGTACACAGACCAGCAACCGACCGGTATAACGCGGTTGACCTGGTGTAGAACCCGTTGGGAAAAATCGCCCTCGCCAATAGCGGCAACAATATTGGCCACGGCCTCGCTGGTCGGGTCGGGGCCCGAAGCCACGCCGCCAAGACTCCATGCTCGCATCCTGATCTCCTCTGCCCCTTCGGGGGCTTGTCATCTTCTGGGATGACAGCGTTTTTGCTTTTACTTGTTAGTGTAGTGCGTCGTACATAAAAGAATAGCAAAACAACAAAACGTTGTTTACCAGGAGACTTAGACATGTTCCCAAAGACTTTCATTGCATATCCAACTAACCCCGGCAAACCCGCCGGCGCTGCGCCACGCTCCGAGTGGAAAAAAACCCTGCTTTCGTGCGCGACGGCTGTAGCCTTGCTGGGCACCACATCCGCCAACGCCGAGATCACCGTGGGTGTGATTCTTTCATTGACGGGGCCGGCGGCCTCACTGGGCAAGCCAGCAGAAAACACCGTCAAGCTCTGGCCCGATACCATCGGCGGAGAGAAAGCAAGGGTTATCGTCCTTAACGACAACAGCGATCCGACCGAGGCAGCCAAGCAAGCCGCCAAACTCATTACTGAAGAGAAAGTAGACGTTCTGGTCGGGTCATCGATCACGCCACCGTCCATTGCCATCGTCGAAGTTGCAGGCCGCAACGGTACACCGCTGGTATCACTAGGTGGCGGTAACGCCATCATCGAACCGCAGGAAGGGCCTCGCACCTGGGCCTTCAAAATCCCTGCGCCCGAAGCGCTCTCGGTGCAGCGAACCATTCAAGACATGAAGGCCCGTCAGGTCAAGAAGGTGGGCGTCATTGCCGTGACCACAGGCTACGGCGACGGGTTCCTGAATGCTTTCCAGAAGCAGGCGCAAGCCGAAGGCATCGAAATCACCGCCACAGCCCGCATCGGCGCCCAGGACATCTCGGCGACCACCCAGGCCGTACAAATGATTTCCGCCAAACCCGACGCGGTTTATATCTTCAGTTTCGGTACGCCAGGCGCAACGCCGCAAATGGAACTGCTTAAGCGCGGCTACAAAGGCATCATCTATCAAACCCACGGCGTCGCCAATGCCGACTACCTGCGTCTGGGTGGCGCTGCCCTGAACGGCACATTACTGGCGGTTGCCCCTGTGCTGGTCGCCGAACAATTACCTGATGACAATCCCACGAAAAAGCCCGGCCTGGAGTACGTGACCAAATACGAAGGCAAGTACGGCCCAGGCACGCGTTCTCTTTTCGGCTCGACGGCCTGGACGGCCTACAACATGCTTGACGCCACGATCCCCGCCGCCGCCCAAAAAGCCAAACCCGGCACAGCAGAATTCCGCAGCGCCCTGCGCGATGCGCTGGAAGGCATGAAAGAAGTCGTCAGCCCGGAAGGCGTCTTCAACATGAGCCCCGACAACCATAATGGTCTGGACGCACGCGGCCAGGTCATGGTTAAAGTGGAAGACGGCAAATGGAAGCTGGAGCAGTAAGCATCATGAGTTTTACCACCGCCCTGCGCCCGGAAATCAAAACGCTGAAAGATATCCGGGCCCTCGAGCAAAAGCCCTACGAGACCATGATGCCGTTCCGTTCTACTGCGGCGCTGTTAAGCTACGCAGCGAACACCTACGGCCCGGCAACCGCCCTCTATTTCCAGGAAAGCGCCAACCTCACAGAGGCGCCGCTAACCTGGTCTTTTCAGGGTTTCCTCGATTCCTGCGTAAGGGCGGCCAACCTGCTGCGCTCGCTGGGTGTGCATCAAGACGATCCAGTAGCGCTTTTGGTACCGCACATCCCCTCGGCCTTATTTGCGCTGTGGGGTGCGCAAATGGCGGGTTGCGCCTTTCCTATCAACTATTTGCTTAGCGCCGAACACATTGCCGAACTGCTACGCAAAACAAATACCCGTGTTGTCATCACCCTGGCACCCAGCGATACGCTGCCCATCAATGCAGAAGCTCGGCGAGCCGCCGAGCTGGCCGGCTGTGTAACGCATGTTATTGAAATTGACCCCGACGAGCGCAACCCGGGACCCGGATCTTTTCAACGCCTGCTAAACGAGCAGCCCGCGACCGGAAGCTACGAAGCTGAGCTAAGCGCAGATCGCACAGCGGCCATGTTCCATACGGGGGGAACAACAGGCCTGCCCAAAATTCTGCGACACAGCCACCGCAACGAAGTGCATACCAGCTGGTTTGGCGCACTGTATTACGACATGCAGCCGGGCGACCGGATTCTGAACGGGTTTCCGATCTTCCATGTGGCCGGGACTTTCGTTTATGGCCTGGCACCGCTGGCCGCGGGTGCGGCGCTGTTTCTACCGACACTGACTGGCATGCGCAACCAGGCCTTTGTAAAACAGGCCTGGGCGTTTGCGCAGCGCGACAAACTCACACACTTGGGGTGCGTCCCCACCGTCTTGTCGGCACTACTCGACGTACCCCGATCGCCAGGGGAGGCGGAGAACATCCGCTGGGCACTGTCGGGGGGTTCGCCGTTACCCAACGAACTGGCGCAAACCTTCGAGAACGAACATCGCATTCCCATCCGCAGCATTTTCGGCATGACGGAATGCGCCGGCCTGGTTTCCATCGAACCCTGTCACGCCCCACGCCATGTCGGTTCGGTGGGCATTCGCCTGCCCTATTCCGATGTAGCGGCTATTCCGCTTGAAACCGCATCAGACAAAAGGTTAAACACCTTCTGCAAACCCGGCGAAACCGGCATTGTGGTGATCCGCGGCCCTCATGTCAGCCCCGGCTATCTCGACGACGCGCACAGCGCGGGCACATTCACCGACGATCAATGGCTGATCTCTGGCGATTTAGGCCATGTCGACGAAGATGGCTACATTTACCTGACCGGGCGCAGCAAAGACCTCATCATCCGCAGCGGTCACAATATCGACCCGGGCCTGATCGAAGAAGCATTTTTAAAGCTGCCGGCTGTCAGCACTTGCGCCGCAGTAGGCGAGCCCGATAGCTATGCCGGCGAGTTGCCCGTGGCGTTCGTCAGCCTGAAAGAAGGTGTACATGCCGATCCGGCCGATCTGCTCGCCGACGTGGCACAGCACATTCCCGAACGCCCGGCCCTTCCCAAACGCGTGTTGATCCTGGATAAAATCCCGACGACGCCTGTCGGCAAAATCTACAAGCCGGCGCTACGCGCGCTGGCCGCCCAGGAAAAAATTGCCGCACTGATCCGTTCGCTGGATCTTCCCGAGGCGGTTGATGTCGATTGCGCGGCCGAACCTCGCGGCGTCGTCGCCCGGCTTAAAGTACCATCGACGTTCAACGCCGATCAGCGCGCGGCATTGGCCCAAGCGCTAACCGGGCTGCCATTGCAAATCCACTGGGAGGACCCGGCGTGAATCCGCCCTTGCTTACTGAAACCTGCGACGGCGTGCTAACGCTGACGCTGAATCGTCCGGATGCGCACAATGCACTCGACCCGGAGCTGTTATGCAGGCTGGTCGATGCGCTGGACGCCTTCGACACCGACCCGAACCTGCATGTGGCCATCCTCACCGGCGCAGGTCCGCGCGCATTCTGCTCGGGCGGCGACCTGGGCAGTACGCTGCAACTACTTTCAGGACGCCTTCAACCCAAAAGCGACTGGGATCGTCGCCTGCTTGACGACCCACGCATCAGGACACTGGCGCCCCTGCGCGAAACGCCGCTTAGCAAGCCACTGATAGCCGCAGTAAATGGCATCTGCATGGCAGCCGGCGCAGAAATACTCTTGGGCACCGATATCCGCCTGGCGACGTCTACGGCAACCTTCGGATGGCTGGAAGTCAAGCATGCACTTATTCCCTTTGCCGGCACGCTGGCGCGCCTGCCCCGTCAAATACCTTATTGCCAGGCCATGGACCTGCTGCTGACTGGCCGCACAATAGACGCGCCAACCGCATTGAGTCTGGGCCTGATCAACCAGATATTGCCGGCCGACGAGGTTTTGCCCGAAGCACAGCGAATCGCACAACGCATTGCAGCCAATGGCCCGCTGGCGGTGCGCGAAATCAAACGCGTAACCCGCGCCGCCATCGGCATGCCCCTGGACGCCGGTTATGCGCTGGAAGATGAGAGCTACCGCACAATAATGGGTAGCGCTGACGCGCAAGAAGGGCCGGTGGCCTTTATGGAAAAACGCAAGCCCGAGTTTCGCGGGCAATGAACAGGATAGCCAGCATGATCCGTCTGGAAAACAAGGTCGCCGTTGTCACGGGCAGCGGCCAGGGGCTGGGTCTGGCCACAGCCAAGGCCCTGGCGCAAGCTGGCGCGGCAGTCGTCGTCAATGACATCAGCGAAGCGCACGCCACAGCCGCCGTTCAGGCCATTACGGCGGCCGGCGGGAAAGCCACCACAGCCGTCGCCCCAATTGGTAGCAGCGAAGCGGCCGACCTGTGTATCGAGCGCGCAGTGTCTGCTTTCGGGCGCCTGGACATTATGGTGACCAATGCCGGCATTTTGCGCGACAAAGTCCTTTGGAACATGAGTGATGACGATTTCGACAACGTCATCACCACGCACCTTCGCGGCACATTTACTTGCGCCCGGGCCGCTGTGCGCCAATTTCGCGCCCAAGGTGAAGGCGGCAGACTACTGCTGGTGTCTTCGTTGGCGGGGCAGCGCGGCAACTTCGGCCAAGGCAACTACGCCGCCGCCAAGGCCGGCATTGCCGCTTTCGCCCGCACCTGGGCGCTGGAGTGCGCCCGCATGAACGTCACTGTCAATGCCGTGCTACCCACAGCCCTGACCCAAATGGTTGCCACCATTCCTGGTATGCAAGATTATGTAGCCGCCGCACAGCGCGGCGATCCGCTACCCCAAAAAGTACGCATGGGTATGGGCCTTGGTTTAGCCGAAGACGTCGCACCGCTGTTCGTTTTCCTGGCGTCGCAGGCCGCACAGCACATCACTGGCCAATGCATTGGGCTGGGGGGTGACAAACTGGCACTATGGTCGCACCCCGACGAGAAACACATTGCCTTCAAAGAGGGCGGCTGGAGCGCCGAGACCATCGCCGAAATGTGGGACAGCACCTTTGGCCGCCGCCACGAAAGCTACGGGATAACGATGGCGTAAACCAGGTTATCCCGCCTGAAAAACCTACTTGAACGCCGTCTCGATGAAGCTTCGCAACTTGCGCGAGTGCAGACGCTCGTGCGGCATCTGACGCAGGCTTTCGAGGGCCCGGATACCAATTTGCAGATGCTGGCCCACCTGCGTGCGGTAGAACTCGCTGGCCATGCCCGGCAGCTTAAGCTCGCCGTGCAAGGGCTTGTCGGACACACATAACAACGTGCCATACGGCACGCGAAACCGGAAGCCATTGGCCGCGATAGTCGCCGACTCCATATCAAGCGCAATCGCACGCGACTGCGACAGGCCGCGTACCGGCTCGTTATCGTCGCGCAGTTCCCAATTGCGATTGTCGGTGGTGGCGACCGTGCCCGTGCGCATAATCCGTTTCAGTTCCCAACCCGACAAGCCCGCCACTTCGGCCACGGCGTCTTCCAGCGCCACCTGGATTTCGGCCAGGGGCGGCACCGGTACCCAAACGGGCAAATCATCGTCGAGCACATGATCTTGGCGCACATAGCCATGGGCCAAAACGTAGTCGCCCAGCCGCTGCGTTGTGCGAAGGCCGGCGCAATGCCCCAGCATGATCCAGGCCGATGAGCGCAAGACGGCGACGTGGTCGGTAATGGTTTTGGCGTTAGACGGCCCGACGCCAATATTGATGAGGGTAATGCCGGTATTGTTCTCGCGCAGCAAATGGTAAGAGGGCATCTGCGGCATGCGGGACGGGGCCGGACCACTGGGCAACGCCCCAGGGCCCGCTGGCGTAATCACATTGCCCGGCTCGACCAGGGCTGTATAACCGCCCTCGCCGCTGGCCAGCATGTCTTTGGCCCACCGGCAGAACTCGTCGATATAAAACTGGTAGTTGGTAAACAGCACATAACTTTGAAAGTGCTGCGGCGCCGTTGCCGTGTAATGCTGCAAACGGTGCAACGAGTAATCGACGCGGGACGCGGTAAAAGGCGCCAGCGGCTCGGGCTCGCCGCGCCGGCTGCGCCAGGTGCCGTTCACAATCGAATCGTCGGTGACCGCCAAGTCGGGCACGTCGAAATGGTCACGTAACGCACCGCCCACCGAGTCTGCAAACACGCCTTCAACGTAATAGCCTTCGGGAAAGGCAAAATGCAACGGAATAGGTACGTCGGACTCGCCGATTTCTACAGCAACGCCGTGGTTCTTGATAAGCAAATGAATTTGCTCGCACAGATAGCGCTCGAACAAACGCGGTTGCGTAATGGTGGTCATGTATGTGCCTGGCTCGACCACATACCCGTACGAAAGCCGGCTATCAATGGCCTGATACGTAGAGACCTTGATACGAATGGCGGGGTAATAAGCGCGCACCCGCTGTCCGGGCAGCAAACGGCCCTCGGCGTACATTTTGAAGCCATCGCGAATAAACGCGGTATTGCGCTCGTAGATTTCAACCAGCCGCGCCACGGCGGCATCTGCCTGCTCGAACCCTGCAAACGGGATCAGCTGCGGCATTACCAGCGGGGCAATTGGGCCCTCGCCAGATCGATAAGACATACCTTCTCCTAAACCAGCTGGTCCATAAAGGAGGCCAGCGCAACATCGCGATCGGTGACGCCATTGGCATCGTGGGTGGTCAAGGTCACACTCACGCGGTTATATACATTGAACCATTCCGGGTGGTGCCCGGTGCGCTCGGCCTGCAACGCCACCTGCGTCATAAAGCCAAAGGCTTCATTGAAGTTCTTGAAAACATAATTTTTGTGGATTGCATCACGGCCGGTAACCGCCGTCCAGCCCTCTAGCAACAACAGCGCCGACGGCGCCCCAATCAGTTTTGGCAAGCTTTTCATTACGCCCCCCGGAGTTGACAGCCGGCAATGGCGCCGGCAACGCATTACGAACTATTTGTGGCCATGTTGTTTTTATTTGTTAACTTTTAGTTCAAGGTGATTGAACCCGCACAGTCTTGAGCCTACACCTGCTACGGTCCATACTATACGAGCATCGTACGCTAAAAACTTTACCGATTTTTGTCCAATACCCAAGCAACAAGGAAGCGCCATGACACAAAGAACAACATGCCAGCAGCTCCAGGTCGACACACGCCTCTACGACTTCATCGAGAAAGAAGCCCTACCGGGCAGCGGCATCACATCGTCGGCCTTCTGGGCCGGTTTTAACAGTATCGTCCACGATCTGGCGCCCGAAAACAAAGCTTTGCTGGCCGAGCGCGACCGCCTTCAGGCCGAAATAGACGCCTGGCACCGGGCCAATCCCGGTCCGATTCGCGATATGGATGCCTACAAGGTCTTCCTGAAAAATATAGGCTACCTGCAAGACGCCCCGGCCCAGGTTCGCGTCAACACCCAAAACATCGATTTCGAATTCTCGGACCAGGCCGGCCCGCAACTGGTGGTCCCCATTACCAACGCGCGTTATGCCCTGAACGCCGCCAATGCACGCTGGGGCAGCCTGTACGATGCGCTGTACGGTACCGACGCCATTTCGGAAGACGACGGTGCGACACGCGCCGGCGGTTACAACCCCGTGCGCGGCAACAAGGTCATCGAGTACGGGCGCCGCTTTCTGGACGATACCATTACATTGGCGCAAGGCTCGCACGCCGACGCCACCGCTTACCGTGTTGAAGACGGCAAACTGGTCGTGCAACTCGTCAACGGCAGCACCACGCTGGCGCAACCCGAATGTCTGCTCGGTTACCGGGGCAACCCTAACGCACCCGAAGCGCTGGTATTCCGTCATAACGGCCTGCACTTCGAACTGCAAATCGACAGCACCCACCCCATCGGCAAGCAAGACAGCGCCGGCGTCAAAGACATCCTCATGGAAGCGGCGCTAACCACCATCATGGACTGCGAAGACTCGGTGGCTACCGTCGATGCCGAAGACAAGATTCTGGCCTATCGTAATTGGCTGGGTCTGATGACCGGGACGCTGAACGAAGAAGTCTCCAAGGGCGGCAAAACATTCACCCGCACCCTGAACCCCGATCGCGAATACACCGACCTGAACGGTAAGCCGCAAGTGCTGGGCGGCCGCTCAATGATGCTGATCCGTAACGTCGGCCATCTCATGAGCAACCCTGCCATTCTCGACAAGGACGGCAACGAAGTCCCCGAAGGCATTATGGACGCCGTGATCACTTCGCTTATTGCCCTGCGCGATCTCGAACGCAAGGCCAATTCGCGTAAAGGCTCGGTATATATCGTCAAACCCAAGATGCATGGTCCGGCCGAAGTCGCCTTTGCGGGCAAGCTGTTTGGCCGCGTCGAGCAACTGCTCGGTATGGCCCCAAACACCCTGAAAATGGGCATTATGGACGAAGAGCGCCGCACCAGTGTCAACCTGAAAGCCTGCATTGCCCAAGCCACTGAACGCGTCGCCTTCATCAACACCGGCTTTCTCGACCGTACCGGCGACGAAATCCATACCGCCATGGAAGCGGGCCCCATGATTCGCAAAGGCGAAATGAAACGCAGCCTCTGGATCGATGCCTACGAGCGTAATAATGTGCAGGTCGGCCTGGAATGCGGCTTGCGCGGGCGGGCACAAATTGGCAAAGGCATGTGGGCCATGCCCGACCTGATGGCCGACATGCTGGTACAAAAAATTGGCCAGCTTAAAGCCGGTGGCAACACCGCGTGGGTACCCTCGCCCACCGCCGCTACGCTACACGCTTTGCACTATCATCAGATCAACGTGCAAGACATCCAGCGGGGCATGGAAGGCAAAACCGAAACCTTGCTCGACAAAATCCTTACTGTGCCGGTGGCCACCGACACCAACTGGTCCGACGCCGACAAGCAGCAAGAGCTCGACAACAACGCCCAAGGCATTTTGGGGTACGTCGTGCGCTGGGTCGACCAAGGCGTCGGGTGCTCAAAAGTGCCCGACATTCACAACGTGGGGCTCATGGAAGACCGCGCCACCTTGCGTATTTCCAGTCAGCACATCGCCAACTGGATGCGTCACGGCATTGTGTCAAAAGAGCAAGTCATGGAAACCATGAAACGTATGGCCGCAGTCGTCGACGGACAAAACAATGGCGACCCGCTGTACAAACCCATGGCCGGCAATTTTGATACGTCAGTAGCGTTTAAGGCCGCATGCGACCTGGTCTTCAAGGGGCTTGAACAGCCTAACGGCTATACCGAGCCGCTGCTGCACCACTGGCGGCAAGTGGCCAAGCAGGGGTAAGAGCACTCCCTGCAGACCCCCGCAGCATGCTCAGGGCGGGGACAAAAAAGGGCGTCGTTCAAAACGACGCCCTTTGCGCAACTTGCCCCGCCAAAAACAACAGGCCGGCCACTATAAAGCCGACCGACGCAGTTGAAGATTACGCCCGAACCTGGCCGACGATCTCGTCGAGCCAGCGCAACATCAGGTCGATTTCTTCGGCGGTCACGTTCAGGGCAGGCATAAAACGCAGCAGTTCGGGGCGCGGTGCGTTCAGCAACAGGCCCTCGGGCCCGCGGTCGCGCGCCGCAGCCACAATAGCGGCGCCATCGGGTTTGCCCAGTTTTAGTGCACGCAGCAAGCCCGTACCACGTTCGCCATCCATGCCCCATTTGGCCGACAGGGCCAGCAGGCCTTCAGACAACTGCTGAGCGCGTGCATTGACCGCGGCCATAAAGTCGGGCGCACTGACCTCGTCGAACACTGCAATACCGGCGGCAGCCATGAGCGGGTTGCCGTTGTAAGTACCGCCCTGATCGCCGTATTCGAAACACGCCACGGCCTCGCGTGCGCACAAGGCGGCCAGCGGCACACCGCTGCCGATCCCCTTGGCCAGCGTCATGATGTCGGGCTCGATGCCGGCGTGCTGGTAGGCAAACAGCTTGCCGGTACGGCCAATACCCGTTTGGACTTCGTCGACAATCATCAACAAGCCCAGTTCTTGCGTCAGGGCCCGCAATGCCTGCATGAACTCGACAGTGGCCGGAATGACACCCGCCTCGCCCTGTACGGGCTCGAGCATGACGGCAACGGTCTTGTCATCAATGAGCTTGCGAACCGATTCAATATCGTTCAGTTCAGCTTTGGGGAAACCGTCGACTTGCGGCGCAAACATCGTGTCCCAGCCGGGCTTGCCGGAGGCCGACATGGTGGCCAACGTACGGCCGTGAAAGCCATGGTTGAACGTAATGATTTTGTAGGCGCCGTTACGATGCAGCTTGCCCCATTTGCGCGCCAGCTTGATGGCGCCTTCGTTGGCCTCGGCACCGCTGTTGGCAAAAAACACGCGGTCGAAACACGACGCCCCCGTAATACGCTTGGCCAGATCGATAGACGGCTGGTTGTAGAACGCTGGCGAAGGATTGATAAGCGTTGAGGCCTGCTTTGTAAGCGCAGCCACCACCGACGGCGGGCAATGCCCCAGGCAATTCACGGCCCAGCCCTGCAGGAAGTCGAGGTATCGCTTGCCGTTATGGTCTTCAAGCCAGGACCCCTGACCGTGTACAAACACCAGGTCGGGCCGCGAGGTGATTTCCATAAGGGCTTTAACGCCGGACTGATCGAATTCCATAGTGACTTCCCAGAAAATAAAGGGCGAAACAGCACATGCTGCAAAACGTGAATTTTAACGCAGTGGGATGGCTTGTTCGGTGTCAGCGCTTTAGTCGTGTCCACCTTGCAAACGCTATCGGAAAATACCCGCCAACCGGGCGCGTTGAAAGCGACGACACGCAATTGCGCGACCAAAGAAAAACCGGGTGGCACTTGCCACCCGGAAACACGACGATAACGACGCGGTAAACCCATTGGGCGGCAGCCCCGGCAACGCGGGCGCCCCACCCGATTATTTAAATATCGGCCCGGAACTGTCACCACCAAAGACACTGCCGCCGCCATAATCGGCCTGGACTTCGATCTTGACCGTATCAGGATCGACCTTGGACGCCCCGTCTTTGTAGTGCATCACCGTCATCGGGAAAATCATGACCAACGCGACCATCAGCAACTGGATGCAGATAAACGGGATAGAGCCCCAGTAGATCTGGCCCGTGGTGACCTTGGCAATGGTCTGGCCGGTCAGCTTGTCTTTATAGTCTTCTTTGGGCGCAACCGACCGCAAATAGAACAGGGCAAAGCCAAACGGCGGGTGCATAAATGAGGTTTGCATGTTCAGCGCCAGCAACACCCCGAACCAGATCAGGTCGATACCCATTTTGTCGGCGACCGGACCCAGCAGCGGCACAATAATGAAGGCCAGCTCGAAGAAGTCCAGGAAGAAAGCCATAACGAACACGAAGATGCTGACGATGATCAGGAAGCCGGTTTCGCCGCCAGGCAGCCCCACCAGCAAATGCTCAACCCACAGGTCGCCGTCGACACCACGGAAGGTCAGACCGAACACGGTAGAACCCACCAAGATGAAGATCACGAACGAAGCAAGTTTGGTGGTCGTGTCCATGGCCTGCTTGAGCAACGACCACGACAAACGCTTGCGGACCAATGCCATGACAATGGCACCGACAGCGCCCATGGCGCCCCCTTCGGTTGGCGTCGCAATCCCCAAGAAAATAGTGCCCAGCACCAGGAAGATCAGGGCCAGGGGCGGAATCATGACAAACGTAACCCGCTCGGCAATTTGCGACAGCAGACCGAACCCAAAAACCTTGTTCAGTACAGCCAGTGCAAACGCCACCACACCGCCAATCAGGGTACCGACTACAACGGTTTCATCAATAGGCGCATCGGCCGACAAGACCATGGGCGACAACAGCACCGACGCACCGACCGCAACCGCCAGCAGCACCAGCAGGGATGGAATGCCATGACTGCCATTGGGTTCGATAAAGGTCCGGCCTTCTTCAGGAATTGCCGGCGCGTTACGTGGGCGGAACAGCGCAAGCAACAAGATATAGACAATATAAAAGCCAACCGTCATCATGGCCGGCACCATGGCGCCACGATACATGTCGCCAATCGAGCGGCCTAACTGGTCGGCCAGCACGATAAGGACGATGGACGGCGGGATGATTTGCGACAACGTACCCGACGCGGCAATCACGCCCGAGGCCAGCCGGCGATCATACCCATAACGCAACATAATGGGCAAAGAGATCAGGCCCATTGAAATAACGGACGCAGACACCACGCCTGTGGTGGCGCCCAGCAAGGCACCCACAACCACGACGGCAATGGCCAAACCGCCACGCAATGGCCCAAACAACTGGCCAATCGTTTCAAGCAAGTCTTCGGCCATACCCGAACGTTCGAGTATCAGCCCCATGAAGGTAAAGAAAGGGATCGCCAGCAAGGTATCGTTGGCGATAATGCCGAAAATGCGCTGTGGCAGCGCCTGAAACAACGCCGGCTGGAAAAAGCCCAGCTCTACGCCCAGCAGGCCAAACAACAAGCCATGCCCGGCCAGGGTAAACGCCACCGGAAACCCCATCAGCAAGAACAGGATCAACGAGGCAAACATGACCGGGGCCATGTTGGCAATTAAGAACTCCATGATCAAACCACCTTATCTTTTTATTTGGACGATGCCGCGTTGGCGATTTCGTCAGCCAACAATTCTTCAGACGTTTTGTGACCTTCGGGATGAGTAGGATTGGGACACTTGCCCATCAAAAACCCCGCACACTTGATCAGGTGCGACACCCCGGCCAAAGACAACAAAATGAACCCCAGCGGGATCAGCGCCTTGACCGGCCAACGCACCAGGCCACCCGCGTTGGATGACACTTCGTGCTGCACATAAGACTCGATGGCCATAGGGACTGAAAGCCAGAGAATGAACATGCAGGCCGGCAAAAAGAACGCCAGAATGCCGATGATATCGATCACGATCTGCCCGCGTTCTGACAAGCGCGACGCCACAATATCGACGCGTACATGCCCGTTGCGCAAAAACGTATAACCGGCCGCCAGCAAGAAAATCATGCCGAACATGTACCACTGCACTTCCAGCCAGGCATTGGAGCTCATATCGAACGCCTTGCGGAACACGGCGTTAACCGAACTGATCACCACGACAACCAAAATTACCCACGACACCGCTTTGCCTATCCTGACATTGATCGCGTCGATCAACCGGGACAACGCCAGCAAACCACCCATAACAACTCCTTTGAAACCACCAGACCAACAATTTATTCTTCGTGCCCTTGTCGCCACGGCGTCGCGTGGCGCTCGATCCAGGCGAGCGCGCCATAAAGCACAACGCCCATAACCCCAAGAATGAACAGTGCCGCAAACACCCGAACCGTATCGAACGTGCCCTGCGCACTCATGATCACGTAACCCAACCCTTTTTGCGACGAGACGAACTCGCCGACAATGGCGCCGACCAGCGCCAACGACATGGCAACCTTCATGCCGGCTACCACCGAAGGCAGCGCGCACGGCAGCTTGACCTTGAAGAAGAAGTCCCAGGCCGACCCCTTCAGCACCTTGCCTAAATCGGTAATGTCGGACGGCACAGACCGCAGCCCATGAACGGTGTCGACAATAATGGCGAACACCGCAATAAGGAACGCGATAGCCACCTTGGGCTCGGCGCCAGTCCCCATCCAGACCACAAACAGCGGGGCCAGCGCCACCTTGGGCACGCTGTTAAAGCCAATAATCAGCGGGTACAAAAACCGTTCGAAAATACGCGAACTGACCAGCGCAACGGCAATCAGCACGCCGCCCACCACCGCCAGCACGAAACCGCCCAACGTAATGAACAGCGTGTACAGACTTTGCTCGACATACCAAGAGGCTTCATTACTCAATTCGGTCAAAATCGCCGAAGGAAGGGGCAACATGATCGAGCGGATCTCGAACGCCCGGCACACAAATTCCCAGATCAGCAAAACCACTACCAGAGAGAACGTACCGGCAGCCCCCGTTTTCAGATGGTTCATCGTCATCAGGCTTTCCTCTTTTCTGTTCCGGCGTCCATGTTGTCGAACAGGCCACGGATATGAGAAACATACTTGCCGAACTCCGGCGTTTCGCGCACCGACAGCGGTCGTGGCCTTGGCAAATCAACCTCGATCACCTCAACCAATCGCCCCGGCCGGGGCGACAACACCATGACGATGTCGCCCAGAAATACCGCCTCGGAAATCCCGTGTGTCACGAACAGCACCGTATTACGGGTTTCCATCCAGATGCGTTGTAGTTCGAAGTTCATCTGGTCGCGCGTAAACGCATCCAACGCGCCAAACGGCTCGTCCATCAGCAACAACGATGGGTCATCGACCAGCGCTCGGCAAATCGCAGCACGCTGACGCATGCCCCCCGACAACTCACGGGGATAGCTTTGTTCAAAATCGCGCAACCCCGTCAGATCGAGCAGATGATCGACCTTGGCCTGGTAATTGGCCACCGGCTTTTTTGCGAACTCGACCGGCAACAGCAAGTTCTTCCGGATCGTGCGCCACTCGAGCAAGGCATCGCGCTGAAACACCATGCCGATGCCATCGGGTGGGCCCGAGACCGGGCGACCGCCAACTTCGAGGTCGCCCGAAGTGATCTCTTCGAGCCCCGCGACACAACGCAAGAAGGTGCTTTTGCCGCATCCGCTAGGGCCCAATATGCTGACAAACTGCCCTTCGGGGATATCAATGTTTATCCCGTCCAGGGCTAACACGCCCCGGGCACCCGGATACTGTTTTTGAACACGCCTTGCGCTGACGGCCGCTACACTCATTTGCCAATCATCCCGTCGTAAGCTTCGGGCTTGACCATGCCAGTGACGTAAAAGTCAGTCGCCGGCAAACCACCTTTGATCAACTCGAGCTTGGTCATGGTCTTGACGGCGTCGTCCCACTCGGCAGGAATCGGCATGCCCATGCGATAACCCTCGACAGGCTTACCGAAATAAGGCTTCAAGGCATCAAGCTGGCCGCGCAACGACTCGGGGTCGAGGCGCGCCTGCGGACGTGCGGCAATGATGGCCTTGACGGCCTCGTCTTCGTTACCTGCCCAGATGTATTCCCAGGTGCGCGCGGTCACACTGGCAAACTTCGAAATGGCTTCGCCGTGACTGGCCAGCTTGCTTTCGTTAGCAAAAATGCCAAAGCTGGGGATGTTCAGACCGTAATCGGCAAAAGGAATGGCCACTGAAGGCCGGGTTTTTGAAACGGATGCAATGATGAACGGGATCGTCGACACTACCGCGTCGGCCCGGCCAACGGCGTATGTTGTGGCCTTGGCCGCCGCTTCAACATTCAGCAATTCAAGGTCGGTACGCTTTACGCCACCCGCCGCCAAAAACGCATCTACAAACGGGGCTTCAAGCGAGCCCGCCGTGTAGACCAGTTTTTTGCCTTTCAAGTCGGCCGGCCCTTTGATGTCGGAGTCTTTGGGCACCAGCACGCCAATGTCGTTACGGCGCGCAAAAGGAGCAACCGCCTTGACGGGCAACCCTTTATCGCGCGCAATGATCATGGGTGCCAAAGCCGCATGACCGACGTCAAAATTGTCGCTCGACCCCACAATTTGCACGGTCGTCACCGACCCATTGCCATCTTCGAAGTTGATGTCGAGGCCCGCATCTTTGTACCAGCCCTTTTGCGTGGCCAAATGAAACGCGCCATGTATGCCCCAGGGCGTCCAGTCCAGACGTACTTTTAAAGGCGTTAACGATTGCGCCGCAGCCGTGCCGGCAACCAAACAGGCTGCGGTACCGGCCAGTACGCGCACCCAGGACTTCGTCAGCAATTTCTTCATGGCAAACCTCTTGTGGTTTTGGTGGAAAAGAAAACCTGGAACGGTGAAACTTTATTGACCGCCGAATACCCGCTTCAGACGAGCCCAAAGCACGCTCATGAACATCTTGAAGGGGCTGAACTCGGCCTGCGGCAAGGGCTCGGTCGAACCGGCGGGTTGCGCCATGCGCAAGGCCACATTACGGCCAAAGTCGGCAATCATGCGTTTGACAAAGTCTTGCACCAGACCTGACCGCGAAAACTGCGCCAGCGGCCCTTGCAGGGAATAAAGCAAGTCAACGTCAACTCGCGCTTTGTCGTCGGACAACGACGTGACCCGATAGCTGACATCGCCTTTGGCACGCGACTGGCTAAGCGAATCTTGCCCTGAACCGCGCAGCACGGCAGACTTGGCCGCATCATCGCGCTCGAGCGTTGCTGCGCCATTGAATGCTGCTGCCATCGGCCCGAACTTGATGGCGATTTTCCCCTTGACCTCGTCGCCTTCCTGCGACTCAATCACCGCACCAGGCAGGCAACCGGCCACCGCGCGCAAGTCGGCCATAAACGCCCACACCTGATCGGCAGAAAACGGGACCTCGAAGCCCCCTTGAATATTTGTACCCTTGCCTGCGCTGGCGGCAGAAGCAGGCGCGCCGGTAGACGCTGAAGGTGTTGCAGCAGGCGCTGCTGGCGCATTGGCGCTTGTCGACAACGCAGCCGCCTCAAAGCCCGTAAAAGGCTTGGGCGCATCGGCAACGGGTGGCAAGGCGGCCTTGCCCTGCATGGCGGCTTCGCGCAGCGCCTCAATGGCCGCGTCAGGCTGCTCGCGTAAGGCTTTAAGCACAGACATTACCGCAGCGGTAATCCCCTGATAGCCGGTGCAGCGGCAAATATTGCCCGACAACTCGATACGCACACGCGCTTCGTCGGCATCGGGCAAGCGCAAGATAATGTCACGCGACGTCGTCAACATCCCCGGCGTACAAAAACCACATTGCAACGCATGGTGGGTGTTGAAGGCTTCGCGCAGACGAAGCATGACGGGATCATTGTCGTAACCTTCGATGGTGGTGACCTGACGGCCCTCGCAGGCGCTGGCAAACGTAATGCACGAGCGCACCGGCTTGCCATCGACCAGCACCGTACACGCCCCGCAGACCCCGTGCTCACAGCTTAAATTTGTACCTGTCAGACGCAAGTCTTCGCGCAAAAAGTCGCCCAAATGCGTGCGATCAACAACATCGCGCTTGAAACGACGACCATTAACTTCAATATTCAACTCGGACATAGCTACTTTCCTTTACTCACCCAATGCCTGTTGCAGGCAACGCTGGATGACCGTGATGTACAACCGTCGGTCGGCGGCGGTTTTTTCGGGTGCGATGGCGGCAACAGCCTGCCCGATGGCCTGCTCGTCGGCCGCGGCAAGGCCTGCCTTGGCCACGCTGGCAGACAATTCGGCCAACACCTGTGGTGCACCACCAAGCGCCCCCACCACAATGCGGGCAGTTTGGGTGGCCGGCTCGAAATAGGCCGCACAGCTGGCTTCGGCGAATTCGCCGGTTTTACGGCAAAACTTGTAGTAACCCCAACGGGTTTGGGCGGTGCGCGCCGGCACCATCACGGCAGTAATCAATTCTTCGGGTTGCAGATCGACGGCATACGCCCCCAGCATGAACTCGGGCATGCGCACGCGCCGCGTACCGGCAGCCGAGGTCAGCTCGAGCTCGGCTGCAAGGGCGCTGGTGGCCAGCACCCAGTCGGCGGCGGGGTCGGCATGCGCAATACTGCCACCGATAGTGCCGCGGTTACGCACGGCCCGGTAGGCAATGCGGCCTGCCACTTCTTGCAGCATGTGGCCACGCAGCTCCGGGAACACACCGTCTTCGATATCGGTGTGTGTAACAGCCGCCCCGATACGAATCTGACGGCCCTCGACCGAGACCTGTCGCCACTCGTCGACACCCGAAACGTCGATAACTTTGGCCGGGCGCGCCAGACGCAAATTAAGCATGGGGCCCAACGACTGGCTACCGCCCATGGCTTTGACGGACCCGTCTGTGTTTTGTAGGGCGGTAAGTGCGTCTTTGGCCGTTACGGCACGTTGGTATTCAAATTTTGCAGCTTTCATACGGTAGCCCCTGCTGTTGCGTTGGGACGTGATTCGGTTGAACGGCCCGCGTCGGCCAGTGCGTCAAGCAAGCGATGCGGCGACAGCGGCGTGCGAGTGAATTCGACGCCGTAATCCTTCAAGGCGTCGTTGACGGCGCCGAAAATTACGGCGGGCGGTGCAATGGCCCCGCCTTCACCCATGCCCTTTGCGCCGAACTCGGTGTGCGGCGACAAGGTTTCGAAATGATCGATACGGATGTTGGGCACTTCGGTGGCGCCAGGCATGATGTAGTCAGCCAGCGTCGACGCCAAGGGCTGACCTTGATCGTCGTAAGGCATTTCTTCGTACAACGCCGTGCCAATGCCCTGCGCAATGCCGCCAATGGTTTGCCCCTCAACCACCAGGGGGTTGATCATGCGGCCACAGTCTTCGACCACGACATAATCCAGGATTTCGATGGCGCCCGTGTTGGGGTCAACCGCAACCACAGCCGCCTGGCTGCAGTAAGTAAAGCTGCCCGTATCTACTTTGGGGCGATAACCCACACTGATTTCCAGACCGGCAGGGTCGACATCGGCAGGCAGATGCTGCGGGTTCACATACCAGGCATTACAAATTTGCGACATGGGCACCTGACGATCGCCCGCTTTCACAAAGCCGTCTTCAAGCACCACGTCGTCAACAGACGCTTCCAGCAAATGAGCACCGATTTTTTTGATGCGCGGCACCAACTGCTTGCAGGCCGTTGACACGGCACCGCCCGACATGACCAGGGACCGCGATGCGTAAGTACCGGATGAATACGGCGTCTGACCAGTATCGCCATGCACCAGACGAATGCGATTGACGTCGATCCCGAGAATTTCGTTGGCAATCTGGGCAAAAGTGGTTTCCATGCCCTGACCGTGGGAATGCACACCAACACGTAGCTCTGCACCGCCATCGGGCGTTAACTTGACCGCAGCCTGATCGAAACCCGGAATGACAGGTGTGCCCCAGGCGGCAAAGACCGACGTACCGTGTGCAGACTGTTCGGTATAAGTGGCCACGCCCAGGCCGATCAGACGGCCGTCAGGCTCGCCACGCTGCTGACGCTCGCGCACCGCGTTCACATCAATCATTTCCAGGGCGCGCCGCAGGCTGGCCGGGTAATCACCACTGTCCAGGTGCTTGTTGGTCACGTTGACATAAGGCATTTGCTCGGGCTGCACCAGGTTATCCAGGCGTACTTCCCAGGCTTCGCGGCCGACTTCGCGCGCCACGGCGTCGAGCAACAGCTCGATAGCGAAGCACACGCCGGTACGGGCTACGCCGCGATACGGCAGAAAGCCCGGCTTATTGGTGGCCACGCAGCGCGTCTGGCAGCGATAACCACGAAACGCGTAAGGGCCGGGCAGGTTACCCAGGGCCTGACCCGTTTCCAGGCCAACGGTAAACGGCCAGACAGAATATGCGCCGCCATTGATGGTGACTTTGGCATCCAGGGCCAGTAATTTGCCCTGTTTATCGGCGTACGCCGTCATTTCGTAATGGTGTTCGCGCGTATTGGCACCGGCAATCAAGTGCTCGCGGCGGTCTTCAAGATAACGAAACGGACGCTTGTAGGTTTTGGCCAGCCAGGCCACGCACAGCTCTTCTTGCTGCAAAATGCATTTGTAGCCAAAGCCGCCGCCCACATCGGGCGATATCACGCGGATCTGCTCTTGAGGCAGGTCGAGGAATTCGGACAGCCCGGTGCGGATAAGGTGCGGCACCTGGGTTGCGGTGTAGATAACCAACTGGTTGACCTGGTTATCCCAGTAGGCCAGCACGGCAATGCCCTCCATGGGCAGCATGCACTGGCGGGAAAGGTCGATCTCACGCTTGACGACGACCTCGGCCTTTGCCGAAAGCTCGTCGAAATTTGTGTTGGCATTCAGGGTGACGAACACATTGTCTTTCCAGTGATCGTGCACAAAATTTTCAGTGGCCGCTTCGGCCCCTTCAATATCAACGTAAACCGGCAGCTCGTCGTAATCGACATCCACCAGCTCAGCCAGGTCTTCGGCTTCGGCACGCGTTGCCGCGAACGTCATGGCTACGGGTTCGCCCACAAACCGCACCTTATCGTGCGCCAATGGCGGCTGACCCGATGCCTGGTAAGTAGGTAACGTTGAGTTGGCAACAATGTCTTTGGCGTCGGGCATGGACGACCGCAGAAACACATGGCCCTCGGCCTCGGGCGACACTTTGACCCTTGTGATACGCGCGTGCGCCAGCGGACTGCGCAAGAAGGCGACCTCGCTGAGACCCGGCATGCTCATGTTGCCGATGAAGTTGCCCTTGCCATGCAGGTGGCGCGCGTCTTCTTTACGAGGAATTCGTGCCCCAACGCCCTGCGGCTTTGCGGTGAATGTGGAGTGATGTGAGTCTGTCATGCCTGAACCTGCCTGTAATGCATCAGTTGCCTGCTTAATTCGGGGTACTGCAAGGCGCGCCCGTTAACCGGACGCGCCCTTTGAAGAGACCGGATTACGATTTCTTCAGTACTTCGTTGAACGTAAAGTTGTCGAGTGCGTTTTCAGTGACGCGGAACCAGCTGGCTTCCGATTCCTGGAACTTCTTCCACTCGGGGTAAATCTTGGCGAAGTCGGGGTTCTTGGCCGACAGCTCTGTCCACAGCTCTTGCGACGCCTTGTACGCGGCGTCCATGACGTCTTTCGGGAAGAAACTGAGCTTGGCACCGTTGGCAATGAGCGAGCGCAATGCGCCAGGGTTCATCGCGTCGTATTTGGCCAGCATGCGTACGGTTTGCTCGGCGGCGGCGGCCTCGAACGCGGCTTGGAACTCGGGCGGAAGCGCTTCCCAGGCTTTGGTATTGACCATGGTGGTGATCGATGCGCTGCCTTCCCACCAGCCAGGCGAGTAGTAGAACGGCGCCACTTTGTTCAGACCGAGTTTTTCATCATCGTAGGGGCCAATCCATTCGGCCGCGTCGATCGTGCCCTTTTCGAGCGAGGGGTAGATATCGCTGGGGGGAATTTGCTGTGGAATAGCGCCCAGCTTGCTGAGCACCATGCCACCAATACCGCCCACGCGCATTTTCAGGCCCTCGATGTCTTTCAGGGACTTGATCTCGCGACGGTACCAGCCGCCCATTTGCACACCCACATTACCGGTCACAAAGTTGGTAATGCCGTATTGCTTGTACATGCTGCGCAGCAACTCCATACCGCCGCCGTAGTTCAGCCAGGCGTTGTGCTGACGCGCGTTCAGGCCAAACGACATGCCGGTGTCAAAGGCAATGGCGGTATTCGTACCAATGTGCGCCGTAGCCAGCACGTGGTTACATTCAACGGTCCCGTTGCTGACCGCTTCCATGTTTTGAGCGTAAGGCACGATTTCGCCGCCCGGGAAGGCACGAATTTCAAATTTGCCTTGCGTCAATTGGCTGACGCGGCGGCAAAGCTCTTCGGCCGAACCGTAAATCGCGTCAAGGCTTTTGGGCCAGCCGGTCGACATACGCCAGCGCACGCTGGGCGTCCCTTGAGCGACTGCGGGCATCCCGACAGCGGCCAAACCTGCGCCGGTCGCGGCGACTGCCTGTGTTAGAAAGCGACGTCGTTGCATGTACAGCTCCTTGTGATTTGTTATGAATAGAACAGACAACTGCTGTGGCCCGCATGGGCCGAAAAGGGGACAAAACGTAAAGTTCGCCAACCCGCCCGATGACAAAATGCGAGACGCCGAATACGGTTAAAAATTGGCGCACCAGAGCAGGTTATTTGTTAGTATGCTGATCAATCTGCACGGGTGTCAACGAGGGTAAACACCGAGAAAGCCTTTATTCACGCCATTTTCGGGCAATCCCTAATAACTTGGTGTAAACCCCTATATAGGCAAAAATAAATATACAGCATACTGACTATATTGCCATTAAAACCAAAGAAAACACTATGAACTGGATAAAAATCGCTACCGTCGATCAAGTCGCCGAAGACGAATCCCTGGCTGTCGACGTCAATGGCCATCAATTGGCTGTACACCACACCGAAGGCGAGTTCTTTGTTTCGGACAACATCTGTACACACCAGTACGCCCTGCTGTCCGACGGCTTCCTGGAAGACGGCTGTATTGAATGCCCATTGCACCAGGCCAAATTCGACCTGCGCACCGGCAAAGCCATGTGTGCACCAGCCACCGAAGACATGAAAGTCTACGAAGTGAAAACTGAAGGCAACGAAATTTTCGTACGCTTCTGAACCGGCAAGGCTAACGCATGAGCTCACCAGCATCTATTCTGATTGTCGGCGCGGGGCAGGCGGCAGCCGTTGCCGTAGCCGCCCTGCGCGGCCACGGTTATAGCGGCCGCATCAGTTTGGTGGGCGACGAAGCCCACCCACCCTACGAGCGCCCCCCGTTATCCAAAGACCTGCTTGTCGCCGAATCGTCCGATACCGAACCCACCATTGGCGTGAAGCCGGCAGGCTTCTACGAAGAAAATCAGGTCGACCTGAAGCTTGGCCTGAGCGTAACGCAGCTGGACACCACCGGCAAAGTCGCCACCTTGTCTGACGGCCGCACCGTCGGTTTCGACAAATGCCTGCTGGCTACCGGCGGCCTGGCGCGCACCTTGCCCGACTTCCCCGAAGCGGCGCCCAACGTTTTTTACTTGCGCACACTCGACGACGCCCGGCGCTTGCGCGCCGCCATGCAAACCGGCAAGCATGTGGTGATTGTCGGCGCAGGGTTTTTAGGGCTCGAAATTGCATCGACAGCGCTGAGCAAAGGGCTGAAGGCATCGGTGATTGAGTACGCCCCGCGTGCTCTGGCGCGTGTAGTTCCCCCCGAGTTTT
Source organism: Pusillimonas minor (assembly GCF_014237865.1). GTDB lineage: Bacteria > Pseudomonadota > Gammaproteobacteria > Burkholderiales > Burkholderiaceae_B > Neopusillimonas > Neopusillimonas minor. The sequence goes on from NZ_JACJUU010000002.1 coordinate 251,875, forward strand.
CGGGTTGGCTCGAGGCACAAGCCGCCCAAAGCGGCGCAACGCTGCATTTAGGGCAAGCAACTCGCGAGGTGGTGGCGCCCTCTGCCCCCGGTGCCACCTGGCAACTTACACTCAATAACGGCGCCGTACTTTCGGCAGACCTGGTGGTCGTGGCCGTTGGCCTGACGGCAAACACCAGTCTGGCACGCAACGCCGGCCTGGCCATCGATACCCATAATGGTGGCATTGTCGTTGATACCCAGTGCCGCACCAGCCATGGCGACATCTTTGCCGCCGGCGACTGCACCAGCCAGGTTCGAGACGCTTCGGGCGCCGGCATGCGCCTGGAATCTTGGCAAAATGCCAACGAGCAGGCACGCATTGCCGCTGCAGCCATGCTGGGCGAAACCGCCGAACCCGCCGCTTACCCGTGGTTCTGGACGGACCAGTTTGGTCACAATATCCAGATGCTGGGTTTGCCGCAAGCAGGTCTGCACTACGTCACCCGGGGCGATACCTCGGGGGGCGCCTCACCTGCAAAATTCATTATGGTCGGCTTGCACGACAACATCCCAATGCACGCTATTGCCGTTAACGCCGGCGGCGACCTGCGCGCACTGCGCCCGGTCTTCGAAGCCGGCCTGGCCATCGACCCTTCCCAATTTACCGACACATCGGTCACCGTACGTGCTTTTGCCAAACAAGTATTGGCCCAAGCCGCGCCGGTGTCACCGGCTTAGCCCCGATTTCCAAGGAGATCTTCATGTATCAGTCACAAACCGTCATCGGGCAAACCGTGGCGTCAAAAGACCCGGCACTCGATCAGTGCGTCTGGCCCGAACAAGGCCTGGACGCCATCCCCGACTGGGTGTACACCAGCCAGGCCGTTTACGACCGCGAAATGGAAAGAATTTTCCAGGGCGACACCTGGAACTATGTTGCGCTTGAGTGCGAAATCCCCAATGCAGGCGATTACAAGCGTTCATACGTCGGCGCCATTCCCGTTGTGGTTGCCCGCGCCGAAGACGGCACCGTCAGCGTATTCGAGAACCGCTGCGCGCACCGTGGCGCCGAATTTTGCCGGTCCAGCCAAGGTAATGCCAAAGAATTCGTCTGCCCCTATCACCAGTGGTCGTACACCCTTAAGGGCGACCTGCAAGGCGTACCGTTCAAGCGCGGTGTTAACAAAGAAGGCGGCATGCCGCGCGACTTTCGCAACGAAGACCACGGCCTGCGCAAACTTAACGTAACTGCGCTCAATGGCGTCATCTTCGCGTCGTATTCCGACAAGGTCGAACCCATCGAAGAGTACCTGACCCCCGAAATTCTTGAAGATTTCAAGGTGGTGTTCCCGGGTAAAAAACTTAAATTGCTGGGCTACTACCGCAACGAGCTGCCCTGCAACTGGAAGATGTACCACGAGAACCTGAAAGACCCCTACCATGCCACGCTGCTGCACTCTTTCCTGGTGGTGTTCGGGCTGCTGGTTGCCGGCAACAAGTCCATGATGTTTGCCGACAGCAAACACGGGCGCCACGGCATTATGGGTTCAGCAAAGAAAGACGAAATCTACGCCAGCGTCAGCGAAGAGACCAAGAAAGAAATGCGCTCTTTCAGCGACGAACTGCGTCTGCGCGACGAACGCTTCCTGGACTTCGTCAAAGAGTTCAATTCGCCCTGGTCTGTCACCATGACCACCATCTGGCCCAACCTGGTGGTTCAGCGCGAAATGAATACCCTGGGCGTGCGTCAGATTATCCCCAACGGCCCGAACAGCATGATCATGCAATGGACCATGTTTGGTTACGAAGACGACACCGAAGAGATGCTGCGCCATCGTTTACGCCAAGGCAACCTGATGGGCCCGTCGGGCTTTTTAGGGCTGGAAGACAACGAGGCCATGCGCTTTGTGCAAGAAGGCGTGCGCCGCTCCAGCACCGACGTAAACATCATCAAGCTCGACACCGGCACCATCGGGACATCGAACACCCTGATTTCCGAAGCGGCCATCCGTGCCATGTACCAATACTATCGCGGCGTAATGGAGTTGTAAGATGCTTTCGACCATGAAGACTGATTATTCGTTTCAACCCGCACGCATTAACGCCACGCGGGCCCAGCAACTGCGCGCCGAAGTCGAAGCGTTTCATAACGAGTACTGCGCCGTGCTCGACACCAACAATGTCGAACTCTGGCCCAACTTCTTTACGGAAGACGGCCTGTACCGCATTACCTCGCGCGAGAACGCGGACCTGGGCCTGCTGGTGGGCCTGGTCTACGCCGAAGGCCGCAACATGATGCACGACCGTGCTGTTGCCATCGGTCGCACCCAGATGTTTGCGCCGCGTCACACGCTTCACCTGGTATCCAACATTCGTATTGTCGACGAAGCAAACGGCGTCATCGAAGCCGAGGCCAACTTCCTTTTGGTGCAAACCCTGATCGAAGGCCCCTCTACCGTACATCTGGCCGGCAAATACTACGATCGTTTCGTACGCGAAGGCGACCGCCTGTTACTGAAAGAGCGTCAGGTCATTCACGACACCGAAATTCTGGCTACCGATCTGGTATACCCGGTTTGACGCGCAAGCTGGTGCAACCCGCCCAAGCACTTGTTTTTCGGGCGGGCTAAAACACTCGACTGGGCCGCGGTTGGCAACAGAACCACAGGCCAAAAAGAAGGGGGAGGCATGTAAAAAATGCCTCCCCCTTCTTTTTGCACGCTACCTCCCGGATACCTGCCCCGGGCCAGCCGCGTCAGGCCGGTAAAGCCGCCAAGGCCTCGTCACGCGTCATGACCGCGGCGTACTTTTGCGTCATGTCGAACAAGTTGGCCTCGTGGGGCGCCAACGCACGGTCGCCCACGCAATCGGACAACACCAGCGGGCGAAACCCCCACTGCATTGCGTCGACCACACTGGCGCGCACACACCCGCTGGTAACAGCGCCCGCCACCACCAGGGTTTGCACCCCGCGCATGGCCAACCAGGCGGCCAACGACGTACCGAAAAACGCCGACGGTACCGTTTTGCGCACCACCAGTTCGCCGTCGGCCGGAGTGAGCTCGGGCACGATGGCACTGTTGTGATCGTGCTCTTTCAGGCCCAGCATGCTGGGCACTTTTAACGAAAAAATATTGTGGTCGGCGCCATCGTCGGCAAACACAATACGGGTGTGCGCCACCGGCCAGCCGCGCTTGCGCGCCTCGGCCAGCAAAGGCACTGTATTGTTGATGGCCTCTTTGATATTACCGCCGCCAAACACGGCCGGGTCGGCAAAACCGTTGACGAAGTCAATGATCAGCAGGCCCACCGGGGCTTTCAGTTCGAAACTATTGCCAAACCCCTGTTTGGCATAGGTTTGTGCGTCAGATTGGCTCATTTAACGCCCCCGTCAAGCACCTTGCCATTGCGAACCATGTCTTCGCCGTCGAGCCTGACCGTGCAATGACGCAGCGGGATATCGATATGGCAGGCCGTTGTCCGCTTGCCACCGGCTTCGTTGTTAGGCCCCAACGAGAACAGGAAGTTACCCTCGAACGCGCGGGCATCCATGCCAATGGTTTGCTCGCGGTCGTACAAGCCCAGGGTTGACCAGTGGCAACGCGGCTGCAAGCCCCAGCCAATATGCGAAATGGCATAGCCTTCAGGGTCGTTGAACGACGCCATGTACTCGTTAAGCAGATCGGCGTCGATGCCGCCTTCGATCTTTGTGGCGTAGCCGTTTTCGACAGTCAGGATAATCTGGCTGCTGCAATACATTTTTTGTGGCAGCAAAATGTCGCCCTTGTCGATCACGATACGGCCACTGGCCTGCCCTTCGTTGGGGAAGGTCAGCGCAAAACCGCTGGGCCAGTGGTCCCAACGGCCGGGTTCGTCGACAAAGCCGTATTCGCTGATAGGGTGGAACTCACCCAAGGGGCAACGCAGGTCGGTTCCGGCCTCGGAAACAACCGTCATTTCACGGGCGGCGGCAATGCGGGCGGCGGCAGCCTTGACGCGGGTACGGTCGGCTTCGGTAGGCACCGTGCGCACCAGAATTTCGGGTGGCTCTACGGCCAACAGAATTTTGGTGCCGCCTTTCAAGATGTCGATTTGTTCGGGCGAAAACAACAAGGTCATCAAGTCGAGGACAAGGTCGCTTTCTTTAAGCGCGGCAATGGCCGCTTTGTTGCCGGTAAGGGGTGTCGTCCCCAGGTAGGCTAACGGGTCGCGGCTCAGCGCCTTTTCGGCATTGACCGGCGGCAAATCTAAACGGTTGACGACCGCGCCCATCGACTGCGAGGCAACGGTAGCGGCCAACAGCGTTTGCTGATTGGTGGCCGAGCTGGTCAGAATGGTAACGGTCTGGCCGGCTTCGAGGTTGGACAGCTTCAGCACCTGCTGCCACGCCGAAATAAGCTGATAATCACTGACAGGCATGTTGAGCTCCTAGATGATGCAATGCGCGAGTTGCGCGTTAAGTTAAAGACGCACCCAGAAAATCGCCGAAGGCCTGATAAAAGCCCTCTTCGTTATCCCAGGGAATCATATGACCGGCATCACGCACATGTGTCACCTGAACATCGGCGATGAGTGTCTTGATCTCGGCAATGTCTTCTTCGCGAATCACGTCGCCACGCTCGGCAACCATAAGCATGCAGGGCACGCCCACGGCCGGCATATCGACATGAACGTCATCGGTATGAAATGCATTGAAGCTGGTAATAATGGCGCGCTCGTCGCAGGTATGCAGCCATTCGGCGCGCAAGCGTAGCTGCTCGTCTGTCCAGGTAGGGCAGAAGGCACGCATGGCTTCAAGGTCGCACCCCTTACGGGCCAGCGCCATCGAATCAACATACCAAGGCAGTTTTGAAGGGTACTCGCGACGCCCGGGGCCCGATACGGGCGGGTCGACCATGACCAGGCGCGTTAAACCAGCAGGCTTGGTGCGTGCGGCGCGTACACCAATACGCCCGCCCATCGAGTGCCCGACAATGCTGTAGCGCTTCAGGCCCAAGGCCTGGGCAAACGCCAGTACGTCGGCAGCTTGCGCGTCAAGGCTGTAATCAAGCGTATCCGACGCTTCTGACAAACCGCGGCCGCGCACATCGAGGACGTAAGTATCGAAATGACGACCAAAACGCTCGCCAACAAAACCCCAGGTGATGGCCGGACTGGTAATGCCCGGCACAATAATGACAGCATCGCGCTGAGCACGGGCACCGTCGGTGCCGCCGTAGCGCAGGTAGTGCTGACGAATACCGTTGGCATGCACATTGGCGCCATACAGGAAAGTCGTCATTTATTTGTCTCCGTTCAGTTTGAACAGACGCTCGGCATTGCCATGGCAAACCAGCGCCCGCGTTTTTTCGTCCATCGGGGCGGTTTCAATGAACGTCGCGGCCGTGGCGGTATCTTCGTAGGGATAGTCAACCGAGAATAGCACGCCTTCAGGCCCCATTTCACCGATGGCGCCCATCAGGGCGGGGTGCGAACATACGCCCGACGTTGTGATAATGATGTTGGAGCCAAAGTATTCTGACGGCTTGCGCTTGAGGGTGACGCCCTGCGGGTAAACGGCAAAGCGGCTGTCGAAACGCCAGCGCAAGAACGGCAAGCCCTCGCCCATATGGCCAATAATCAGCTTAAGGTTGGGGAAGCGGTCGAACACGCCGCCAAACAGCAAACGCAGGGCATGGGTGCCCGTCTCGACGCCCCAACCCCAGGTTGCGCCGGTTAGCTCGGGGTGGCGGCTGAACATATGCGGCGAATCGAACATGTTGAAGGGGTGCAGGTACATAGGTACATCCAGCGCCTGCATGCGTTCCCAGAACACGTCGTAGGCCGGGTCGTCGTAGTACACCCCGTTGGTATGACCGTTAACCAATGACCCCTTCATACCCAGCTCTTTAACCGCGCGCTCAAGTTCATTGGCGGCGGCAAGCGGGTCTTGCATGGGCAAATGGGCAAAGCCGCCAAACCGCGTGGGGTGACGGGCAATTTGCTGGGCCAGAAAGTCGTTGTTTTCTTTGGCGCGCTTGATCGCCAGCTGCACATCTTGCTCGACCTGCACACCCGGGCCGGTTTGCGACAAGATCACGTAATCAATACCGGCGGCGTCCATTTCTTTTAAACGAACATCGTCAAAATCCGTCAGGCGTCGGGTCAGATCGGCGGCAACCTGGGGATCAATCAAACTTACAAATGCTTTGGAATAGTCTCCAAAACCCACCCCGGAAAAGTGCTCTTCCAGCGCAATTTTACGAATACGGCTCACAGCGGATCTCCTCTAAAAGTCCTCTAGTCAGTATACTGACAATTACGCCAAAGTTAACATGGCGTAAACCCTTAGAGCCTTCGCGGTGAACGTTAAACGGCTTTAAGCGCGGCGCGCCCGTACTGGTTATTGGCCTCGACCAGCTCGGTCAGCAAAGACAAAAATAATTTGCGATTGGAAGGCGATAATGGCTCGATAAGGCGCTGCTGCGCGCGAGCCATGCTGTCTTTCAGCGACACCATCAGCTCGAGCCCTGCAGGCGTAATATTGGCCTGACGCGAGCGCTTGTCTTGGGGGTTGACGCGTCGCTCGAGCAAACCTTTGTCTTCAAGGCGCTTGATCACGTCGGCCGAGGTGGTGCGGTCGAGCCCCAGTTCGTAGCCAATGGTGGTCTGGTCCAGCCAGGGGTTTTGCGAGAGCACCGTCAAAATGCCATATTGCACCGGTGTAATACTGCCTTCGGTGCACTCTTCGAAGAACATGGCGTAATGGATCTGGTTTAGGCGGCGCACCAAAAAACCCGGGCGCGACCACAGCCCATGGCTGCTGAAGACTTCGGGGGTAATGTCGTCAGGCAGGTCTTCTTTGTGCGATAGCGGGTTTTTAGGCTGTGCGGGCTCGCGTATTTTTTTCATGGTAATTGGGTGTTAATGTCTCTTTTGTCAGTATACAGAGCAATTTTAATTCCCACACCTGGCATACGGTTTTTAATGTAAAACCACCACAGGCAGGCACGCGCTGCACTGATCCATATTCTGGAGCAAACTTTTTCAGTATAACGTCAGCTGTCGCGCCGGGCCTGAGCCAACCAAAGACGCTGGCGAATCGTCGATCAGGCTGCTGATGCGCACACCAAGCAAGCGCAAGCGTCCGTCGAACGTAACACGTCGAAGGCATTGGCGAGCTGCGGCATGAATTTCCGTCGGGTCAGCTGTATCGTGCGGCAAGGTGATGTCGCGCGTTACGGTGCGAAAGTCATCGAATCGCAACTTGATGCCCACGGTGCGCCCGCGACACTGTTTGCGCATCAGGTCATTGGCCACTTGCTCGCACAGCCGACGAAACACATCAGACAAGGTTGCACGGTCACGTACAACATGCAAATCGCGATCAAATGTCGTTTCACGACTGATGGATTTTGGCCGGCTGAAGGTCACTACCGGGCGATCATCGCGGCCATGCGCCACCTCGACCAGCCATCGTGCGTAGGTCAGGCCAAAGTGCGCCTGCAACAGCGCAGGGTCTGCGCTGGCCAACTGGGCAATCGTTGCTATACCCAGACCCGCCAGCTTTTCGTTAGCCTTGGGACCAATGCCATTAATTTTCGACACGGGCAACGGCCAGATACGCCCGTCAAGATCATCGTGAGTCAAAATCGTCAGGCCGTCCGGCTTGTCCAGCTCGGAACCGATTTTCGATAGCAGTTTGTTCGGCGAAATGGCAATAGAACAGCTCAAGCCCGTGGCCTCGTGCACCGCCGCTTTCAGTTGCCGACCCAGTTGCGCAGCCTCGCCCGGCACCTCGGTCAGGTCGATATAGATTTCGTCAATGCCACGATCCTCAATACGCGGCGCAATCGCGGCAACGGCCTGCTTGAACAAACGGGAATAATGTCGGTAGGCTTGGAAATCCGCCGGCAGCAAAATGGCATCGGGAGCCAGCTGGGCCGCCTTCATCATGCCCATGGCCGAGAACACGCCCAGAGCACGTGCCTCGTAGGTCGACGTTGTCACCACCCCCCGACCTGCATACTGGCGCAGTTTGCCGTATTCGCGGCGTCCGTCGGCCAGCGTACGAGGCGCAGGCGTGCTGCGCCCCCCGATCACAACAGGCTGGCCCCGCAGATCGGGGTAACGCAACAGTTCTACAGATGCATAAAAGGCATCCATATCGAGGTGGGCAATACGACGCGGCGGCGACATGGCACAGGGTGGTTAGTAATCAAGGCGCACCCCCGCCATAATGCTGCGACCCGGCAACGGGGCGGCTTGCGCCAGATACGACGCGTGATTGAAAGCCTGCACATTAAGCAGGTTTCTCGCACGCACGTAAAGGGTCAGATCAGACTGACCCAAGCGCGTATCGTACGACAAACCCAGATTCAGCATGTTGTAGCCGGGTGTTTCTGATTCGCCGGCGCCAATGCGATGCTGGCTGAATACCCGATAAAACGTAGCGTCGGCAGTAACCGGCCCCCAGTTCGCCTGCCCACGCCAGCCCACGCGCGCGCCCGGCATACGTGGCAGGTTGCCGTCGCCGCGCAAACGACCATGCACCAGATCACCAAACACGCCCATTGTCAGACCGTTGCTGACGCGATAGTCGATACCGGCTTCGAGCCCGGTAAAACGCGCATCGCGCTGGGTGTATTGAATCAAACGAAAGTCTTCGTAGCGATCAAGCGTTCGGGCATAAATGTAATCGCGGACTTCATTGTGAAAGACATTGACGTTAAAGGTGAGGTCGCCGTCCGTTTTGCGCAAGCCGATGTCAATCCCATGCGCGGTTTCCTTGCCCAGGCTGGAATCCCCTCGTTCGTAAGTGTTGCTGGCCAGATGGACCCCGTCGGCGTAAAGCTCTTGTGCCGATGGCATGCGCTGGGCGCGTGTCAGCGACACCGACAACGCATACTGTGATGCAACTTGCCAAGTAGCAGCCGCCGAGAACGACGCACCTGACGCGCCATAAGCCGGCGCGGTGTTGTCGGGTCGAATCCGCTGACGATCGTATCGCGCCCCGAGCTCAAAGCGCCAGTTGCCGGTCTCGTAGGCTTCAAGCAGCGCCAGCCCTTGCGTTCGGGTCAAGGCCGATGGCATGAAGCGCTCTTCGCCCGAGGTACGAAAGTCAGACTGACCGGCCTGGACGGCCACCACCCCTTCCCAGCCGCCAATTGGTGCGTGTGCAACCTCAAGCCTCAGGTCGCGGCCACGGTTCTTGTAAGTGGCAGCAACCTCGTCGTGCTCAAGCTCGTCGTGCCGGTAATCGGCGAACCCCGCACGCCAGCTAATACGCTCAATACCGGTAAAGGGCTGAGCGTACTCTCCTCGCAAGTCAATGCGCTGCGACTTGAGGTCAACGCGTGGCGGCGCCTCTTCGTCCTCATCACCATGATCATGGCCGTGATGGTCGTCGCAATGCAAGTGGTCGCCATGCACGTGGCATTCGTCGTAGCCATGACTGTGCCCAGGTATACCGTAGCGGCTGCGCGTGCGGGTGACGGCAATGCCGGTATAACCCCGGTCGTAGATCCACGACAGCCCCACGCTGCCCGCCGACGTATCCTGATCCGAGCCCGCCAGACGATCGGTCTGCCAGTCCGGCACACGATAATCACCAGTACGACGCTTCATGCCTTCAACATGGACGGCAATCGGGCCGTCTCCACCGGTGACAGAAAATGCGCCTGCCCGTTCATTCAGCCCCGTCGCGCCTCGCACATCAACATGTCCTTCTACGCCATTGGCAGGAACAGCTGTCGGTACTTTGCCATCGATGACGTTGACGACACCGCCAATTGCGCCCCCGCTATACAGCAACGCACCAGGCCCGCGAATGACCTCAATACGCTCGGAAAGCATGGGTTCGGCCATGACGGCATGGTCTGGCGACACGCCGGACGCGTCAAAAACAGCAGCGCCATCGGTCAATACCTGAACGCGCGGCAGGGTTTGACCACGAATGACCGGTCGGCTGGCGCCTGAACCAAACGTATCCGCATGCACCCCAGGCAGGCTTTCCAGTGCCACACCCAGGCTGGTCTGATCCGCCATCAGCAGATGGCGGCCTTCGATGACCTCGACCGGGACGGCGGCAGTACCCGCATCCGGGCGCAGCGGGTTGGCGGTAATGACAACCGGCGCCAACGTGCGCGCCGGCACCGGATCAGCAGATGCCTGCCCTGCTTGCGCTAACTGCTTTGCGCTGGCTGTTTGGGCGGCTTGAGGCGTTATCGCCATTTGCGAAGCTTCGAGTGCTTGTGCCCAGACCAGTCCAGGCGGAATAAATGCGCCGGCCAGTACCATTGCCCGCAACGTGGTCGGTGCAGGCTTGATGATTTTTCTCATAAACTTCCCTTTTGAAAATTTTGCAATGTTATAACATAACAATTTATGAGGGGAGGTTGGGCGGCTGTATGTCGCACCACGGGTGCGGGTGCGGGTGCGGGTGCGGGTGCGGGTGCGGGTGCGGGTGCGGGTGCGGGTGCGGGTGCGGGTGCGGGTGCGGGTGCGGGTGCGGGTGCGGGTGCGGGTGCGGGTGCGGGTGCGGGTGCGGCGTGCTTAGCTTGCGTCGGAGCGGACGGACATTACAGCGCCGAGTTCGGGATTGAGGGTCTGACTCTGCTCTTGCGTGTAAGCGTGCTCGCGGAAGAGGAATTCGGCGCGATCGCCCTGGCGAGCTTCGATGGCTTGCACAATAGAATGATGCTGCCGGTGAGCGTAAAACAAAAAGTCGAACATCCGCTCTTTGCTGGTGCTGGAAAATGCAATGCTAAGCGGCGCAGTAAACGGCACCACATTGCACCGTTCAGTCAGGCTTTCAAGCAGTGGCATTTGGGCCGCCTGCATGATCAGCCCGTGAAACCGCGCATTCATTTCGGCATAACGCAGCTCATCATCTTCCTGCAACTGACGGTTTGCAAAAATGGCATCGCCTTCGGCCAGACACGCTTTCAGTGCGGCCAGCAAAGCGGGCGACGCCCCCCTGTCGGCCACCTGGCGCGCGGCAAACCCCTCAAGCACGGCGCGCAAACGCAGCGCCTCGATACTGTGCTGCGCGGTAAAGGCACGCACCGAATACCCTCGCTTGCCGGCTGGCACCAGCAAACCTTCCTGGGCCAGCGCCGGCAAGGCCTGACGCACGGGCGTGCGAGACACGCCCAGTCGCGTAGCCAACTCGGCTTCCGGCATACGCTCGCCCGGCTTGATATCGCCGCGCAAAATCATTTCCCGAAGACGAACGATTACTGAAGTTTGCTGAGTCATAAGCAGATACACAAAGGTTAACCACCGGCCGGAATGAGTGCGATGATAAACGCAAGGCCGGCGGACGCACACTGCATCGTGCGCGCTCGACAGCACGGGAATGCCGTCTTAATGATTATATTGAATCCAATTTGGGATCCAAAAAACATTATTTTTCATAAAAAATAAAATTATTTGCTTTTTTTGGATCCCAAATAGTAAAATTTGAATCCAATATTCGTGAACGACGTCTATACGTTCCCCGGAGACAAGCCGTGCCCCAAAGCAATATCCCCGTCGTGGTCGCAGGCATACGCCAGCTCACACCGCGCATCCGCGAATACCTGCTGCGCTCGCCCGCGGGCACGCCGCTACCCCGCTTCGAACCCGGCGCCCACATCGAGCTGCACACCCAATCGCCCGTCAGCGGCCCCATCGTTCGGCACTATTCGCTTATTGGCGGCACGGGCACCTGGGACGACACCCCCGACATCTACCGCATTGCCATTCAGCGCGAAGATCGTCAGCGCGGGTCCGCCTATATTCACGACCACTTTGTCGTCGGCTCCGCGCTGCATATTTCGCCCCCAAAAAATCACTTCCCGCTCGACCGGCGCGACGGCAAAACCCTGCTTATTGCAGGCGGCATCGGCATCACACCCATTTTGTCCATGCTGCGCAGTGTGGTTCGTCGCAACAAGCCCTTCGAAATGATTTACGCCGGCCGTAACGCGGCCGACATGGCTTACCACCAAGATGTCCAGCGCCTGGGCGGGGCCCAGGCCCGCATTCATATCAGTGGCGAATCCAACCAAAATCCGCTCGATGTCCGTAGCGTGCTGGCGGCACAGTCCGCCCACACCAACGTTTACGTCTGCGGCCCCGCCCCCCTGGTGCACGCGGTTCAGGCTGCGGCCAACGCCCTTAACTGGCCCGCCGGCCGGGTACGCAGTGAACTATTCTCATCCGGCCCTACAGTTAACGACGTGGCCTTCGATGTCGAATTACGCGCATCGGGCCGCATCGTTCACGTCGGTCGCGACGTCAGCATCCTAGATGCCCTGACACAAGCCGGGGTCGACGTGCTGTCCGACTGCCGACGCGGCGAATGTGGCCTGTGCCCTTTGCCCGTTCTCGACACCGACGGCGAACTGGTCCACCGCGACCGCTACCTCGATCAAGACGAAAAACAATCCGGCGAGACGCTTTGTATTTGCGTTTCCCGCACAACCGGCGCGCGCCTGGTCCTCGACGCCTAGGAGACACCCCATGACTTACACCGACGACATCGCATTTACCTTCGAGCGTGGCGCCTATGCCGACCACAGCACGCCCTTGGTACGCAACGCCTGGTACGTTGCCGGGCTGGCCAAAGAAATCTCCCGCGACATCATCGCGCGCCGTTTCCTGGGTGTCGACGTTGCGTTGTATCGCACCCTGGCCGGCGAACCCATCGCCGTACGCAACCGTTGCCCGCACCGCTCGTTTCCACTGGCCAAAGGCCGCCTCGAAGGCGACACCCTGGTCTGCGGCTACCATGGCATGGCGTTCGACCCGTCGGGCCGCTGTACCAACATGCCGTCCATGCCTATCGTGCCGGCCAACGCCAATGTCCGCTCGTTTCCGCTGGCCGAACGCGGCCCGCTGGTCTGGATCTGGATGGGCAACCCCGATCTGGCCGACGATAGCCTCATTCCCGACACCTCGTGGCTGAACGACCCGGCCTGGGCCAGCGTGGGGGGCTCGTTTGCGATGGACTGCGACTATGTATCGATGCACGAAAACCTGCTCGATCAAACCCACTTCCCGTTTTTGCATCCGGGCACCGTCGGCACTGTCGCTTACGCCCGGTCCAAACTCAAGGTGCGCCAAGAAGGCAATGTCGTCATCATCGACCGCTCGCTTAAAAATTCGCCGCCCCCAGGCATTTACGGCATTCCGGCAAAAATCATGCACAAAGATGTCGATCGCCTGTCCGAGGCGCGCTTTGCGTCACCGGCCATCCATACGGCATTTGCCCAAATCATCGACCATGCGCCCGACGATGGTAAACCGTCGGTGTACCGTTTCAACATCACTCACCTGATCACCCCCGAATCCAACGGCCGCATTCACTACTGGTGGTTCAACTCGCGCGACTTCGCCCACGACGACGCCGAGATCAACCAGTTTATGTACGACGCCTCGACAAAGGCCTACCTTGAAGACGTCGATGCACTTGAAGCCATCCTCAAGGTAGTCCAGACTGACATCGAGCCGCAATTCGACCTTAATTTCGCCCCCGACAAACCCGGCCTGATGATGCGCAGCGTGTTGTACAAGCTCGCGGCCGAAGAAGCCGGGTACGCCTCCCTCTAATCTTTACCAGGAACCATCATGGCTAAAATCATTGGCTGCATCGGCACCTCTCACGTTCCCACCATCGCCCTGGCCTACGACCGCGGCCGTCAAGAAGACCCGGCCTGGAAGCCGCTGTTCGACGGCTACAAGCCCGTCGCCCAATGGCTCGAAGACAAAAAGGCCGATGTTCTGGTCTTCATTTATAACGACCACGCCACCACATTCTTCTTCGACATGTACCCCACATTTGCCCTGGGCGTCGGCGAACGCTTCCCCATTGCCGACGAAGGCGCTGGCCTGCGCAACCTGCCACAAATCAAGGGCGACGTCGATCTGCAGGCCCACATTGCCGAATCCCTCGTCAACGACGAGTTCGACCTGACCATCTTCCAGAACAAGCCTATCGACCACGGCTGCGCGTCGCCACTGCCGCTGCTCTGGAAGCATGAGCCCGACTGGCCCGGTGCAATCGTACCCATTGCCGTCAACGTACTGCAGTACCCGCTGCCCACACCCCGGCGTTGCTACAAGCTGGGCCAAGCCATCCGTCGTGCCGTCGAATCCTACCCCAAAGACCTGAACGTCGTCATTGTGGGTACCGGCGGCCTGTCGCACCAAATACACGGCGAGCGCACCGGCTTCAACAACGAAGAATGGGATCTCGAATTCCTTGAGCTGCTGCAAAACAATCCGCAGAAACTGCTCGACATGACCCACGCCGACTATGTCCGCCTGGGCGGCGCCGAAAGCGTCGAACAAATCATGTGGCTGGCCATGCGCGGTGCCATGCCCGAAAAAATCAACAAAATCCATCAAAACTACTACCTGGCCACCACCACCGCCATGACAGTCGTTTTGTTTGAAGGCGACGAAGTCAGTGCCGGTGCCGACCAGGCAACCGCTGCCGCTGCCGCTGCCAACGCTTAAGGGGGTCTAAATGAATCCGCAACTTGAAGGCATCGAAAACATCGAAGGCACTTATGCTTTCGACATCCGCACCTGCAATCGCACCCTGAACGTCAACCGGTTCTTCTGGAACATGATCAAGGCCGAGTGGCGTGAACGCTACCTGAAAGACCCCGAAGGCGTCATGACCGAAGCCGGGCTGAACGACACCGAAAAAGACCTGATCCGAAAGCAAGACTGGCTGGGTCTGGTGCAGCATGGCGTCAACTTTTTTGTCCTCGAAAAGTTCGCCCGCGTTGCACGAAAGTCCAACCTCGAGGTCTACGCCATCATGCGCGGCGAATCGTTCGAAGACTTCATGAAAACACGCCGCGTACCCGACGCGCGTTAATCGTCGCACGCCCTGGCCCCGGCATCAGCCGGGGCCCCCTTTCAGCAAAACAATAATCTTGCCGGAGACAATCATGTCGGCACGCCCCACCTTTCCCATGAACGCCTGGTATGTGGCCGCCTGGGACGCCGAAGTCGGCCGCAAACTGCTGTCGCGCACTATCTGTAACGAACCCATGGTGCTGTACCGCCAAACCAACGGCAATGCCGTTGCCCTGGCCGACGCCTGCTGGCATCGTCTGGTACCGCTGTCACTGGGCACGCTAGTTGGCGACGAAGTGCGCTGCGGGTACCACGGCTTGCGCTTTAATGCCGATGGCCGCTGCACCCACATGCCCAGCCAGGACACCATCAACCCGTCAGCCTGCGTCCGGTCTTACCCCATCATCGAGCGCCATCGTTTTATCTGGGTATGGCCCGGCGACCCGGCACTGGCCGATCCCGCCCTGATCCCCGACCTGACGTGGATGACCGACGCGAAATGGGCGGGCGATGGCAGCATGGTTGAAGTCAAGGCCGACTACCGCCTCGTGCTCGACAACCTGATGGACCTCACTCACGAAACTTACGTACACGCCTCCAGCATTGGCAACGAAGCCCTGGCCGAAGCACCGTTCGATGCCGTACACGGCGAGACCACAGCCACGGTACGCCGCTGGGTACTGAACGAAGAAGCGCCCGCCTTCTGGGCGGCCCAGTTGGGCAAGCCCGGCCCGGTCGACCGCTGGCAAATCATCCACTTCAAGGCGCCCAGCGTTATTGCCCTGGACGTCGGCGTTGCACCGGCGGGCAGCGGCGCGCCTGAAGGCGATCGCTCGCAGGGGGTTGGCATGTGGGTTATTCATATTCCCACCCCGTCTACCGCGCAACACACCTACTACTTCTGGTGCCACATGCGTAATTACCGCATTAACGAACAGCGCGTTACCCGCGAGGTTCTGCAGGCCGCCGGCGGCATACTGCACGAAGACGAAACCATTATCGAAGCCCAACAGCAAGCCATGAACCGCTTGCCCGATCGCGACTTCTACAACCTCAGCATCGACGCTGGTTCGCTGTGGGCGCGTCGCCTGATCGACCAAATGATTGACAAAGAAACCAGCGAGCAGCCCACAGGCGAGGTCATTGCACTGAAAGAGGTGCGGGCGTGAACGGTTTGACATGGTTCGACACGCAGGTTGTGCAGGCGCGCGACCTGACCCCCACCGTCCGCGAATTTACGCTGCAATTTCCGCAGGCGGTAACGGCGGCTGCGGGCGCGCACATCAACGTCCAGGTCATGGTGGGCAACCTGCCCGAAACCCGTTCCTACTCCATCGTCGACAGCCACCCCAACGGGCACGTCGTCATTGCGGTCAAGGCCGTCGATGCCAGCCGTGGCGGCTCGCAATACATGCGATTGCTCAAGCCCGGTACGCGCTTGCGCGCCAGCGAGCCCGTCTCGCTGTTTGAACCGGCCTGGAATGCACCCGAAGTCTTGCTGCTGGCCGGCGGCATCGGCGTTACGCCGCTGGTCAGCCACGCGCGCGCACTTACGCAGCGCCGTCGGCCCGTGCGCATGGCCTACCTGGTGCGTAACGCGCAAGAACAAGCTTATGCAGACCCCTTGCGCGACCTATTGGGCGAGGCCCTCGACATCCATGTCGCCGACGCAGACCCCGCGCCCGACCTGCACGCCCTCATCAGCGCGTTGCCGCCCGACGGCCAACTGGCCATGTGCGGCCCCATCGGCCTGATGGAGGCGGTGCGCAGCATTTGGGCACAACAGGGTCGCTCCCGCGCCAATCTTCGATACGAAACGTTTGGCGCCAGCGGGCATCACCCTACGCAAGCATTTACGGTACATGTGCCGCGCCTGGGTATTGATGTCAATGTAGGCACCGGGCAAACCATGCTCGACGCCCTGAACGCGGCCGGCGTCGCCACGCTGTCAAACTGCCGTCGCGGTGAATGCGGCCTGTGCAGTGTCGACATCATTGCTGCTAACGGCACCATCGACCATCGCGACGTTTTCTACAGCCCGGCCCAACAGGCCGAACAACGCAAAATGTGCGCCTGTGTTTCGCGTATCGCCGGGGGCAGTGTCACCATCGAGCCGGCCTGGCGCGGCGACCCCGATTGGGGACGACCCGAAATATTGCAGCGCACGACGTCATAACCGCACGGAGTTGCTATTATCAGGAAACCGTACATAACAAGATCCAAAGCTTTACCCCAACCACAAAGGAGCAAGAGACATGTCATCTAATCGAGGTGTTGCCTACGTCGGCCCAGGCAAGGTAGAAGTCCAATCCATCCCGTTCCCCGAGCTCGTCGCCCCCAATGGCAAAAAAGCCGAACACGGCGTCATTCTTAAAGTGCTGTCCACCAATATCTGCGGCTCAGACCAGCACATGGTGCGCGGCCGTACCACAGCCCCAACCGGCCTTATTCTGGGCCACGAAATCACCGGCGAAGTGCTCGAAGTCGGGCGTGACGTCGAAACCATGAAAAAGGGCGACATCGTTTCCGTGCCGTTTAACGTGGCCTGCGGCCGTTGCCGTACGTGTAAAGAGCAAGACACCGGCGTGTGCTTGTCTGTCAACCCGTCGCGCGCGGGCGGCGCCTATGGTTACGTCGACATGGGCGGCTGGATCGGCGGCCAAGCCGAATACGTCATGGTGCCGTATGCCGACTTCAACCTGCTTAAGTTCCCCGATCGCGATCAGGCCATGGAAAAAATTCGCGACCTGACCTGCCTGTCTGATATTTTGCCCACCGGCTTTCACGGTGCGGTAACGGCAGGGGTAGGCCCAGGCAGTACGGTGTATGTGGCCGGCGCCGGCCCGGTCGGGTTGTCGGCCGCCGCATCGGCACGCTTGCTGGGCGCTGCTGTCGTTATTGTGGGCGACCTGAACGCCGAACGTCTGGCACATGCCCGTGCCGTCGGCTTTGAAACCGTAGACGTCTCGCTCGACACCCCGCTGGGCGAACAAATTGCCGCCATTCTGGGCACTCCCGAAGTAGACTGCGCTATCGACGCCGTTGGCTTCGAGGCACGCGGCCACGGCCATAGCGGCTCTCAAGTCGAGGCACCCGCCACGGTCCTGAACTCACTCATGAACATCACCCGTGCCGCCGGCAAGATCGGTATCCCCGGCCTTTACGTCACTGAAGACCCGGGCGCTGTCGACGACGCCGCCAAACACGGTTCACTGAGTGTTCGCTTTGGGCTGGGGTGGGCCAAGTCGCACAGCTTCTTCACGGGCCAAACGCCTGTCATGAAGTATAACCGCGCCCTGATGCAGGCCATCTTGTGGGACCGCATCAACATTGCCGAAATCGTCGGCGTACAGGTTATTTCGCTAGACGATGCCCCGCGCGGTTACGAAGCCTTCGATCACGGCGCCCCCAAGAAGTTCGTCATCGACCCGCACAACCAGCTTAAACACCTTCGGGCCGCTTAAACCTGTCAACCCAATGCCGCAGTTTTATACCGCGGCATGACAAAAGCCCCGACTTTGCACAAGCAAAGCCGGGGCTTTTTTTATAGTGGTGCTACGTATCAATGGCTATGTTTCATGCGCCACCAGTGGGTTGGGTGATACAGATATAACCTATGGCGACACAACGACAAACCCGCAGCTCAATCACGCAGCCGGTCAATAAACGACGGCCAGTCGAAGGCCTGGTCTTTCGGGTAGGTCACGCCTTTGGCCGCCATCAAATCAACAAAGGCGTCTTGCAGCTTTGCGGTGGCCAGCGCCATGACAGGGTCGACGTGCGCATCGGACAAGGTTTCCGCCACCTCACGCATCTCGGCCGCACGTCGACGGCCATGTTCAGCCACGCGGCTGATTAAATAATGAGGTTGCTTTTCCGTCCAGCCCATGCCCGGAGAGGTTTCGGCGAGCGAGGCCAGCACTTCGTGCTCGGCACCGTAACGACGGGCCGCCGTCAGGCATTCGACCGTCAAGGCCTCAATGCCCTTGATCATGACGCTGCGACACATTTTGATCGCCGACGCCACGCCAACGTCGGCCGACACCGCCCGGGTACGCATGCCCAGTGCATTCAACGCCGCCGATACCGCCTGCGCTTGCGTGCCCCCTAGCAACATGGGCACATGCAGGCCATACGGCGGCACCGGCGCCATAACGGCGGCTTCGACATAGGCCGCACCGGCGCTCTCAATGGCATTACGGTCGTGGGTTTTGGTGGACGGCGACACCGAATTGATGTCTAGAAAATACTGGCCGGCACGCATAAGGGGGCCGGCTTGTTCAGCCACCTGTGCCGCCGAACTGGCCGTTACCGCCGACACCACCAGGTCGACCGAGGAAACGGCCTGCTCAAGCGATGCAGCGAGTAAAACGCCTGCAGCTTCGGCACGCTGCTCGAGCGATGCCAACGCGTCCGCGTCGTGACACTTGATGTCGTAGGCCGTGACCCACAGGCCTGCCTTGACCAGGCCCTCGCCCAACAAGCCGCCGGCCTCGCCAAAACCAATCAGCCCGATCTTGCGAATCTCGGGCGCGCTTTTATCATTCGCCATAGCATCCTCCGGCAAGACGATGATCAATGAAGTCAGTCGGTGTACATATGAAAAATCGCGCTGCGCTCGGCAATTTTCCAGCCGTCGTCGGTCAGTACAACCTTGTCGATGAATTCACCTGCAACCTGACGCGCGTTGGCTTTGCGGCCAAAGGCTTCGACCGGCTCGTTGGTAGAGCTGCTCCAAAGCAAAACATAGCTGCTCATGGACGCACTGCCGGGCGTAATGTCGTACACCACCGAATTGGTCACAAAATGACGGGTAATGCGGTCGGCCGATTTGGCGCGGTATGAGTCAAGAATTGCCTGACGGCCCACCAGCGGCGTGCCACCCGGGCGCGTCAGCTGGGCGTCTTCAGTAAACAACTGCACAAACGATGCGTAGTCTTGCAGGTCGGAATAATAAGCCGTGCGGGCGGCCAGATCTTTACATACGGCCTGAATCGCCAGTACGTCTTCAACAGATGAGCTCATGTGCACCCCAAAATCAGTTAACGCAACAACCATTGTGCCAGCAAGGCACTAACGGCATCCGGCCGCTCCATAGTTGACATATGGCCGCTGTCTTCGACAGCGCTTAAGGTGGCCAACGATGCGGGAATCATGCCCTGCATGACTTCGTGCCGCGCGTACGGGCTCCAGGCGTCTTGACGGCCACAAATCAGGCTAGTAGGGCACGACAACGACGCCAGCACCGGGCCGGCATCGGGGCGACCCAACAGCGCATTAATTTGCGCTTCGAACTCGGCCGGAGTACGGCGCTCGATCATGTCGAGGATATCGTCGAAAAGCGGCGAGTTGACGCGGTCGGGGTGAACCATGCCCGGCGCCCACTGTTGACCCATGGCGCGCATGCCGTCGGCTTTAGCAATGTCGAGCAAGCGCATGCGCTTGGCGCGTTCCTGCTCGCCTGCCTCGCCCGAGGCGATCGGCTCGAAACCAGTATCGAGCAAAGCCAGACGCGAGACACGCTGGGGCGCCATACGCACCACCTCGAGGGCCACACGCCCGCCCATAGAGTGTCCTGCAAGCGCGAATACCTGGGTTGGCGCATCGCGCAAGACCTTTTCGGCCATGGCGGTAATGGAGTCCAGCGACTTGTAGTCGGGCACAAAGGAATCGGCAATGGCCGACAAAGCCCGCTGCTGATGTGTCCAGACGGCCTCATCACACAACAGACCTGGCAATAGCAGTAGTGCTTGTTTGCTCATGGTGAACCTGTATAAATTTACTGGCCGGGACCCGGCCAGATACGCGACGGAATATGTACACGCCCGTCGAAAAGCCAACGCGCCGTGCGAATAAGCGCAGCGCTGGCAACGCTAACCTGGCTACCCTCGCCTTGCAGCGTCAGCTCGACACTTAAATGCCCGGTGGGGTGCTCGATGTCGAGGCACGGATTTGAACCTGAGGGCATCTGCCCCACACCCTGACAAACTGACCCGGGCAAAGCCACTGCGGTAGCGACACTGACCGCCGCCAATACGCCAATAGAGGCATGACAGCGATGAGGAATAAAACAACGCGTATTGATAGCACCGCCCTGGGCAGGCTCGGAGACCAGGCACATTTTGGGTACAGTACGCTGAGCCACGTCGCCCAGATTCATCATCGGCCCCGCCTTAAGGCGGATGGCTTCGATACGCTGCTTGAGCTGGGCATCTGCGTCGAGGTCGGCGCGGGATTCGCGCCCCGTGCGGCCTAAATCCGCTGCACGCAGCAGCACCATCGGCATACCGTTATCGATACACGTCACCTGAACGCCATCGATGATGTCGCTGACATTACCTGTCGGCAACAGCGCGCCGCAGGTTGAGCCTGCTGTGTCACGAAACTCGATGGGAATAGGCGCAGCCGTACCCGGCACGCCGTCGATAGCCTGGTCGCCGTCGTACTGGACCACGCCATTAGGCGTGGGTACCGATGCGACGGCAATTTGCCCCGTGTTAACCATATGGATGGCCACACGTGTCACCCCATGCTCGGCTTTGACCATGCCAGTTTCGATGGCGTACGGACCGACGCCCGCCAGAATATTGCCGCAATTTTGGCCGGTGTCGACGCGAGCTTCGTTGACGACCACCTGGGCAAACAAGTAATCAATATCGGCATCGGGGCGCGAGGCAGGCCCCAGAATGGCCACCTTACTGGTCAGCGGGTCGGCCCCTCCGATACCGTCGATTTGCCGCGCATCGGGCGAGCCCATAACCGCCAGCAGAACACGGTCGCGCAGGGCGGGGTCTGCAGGTAAGTCGGCCGCCAGGAAGTACGCCCCCTTGGACGTCCCTCCTCGCATTTGCACGCATGGGATCCTGGTTTGCATACGTTGCCCTGGCGTGCTTAAAGTTCGTCGAGCGAATCGACGTAGCGCAGGCCTTTTTCGGCCAGGCGTTCGCGCATGCCGTAGTGGTCAAGCCCCAGCTTGCCAGTGGCCAGTACATCACGGGTGGCGTTTTCTTTTTCGGTACGCTTGCGCGCGGCCTGGGCCACCTTGGCGGCTTGTGCAACCGGCACCACCACGATTCCATCGTCATCGGCAACGATGACGTCACCGGGGTTGACCACTTGCTGGGCGCACACGACCGGGATATTGACCGAGCCGAGAGTTTCTTTGACAGTACCGGCCGCCGAGATAGCTTTAGACCAGACGGGGAAGCCCATTTCTTTAAGCACTGCAACGTCACGGCAGCCGGCATCGATAACCAGCCCCAACACACCGCGCGCCATGGCCGATGTGGCGAGCAGATCGCCGAAATAGCCATCGGTGCATTCAGACGTGGTGGCCACAACCAGAATGTCGCCCGCCTGGCATTGCTCCATCGCAACGTGGATCATCCAGTTGTCTGCGGGTGGGACCAGTACGGTAATGGCCGAACCGGCAATTTGCGCCCCCGACCAGATCGGGCGCATATACGGCGCCAGCAGCCCCAGGCGGGCCTGTGCTTCGTGCACCGTGGCCGAGCCGGCCTCGCGCAGCATGTCGATATCGGCTTGCGCCGCGCGCGTTACTTTACGAACGACAACACCACGATTCATGACAAGTCTCCGACGACGCTGGGGGTAAGACGCATATAACCTTCGGCATATTCGATGTTGCGCGCCGCGGTAATACCGATGTTGCGCTTGGCCTGTACGCCGCGCTGCTGTGCAACGCGGGTGTAATAGGCCCACAGATGTTCCTGGCCCGCCATGCATTCAATAGCCTGGCGCTTTTTGTCCCACACATGGGTGATGTCGAGGAAGGTGTTGGGCACCCATTCGCATTGTTCGGTTTGGTGTGGCTCGAACGCATAAACCGGCGGTGCGCCCACTACTTTTTGCCCTGGGTTGTGGCCTTCGGCCTGGGCAATGACCCGCGCTTCTTGGGCCACATGCATGGCCAGCGGGTGATCGAAGTTGTAGGGGTCTTTGGCCGAATGACTAAGCACGAATGCGGGCTGAAGCTCGCGGTAAATATCAACTAGGCGCATCAGGGCATCGTCGCTGACACGCAACGGGTAGTCACCCAGGTCGAAGAACTCGATTTCGGCGCCGAGAATATCGGCAGCCTTCTGCGCTTCTTCGCGCCGCACAGCCTTGACCTTTTCGAGGGTCATTTCGCCCTTGCGCCACAATTTGGCCGATTCGCCGCGTTCGCCAAACGACAGGCAAACGATTTTCATGCGATAGCCTTGTTCGACGTGAGCAGCAATAGCACCGCCCGCACGCCAGACAAAGTCGGCCGAGTGCGCGCTGACCACCAGGCCCGCCAGTGGTGTGGAGTCTTTAGATGTTGTCATTAGGAATCCCCTTCTAACCTGTACTTGAGTATCTGGGCCAGTGTGCCCAACCCCCCTGGAAACGACCAGTGAGATAAAGCGCACACCGGCGCAATTTACTTATATTGCTATAAATAAAGAATCATTCGTCTTCGGCGCCCAGGCCAATCAGCTGTGCCAACTGGTCGGGGTCGTTAAGCAGCACTTTACTTTCGCCTTCCCAGCGCGCCTTGCCGCGGTCAAGCACAATCGCGCGCTCGGTCAGCTCAAGCGCCAGTTCGGCGTGCTGTTCGACCAGCACAATGCCCATGCGCGACCCCTGACGCAGCTTCTGGAAGGCATCGACGAGTGCGTCGACAATAATGGGTGCCAGACCCTCGAAAGGCTCGTCGAGCAACAGCACACGCGGGTTGCCGATAAGCGCCCGGCCAATGGCCAGCATTTGCTGTTCGCCACCCGACAACTGATTGCCCATATTGCGACGACGCTCGGCCAGACGCGGGAAGAGTTCGTAAATGCGGTCAAGATCCCATTCGCCAGGCTGCTGTGCCACCCGAAGGTTTTCGTGCACGGTCAGCGACGGGAAAATTTCGCGCTCTTGGGGCACCAGGCCAAGGCCCGCAACCGCACGCTCGTGGCTGGGCACTTTGCCAATATCTTTGCCCAAATAATGCAAACTGCCCGAATGCTGCGTGGTTAACCCAAGCACCGTATTAAGCAAGGTAGATTTACCCACACCGTTGCGACCCAACACACTAATGGCCTCGCCATCGGCAAGAGAAAGCGACAGCCCTTCGATGACAACAGTTTCACCATAGCCGGCAAACAGGTTATCTATTTTCAACAGTTCAGCCATGATGACGCTCCCCCAGGTATACGGCGCGTACACGCGGGTCGTTACGCACTTCTTTAACAGTTCCTTCGACCAGCACTGCCCCTTCGACCAGCACGGTAATGCGCTGGGCGAAACGGAAGACCAGATCCATATCGTGCTCGATCACCAGCACCGCAACATCTTGCGGCAGACGCTCGAGCAAATCGAACAAACGCGCCCCCTCGGTTGAAGGCACCCCGGCTACGGGCTCGTCGAGCAGCAGTACGGAAGGCTTGAGCGCCAAGGCCAGCGCGATTTCAATGAGCCGGCGCTGACCATAGGCCAGGTCGGAGATGGTTCTGCCGGCCAGCTCGAGCAGACCGAGCGAATGCAGCAGCGCCGCCGCCTCGTCCATCAGCTCGGGCGATTGCGTGATACTGCTGAACAGACGGCCATCACGCCCCTCGCGGGCCGACAACGCCAAGCCGATGTTCTCGGCAACCGTCAGGCGATTGAATAACGAATTGATTTGGAACGTACGCGCCAGACCCAGCTTCACACGTTTTTCTGGTGACATGCCGGTAATGTCGGTGCCGTTAAGCAATACCCGACCCTTGGACGGTTGAAGCAAGCCGGTAATTTGGTGCACCAGCGTACTTTTGCCGGCGCCGTTGGGGCCGATAAGCGCGTGGCGCACGCCTTTTTCAAGCTTAAGACTGACGTCTTGCGTAACTTTGAGTTGACCGAACTGCTTGCTCAGCCCTTGAAGCTCAAGTGCTGCTGTCATTTTTCACTCCTTTTGGCGACCATGCGCGCCACAAAGCCGGCCAGGCCATCGGGGGCATAACGTACGATAAGAATCAGGACAACGCCCAGTACCGCGAGCCAGTTGGTGGGGTCGATAGCGGCGGCGCGGTCGGACAGCACCACAAACAAAATGGCGCCAAACAACGCGCCATAAAGGCGACCGGTACCGCCCAAGGCCAACATGACGACGACGTTGGCCGACAACGTAAACGCCAGCGAATCAAGACCGACGATGCGATTGATTTGCGCCGACAAACCACCAGCAATACCAGCGACCGCCGCAGAAATGGTGTACAGCACCCACAAGCGCTTTTCGACCGACACGCCCAACATGCGCATACGGGTCTGGTTTTCGCGAATACCTTGGGCGGTTTGGCCAATGGATGAATTCACCAGCTTTTTAAGCAGCGCATACACCAGCACCAGCACCACAAAGGCATATACAAATCCGGTGTAGCCGTAAATGTCGAACTGGAACATGCCCAGCAACGGGGCGACATCGTAACCCGTCAGGCCATCGTCGCCATTGGTAATGCCTTTGGCAACGTTGGCCAGTTCGTACAGCAAGGTCGCCACGGCCAGGGTAAGCATCAACTGGGTAAGGCCCTGCGTACGCAGCACGGCAAAACCCGACAACAAACCCACGACACCGGCTGCAATGGCGGCAACCAACAACCCGCTGATGGGTTCGGGCGAGAAATGCAGCGAATACAAGCCCGCAGCGTAGGCGCCCACACCGAAGAAAGCGGCATGCCCCAGGGACTCGACCCCGCCATAGCCCTGGGCCAGGTCAAGCGAGAGCGCAAAGATGGCCATGATGACCACGAACGCGGCCAGCGCCAGGTAATACTCGCCAAATAACAGTGTTAGTGCGGCGGCCACCACCAACGCGGCGTCGGCCAGGTTATAGCGTTGCCGACGAAATGCCCCAACGACCAGATTTGCATCAGATTGTTTGTTCATGATGTGCCCCCCCTTAGCCTGCACGACCAACCAGACCCTGCGGGCGGGCCAACAAAATAGCCAATACAGCAAGGTAAATAATGAAACCACCCAACGCGGGGATGTAATAACGACCCATCGTATCGATCAGGCCAAGCAACAGCGCCGAATACAGCGACCCCTTCAGGCTGCCCAAGCCGCCAACAGCAACCACGATCAGGACCAACACCAGGTATTTCAGGCCGTAGTAGGGCTCGAGCGGGAGCATTTGCGTACCGACGGCACCGCCCAGCGCAGCCAGACCGCAACCGATGGCAAACGTTACCGAGAACACCAGGGGCACGTTGATGCCCACGCAACGCGCCATGCGAGGGTTATCGACCGCCGCACGCAAACGCGCACCAAACGTGGTGTATTCAAGGCACAGCCAAAGCGCACCAGCCACCGCCACACTTAGACCCAGCACAAACAAGCGATACACTGAAATATTGAGCGAGCCCAACGACCACTGCCCCAACAAGGCGTCGGGCAGCGCAATGCTTTGAATTTGCGGGCCGGCAAGGTTTTTGACCAGCGCCGTAATAACGAAGGTCATACCAATAGTCATGAGCAACTGTCCAAGCGGATCGCACTTGTACACCCACTGGTACAAGGTGCGCTCGAGGATCAGACTCAGCGCCATGGTGGCGAGAACGCCGACCGGCAGCGCCACAAAAAAATTCATGTCAGCTGAGCGCATCAGCCACAAGGTAATAAACCCGCCGATCATGGCGAACGCGGAGTGCGTAAGGTTAACAACCCGCATCACCCCAAGCGTAATCGTGAGGCCGACCGAGATGAGAAACAGCATCATCCCGTAAGACACCCCGTCGATGGTCAGGGTAAGAAATGTAGATAGCGCATTTGGCATGGGGTAACTCGTATAAACACAGGGCGACCGAAGCACACCCCCCTAAATACCGGGGCAGACCTGGCTTTCCTGATGTGCAGATGAGAGTACGGCCTGGACCCGACCGTTTAGTTGATGGGCACGGCCCCGGTGATATTGGAGCCGCGCCGTGTACTACGTAGTTTTGGCTTTACTTGGGATTGCGCGCGTGCCAGGGTTCGGCAACGGCTTCGTAGGTGTGGACAGGAACGTTACCCAGCAAACCGCCGTCAACTTTCTGAACTTTGCGAATGTAGATGTTCTGTGTAATTTCGCGTGTGTTCGGATCGATGGTGACAGGGCCACGAGGGCTCTTCCAGGAATAGCCCTTGATGGATGCCATGGCAGCGTCACCGTCTTTTTTACCGTCGGTGGCTTTGATCATGTGTGCAATAACCTGCATGGCGTCGTAGACGCCCATAGAAGCCAGGCTGGGGATTGCATCAGGGCCGAATTTAGCTTTGTATT
This sequence comes from Pusillimonas minor, assembly GCF_014237865.1. GTDB lineage: Bacteria > Pseudomonadota > Gammaproteobacteria > Burkholderiales > Burkholderiaceae_B > Neopusillimonas > Neopusillimonas minor. Next base: position 278,959 of record NZ_JACJUU010000002.1, read on the forward strand.
TTTCAACAAAGGCTTTGTTTTCCGGGTTGTCGAGGTAAGGCGAATAGTGCAACGAAGTAATAATGCCCTGAGCCGAATCACCGATAGCAGGCAGGTCGGACTCTTGTGTTTCGGCGCCGGCATACAACTGTACGCCGCCTTTACCGAGACCACGGTCTTGGAAGGCTTTGATGAAGCCTGCCGACATAGGGCCTACAGGCATGAACATGAAGACGTGCTTGGTGCCAGAGTCGGAAATACGCTGCAGGTAAGTAGAGAAGTCGGTGGTGCCCAACGGTACTTTGATGAGCTCGGTGATTTTGCCGCCCAACTCGGTAAAGCTGGTGTCAAATGCCTGGGCAAGGTCTGTACCCGGCGCGTAGTCGGCAATAACCGTAACGGCCTCGCGGGCACCCTGTTCGTAGGCCCACTTCATCAGGGGAACGGCGTATGCCCAGGATGTATAGCCCACACGCGCAAAGTACGGCGTTTTATTGGTCATGCTGGACGTTGCAGCGTTAACAAACACGTAAGGCGTTTTTGTTTGGTCAACGATGTCGGAGGTGCCCATGACAGTAGGCGTAAACACACCGCCGGTCAGGTATTGCACTTTGTCGCGAACGATAAGCTCTTGTGCCAGTTGACGAGCGCGCTGCGGGTTTGCGCCGCCTTCGTCGCGCTTGACCACGGTAACGGTGTGGTCGCCGACTTTACCGCCGGTTTCGGCCATGAACATTTCAACACCACGGTCGTATTCTTGACCCCACCACGAATAAGTGCCCGAGTACTGACTGAGCAAGCCAACCTTGATTTCGTCGGCCAGAACCGGTGCTGCGAGCAGGCTGCCGGCCACTGCACAGGCCGCGGCGCCCACTTTAAAACGCTTACCAATAAAAGAATACATGGCGCATCTCCGTATATAGTTATAGATCTGTGTGACTTCCAAAACACTTTGGAATGGTCACTATCATCGCACCACACGGTTTACGCCACCAATGCCAATCGGCACCCTACCTAGGCGTTCTGGTTATACGCCGCCCACTACACCAACGACGCCGCCAGCCGTCCAAGCTCATGAATAAACGATTTCATGGTGATATTGGGGTCAGCGTCAGCGCGCATCGTCAGGCCAATATAGCGGGTCGTTTCTTTGACCTGAACAGGCAAGACACTAAACGCGCCGGCAGATATCCCATGAAACATTTGCCGGCGCGACAGCAAGGCCAATCGGTCGCTGTCTTGCAATAACGCCTGCAGCACAATGGCGCTGTTCACTTCGAGCACGGTTGAAGGCGGCTGGACGCCGACCGCGTGAAAGGCGCGCTCGAAGGCATCGCGTGCCGGTGTACCGTGCAACGGCGCGATCCAGGACTCACCTACCAGTTGGTCAAGGCCCGCAATGGTATGCCCCTCAAGCGGATGGTCCTTACGGACAACCACCGACAAGGTGTCTTCGAACAACGGTGTTTGAATAACATCTGCCCCCGGCGCCTGTGGGCGTAACGCCCCCACCAGCACATCGATGTCAGCATGACGCAGCTGATACATCAGGCCGTCGTACGTGCCATCAACAATACTGACGCTCAAATCTTTGTATTGCGCCAACACGCGGTCGACGGCACGCGGCACCAGCGCCCCCGACGACAGCGGCAACGAGCCGATCACCAGACGCCCGCGCATGCGTCCCTGAAACGCAGCCAGGTCTTCAGAGGCTTGCCGGAACTCGTCGAGCGCCAGCTTGGCCCGCTGCAAAACGACTTCGCCACTTTCAGTCAACCGAACGCCCCGCGCAGAGCGATGGAACAGGCGGACGCCCAGCATATGTTCGAGCTGACGCAAGGTTTGATTGACGGCCGGCTGGCTAACCCCCAGGCGGCCGGCGGTGGCTGTTTCACTGCGCGCCTCGCAAAACACAATATAGGTTTGCAAATGGCGGTAGCCGCAGGTACCGGCAAACCGGCCAGCCGGGACGTGGGGTGGGTTTTGTTCGGCCAAACTCAAGGCCTCGTGCTCACCCTGGCGCAATTGCGAAAAAGCGCGTTCGGCACGGTGCGACAGCAATTGGCCGACGGTCGTGGGCAACATGCCACGCGCGGTTCTGTCGAAAATAGGTACGCCCACGGCGGTTTCAAGCTCACGGATGGCGCGCGCAATGGCCGACTGCGACAACGGGAGAATGGTCGCCGCCTGTGACGTACTGCCTGTTTTGCACACCGCAAGTACAGCGCGAAACTGACGCAGATGCTCTGCCAGCGACATAGGCATGAAATCGACCTCCGGGAAGAGTCGCCATTTTAACGTGCTGCCCCGCTTCGGGGCAGCACACAAGGCCATCGCACCACAATAGCGCAACACATACCTAGGGTTGACCCTAAACAATGGCACGCTTTTTGCTCAATAGTTTTACATACCGCGCCTGCGGCCCACGAAATTATGGGGTGCCCGATGGAAAACAACTACCGCTTTACCGCAAAAATGCTTGACCTGAGCCCTTGGCAAACCTTCCGGTATGCCATTTTCCCGGCATGGTTGCGCGTACCCTTTCGACTGGTCAGACGGCGCTAAGCCCGTTACCTGCGTCGCCACACCCACCAAGGCAACCGCAACACGCTTTACACCACGTCATTATGCATAACCCCAAGTTCATTTCACTGGAACAGGTCTGTACCGATAGCGCCGAAGCCGCAGGGTTGTCGCTGCTGAATGTCGACGTCACCGTGTCCCAAGGCACTACCCTTGTGGTGCATGGGCCGCCCAATAAAGGGAAGTCGGGTTTTTTACTATTGATAGCCGGGCTGATCACGCCCGGGCGCGGCGGGGTGATTTGTAACGGCAAGGAGGTGACTGGCCCGAGCCCCGAACGTGCACTTGTCCCGCAGTGGCCCGCCCTGCTGCCTTGGCTGACGGCCTACCAAAATGTGTTTTTGGCGGTTGACCGGGCTCACGGAAGGCACAAGTCGCGTGATGAACTACATGTGGATACCGCCATTGCCCTGCAACGCATGCAATTAGGAAATGTAATGCACACGCGGGCAAGTCGGCTAACGCAAGACCAGCAACAGCGTGTGTCGATTGCCCGGGCACTGGTAGTACGTCCGCGCGTGCTGCTACTTGACGAACCCTTCGCCCCGCTTGAAGCGGCCACCCTGGCCTGGTTGCCGGCCACGCTGGAACATCTGATTCAGGAACACCATATAACGACTGTCGTCACACACAATGACAACCCATTTCCGTATTTGCACCCCAGCCAGTACTTCGAGGTGGGTGCAGCGGCCTGCCAGCCCGCCTAATCGGCGTATAGCGCCTCAACGGCCTGAGCGCGATTGGCCAGTACATTAGCCTGGTTCAGCGAGCCCTTATCTGTGATTTCACGGGCTTGAGCCAAGGGCGGCTGAGTAGCCAGCACATAAGCGGCAATGTACATGGCGCTGCCTGGGTTGCGCTGGTTGTAACGACTCACCCCCGCCTGCACAAATGACGCCACATCGACATGCTGAGCCAACGCTTCGTAGTTTAGAGTGGCATCGCCCACCAAACGACGCGCCGCCGCCAGGTCGATAAAAACCAAGGCACGGACATCAGTGCGACCCGACCCGGCAATAACAACATCGGCCACCACCGGCAGTAATTCGCCCAATAACAACCCACGCAAGCGCCCCACCGAGACCCAGGTACCGCTTTGCAACTTGAAGTCTTCGGCAATCCGGCCCTCAAAAACAATGCCCTGGGCCGGATCGGCGTCGTCCACGAGCCGCGCCGCATCGCCCGAACGGAAATAGCCGTCGTCGTCAAAAACCGATGGTGTTAAATCGGGACGCGCCAGATAGCCTGCAAACACATTAGGCCCTTTGACGCGCAGCTCGTAACGGTCATCGACACGCGCAAACTTGATATCGCAACCCGGCACCGGCAAACCAATATTGTCGGCACGCCTGGAATCGAAAAACACCCCCGTCGCCAGCGGTGCGGTTTCAGTGGCGCCCCACGCGGTAACCAAAGGCACGCGGTGACCACGCACCTTGACGGCAAGGTCTTCGAGGTCGGACCAGGTTTTTTGCGGCATACCCGCGCCGGCATAGAAAATCAGGTCAAGGTGCTTGAAGAAACTTTGGCACAACACGTCGTCGTGCGTCATGCGGTTAACCAGTTGATGAAACGCCAAAGGCACATTGAAGTGAATCGTTGGCGAGATTTCACGCAAATTATTGACGGTGCGTTCGAACAGCGCACCGGCTGGTTTGCCGGCATCGATATACAGCGTGCCGCCGTGGCTCAAAGCCAGAAAAAACACTTCGTTGCCGCCAAAGGTGTGATGCCAGGGCAACCAGTCAACCAGCACAGGCTTGCGCTGCTGCACAAACGGGAAAATCTGCGCCAACTGCTGCTGGTTGGCGCACAACATACGCTGTGTATTGATGACCCCTTTTGGCACACCGGTTGAACCCGAGGTAAACAAAATTTTGGCGACATCGTCCGGGGCAATGCTTACGTTGCGTACGTCAACACTGTCTGCCGGCGTAGCCAGCACCTCGTCAAGTGCTACCGCACCCGTATGCGTCTCGGGAGCAATAACCGCAACGTTTTGGGCACACGCCTTAACCAGGGCGGCGCCATACCGCGGCAGATTGTCGGTATAAATAACCGCCGGCTTAAGCGCAGAAAAGCATGCCAGCAATTTGTCGAATGCCGCTTCGACGGCGGCGTAGGCCGGCGACACCGGCGCTACCGGCACACCGGCATACAGCGCCCCCAGCAAAATATTGGCGGTATCAATACTGTTCTCGGCCACGACCGCCAGAGGCGCCTGCGGCCCGCACCCGACATTAACCAGATACTGCCCAACAGCCCGCGCACGCGCCAGCGTTTGTGCGTAAGACTGCCGCTGCCAACCTGCTTCGGGCGTATCAAGATTGCCGATACGCTGGGCCAGAAAGGTTTCGTGGGGCGTGCGTTCGGCCCAATACAACAAGGCATCGGTAATGCAGCGGCCGTAAGGCTGCAAAGGGTGTGCGTTGCGCAAAATAAAACTGCCGTCCGGCAAATCTTGCCGGACGGCAGCAACAGCGCAGAAAGTATCTGGGCTCATGGGAAGGCGCTAACCTGTTACTTGCGACGCGGCAAACCCATGATCTGGCGGGCCTCGTCTGGCGTGGCGGGCTCGTAACCCATTTCGCGAACCAGGCGAACGATGCGCTCGACCAATTGCACGTTGGTCGCCAGCTTGCCTTGCTCGTAGTAAAGGTTGTCCTCAAGGCCAACCCGCACATGGCCACCCAGCAATAGCGACTGCATGGCAGCCGGCAACTGCGCCGGGCCAATAGCGCTGACGTTGAAAATAGCACCTTTGGGCAGGTGATCGACCAGCAACTGCATGATTTTGGGCGTGTAGGGCAAGCCGCCCTGGAACGCCGCTACGCCCAGCACCATATTGATAAAGTAAGGCTCTTCGTCGACTTCTTTGAGAATTTTGCCAACTTCCAGCAGGTCGGACAGCGCAAAAACCTCCCATTCGGGCTTGATGCCGCGCGCCTTCATTTTGTCGGCCAGTTCGCGAACCCGCTTGGGTGTGGTGGGGACCAAAATTTCTTTGTCGCCAAACGTAGCGCAGATGGTTTGCGCGTCGAGCGTACACATTTCCACGCCTTCGCCTTCCATGCCTTTCAGGCGCTCCTCGAACTTGATTTCCCAGAGCCCGTTATTAAGCTGGTGAATCATGTCGCCGTTAATGCCGCCACCGGTCGAGTTGTTCAGGATGATGTTGCACTTGTCGCGAATACGGCGATTGATCTCGGTATAAACCGCTGGGTCGCAGGTCGCTTCCTGGTCGCTTGCACGACGGGCATGAACCGCCACCACACTGGCCCCCGCGTTATAACAATCGTAGACATCGGCAGCGATCTCTTCAGGCGTTGTAGGCAACGCCGGGTTTTGCTTTTTGCCGGCCATGCCGCCTGTGGGGGCGACCGTCACCACGATCTTGGGTTTATTGCTCATGAATCCTCCTTTTGTTTTAAAGCCGCTGCACGGCCCGAATTATCTGCAAACGACAATAACGCAGTTTTATCGATGCAGTCTACAAACCGTGCAGGCATCCGGATAATGCTGTCTGACTATAGTTTTTATGCAAAAACAGCATAACGGGGCTTAGGCCTCGGGGTTGAGGACAAAGTCGTACGAAACGGTGTAGTACGGCTCGGTCATGGCCGTGCCGTTGGGGGCAACACCCGGTTCGTGCCGGTTCCAGTCCACGACCAGGGTTGAACGCACGCCAAACACCGCGTCCGACTCGAGGTAGTCGCTGGTTTCGTTAAAAATGTGCGTAATCAGGCGTTCATAGCCCGGGGCGGTAATCATGAAGTGCAAATGTGCGGGGCGCCACGGATGGCGGTCGAGTGCGTCGAGCATTTTTCCAACCGGGCCGTCGTGCGGGATAGGATACGGCACCGCCAAAATCGACCGGAATTCGAAACTGCCGTCATCGCGCGTACGCAAGCGGCCACGGGCCTGGTGTTCGTGCACCTCGGGCCGCTGCACATCGTAAAAGCCCTCATCGTCCGACTGCCAAACCGCAAGCTCTGCGCCCGCAACCGGCTTGCCATCAAGGCCTTTGACGGTACCCGTCACAAAACAGGGTGTGCCTTTGGCGCCGTTGGAGATATCGTCACCGTGGTTATACAGTGGTGAGCCCTCGACATAAAACGGGCCAAAAACCGTCGCTTCGGTACACCCCTTGGGCTTGCGGTTGTTTTGTGCCGTGACCAGCGTCGACAACCCCAAGGTGTCAGACAGCAAGATGAATTCCTGGCGCTTGTCGTCGCAAATTTGCCCAACCTGCGTCAAGAACTGCACCGCCTGAAACCACTCAGCCTCGGTCAGTTTGACCTCGCGCGCGAAGTCGTGAAGGTGACTGACCAGACTATCCATAATCTCGCGCAGGCGAGGGTCTGCCTTGGGGCCCGTCATTTGCTTTACGGCCGTCGTAATCGTGAATTCGTCGATATCGCGCATGGTCTCCTGCCTCGATGAAGTAATTTGGTAAGGCTAGCTTACCTTATTATGCGGCACGGCGTCATACTGACCGAGGTTGGTATGACGCCGTGCTTATGCTTAAACCATCTTAAACCGATTCAACCGATTTTTTCACGCCACAAATCAAGCGCCTGCTGGACGGGGCGATCGGAGAAACTGAAAACGACCGCATCGTCGCCATCAATTTCAAAGTGGTAGGGCATCCACGATGGCACAACGAAAACGTCTTTCGGGCCGAAGGTAAGGGTTTGATCGCCCACAACGCAGCGGCCGGTGCCTTCAACGACCGCATACACGGTTGAATCGGTTGAGCGATACGCCTTGCCCTTGAAGCCTGCGGGCATCAGTTGCATAAAGGTACCAATGGTGGGCATGGCCCAATCGCCGGTGACCGGGTTGGTGTATTGCAGCTTGAACGCCCAGCAGTCGTGCATGGGGCTCTGACGCTTCATGGTTTCAAGGGCTTCACGCGTGCGGTCGTAGGGGTACCAGAACAACGGCGAGGTTTTCGAGCGCGGTTTGTACTCAACCGGCTTCATGGTGTTGCCAAACTCAGCCAGATTAATCGTACCGTCAGTACCCGTATGCTGGCTGTCTTCTGCACCACGCTCCATGAACTGCGCATCGAACAGTTCAACAATAGGCACATCAAGACCGTCAAGCCAAACCATAGGCTCAGACGACGGATTCCCGTGATCGTGGAACGACCATGAGGGCGTAATCACAAAGTCGCCCACGTTCATGGTGACTTTCTCGCCGTCAACGGCCGTATAGGCGCCGCTGCCATTCAAAATAAAACGCAGGGCCGACTGCGAGTGGCGGTGGGCCGGTGCGACTTCGCCCGGCAAAATCAGTTGCAAACCGGCATAAAGGCTATGCGTGATGCGAATTTGACCACGCAAACCGGGGTTTTCAAGCACCAGCACACGACGTTCGGCCTCTTTGGCAGTAATCAGTTCGCCGGCCTTTTCCAGCCAGGGGCGGCACACATCCCATTTCCACAAATGCGGCACACAGGGTGTGATCGGCTCGGGCGTCACCACGCTGTGCAGCACTTCCCACAGCGGGGTCATGCTTTCGCGGTCGATTTGCTTGTAATAGTGCTCGCGCTCGCTAGAGACGCGGGAAGTAGCTTCTGCAGTCATTGAAGTCTCCGGTTTCGTTCGTTGCGGCATCGGAAGCGACGACGCGATGAAACCAGTGTGCGGCAACCCCATTGCAGATGCAATATTTCAGCCATAATAAGTACTATTGTCATTTTAAATAATATTGACCAAACTATCGCTTTAGGCACCACTTATTCGAATAACGAATAGATTAATCATGACGCGACTCGACCTGCACGACCTGCTGCTGCTTAAAGAAATTTTTACGGCACGCAGCATTAGCGCGGCCGTCAACCAGGTCGGCCTTAGCCAGCCCGCCATCAGCATACGCCTGGGCCACTTGCGCCGCCACTTTGGCGACCCGCTGTTTGTCCGGACGTCGGGCGGCATGATGCCCACCCCGTTTTTAGAAAGCCTGCTGCCGCATATCGACCAGGCCGTCTTGCTACTGAACACGCAAGGCAACCCCTACCGTTCATTCGATCCGGCCGAATCGACCCGCCGCTTTCGGCTGGGGCTAAGCCATATCGGGCAACTGGTCATGCTGCCCGAGCTTATGGGCACGCTTCGCGGCATTGCCCCCGCAATCAAAATCGATGCGCTGGACCTGGACGAACTTACCGCCAACCTGCTGGAGTCGGGCAAACTGGATTTGGCCATTGGCTATGCCACTGACTTGCAAACCGGGTTTTATCAACAACGGCTTTTTACCGAAAGTTATGTGTGCATCGTGCGCACCGACCACCCGCGCATCGCCGGCTCGCTGACACGGTCACAGTATCTGGAAGAGGCGCATCTGGCGCTCGACGCCCCCGGCACGGGCCACACCCGGCTTGAAAAGACTTTGTTCGAACAAGGGATTGAGCGCAATGTGACCTTACGCGTACCCTCTTACCTGGGCCTTGAGGCCATTATTACCGCCACAGACCTGCTGGCTATCGTACCCGGCCGACTGGGTCGCACGCTGGCGCGTCAAGGCAAAGTACAAGCCCTTAATCTGCCCTTCGAAATTGCACCCTACGAAATCCGCCAATACTGGCACGAACGCTATCACCAAGACGCCGGCAACTCATGGTTAAGACGTCATATTTTTGAACACCTGAGCAACCTGCCCGAAACCTTTCCCCACGTCTAAGACGCGCCAATGCTCGCGTCTGTTATGCACGATTCGTTTAACAGATAAAACGGATTTGCATGGTTTACATATAAAGCAGGGCACTTAGAATGACCGCGAAGCCATGTATAAGCGTCTTCCTATGCCCATACACCATCACATCATCCCATCGTCGCCCCAAATAGCCATTTCCGTTGCCGGCCAGGGGCCACTTGTCATTTTCGTGCATGGCCTGGGGGGCGATCGCAGCACTTGGACCCATCAGCTCGATGCGCTGCAACACAAGTACACCGCCGTCAGCGTCGACCTTCGCGGTTACGGCGACAGCGAAGACCCGCCGCTACCCATTCAGTTCAAGGTAGACTTCTGCGCCGACCTGCTGGCAGTTATTGATCACTTTAATGCCCCGCGCGCGCATCTGGTGGGTTTGTCCATGGGGGGCAGAGTCTGCCGCACCACGGCGCTGCAGGCACCCGACCGGGTGGCTTCTTTAACGCTGGCCAATACCAGCCCCGGGTTCGACCACATGACGCCCACCCAGCTCGACGCCTTCGTCGAAGCGCGATCGGGCACATTAGAACAAAACGGCTTGCCCGCTGACTTCGGGAAACAACAAGCCCTGGCCATGATGGCCCCGGGGGCGCCGCTATCGGCCATCAATGCCATGGCGCAGGCCGTCGACCGGCTGCGTGTGCCCAATTACCTGGGCACACTAAGGGCCTCGACGCTGCAAGATCGCGGCGATCGCCTGGAAGACATCACTTGCCCGGTTCTCCTGATTACCAGCGACCACGACACCGTCTACCCGGCTAACGTGGCCACCGAAATGCGTCAACGCCTGCCCCACGCCCTGCACACCGAAATTATCGGGGCCGGCCACATCAGCAACCTTGAACAACCCGACGCGTTCAACGCAGCGCTGTTGCGCTTCCTGGACGCCCTGCCGCGTGAAGACGATACCCGTCCAGACCCAACCCCCCAGGAGACCGCATGTATTTCAATTGGGAAGAATTCCCGTTAACCACGCCCGAACAGATTATTGCGGCCGGTAAAACCCATAGCCCGGTGGTCGTTATCGGCGCTGGCCCTGTCGGGCTGGCGATTGCGCTGGGGTTGTCGCAACACAACGTACCCTGCATCGTTCTGGAGCGGCGCACGACGATTTCAAAGGGTAGCCGCGCCTTGGCCATGACCCGCCGCAGCCTGCAAATACTCGACCACCTTGGCGTAGGCAAAGCCGTAATGGATATGGCCATGCCCTGGAGCGAAGGCTGGACCTACTACGGCAAGGACATGGTGCACTACATGAATATTGCACCGCCGCCCCACGAAAAACATGGCCAAACCAACTTGCAGCAATGCTGGATGGAACAGCTGCTGCTTGATCAGATCGGCAAAACCCCGTTGGTCGAGGTGCGTTACGGTCACGAAGTCGCCGCCCTGACCCCCGAAGACACCCAGGTGGTGCTAAGCGTAAATACCGCTGCGGGCAACTACACGCTGTCGGCCGACTACCTGGTTGCCGCAGACGGGCCGCGCGGTACCACGCGACGCCAGCTAGGGCTTGATTACGAAGGAACGTCTTACACCCAGCAATTTGTCATCAACGACATTATTTGCCAGTTGCCTATACCGGCCGGCCGGCGACTTTACTTCAACCCGCCTTATCTGCCCGGCAAGGCCGTGCTCATGCACGGCGCCCCCTTCAATATGTGGCGGCTCGATTTCCAGTTGCTTGATGGCCAGGATGCCGACGAAGAAATGCAACCGGAAAAAGTCCATGCCCGGATCAAGGCCCACTTTGCAATGATGGGTCTGGACAACATTGACTACGAACTGATCCTGACATCAATCTACCGCACCAACGCGCTTAGCCTGCCCACCTATAACAAAGAGCGTGTACTGTTTGCCGGCGACGCCGCCCACCAGGTGCCCATTTTCGGGGGGCGCGGTGTCAATCACGGCTATGCCGACGCCCACAACCTGGCGTGGAAACTGGCCCGTGTCGTCAAGGGGGTGTCGGCCCCACAACTGCTAAGCACCTACACCCACGAACGGCGCGGCGCCATTCTGGACACGCTGGCCGAACTGACCAAGACTACGCTGTTCATTACCACCCCGTCGCCTGGCATTTCCCTGATGCGCGACGCTGTGTTGTCGCTGTCGATCACCGAAAAATTCCTCAACAACCTGTTCGACCCCTACGCCTCGCCGCCTTACGAATACACCGACAGCCCACTGAACGCGGCTCCGGCCAAAGACCCGGCGTTTGCATCGCGGTCCGATGTCGGTGCCATTCCACCCGACGGTATCGCCACTCAAAACGGCGATCGGCTTTACGACCTGTTGGGCCCCTGCTTTACGGTACTGGTGTTTTCCGACACAGCCAGCGACCCGGCAATACTGGCGTTTGAAAGCGCCGTGCACGCCACTGATGCCGACGCCCGGGTCAAGGTCCTCCCGACACAATGTCAAATTGCTGACCTGTTCGACGCCAAGCCCGGCACTGTCTACCTGCTGCGCCCAGACCAGCGCGTCGCAGGCCGTTGGCGGCACATTACCCCCGACGCGCTGGCCGGTGCACTAGCCCACGCCGCCTTAAGCACAGCCCAATTTCAAGAGGCCCCATGAATACTCCACACCACGGCACATCGTTCAGTGAACGCGACTTCGAACAACTGGCCACATCAATTGACCAGATCGCCCCGGCGCAGCGCGAAGTGTTTCTGGCCAAGCTGGTCATTTTGCTGGTCGCCAGCCACCCCGAGCCCGACATCCTGTCAAGCGTCATCCCGCGCGCCGTAGCGCACCTCGACGCACCCTTGACCACGGCCCCGCCGCCCGGGTGAAACAAAACCGCGCTAATATCAGGGGCAAGTCAGGTGCGTGCACTGGCATTACGCTACCACCCGACCCAAGGTACGCTACATACCAGCGTTAATACACCTTACCTGGCTATCCTTCATGCCCGACACCCCCATACAGCAAGGCGTATTCCAGCGTTTTCTAACAACACTGCATGTCGACTATCAAGGCCCCATGCGCAAAGCGTTGGGCTGGCTGTTGCTGCTGGTGGTGGTGCAATTTGTTGCGGTGCTCTGGCCCGAAACCCCCGGTTTTAACGGCATCCCCTATTACCTTGAGCTGCACGCGCTCATGGAGGTCATCTCCGTTGTCGTCGCGGCCATGGTTTTTGCCGTCGCATGGAGCACTCGTATAAAGGGCTTCTCGGCCAGCTTTACCGCCTTGGCTGTTATCTTTCTGGCCGTCGCCGTTCTCGATTTCGCCCATACGCTGTCGTATGTGGGCATGCCCGACTACTTTTCACCCAACCAGGGCGACAAACACCTGAACTTCTGGATGGGGGCCCGTTTGCTGGCCGCGGCAGGGTTGCTGATTATCGCCTTGCGGCCCTGGAAAAGGCCGCTGGCGACACGCCAAAAATACACCGTGCTAACCGGCCTGCTCGTCATCGTCATAGGCTGGCAATGGCTGGTTATCAATTACCCCGACCACATGCCCCAATGGTTTGTTGCCGGGGTGGGGCTTACCCCGCTCAAAATCAACACCGAATACCTGATCATCGCGCTTAATGTCTTAGCTGCCGCAATCTTGTGGCAACGCATGCAAGCGCCCCAGCCGTTTCACGTGGTCGCCCTGTTCAGTGCGGTTTGCGTTCTGGCCATGAGCGAGCTCTTTTTTACGCTATACAGCACCATGCATGGGGCTTACAACGTCTTGGGGCACGTTTACAAAGTCATTGCCTATGTACTGATTTACCGCGCCTTTGTTGTCGAGGCCATCGAGCGCCCCTACAAAGATCTTGAAATCGCACAACAGACACTCAAGCAAGAAGAAGTCCGCTTCCGGCGGGCCGTTGAAGCCGCGCCCAATGCCATGCTAATGGTTGACGATACGCAAACCATTGTCCTAAGCAACACCCGCAGCGATGCCATGTTCCGTTTCAAGTCAGGCCAGTTGGTCGGCACAAAACTCGACACGCTCATCCCCGACAGCATGCGGCATAAACATCGCGAACATATCCAGACATACCTGGCTTCACCCGCCGATCGCCCCATGGGGCAAGACCGCTTCTTGTATGCCAAACGACACGACGGCGAACTATTCAGGGTTGAAGTCGGGTTAACGCCCCTGACAATCGATAACCGTACTTTTGTACTGGCGTCAATTGTCGACATTACATCCCGGCTCGAAGCCGAAGCCCGCATCGAAAAGCTGATTTACTACGACACACTCACCGACCTGCCCAACCGCCAACTGCTTAAAGACCGTGTCAACCAGCTGGTTACCGCAGCCCGGCAAAGCCACAATCTTATCGCGCTGCTTTACGTTGACCTTGACCGCTTCAAGAACATCAACGAGACCCTTGGCCACAATGTGGGCGACCAACTGCTGGTTGATGTGGCCCGACGGCTGACCAGAACCGCGGGCGACGAAGCAACCGTAGCCCGCGTTGTCGGCGACGAGTTCGCCATTGTGGCGTCGCTGCCTCACGCCGAAGACGCCGCCCGCCTGGCGCGGTTATTGCTGGCCAATATCTCCAACCCCTACAAGGTAGGTGCACACCACCTGACACTGACCCCATCAATTGGTATTGCCCTTTACCCCGAAGACGGCGCCGATTTCGACACCCTGATGAAAAGCGCCGACATGGCCATGCAACTGGTCAAGCTGGAAGGGCGCAACGATTTTCATTTCTTTGCCAAAGAAATGCAGCAACGCACGTCGCGCATGCTTAACCTTGAAAGCGCCCTGCTTTCGGCCATCGACAACAACGAACTGCAACTGGTGTACCAGCCTCAAGTGCGGATTTCCGACCGTAAGGTGATTGGTGTCGAAGCCTTGCTGCGCTGGCACCACCCCGAATTTGGCCAGGTCTCGCCGGCCGAATTCATGCCCATTGCCGAAAACAGCGGCCAAATTATCACCATTGGCGCCTGGGTGCTAAAGACGGCAGCTGCTCAGCTTAAGCAATGGCTGGCCCAAGGCCACGCTCCCATGATCATGTCGGTCAATTTGTCGGCCATCCAGTTTCGCCACCCTAACCTTACCGGCCTGGTCGACGACATTCTGGCAAAAACAGAGCTGCCCCCCGAATACCTCGAACTGGAGCTAACCGAAAGCGCCGCCATGCTTAACCCCGATCACGCCATACGCATCATGCAAACGCTGCACAAGCGGGGGATACGACTGTCTATCGACGACTTCGGCACCGGGTATTCGTCGCTTAGCTACCTTAAAAAATTCAGTATCTACAAGCTGAAAATAGACCAGTCTTTTGTGCGCGACATTGCCACCGACGGCGACGACCGCGCTATCGTCTCGGCCATCATTCAAATGGCAAACAGCCTGGGTTTCCACACCATTGCAGAAGGCGTAGAAACCCAGGCTCAACTTGATTACCTGCGCACCCAGGGGTGCGACGAGATTCAGGGCTACCTGTACAGCAAGCCGCTACCCGCCGAGGCCCTGAGCCAATGGCTGATTGCTAACCGCACCGAAGCCTGACGGTTAACCGCCCAGCACTTTGACGTTATTTGCGGCCTACACCCAGCTCCGACAGCGTGCGCACCATATCTTCGGCCGATGTCTCGGGCTGGACATCGGTATCAATTTTCAGAATGCGCCCGTCTTTACCAATATAGAACGTGTGGCGACGGGCTACGCCCAGCATACCCAAGACCTCGTAAGACCGGGCTACTTGCTTGCTTTCATCGCTAAGCAAGGGGAAGTCGGCCCCTGTTTCTTTAGCAAAACCTTCATTCTCGATAAGCGGGTCAACGCTGGCCATAAAGTAGGTCACGTCGAACCGGCGAATCTGGTCACCGTTCTCTGCCAAAGACTTGCACTCGATGGTGCACCCATAGGTATAGGCCTTGGGAAACCAAGCCAGCACCACGGCCTGCTTACCCCGGTAGTCAGACAACTGGTAAGTTTTGCCGTCAGACCCAGGCAAACTAAAGTCGGGCGCCATGTCGCCCACTTCAAGGGCCGCGGCGGTATTTGAAAAAAGCGCAAAAACCAGTACAAACAACGACTTCTTGATGCATGAATACATAACAAGCTCCTAGGTAGGCTTGTTGATCATAACGTCAAGAAATCGTCTTGTGGGGACGAGACGGCCGCGCAAACGCCTCGTAAATCAGCCCTCGCAACCAACGGTTCGGCTCATCCCTATGGAAGCGAGCATGCCAATGCTGCTTGATCTCGAACAGCGGTGAACCCACCGGCGACTCCTGGACAACAACATCACCCGCACGGGCCAGTGCAGCCGCACACGACCGGGGCACGGTGGCAATCAGGTCAGTGTCGCGCAACACGTGGGGAATGCTCATGAAGTGCGGGATTACCAGCTTGACCGGGCGTTTCACACCGTGCTCAGCCAGATACCGCTCGAACACCTCTTCGCTGCGCCCCTCTGACTTGACCACCAGATGATCTGCCGCCATAAACGCTGCCGAATCGAAAGGCCGGGTCGTCAGCGGGTGATCCTTTCGCATCACGCACACGAAGTTATCGCGATACAAAAACTGCTGGTAGTAATTGGCCTTTTTAAAGTCGGGGTAGTACCCCACACTTAAATCGACATCGCCCGACAGCAGCGCGGCTTCGTGCGCCAGCGGTGGCAACGAAATGGCCTGCACACTGATGTTTGGCGCAATCGCCCGAAGCTGCCGGGTTAAGTAGGGCAAGAACACTATCTCGCCGATGTCAGACATACTCAACGTAAAGTTGCGTTGCGCCGTGGCCGGGTCGAAGCGGGGCGCCCCCAACAAATCGTTGTCGACCATATCCAGTATTTGGCGCACGGTATCGGCCATTTGCTGCGCCAGCGGCGTAGGCGTCATCCCGCCAGGGCTACGCACAAACAACTCATCTTGCGTTAGCGCGCGCAACTTGTTTAAGGCAAAACTCACACTAGGCTGACTGAGCCCCAGGTTTACCCCAGCCTGAGTTACATGACGTGTTTGCATCAACGCGTCGAACACACGCAGCATCGGCAAATCGATTTGTTTCGGGTCTATCATCTATTTTTTAGATAATGTTAATTACTTAATTTGATTG
Organism: Pusillimonas minor; assembly: GCF_014237865.1. Taxonomy (GTDB): domain Bacteria; phylum Pseudomonadota; class Gammaproteobacteria; order Burkholderiales; family Burkholderiaceae_B; genus Neopusillimonas; species Neopusillimonas minor. Next base: position 295,273 of record NZ_JACJUU010000002.1, read on the forward strand.
ACTAATAATAGTCGAAAATCCCATACTCCTTTCATAACAACCCGGTCCGTTCTGAAAGGAGACATGCATGTTTATTCGAAATATTTGGTACATCGCCGGATGGGCAAAAGACATTGGCGCCACCCCCGTCGCACGCCGCATTTGTAATGAACCCATCGTGCTGTTTCGCACGCTGCAAGGGCAAGTCGGCGCGCTAATCGACCGATGCTGTCATCGTGGCGTACCACTATCGCTAGGTTCTGTTGTCGAAGCCGGCATCGAGTGCGGCTACCACGGCCTTGTCATGGACTGCTCTGGCACCTGTGTACATATTCCCGGGCAAAAAAATATCCCGGCCAGCACCAAAGTTCGCAGTTACCCGGTGGTCGAGAAAGATGAACTGATCTGGATCTGGATGGGCGACCCCGAGCTGGCCGACCCCAGCCAGATTCTGGATTACCCCGTTCATAACGACTACAAGAACTGGCCGCACAAACACGGCTTCTACCGCATCAAAGGTAATTATCAGTTGCTCGTCGACAACCTGATGGACCTGACCCACCTGGGATACGTGCATAAAACAACCATTGGCGGCGACCCCAACACCCACGTTACCGCCCATATGGAAACCCGTGAAACCCCGCGCGGCGTCAAAGTAGTTCGTCACATGCCCGACTGCCTTCCACCCCCAACCTACCGCAAAGGCGTACCTTTTGCCGGCCACGTCGACCGATGGCAAGAGTTTGAATTTGTACCGCCAGCGACTGTATTGCAATGGAGCGGTGCGGCAGACACGGGCAAAGGTGCTCTGACCGACGAAAACCAACGTGAAGGCGGATTTTCCCTCCGCGTTTTCCACGGCGTCACCCCGGAAACCGAAAGCACCTGCCTGTACTTCTGGTCTACCGCCAACGGCTACCGACAAGACGACCCGCAAGCCACCGAAGACCTGTACAACGATGTTTCAACGGCCTTCCGCGAAGACCAGGTCATGATCGAAGCCCAACAAAGAATGCTGGAAGAAACCGGCGAAGCCGACCTCGTATCCATCATCCACGACCGCGGCCGCATTCAAATGCGACGCATTGTCGAGCGGTTGATTGAGCAAGAAAACCCGAAAGAAAACACCGCCGTATCCGCCGAACGCAAGATGGCGGCGGTGTCGGGTTAAACCTCTGGAAATCGGGGGGAGGCTTCCCCCCTTGGTAACTGCGGGCAGTCCTCAACGCACCGAAGGCATGGTAACTTGCGTTCAGCGCTGTGTTTAAAAGGGGAAGCCAATGATTACCGTTATCTTCGAAGTATGGCCAGCAGAAAACAAGGCCAATCAGTATTTAGACATTGCTGCGTCGCTTCGACAAGACCTGGAAAAAATCGACGGCTTCATCTCCATCGAGCGCTTCGAAAGCCTGACCACAAAAGGCAAGTACCTGTCGCTTTCGTTTTGGAGAGATGAAGAAGCCGTACGCACATGGCGCAATCAAGACAAGCATCGCATGGCCCAAAACATGGGCCGTAATGGCATATTTGCCAACTATCGCCTGCGCGTAGCCTCGGTGCTGCGCGATTATGGTATGCACGAGCGAGCGCAAGTGCCGAAAGATTGATTGTGATGCAATAGTGGGTATTTCGGCGCAACGTAACCATTGATTCCGGCCGAAACACCCACATACACTCACCCATGGCCCAAACAACCGCAAAACCCGCAGCCCTCCAACCCCTTCCAAGCGTAGGTGTGCGCGTAGCCGCCGCGCTATATCTGGTCATCTGGGCAAGGCTCGCAATCTCGCCTGCAGATCGTTCCACTTGGGTCCTTGAAAACGCCCTGGTCGCCGGACTGGTGATCGTACTCTGGTGCTGCCGACGGGCATTTCGGTTTTCAAACGTATCGTTGTATTTGATTTTGACGTTTCTGGCCTTGCACGCATTGGGTGCTCACTACACCTACTCCGAGGTGCCCTACGATGCATGGTGGCAAAGCCTGACGGGTCATAGCCTTAACGAAGCGCTGGGGTGGCAACGCAATCACTTCGATCGCCTGATCCATTTTTGTTATGGCCTGCTGCTCGTATATCCGATTCGCGAATTTTTCCTGCGCGTGGTCGAAGTGCGCGGGTTTTGGGGCTATTTTCTTCCGCTCGATGTAACGCTTAGCACATCGGCCGTGTACGAGCTAATCGAATGGGGGGCCGCCGAAGTATTCGGCGGCGACCTGGGCATGCACTATCTTGGCACCCAAGGGGACATCTGGGATGCCCACAAAGACATGGCCCTTGCCGCGCTGGGGGCGCTCATCGCCATACTCATCATCGCCGGGATAAATCGGCGGCTACGCCATGACCCCGCTTGGGACTGGGCCCAGAGTATGAAAGCGTCTGCGCACAGGCGCAGCCTTGCGTGCAACGATTTACGACCTGGAACAACACCCATCGCCAGACTCGATAACAAATAGTCACATCAGAGGCGACAACAATTACAATAATTAAAACCACCGAGGAGCGACTATGGACCTGAAAGACAAACTCGATGAACTATCGAGCCGTATCAAGCGTCAACTTGAGCATGTCAAAACCGAAGAGGCTGTAAAAACAGCTTTTGTACTCCCGTTTCTTAACTCTCTCGGTTATGACGTATTCAATCCAGCAGAAGTTGTTCCCGAACTGACGGCAGATCACGGCGTCAAAAAAGGCGAAAAGGTCGACTACGCTGTCAAGCTACATGACCAAATCGTCATGCTCATCGAGTGCAAGCAGCCTGGTGCTCCGTTAGAAGCAAAACATGCGGGTCAGCTGTTTAGGTATTTCTCAGTCACAGAGGCAAGATTCGGCGTCCTAACCGACGGTATCCGATATGTTTTCTTCTCCGACCTGGACAAAGAAAACAAAATGGACGAAAGGGCATTCTTTGAATTTGACCTGAATGACTACTCGGATAGTGACGTGGAAGAGCTGAAGAAGTTTGCTAAAGCCTTTTTCGACCTAGAGACTATCATTAGCACAGCCAGCAACTTGAAATACACAAGAGGCTTGGTCAATGAAATTCGCAAAGAGTTAACAGACGCACCCAGCGAGGAGCTGGTAAGGGTTTTATGCTCTCGCGTCTATGACGGTCGCTTCACCGCACAAGTTAAAGACCAGTTCACAGGTCTTGTAAAAAAAGCGTTTGAGACTTTCCTGCTTGAAAGTATTAACGCCAAACTTAAATCCGCTTTCGCGCCTGACCGCGTCAACATGCCGGTTAACCCCGCTGAAGCGGCTGAAAATGAAACCGCCTCATCAAACTCATCGGAAATTGACACTACCCTAGAGGAACTGGAAGCTCACCGAATTATTCAGGCCATTGGCGCTGAAATTACAGACGTTGAACATATCGTGATTCGGGATGCAAAGTCTTACTGCGCAATTTTGTATGACGACAACAACAGAAAACCTATTGCGAGGCTCTATTTCAACAAGAAAAAACTCGCCATTGGTATTTTCATAACCAACGGTTCGGAAAAAGAAGAAAGCCGTTTTGAGCTAGTAAAAGTAACAGACCTGTTCAAGCATAAAGCACTTCTTCTCGAGAGTATTCAGCAGTATCTTGCGACTCCAGCCTGACGGTAGTAGTCGGAGGGGCAATGTACTTGATCAGCGTTAAGTGACATCGCCGTCACCCAGTCTGCGCCCCAACTCCGCCGCATACCAATCCAACGCATTTGGCCAGGCCGGCGCCCAGCCCGACGCGCGAAGCCGCGCGTTTGACAAGCGTTTGCCTTCGGGTGATTTTGGCTGCCGCTGTGGTGCAGGCACCCCTGCCAATTTCGCCACCGCATCATAAAACTCGGCAATCTGGGTCGGGTGATCATCCGTCCCGATATAAACCGGCTCGGGCTCGCGCAGCGTCAAAAGGTGGGCACAGGCTCGCGCGGCATCGTCAATGTGAATCCGGTTCGCCCAGTGCCCGGGGCCCTCCGGCGCAATCACCTTACCCGCACGCAACCCATTAACCAAATACATTCGCCCGGGGCCATATAAACCCGACAAACGCAACGCAACACCCACGCCGCGCGGCAACATCGCATGCAGCGCAGCTTCAGCATCCAATATGGCCTGCGCCCGGAAGTTTGCCGCCTGAACAGGTGAATCTTCATCCACCCATTCATCAGACGGCCCCCAAACGGCCGACGAACCCACCAGAACGCAGCGCTGAACGCGGCCAAGGCAAGACGCCGAAAGGCTGCTCAAAAGCCTTGAAAGACCTTGCGGGTACACACTGGCATAGTCAGCACTTGTGCGGCTGTCGGGTGAGGGGGCATACAAAATATGCGTAACCTCGGGAACCGACCCATCGCGCAAAAAAGACAAACTGGCCGGGTCTTGCAGATCGGCCCGATACCACGTCACAGGATCGTCGAGGCCCGACACCATCTGACGGCGACGCAAACCAATGCACTGCCACTGCTGCGGGTTCAGCATTTTTGCCGTCCGCACACATAAATCACCGCCAACCAGCAATAGCGTATTCATCTATTCGCGCAACGCTAAATTTTTTCTACCCATACGATGGGGATCAACACACAAACAAAAGCTTGCAGCACTAAATAACCAAAGAACGCACCCACACCGCCAAAAAAACCAGCAACGACAGCCGTGACCAATGTAAATATTGCTCCTACCGAGATCCGGGCTAACGTCAACCAACCGGAACCGCCCGATTTGCGTCCTTGATGCTCCGCCGCGCAAACAAGCCATGTCACCACCAGCGAAATCAACACCAAAAAACGCGCTGGATTCACTAACAACCAATCCCATACTTCCTGCATTGCACCTCTCGCTTAACTCGCCATCCGTTGTATGTGTACTTGGGCCAAGGCCAGCAAGTTTCCTAAACAATGTTGGTTTCGGAAAATGGTGGCCATGCCGGCTGTTGATTTTAAATAATTTTTCTAAGCCAATTCACGAAAAACTTGGCCAAGTGTTCATGAATAGTTGGCCAACTTCAACACTTTACTGTTCGCTATCAAAGCGTGCCGTCATACATTGAACGTATCCGTTGCCGCACATTTCAGGTTGGAGACCTCGCCCGTCCTCTCACGCGGATCTACTCATTGAAAAGCCCTCTTAAAAGAACTAATATAGGTACTTCAAATAGCACCCTAAGAAGAGTTTCCACATGGTTCACACTGTTCTTGCTGAAACAACGGCCAGCGTTTCTGAACTCAAGCGCGACCCCATGGGCACCGTGGCGGCGGGTGAAGGGTCGCCTGTAGCTATCCTCAACCGCAACGAGCCTGCGTTCTATTGTGTCCCCGCAAAGGCCTATGAAGCCCTGCTAAACCGACTGGAAGACCTTGAGCTGAACGCTATTGCCGATGCCCGCCAAGGCCAGGCAGAAATCGAGGTCTCTCTGGATGACCTATAGGCTGAAGTTCAAAGACGAGGCCTTGAAAGAGTGGCACAAGCTCGACAGCACGCTACGCGAACAATTCAAGAAAAAGCTCACTGAGCGTGTGCGAGACCCGCGCGTGCCCGCTGCCAAGCTCTCTGGTCACGCTGACCGCTACAAAATCAAGCTGAAATCCAATGGCTATCGGCTAGTTTACGAGGTACGCGATGCAGAAGTCGTTGTCGTCGTTGTCGCCATCGGCAAGCGCGAACGCAATGCGGTCTACGCCGTAGCGGCCAAGCGCTGATGCTCAGGAACGAAGGCATTGGCAAAGCACGCCACGCAGGCCTTGCACTAGCCAAAAAAATGACCGCCTAATCAGCGGTCATATCTCTAAGCCCTACGGATGGCCAGGACCAGATTGGATCTCAAAACAGCACACAAGCTCAGGGATTACTTGCCTGTTCAAGCGAACAGCCTGTATACCTCACAAATATCAACACAATAATCATGTCGAAACTACGACTTGTCTCCTGGAACTGTAACGGCGCCTTTCGGAATAAGCTCAAAAGCATTACTGCTCTTGGGGCCGATATATTGATTATTCAGGAGTGCGAAGACCCCGCACAAACCCGCCACCCCGAATACCGAACCTTTGCGCAGAACTACTTATGGACCGGGCCAACAAAAAACAAAGGGGTAGCGGTGTTTGCACGAGCAGACATTCGCTTGGAAAAAATCCAGATGCCTCTAGAACCGCTTGAGCTATTTTTGCCTGTCGTGGTCAACGAACACTGGCCCCTACTAGCTTGCTGGACACGATACGCAAACTCGCCCACTTTCCAGTACATAGGCCAACTGTGGAAGTTCCTGCAGGAACACAAAGCGTTCCTGGAACACCCAGCTTCCGCGCTTGTTGGTGACTTGAACAGCAACACCCGCTGGGACCAATGGGATAGATGGTGGAATCACTCAGATGTGGTGAGTCAATTAGAAAGCCTAGGACTTAAAAGCGCTTACCATCAATATTTCCAGGAAGCACAAGGGGCGGAAACCCGGCCAACGCTATTCCATACAAGAAAACTAGCCAAGCCTTATCACATAGATTACGGTTTCTTCAATCAAGGCTGGCGCATTGAAAAAGTCACTGTTGGCACCTCATCTGAATGGCTTGAGCTCAGCGACCACATGCCCGTTTGCATCGACGCACATCTAAGCAACGGCCTAGTCTAACCATCAACCCAGCGCCGTCGGGGCCTGGGTGGGCCCAAGGGCTTGAGCACGCCGGTAAACGCACACTGGACGGGGGTGCAAGTGCGCGACTGTTTGAGCCGGCGTTTTCGACCCACCGGGTCGAGCCGGCGAGTTTCGCGCACGCCCCGGCCAGTGTGCGTTTGCCGGGTAGCCCGAAGGGCCGTGCGATGTCCCGCCAGGCCTGCCCAGGCCACGACGGCGCAGCGCAAACCATTACACCCGCGCATATCCAACACCAACTTAACAACGCACCTCAGCAGCCCAAAAGAAAACGGCCCCAAAAGGAGCCGCTTCCAACTTCAAGCCAAAATAGCAAAACACAAAATTTACTCAGGACCTAAACAAGCCCAACAAAAAATCACGTATCAATATTCCCCGCCTGCAGCGCGTGCGTTTCAATAAACTCGCGACGCGGCTCAACGTTATCGCCCATCAACGTCGTAAACACCTCGTCGGCAACAATCGCATCCTCGATCTGCACACGCCACAAGCGACGCACCTTCGGATCCATCGTCGTCTCCCACAACTGCTGTGGGTTCATCTCGCCCAGACCCTTATAACGCTGCTTGCTTACCGAACGCTCGGCCTCGCTACGCAACCACAGCACCGCCTCGCGGAAGTCAGACACATACTTCTCTTTGCGCTTCTCGCCCTCGCCGCGCGCCACCATCGCACCGCGGCCCATCAGGCCAACAAACGTTTTGGCGGCTTTCGACAGCACCGCATAATCGGCGCCACGTACAAACGTACGGTCGAACACCGACACCCGCACATTGCCATGGTGCATACGACGCAACACCAAACGCCATGGCGCACCTTCCTCAACCTGCTCGGCCACCACCGTCACATTGCCAGGCAACGCCGGGTTCTCAATTGCTGCCTGCAACCGTTCGGCAGACGACCTGGCCGCCGCCTCGTCTTCAAGGTGCAGCTCAATGCCCTCGGCCATAGCTGACAGTGCCTCAACATCCATCGTGCGGCACAAACGATTAATCACCGCATCGGCCAAAATGTATTGACGCACCAGCTCGGCCAACGTCTCACCCACCAAGGGCGCCGCGCCCTCTGAAGGCACGACCGACGCATCTTTCAACGCCACTTCCATCATGTATTGCGCTTCTTCGTGGTCGTCTTTCAGGTAGCGCTCGTCGCGGCCCTGCTTGACTTTGTACAACGGCGGCTGCGCAATATACACATAGCCATGCTCGATCAGTGCCGGCATCTGGCGATACAGCAACGTCAGCAACAGCGTACGAATGTGCGCGCCGTCAACGTCCGCGTCGGTCATGATGATGATGCGGTGATAACGCAACTTTTCGATGTTGAAGTCGGGCCCGATACTGGTACCCAACGCCGTAATCAACGTCGTAATTGAATCGCTGGCAATCAGACGGTCGAAGCGTGCCTTTTCAACGTTCAGCACCTTGCCGCGCAACGGCAAAATGGCCTGGAATTTACGGTCGCGACCCTGCTTGGCCGAACCGCCCGCCGAGTCACCCTCGACGATGTAAATTTCGCTAAGCGCCGGGTCTTTTTCCTGGCAATCGGCCAGCTTGCCAGGCAAGCCGGCGCCCTCAAGTACGCTCTTGCGGCGCGTCATTTCGCGGGCTTTACGCGCGGCGTCACGCGCCCGGGCAGCATCAATAATTTTGTTGCACAGCGCCTTGGCGTCGTTCGGGTTCTCAAGCAGCCAGGTTTCCAGCGTGCGGGCTACCGCCTCTTCGACGGCAGGGCGCACTTCGCTGGACACCAGCTTGTCTTTGGTCTGGCTGCTGAATTTAGGGTCGGGCACTTTCACCGACAACACGCAAGCCAGGCCTTCGCGCATATCGTCGCCAGTGGTATCGACCTTAGCCTTTTTGGCCAGCTCGTTATCGGCAATGTACTTATTCAGCACCCGCGTCATGGCCGCGCGCAAACCGGTTAAGTGGGTACCGCCATCGCGCTGCGGGATGTTGTTCGTAAAGCACAGCACCGTCTCGGTGTAGCTGTCGTTCCATTGCATGGCCACGTCAACGCCAATCGACACATCGGCCACTTGCGACTCGGTACTGACCGAAAACACATTGGCATGCAACACCGTTTTGGTGCGGTTGATGTATTCAACAAACCCTTTGACGCCACCCGAAAACGCAAAGTTTTCTTCTTTACCCTGACGCTCGTCGATTAAACGAACCTTCACACCATTGTTCAGGAACGAGAGCTCACGCAAACGCTTGGCCAAGATATCGTAGTGGTACTCGATGTTCTCGAAAATGGTTTCGTCGGCCAGAAACTGAACACGTGTACCGGTTTGGCTGGCAGTGCCCGTAATGTGCAAGGGCTCAACGCGTTCGCCGCGACGAAACTCCATTTCGTGCGTTTCACCGTTGCGCCAAATTGTCAGGCGCAGCCACTCGGACAGCGCGTTCACACACGACACGCCCACACCGTGCAAACCACCCGACACCTTGTACGAGTTGTGGTCAAACTTGCCGCCCGCATGCAGCTCGGTCATAACGATCTCGGCCGCGCTTCGGCCGAATTCGTCATCTTTATGAATGTCGGTTGGAATACCACGACCGTTGTCGCACACCGAAATACTGTTGTCGGCGTGAATCGTTACGATGATGTCATCGCAATACCCGGCCAGGGCTTCGTCGATGGCGTTATCGACAACCTCGAAGACCATATGGTGCAAACCGGTGCCGTCGGATGTGTCGCCAATGTACATGCCTGGGCGCTTGCGCACGGCCTCGAGGCCCTTGAGCATCTTGATGGATTCGGCACCGTAACCATTTTCAGGGGTTTGGCTGGCTTGATCTGACATAACGAGTTTTAAACCTTATATAAATCGGGCAATCGCCGCGACGGGCACAGCCTGTGCACGGGCGTCGCGACAACGGGCGGGCAACGGCCGGCGCTTAAATGCGCATGGGCATGACGACATACTTGAACTGGTCGTCGTCGGGCAAGGTAATCAGGGCCGAAGAGTTTGGATCGGGCTGAACCGACCAGCGCACTTCTTCGGTTTTTACATTCGACAAAACGTCAAGCAAGTAGCTGACGTTAAAGCCGACATCGAGCGCCTCGTGCCCGTAATCGATATCGATTTCTTCCTGGGCCTCTTCCTGCTCGGCATTGGTTGAAGACACTTTAAGCACGTTTGCGCCCAACTGAACGCGCACACCTTTAAGCTTGTCGGTGGTCAGAATGGCGGCGCGCTGCAAACTGCCTTGAAGCGCTTCGCGGCGAATCTGGAAATGACGCGTATACGTTGTGGGAATGACGCGGGTAAAGTCGGGGAACTTGCCTTCGACCAGCTTGGAAATCAGCTCTACATCACCAAAGCGGAACCGGATTTGGCCCGATGCGACGTCGACCTGCACCAGGTCATCGACATCGCCCAACAAACGCTGCATTTCAAGCACGGTTTTACGCGGCACGATCACATCGTGCTTTTGCTCGATGCCTTCGACCGCAGCGGCGCAATGCGCCAGGCGGTGGCCATCGGTGGCCACGGTACGGACCAGGCCCGGCTCGAATACAAACAACAAGCCGTTAAGGTAATAACGGATGTCTTGTTGCGCCATGGCAAAGTGCACCATGTTGAACAAATGCTTGAGTGTTTTTTGTGGCAACGAAAAAGATACGTCCCAGGCTTCGGGTTGCGATACGGTGGGGTAATCGCCCGCAGGCAAGGTTTGCAATGCAAAACGGCTTTTACCCGACTGAATGGACAGCTTGCCGGCGCTGAGCGCCAGCTTGACGTCGTTGGCATCGGGCAAGGCACGCAAAATATCCATTAATTTGCGTGCCGCAACTGTCGTCGACTCGGTCTCGTCACCCACGCCAAAGTCGGCATGGGTCGTAATCTGTACTTCCAGGTCGGTGGCCAGAAACGAAACCTGATTCCCGTTTTTGCGCAACAGCACGTTGGCAAGAATAGGCATGGTGTTGCGCCGTTCAACAATGCCGGCTACCGTCGAAAGCGGCTTCAACAACGCATCGCGAGTCGTTTGTACGAGTTGCATGGTTATCCTTTTAAGGTTTGTTCTAATACGTGTAAGGCGTGGTTCAGCTCGGAATTTTTTGACCGTGCATCGGAAATTTTACGTACGGCGTGCAGCACCGTGGTGTGATCCCGGCCCCCGAAAAGATCACCGATTTCGGGCAAGCTTTTTTGGGTCAGTTCTTTGGCCAAATACATGGCCACCTGGCGCGGCATGGCAATATTAGCCGGTCGACGTTTTGAATACATGTCAGCCACTTTAATCTTATAAAAGTCGGCCACAGTCTTCTGAATATTCTCGACGGTAATTTGCCCATTCGACACCGACAGCAAATCTTTAAGGGCTTCTTTACATACCTCTACGGTAAGTACTTCGCGACCATGAAAACGCGCATACGCCAGCACCTTGCGCAACGCGCCTTCAAGCTCGCGCACGTTGCTGCGCAAATGCTTGGCAATAAAGAACGCGACCTCTTCGGGCATGGTGACGTTCTCGGTCTCGGCCTTGCGCAACAAAATGGCCACGCGCATTTCAAGCTCGGGGGGCTCGATGGCCACCGTTAAGCCAGAATCGAAACGCGAAATAAGACGGCTGTCGATATTGGCCAGTTCTTTGGGGTAGGTGTCTGACGTAATAATGATTTGCTTGCGCTTGGCCACCATGGCTTCAAACGCATAGAAAAACTCTTCTTGTGTGCGGTTTTTCCCGGCAAAGAATTGAATATCGTCAATCAACAGCAAATCGAGCGAATGGTAATAACGCTTGAAGTCGTCGAATGCTTTGCGCTGATAGGCCTTGACCACGTCAGACACATACTGGTCGGCATGCACATAACGTACCCGGGCCGAGGCGTTGTCTTTAAGCAGGGCGTTGCCAATGGCATGAATAAGGTGGGTTTTACCCAACCCGACGCCACCATACAAAAACAGCGGGTTGTACGACACCCCGGGGTTTTGGGCGACCTGAATAGCCGCGGCGCGGGCCAGCTGGTTGGCCTTACCCGTCACGAAGTTATCGAAGGTCAGGTCAGTATTTAGACTGGAGCGATCGTAGGCGATATCGGCGGCGGCATTAGATGCGGCGACCGCCGGCGACAAGGATGGCGAATGAACGGCGCGCCCCTGCGAGGTTGGCGCGGCCGGTACGGGCACCGAGCCTGCAGCAGGCGCTGCCGGCGGTGTGACGCCCCCGGCCCCCATGCCGGCCGGGGCCGCCGCAGGCGTGCGCGCGGCGCCGTTGGCCGACGTGGCTAATTCGAACGACACTTGTACAGGCTTGTCGAACCATTCAGTAGCGAGCGATTCGATTTGATGCGAAAAGTTTTTGCGTACCCAATCAAGCTTAAAGCGATTGGGCGCTGCCACGCGCAACACAGCACTGGCCTCGTCGTACGCGACCGGTACAAGCGGGCGTATCCAGGCACTGATCTGTTGCGGGGGTAGGTCTTGCTCTAGGCGTTGAATGCAGGATTGCCAAAAATCTTTCATGTGCACCACTTCAGTAAACCTCGATTCTACCCTGTTGGTGGACAAGTTATCCACAAGGGTGGTCGTAACAGACCATGCGTAATTACGCTAAGCACTTGACTATTCATACATAATTTGGTGAAATAGCAGGCTTTCCCAGAATTTTTTAACAAAGTCTTAACCAAGGCACAACCAAAGGCATAGCGCCATGAAACGCACTTTCCAACCTTCAGTTACCCGTCGCAAGCGTACTCACGGCTTTCTCGTTCGCATGAAAACCCGTGGTGGTCGCGCCGTACTTAATGCTCGCCGCGCCAAGGGTCGCAAGCGTCTGGCTGTCTAAGGCAACGCCCCCGGCCACAAACGGCCCCGGCCAGCCCCCGATGCGTGCCACGTTCACACCGGCGGCGCGCCTGCACCGCCCCTCCGAATTCGCGCTTGCCTTACAAGGCAAACGTGTTGCCCGAGGGGCTATGCTTGTTTTAAATACGCCCCGCGAAGCAACCACCAACGAACATGGTGCGCGACTGGGGCTTATTATTGCAAAACGCCATGCAGCACAGGCGGTTACGCGCAACGCCATCAAACGCGTCATTCGCGAAGCCTTCCGGCTTAAACGTCAACATCTTCCGCCCAAAGATTTTGTCTTCCGGTTACACAGCAAAGTAGCACCCGCTTCGTTAACCGAACTTAAAAAACAGGTTCGGGCCGAAGTCGATACCCTGCTGGAGCGGGCCGCCCGATGCTAAAAGCCATTGTCATCGCGCCCATCCGTTTTTACCGGTACTTTTTAAGCCCCTGGGTAGGCAACAGTTGCCGGTTTACACCCACATGCTCGGTTTACACCATTCAGGCCATTGAAACCCATGGGGTGCTCAAAGGCCTGTGGCTGGGTGCAAGGCGCATTGGGCGCTGCAACCCATGGTGCCAGGGCGGACACGATCCCGTTCCCGGGCATGGGCATGGGCATGGCCACTCAAACCATTAATCTAAAAGATCATTCAGGCAGGCTACGTTAAACTAGCAAGCTTTTGTGCTTTAACCTACAAACAGGCGCTATGGATATCCGACGCACCCTCCTCTGGATCATATTCTCGTTTTCGCTCTTGCTGCTATGGAACAACTGGCAAGTGCATAATGGCATGCCATCGTTGTTTACCGGTGCGCCCGCCTCTACGCAAAGCGAACCCGCCCAAACAGCTGCGGCCTCGGCCGACCCTGCCCAGGCAGGCGTTCCCGCTAGCGCCCCCGCCGCGCCAGGCGCCACCGAAAACGTCCCCGATTCCGCAGGCAGCGCCGCACCCGCCGGCGAAAAGGTCGACATCACAACCGATGTCTATAACCTGACATTCGACACGCTGGGCGCCCAACTGGTTAAAGCCGAACTTTCGAAGTTTGACGGTTTTGACAACGCCAGCGGCCCAATGGTCTTGCTCGACAACAGCCCCAGTTCGTTTTATGTAGCGCAAACGGGCGTCGTCGGGGCACCGGCCGGTCAAAGCTTTCCTACGCATCTCACCCCGTTCCGCCTGGTTTCGTCCGAAAAGACCCTTACCGGTGACCGCCTCGATGTCGTCTTCGAAGCCGAGTCCGACGGCGTTAAAGTCACCAAAACCTACACGCTTGAACGCGGCAGCTACAACATCCGCGTCAAGCACGACATCCAGAACACCGGCGCGGCGCCTGTCACCCCGTCGGTATACCTGCAGCTTACGCGCGACGGCAACGATCCACCCGACACGTCATTCTTCTACAACACGTTTACCGGGCCTGCGGTTTACTCGCAGCAAGAAAAGTACCAAAAAATCGCGTTCTCTGACATTGACAAGAACAAGGCCGGCTACATCAAGCAAGCCGATGACGGCTGGATCGCCATGGTGCAGCATTACTTTGCCAGCGCCTGGGTGCCCACCGAAGGCAAAACCCGCTACAACGAAGCCTTGCGCGTAGACAACAACCTGTATGCCATCCGTAGCATCGAGCCCGCAGCAACCGTTGCCCCGGGCGACACGGTATCGGTTACGTCACAACTGTGGGTTGGCCCACAAGACCAAGACGCCATGCAGGCCGTCGCTCCTGGCCTCGATGTCGTGGTCGACTACGGCTTCCTGACGATCATTTCCAAGCCATTGTTCAAGCTCATGACCTGGCTGCACAGCTTCCTGGGCAACTGGGGCTGGACAATCGTCGTCCTCACTATCCTGATCAAACTGGTGTTCTACCCGCTGTCTGCGGCCAGCTACCGATCTATGGCCAAAATGAAGCAGGTTACGCCGCGCCTTCAGGCCCTGCGTGAAAAGTTCGGCGACGACCGCGCCAAACTGAACCAGGCCATGATGGAGATGTATCGCACCGAAAAGATCAACCCGCTGGGCGGCTGCTTGCCCATGGTCATCCAGATCCCGGTGTTCATTGCCCTGTACTGGGTACTGCTGGGCAGCGTCGAAATGCGCGGCGCCCCCTGGATCCTCTGGATCCACGACCTGGCCGCGCGCGACCCATGGTTTATTTTGCCCGCCATCATGATGGCAACCATGTTCCTGCAAATTAAACTTAACCCCACACCACCCGACCCAATGCAGGCCCGCATCATGATGCTGATGCCCCTGGTCTTCGGCGGCATGATGTTCTTCTTCCCGGCTGGTCTGGTGCTGTACTGGGTTGTGAATAACGCGATCTCTATCGCCCAGCAGCGGTACATTATGTACAAGCTCGATCAGGAAACTGAAAAAGCAAAAACACATCGCTAACCTTATTGCCGGGCCCCAGAGGCCCGGCAAGTCTATTGGCTGGCAGGTTTCACTATGGTTGCACACGCTCACGAACCCATCGTCGCCATTGCCACCGCCCCCGGGCAAGGCGGCATTGGTGTTATCCGGGTTTCAGGCCGTAACCTGGCGCCGCTGCTCGGTCGGTTATTTAATACACCGTTAAAGCCGCGCCACGCGCACTACCTAAGCTTCAACGACCAGCACGATCAACCCATCGACAAGGGCATTGTGCTGTTTTTCCCCGCCCCCCATTCTTATACCGGCGAAGATGTCCTCGAGCTCCAAGGCCATGGCGGGCCGGCGGTGCTGCGGCGCTTGCTCGACCGCTGTCTTGAAGCCGGGGCCGAGTTTGGCCTGCGGCATGCCGAACCGGGCGAGTTCACCCACCGGGCCTTTCTTAACGAGCGCCTCGACCTGGCCCAGGCCGAAGCCGTTGCCGACCTGATCGAAGCCTCTTCCGAAGCGGCGGCCCGCAGCGCAATGGCCTCGCTCAGCGGCGCGTTTTCGCAGCAAGTGCATCAGCTTGACGACCGCATTGTTCATTTACGCATGCTGGTCGAAGCCACGCTCGACTTCCCCGAAGAAGAAATCGAATTCCTTGAGAAGTACCAGGCACGCGAACAGTTGCAAAGCCTGCAGGCCGACTTAAGCCACCTGCTGCGCCAGGCGGGGCAGGGCATGATTTTGCGCGAAGGCCTGCACGTCGTGCTGGCCGGCCAACCCAATGTGGGTAAATCCAGCCTGCTTAACGCCCTGGCCGGCGACGACATCGCCATCGTGACGCCAGTGGCGGGCACCACCCGCGACAAGGTCGTGCAGCAAATTCACATTCAGGGCGTGCCCATTCACATCATCGACACGGCCGGCTTACGCGACACCGACGACACGGTCGAACGCATTGGTATTGAACGCAGCTGGGCCGAGATCGAGAAGGCCAATGTCATCATTCATCTGCAAGACATCCGTGCCGAAGAAAACCCGCTCGACACCGACATTACCCGCCGCTTGCCCGCTCGCACCCCTGTGCTTAAAGTATTCAACAAGCTCGACCTGGCCCCCGGCAAGCCCGCGTCTTCCGATTCGGTGCTGTACATTTCGGCCAAGACAGGCGAAGGACTGGAACAACTGCGCCAACGTCTGCTGGACATCGCCGGCTGGAAACCCACGTCAGAGTCGCCCTGGCTAGCCCGTGAACGCCACGTCAAGGCACTGCACCTGGCCGCCGAACACATCGACCTCGCCGCGCGTCATGCCGAACACAATGACAGCGTTCTAGACCTGTTTGCCGAAGAACTAAGACTGGCCCATGAAGCCCTGTGCAGCATCACCGGCCAATTCACCAGCGACGACTTGCTCGGTGAAATTTTTTCCAGCTTTTGTATTGGGAAATAATTTAAACCAAGCTAATAAAAAATCCGGCTATAAAAGCCGGATTTATCTGGTCAGGACGGGCGCAATTCATTTTGTATTAAAAGGTAGTAATATCAGGCTTCCTTAGCTGCCTGGACAAGGCACTTGGAAAGTTTGTCGAAGTGCAACAAAGCAGCCTGTGTCAGGGTAACCTGCTTACGACGCGAGTCTTCAGTGTCGGTCAGCATGATCCAGCCTTTGGCGCGCATCGACTTTAACCGGTTATGAATGGTGGCTGGCGAACCCAACTCAGAGTACGCCATCATGTCGCGCACCGAAAGTCGGCTGGCTTCTTTGGCGGCAAACGCTACCATTTGCAAAATACGTTCTTCTAACGGGTCAAGCGCTGGCAACGACGGCAAACCGCGTAAAGACTCGGCCAACTGCAAAAAACGCATGTATATGTCGGCAGGGCGAGTTTTTTCTTTCATGGTTGAAACCGTACGGTTAATAAACAGAAGTAATTAAATAACTACTTGCATAACTGTTCTTGATCTTAACAGCACAGGTTTTGTAGGACAACAGGGCAAATGTCACAAATAGTATTACACCTGGCCATGGCTCTGACGGCTGCGGTCTTGTACGGCGTCGCCTGGTTTTTTAATTACTGGGCATTTATCGGGCTACAAGAAATCCCCGGGGTTAATTGGGTCTTCTTACCTGCCGGCATACGGCTGTTATGCACGCTGTTGTTTGGTTTTTGGGGTGCAGTAGGGCTATGGGCCGCGTCATTCCTTATTGCCACACAGTTTGTGTATCCAGAACAATTTGTTTATGGCCTTGTCGTCAGCGTCTTGGCCGCCCTGTCCCCCTATTTGATCTATCTTTCAGCACGGCATCAATTCGGGCTGCTACCCTCGTTGCACAACCTTTCGCCCCAAAAGTTATTGCTGTTATGCGGAGCCTTTGGCCTGCTAAATGCCATTTTTCATCATTCTTGGTACTGGCTTAGCGCAACAAACAGCATCTCTTTGAAAAGCTTTGTTGCCATGACAACAGGTGATGTCCTTGGGGCCATTATTGTGCTGTACGTCCTAAAAATGGGATTGGTATTCTTGCCCCGGCCCCAAACCAGCGTCCAATAACCGTTAACCGCGCATCATTACTGGTCAAGAATTTCACGTATTTTTGCGGCCAGTTCGTCTTTTCGGTAAGGCTTGGTCAACAGCTGAATGCCCTGCGCCAATTGCTCGCCATCCATCAGGTGGTTTTCGCTGTACCCCGACGTAAACAACACTTTTGCCGTCGGGCATATGGCACGCACCTGGTCTGCCAGTTGTTTGCCATTAATATCGCCCGGCATCACCATGTCGGTAAACAACAAGTCAAATGTCTTGCCAGCAGCCACCGCGGCCAGGGCCTCGGCGCCGTTGGCGTACTCGGTAACGTCATAGCCCAGGCCCGATAACAGCGTTACTGCGTACAGCCGCACCAGTGGGTCATCTTCAACCAGCAAAATACACTCGGCGCCCCCTTTTACCCTGGGTTGTACGCTGGCCTCTGGCAGTGACACGGCCGATTTAACAGCCGGCAAATACAACCTGATCGTCGTCCCGCGCCCTGGCTCGGTCTCGATCTCGGTATGTCCCCCCGACTGCCGCACAAAGCCATACACCATAGCCAGGCCCAGGCCCGTACCTTTACCTTGGTCTTTAGTGGTAAAAAACGGCTCGAAAACACGGTCGAGTATCGCGGGTTCTATACCCGACCCCGTGTCAGTTACCGACACCGCCACGTAGTCACCTGCGGCCATATGACGTTGCTGCGCCTGCTCGGTTGCAAAATGCACATTACTGGTATGAAAGGTCAGCTGCCCGCCAGCACGCATGGCATCGCGCGCATTGATAGCCAAATTCAGCAAGGCATTTTCAAGCTGATGCGCATCAATATTGGCCGACCAAAGGTCGGGGTTTTCGATAATGGTCAGCGTAATATGCTCGCCCACCGCACTTTTAATGAAGCTACGGTTTTTTTCGAGCAAATCGTTGACTGAAACCACCGAGGGCTTTAGCGGCTGTTTGCGCGAAAACGCCAACAAGGCACGGGTAAGTTCTGCACCACGCTGTGCCGCATTAACCACCATGCCCGCCACTTTTTTCATGGGATCTTGCACCGAAAGGTGCGACTCAAGCAGCTCGGCGTTGCCCATAATTACGGTCAGCAGATTGTTAAAGTCGTGCGCCACACCACCGGTAAGCTGCCCCAAAGAGTCCAGCCGCTGCGCACGACGTAGTTGCTCTTCAAGCGCCAAACGCTCTGAAATATCGTTAAAACTTACAACAGCACCGTGTATTTCATCAGACTCGGTAAACACCGGCGACACCATGTATTCGACCGGGAATGACGACCCGTCTTTGCGAAAGAAGACCTCGTCGCTGACACGCCGCACCTTGCCGTCTTGCAGTGTTTTATAAACCGGGCAATTGGTAAACGGATAAGGCTGCGCATCTTTTCTATGGTGATGCACCAGCACATGACTGTTTTTGCCCAGCATTTCGGGTTCGGTATAACCAAACGCCTGTAAAGCTGCTTTGTTCACATACACAATGTTGCCATACTGGTCGACGCCGTTTATACCTTCGGCAACAGCGTTTAACAGCGCTTCGGCCTGGCGCTGGCTATCGGCTAACGCTGCTTCGGCAACTTTACGCGCCGTAATATCAGTAATGTAGCCTTCAAGAAAGGCCACTTCGCCGGTGTCATCCAACACAACCCGGCCTTGTTCCCACACCCACGCAATTTGGCCATCGGCGCGACGTATACGGTAGTTAACATGAAAACTGCCATTTAACCGAACCGCCTCATCAATGCGCGACCCAACATGCGCGATGTCGTCTGGATGAATAACTTGGGCATAAGATAACCGACGGTTAAGTAGCAGGTCGTCGGCGTCGTAACCGGTTAACGATTGCACCGATTGGCTGACATACAGCATTGTCCAGTGATCGTCGTTGCGGCAGCGGTAAACCATACCGGGCAAATTGGCCAAAAAGTTCAGCATCGACTTTTCGGCTTCTTCGCGTTGCGCCTGCGCCAGTTTAATTTCGGTAAAGTCTTCAGCAATGCCAATTAAACCTGTGGGCCGGCCATGGGCATCGTGCTGCACCGACACACTAACCCGCGCCCAAATAATACGCCCGTCTTTGTGCGCGTATCGTTTGTCGACAATAGTATTGCGCTTTAAGCCGCGCAATAACAGTTGAATTTCGTCGTCGGTTTTATGGCGGTCTTCAACATAGGTTACAGCCATGTAATCCAGCGACAACAGCTCTTGTTCGGTATAGCCCAGCATGTCGCAATATGCCCGGTTAACCTGAACGAAGCGCCCGTTCAGGTCGCTGATGGCAATGCCGGTTGCCGCGCCGTAAAACGCGTTATTGATTTCTTGGCCGGTAAACTTGGTTTGCTGCATTTTGCGATCGTGTACAACCAGCAAACCGGTTAATGCAGCCAATTGGTCGAGCATTGAAATATCATCGACAGACGGCTGACAACGATGATCTGCATGCAACGCCAGGGTGCCAATCACCGCCCCTTCGCTGTTACGAAACGGGAAGGAACTGCACGCTGCAACCCCTTCTTTGGCGGCGACGTAACTTACATTGGCCCATAACGGATCGGTTGCGGTGTCGGCCACAATAACAAGGTCGCCAATAAATACCGCACTACCGCAAGACGCCGAACTGGGACCAATGCCCAGGGCACATAACGCACTGACATAACCTTCAGACAAACGCGGTGACAACCCGGGCACCAGACGCCGGCCTTCTTCATCAACAAACAGTATCGACGCCCGTACCCGGGGAAACTCGCTTTCTACAAACGCAATAAGCTCGCCTAAAAGCTCAAACAAGGTCTTGCCCCGTACAGCGTCGCGAAACAGCCGGTTTTGAAGAAGGATCAACGCCCGTTCGGGACTTACGCGACGGGCATCGAATAACTCTGCCATCTGTTTTTCCCCTTGGCTTTGGCCTGGTACATTGCCCGGTCAGCCTTGTTAAGCAAATCGTCTGCGCTAACCCCGTCGTATGGGCAAACCGCGGCGCCAATACTAGCCGACACCGTAAACACATGCTCGCCCACATTCATGGGTTGTTGCAGTGAATCAAGTATTTTATTGACAATGGTTTCAAGATCTTGGCTTTGGTTGACCTGACTGAGAATAATAGTAAATTCGTCACCCGCCAACCGGGCAACAACGTCGGTTGTACGCACAGCCACACGTAAACGTCGGCCCACGCCCTTAAGCACATCGTCACCGGCCTGATGGCCGAAACCATCGTTAATTTCTTTGAACTCATCAAGGTCAATGAACAATAAGGTGAATACGCCCCCGTAGCGCTGGACCCGCGCAATCTCGGTTTCAAGGCGGTCAAAAAACATACGTCGGTTAGGCAAACCGGTCAGTGCGTCAAAATTGGCTTGTTGCCATATCAGGGCTTCCGAAGCTTTCATTCGGGAGATATCGGCAGTTGTCCCCACCATGCGAACAGGCGTACCTGCAGCGTCGCGCTCGACAATCATCCCGCGCTCCAGCACCCACTTCCACGACCCGTCTTTGCAACGCATACGGTGTTCAACCACATAGTCGCTGCGCCCGCCTTTAAGATAGTCATTCATGATCTTCATGACAGCGGGGTAATCATCGGGGTGGATACGACTTGCCCACGCCTCAATCTCTTCCGTCATTTCTTCGGGCTCAAAGCCCAGCAAGGTTTTCCAGCGTGCCGAGACATGATTTTTGCCTGTAGCAATATCGTGATCCCATACGCCGTCCCCCGCCCCTTCAAGCGCAAACTTCCAGCGCTGTTCGCTAACCTGGAGTTGATGATTGATGCGGCGGATTTGACGCAAGGCCCGGGTACGGTCAGCCACCAGCCAGGTCAGCACTGCTAAAAAGGCACTAAGCAAAAGACCGATAAAAACAACCCAACTACCCGACGAATTGCGAAACTGCCCGTGGAATTTCTGGGTTGAAGTGATGTCCAGTTCCCAGGTGCGACCCAACAAGCTTACGGTGCGCGTCGCCACCAAAGGTTCAAAACCATTGGGGCGTGCGTCTGCGGCAATATCAGACGCAAACACCAACTGCCGCTTGCCGGCATCGGTGGCATCAAACACATTAAGCGCCAGCGCAAAGCCCTGCCCGTCAAATGTTGCGGCCAATGTTTCGTCTATTCGAAAGGCAATATATATCCAGCCCATTAACGTTGACGGCTTGATGGTGCTGGACAACGCAAACTCGGCGTCGATAGGCATGAACAGCAGATAGCCAGTGGCATCTTGCGTGCCGTTGTTTTCGTACTGAAGCAAACGTACCGGCTTGGACAGTACGGCAACCGAAGCCTTTGCCGATTCGCGCAACGCTGTTTCGCGGTTAGGGTCGTTAAAAGCATCTACGCCGACAATGCCCAAATTCCGTTCATTTTCGGGGTAGATGTATTCGATAGTGGCTTTGGTTTTGTCGGCATTCAGGGCAATGTACCCCAACGCCACAATGCCAGGAGATTGCTTCTGGAAATTCAGCGAATCGACAAATTCGACGAACTCGCCACGGTCGACGGCATCAGAAGCCGCAAACAAAGCACGGATGGCTTCCAGGCGCGACTGATATTGCAAAAAGCGCGCCTGAAACTGGTCGAGCGTTTGGTCTACCTGAACCGTAAAAGCGCGCTGAACTTCGGCCTGATTGGCACGGTCGAACACTAACCAGGACGCGTAAGTCAGCAAAAAGCCGCCGGCCAATACCAGCAAAGGCAAAACCAAAAAGTGATAACGCAAACGCCGGTAGGTGCGGCTATGCGATCGACGGGTGCCTTGCATTGATGCTCAAACGTAACGTGTCGTGACAGCTCATTGGATGATGCAACTGCAAAAAATGCAAGTTCATTTTTTGCAGGGTTCACCCTATTTTATTTATAAAGAATAAATATTATGATTTATAAGTAATTAACGATATTTGCTTTTACTCTAGATGCGAGCCCGAACATGACCCAATCCACCCAATACAAACTACTGTCCGTCAAATTTACCGATGCCATTGCTTTGGTAACACTTACCCGGCCTGCCAAGCGTAACGCGATCAACCTCGATCTGGTCGGTGAACTTAACCATTGTTTCGGGTCAATGCCCGACACGGTAAAAGCCATCATTTTGCACGGCGAGGGCGACCACTTCTGTGCCGGGCTCGACTTGTCAGAAGTCCGCGAACATACCGTACCGCAATCGGTCATGCATTCGCGTATGTGGCACGAAGCCTTCGAAAAAATCCAGTTTGGGCGCGCTCCCGTTATTGCGGTCTTGCATGGTGCAGTCGTCGGCGGCGGGCTCGAACTAGCGTCTGCAACCCATATTCGTGTCGCTGAGAACACCGCGTTTTATGCCTTGCCCGAAGGCAAACGGGGGTTGTTCGTTGGGGGTGGCGGCTCGGTACGTATTTCGCGTCTTATCGGCGTCAACCGCATGTCCGACCTGATGCTCACCGGGCGTGTGCTTAGCGCCGACGAGGGCCAGCAAGTAGGCATTTCCACTTACCTGACCGAACCCGGCGAAGGGCTTAAGAAAGCCATGGAACTGGCCCAGGGCATTGCTACCAACGCGGCCATGACAAATTACGGTGTCATGCACATGTTGCCTCGCATCGCCGACCAAACCATTCAAGACGGTATGGCAACCGAATCACTCATGGCCGCAGTCGCCCAAACCGACCCGGCAACGCAACGTTTGCTGGCCGAGTTTCTTGACCAGAAAAAGAACAAAGTTCAACGGAGCTGATCACCATGTTTCAGTACCAACCCCCACTTAAAGACATTAATTTTGTTCTGGCCGACATGTTCCGGGCTGCCGACGTTTTGCAGCAATACCCTGAATTTGCCGACGTTGACCACGCACTAATTCAGCAAGTCGTCGAAGAAGCCGGGCGATTTGCCAGCCAAGTCCTGTTTCCGCTTAACGCCACTGCTGATGCCAAAGGCGCTACCCTTGAAAACGGCCGGGTCGTTACACCACAAGGGTTTGCCCAGGCTTATCACCAGTTTTGCGAAGCCGGCTGGCCGGCACTGGCGTGCGACCCCGACTACGGCGGGCAGGGGTTGCCCCATACCCTGAACAGCGTCCTGTACGAAATGCTCAATGCCACAAACCTGGCCTGGACAATGTTCCCCGGTTTGCTGCATGGCGCCTATTCCTGCATTCACCGATACGCCAACGACAACATCAAAAATACCTACCTGCCAAAAATTGTCAGCGGCGAATGGTTGGCCACCATGTGCTTGACCGAACCTCACGCCGGCAGCGACCTGGGTTTACTGCGCACCAAAGCCCTGCCCAACGACGACGGCAGCTACCAAATCACCGGCACCAAAATTTTTATCTCTGGCGGCGACCAGGACATTACCGACAACATCGTTCATCTGGTACTGGCGCGCTTACCCGACGCGCCTGCCGGCAGCAAAGGTATTTCGTTGTTTGTCGTGCCCAAGATATTTCCCGATGGCGACCGCGCCGGGCAACACAACGCCGTCACCTGCACCGGGCTTGAGCACAAAATGGGCATCCATGGCAGCCCGACCTGCACCATGCAGTTCGACGACGCTACCGGCTGGCTGGTGGGCGAACCGCACCGTGGCCTGACGGCCATGTTCGTCATGATGAACTCGGCCCGCCTGCAAGTAGGTATTGGCGGCCTGGGTATTGCCGAAACGGCCTACCAAAATGCATTGGTTTACGCCAACGAACGGCTTCAGTCGCGCGCCGTCATGCGGCCGGAGCATCGCAAAACAGAACCCGCCGACCCAATTGTCATGCACCCGCCGGTGCAACGCTTGTTAATGACACAACGCGCCTGGGTAGAGGGCAGCCGGATGCTGGCCTATTACAGCGCCCTGCTGCTTGATGGCGCCGAACACCACCCCGACACCGCCCAACGCAAAGCGTTTGACGAGCAACTGGCGCTACTGACGCCGATCATCAAAGCATTAATGACCGATCAAGGGTTCGCCGGTGCCAGCCAGGCACTGCAAATATATGGCGGCCACGGGTATGTATGCGAAACCGGTATTGAACAGTACATGCGTGATGTTCGCATCACCATGATTTACGAAGGCACCAACGAAATCCAGGCCATAGATTTGCTGATGCGAAAGATACTGGCCGACAACGGCAAACGCCTGGGCATGTTGCTGGACGACGTCGAACAAACCGTTGCCGAAACAACCCACGAATCGTTGGCAAGCGCGACAACCACCCTTTTGGCATTAACACATGACATACGTACGCTAATGCCCGAAATTGGCCAAGCCGGACTTGACTACCCCGACTTGCCCCACCAGATTGCCCCCGAAGTGCTGCGCCTGGTTGGCCACTGCGTCATTGCATGGCTTTGGCTTAAGGCAGCCAATGTTGCCCGTACCCTGCAAGACAAAGACCCTGACTTTTATCTGGCAAAACAAGCCACGGCGCAGTACTACTTTACATTTGTCTTGCCCGAGTCGCAGCAGCTAATTACCGTCATCAAGCAATGCCTGGCCAACGCCAAGGCAGGCAAACACCAAAACTACCAAACGGTACTGTCTGTGCAATGACGGCCAAGGCAACCTCGCGCCAGCCCGCCCCGGTAGACCAGTCTTATTTACTTGGTCTGCTGGGGTACAACTGCTTGCAGGCGTATCTTAAAATCATTCCGCAAGTAAAAAAGCAGCTCAAAAGAGTTCAGTTACGTCCGGTCGAATTCACCGTTTTAGCCGTTATCGCAGACAACCCCGACATCAACCAAAAGCGCCTGGGCGAAACCATCAACGTTTCGCCACCTAATCTGGCGACCTTGCTTGACCGCATGCAAGCCGATGGCCTGCTGACCCGTCAGCGCAACCCCAACGACAAACGCTCCCAGATACTGGCGCTTACACTGCCGGGTAAACAACGCTACGAGAAGGCCCGTGCCGGTGTCGCCGACCTTGATCGCCCTGCATCGCTGTCTCCCGACGAGCACGACCAACTCATCCACCTGTTGCAAAAAGTATTTCTGTAACCTGTTTCTCTAAAGGCGTCACATGAATCTGGTGACCGAACTTCCCGACCGACCCCTGGACATTATTGGTGATATTCATGGCGAAATTGATGCGCTGGAATTATTGCTTGAACGTTTAGGCTATTCGCCCGGTGGCCATCACCCGCAGAACCGCATCCCGGTGTTTGTGGGCGACCTTGTCGACCGCGGGCCTGACAGCCATGGCGTGGTCAGGCGCGTACAAGAACTGGTAGAAAACCACCAGGCGCGAGCTATTTTAGGAAACCACGAGCTCAATTTGTTGACTGACGATATTAAAGACGGCTCGGGCTGGTTTTTTGACGAACGCTACCAGCAAGATCTGAAAAACTACGCGCCTTTTACACGAACACCTGCGTCAGAGCGACATGAAATCCGTACATTCCTGAACAGCTTGCCCGTTGTTTTGTTGGGTCGAAACCTTAGAATTGTTCATGCGGCGTGGTCACAAACCGCCGTTCAAGCAATTCAAGACATCCCTTTAGGCAACGTTACCGAAGCATTCAAGCGCTGGGACGAAGAAGCGCAAAAGGCTGCAGAACACAGTGGCCTTTACGACCAATACCTTGAAGAGAAGCAACGTTGGGCCAAAGCACTGGAAGATGACACGACGGCGCCACCCGTTCTTGAACATATTGCGCAATACGAAGCCATGCAGCAGATGGTTAACCCGTTCAAGGTGCTGACGTCGGGCGTCGAGCAAAAAGCGGTCAAGCCGTTCTTTGCAGGCGGGCGCTGGCGCTTTTCCGACCGCGTTAACTGGTGGGATGACTACCGGGGTACGGAAAACGTCGTGATCGGCCATTACTGGCGCTTGTATCGGCAGAAAGTTACCCAGGCAAGCCCACGATACACGCAGCTTTTCAGCAATATCCATTCTGTCGCCTGGTACGGCTACAGGCAAAAAGTGTTTTGCATCGACTACTCGGTTGGCGCGCGTTGGCGAGACCGCAAGGCAAACCGCCCCGTCAGTCAGTCCAGGTTTAAGCTGGGTGCGCTGCGCTGGCCCGAAAACCAGCTGGTATTTGACGACGGCACCATGGTGGATACCATCAGGTAAACCCACCGGGTTTTCTGTCCATTAACGACTTCAAAAAGGGCCTGTTAGCCCTTTTTTTTCGTCCATTTTCCTTACGATAAGACTTGGGTTACATAAAATTACAATAAAGCGGCCTGTGGATAACGTCTAGAGCGCGGCAATGTGAACAGCTTGTGGACGAGACAGGCATAACCTTCGATTTCTGGGGTCGTCCAAAAATTGTCCAGAAACCGTCCTTGGCTTACGCCCAAGTTAGTCCAGAGATTTTTTTTGGTTAAGTCATTGTTCTTAAACATGCAAATACGCTTGTTCCAGTTATCCACAGACACCCATTATCAGTAATCATTTGATATCAAAGAAAAGGAATAACTAAAACACTTTGTTCCCAACGCCAGCGGCGGCAAGCCGCTGCACAAGACCCGACAAAGTTCATATACTTCGCTACGTTCAGTTCAAAGCACAGCCAAACGAGCCAAAGCGTTGTCCAGCGTTTGTCGTTGCTTGGCAAAGCAAAACCGAACCAAATGATTGTTTGCCGCTTTCGATTCAGGGTTCATGTAAAACGCCGACAACGGGATGACAGTCACACCGTTTTCAACTGTTAATTTTTTCGCAAAGGTGCTTTCGGGTTCTGAACTAAGGTTTTTGTAGTTGGCCAGTAAAAAAAACGTACTGTGGCTTTTGTAAGGAACAAATTTTGTAGATGCCAACCCTTTTTCCAGGTAGTCACGCTTTTCTTGGTAAAAACTTGCCAAACCGTTAAACGTGGCTTTGTCGTCGGCATATTTGGCCAAAGCTACTTGCATGGGTGACGTTACGGTAAACACCGTAAATTGGTGAACTTTTCTGATTTCTTTCATCAGGTCAAGCGGCGCTACGCAGTAACCGATTTTCCACCCTGTAATGTGATAAGTCTTGCCAAATGAAGAAACAACAACTGAACGATTGGCCAGATTCGGCCTTGACGACATGCCCAAATGAGGTTTGTTTTCAAAAACAATGTGTTCATAGACTTCATCTGACAACACATAAAAGGGGTAACGCTCAAGCAAGTTTTCAAGCGCATTTAAATCGTTTGCGTTCAGTGTCATCCCCGTTGGGTTGTGCGGGGTATTTAAAATCAGCAGCCGTGTTTTTTCGGTCAGTGCGTTTTCTACTTTGTTCCAGTCAATGCGGTAGCTTTCTTCAGGCGTCTTGGGCACTGTCATTTGCACAAGTACGGGCCGTCCGCCAGCAAGTTCAATGGCAGGGACATACAAGTCGTACATGGGTTCAATAACAATCACTTCGTCGCCTGGTTTAACCAGGGCCTGAATAGATATCATCAGTGCCTCGGTTGCACCGGCGGTTACCGTAATTTCGGTATCGGTGCTGTATCGGTGCTGATATAAATCAAATATTTTTTTTGATATGGCTTGGCGTAAAGGTGCAATGCCTGCCATGGGCGGATACTGGTTATAGCCATTTTTCATGGCCTCGGTTGTCAGGTTTATCAGTCGTTCGTCAGGGTTAAAGTCGGGAAACCCCTGCCCCAAATTAACGGCATTGTGTTCAGTAGCCAGCTGGCTCATGACGGTAAAAATGGTAGTGCCTACATTGGGTAGTTTTGATTCGATATTCATATGTGCCATGTCTCTTGGTAGCTTTTGTCTGGTTAGTGTCGGTTTTGGGCGGTTTGGCTTGGGGTAATCATGTATTTGAAATATCTGCGCGCTATGGTTATTCTTGCGGTGCATTTGAATTCAAGCTGTGCGTAAGTCTCGTTTGGTTATTAAGTTAAGCGTATCCAGTTCGTGTCGGCGCCCTTGGTTCATTGTTTTTTTTGTTTCTACTTAGGACGCTAGTACTATGGCTCAAACGGGCAAAGTTAAATGGTTTAACGCCGACAAAGGTTTTGGTTTTATTACGCCCGACGCGGGTGGCGCAGACGTGTTTGCTCACTTCTCCGCTATCGACGGTCGCGGTTATCGCAGCCTTAACGAAGGCCAGGCGGTAGAGTTTGAAGTTAACGATGGCCCCAAAGGTCCTCAAGCTGCTCAAATTCGTCCCCTGTAAGATGTAAGCAGTTCGCTGCAGTGCATCTCAACCCCGGCTTTGCCGGGGTTTTTTTATTCACATTTTATCCTTGTTGTTCCCACAGCTTTATACACATAGTTATCCACAGAGCCTATTTAGCGTTGTGTTTCACGTGAAACGTTAACTTTTTTACAGATCATGTTTCGCAGCGCATAGGGACGAATTCATTTGGCATACACGTTTTGGTAGGTGCATTTAAAGTTGTGTTGTTGGGTGTATCGCTGCCTACTTTTATGTTCCACGTGAAACAAGAATGAATGGAATCTAGGTAATGGTGCATTTGTCAATCGATGACACTATGTTTCACGTGGAACTCAATGTCGGAAGTTATAATCAACGACATACAGTCTTTTAAAGTAATTACCCATGATCTACCCAGATGAGTTTGACGTCATCGTTATTGGTGGTGGTCACGCTGGCACCGAAGCCGCACTTGCGGCAGCAAGAACAGGCGTTTCTACACTGCTCCTTACCCACAATATAGATACGCTTGGCCAAATGTCTTGCAACCCCTCTATCGGAGGGATTGGTAAGGGGCATTTGGTTAAAGAGGTAGATGCCATGGGTGGGGCGATGGCGCTTGCCACCGATAAGGCGGGGATACAGTTTCGAACACTCAATAGTTCAAAAGGCCCGGCGGTGCGCGCAACACGCGCTCAGGCAGACCGTTCGCTGTATCGAAGCGCGATCCGGCAAATTCTAGAGAATCAGCCTAATTTGACAATCTTTCAGCAATCGGTTGAAGACCTGTTAGTTGAGGGAGATCGGGTTACAGGCGCAGTAACGAAAATCGGACTGTCGTTTAAAGGGCGAGCGGTTGTGTTGACAGCCGGTACGTTTCTAAACGGTTTGATTCACGTGGGGCTGGATAATTACTCGGGCGGCCGTGCCGGAGACCCGCCGGCAGTATCTTTAGGGCAGCGCCTTAAAGAACTGAAGCTACCCCAAGGCCGCCTTAAGACAGGTACGCCACCGCGGATCGATGCGCGAAGCATAGACTTCAGTCGGACCCAGGTGCAGCCTGGCGACACAGACCCAATTCCTGTGTTTTCGTTTATGGGTGATGCATCTATGCATCCGGCGCAAATGCCCTGCTGGATTACGCATACTAACGAACGTACGCACGATATTATTCGTTCAGGCCTGGATAGGTCGCCCATGTATAGCGACCAAGGTCAAATTGAAGGGATTGGTCCTCGCTACTGTCCGTCAATTGAAGACAAAATCCATCGCTTTGCCGACAAGTCCAGTCATCAAATTTTTTTAGAACCCGAAGGCTTTACGACAACAGAGATCTACCCCAACGGCGTGTCTACCAGTTTGCCGTTTGATATTCAGTTTGCCTTGATCAGAACATTGCCCGGCCTGGAAAACGCAGTCATTATGCGACCCGGGTATGCCATTGAATATGATTACTTTGATCCACGTGAATTAAAGTTTTCATTAGAAACCAAAGCTATTTCGGGTTTGTTCTTTGCCGGTCAAATTAATGGCACCACCGGGTACGAAGAGGCTGCCGCGCAAGGGTTGCTGGCCGGTGTAAACGCGGCGCGTCATGCAAAAGAACTTGACGCATGGTGTCCGAAGCGTAACGAGGCTTACCTGGGTGTATTGGTTGACGATTTGATTACACGGGGCGTTACAGAGCCTTATCGTATGTTTACGTCTCGCGCCGAATTCCGTCTAAGCCTGCGTGAAGATAATGCCGATTTACGATTGACCGAAATTGGACGAAATTTGGGTTTGGTAGACGATGCCCGTTGGGATGCTTTTAACCGAAAGCGAGACGCTGTTTCACGTGAAATAGAACGTTTGAAGAAAACCTGGGTTAACCCTCGCATTATCAGTGAAGCAGTTGCCCAAGACGTTGTTGGTAAAAAGCTGGAACGCGATTACGCTTTGCTTGATTTGTTAAAGCGCCCCGAAGTGACTTATAAAAAGCTGACTGAACTAACGACTATCGATGGACAAAACATCGGCGGCCCTTCGGTCGAAGATCCTGTTGTGGCCGAACAAGTCGAAATTCAGGTCAAGTACGAAGGATACGTTAACCGCCAGCAAGAAGACGTCAAAAAGCAAGCCGCTCAAGAAGAGCAAAAAATCCCTGAGAATCTTGATTACGATGCAATCGCCAGTTTGTCGATAGAGGTACGTCAAAAACTTAAGCAAAGCCGCCCAGAAACTATTGGCCAGGCGCGTCGGGTATCGGGTGTAACACCGGCGGCTATTTCGTTGTTGTTGATTCACATTAAACGACACAATTACGGAAAGCACGTGGCATGAAGGCGTTGACTTCTGTGTATCTACGGCGTCTTCAAGATGCCGTTGCTCAGTTGGGTATCGAAGCGACTGACACGCAGTGCGAATTGCTGCTGCAATACTTGCAGCAGCTTCAAAAATGGAATAGAACGTATAATCTGACGGCTATTCGTGACCCGGAACAAATGTTGGTTCAACATGCGTTCGATAGTCTAGCTATTATTCCGGCACTTAAGAAACATTTAGATACATTTAGGGCCGATAACGAAACGCTACCCATCGTTGATGTCGGTTCGGGTGCGGGTTTACCGGGCGTGGTCATTGCAATTTTGCTGCCAGGCACGCAAGTACACTGCATTGATGCCGTCGAAAAGAAAATGGCATTTGTCAGACAGGTTTCTGGCTCGTTAAAACTGGCTAACCTGCATGCCCATCATGCCCGTGTAGAGTCGCTGCCTCCCTTCAATGCGCAAGTCGTTGTATCGCGCGCGTTTGCTTCATTAAACGATTTTGCCAATTGGTCGGGTCGGCACGTTGCAGCCTCTGGGGTATTGCTTGCCATGAAAGGTCGCGAACCCCACGAAGAAATTGACGCGTTGCACGAACAAACCGAATGGCGTGTCAGTGCAATCGAACCCCTACATGTACCGGCACTTGATGCCCAACGTTGCCTGGTCTGGATGAGCCGCAAGGAAATTAAATGACCCAAGATTCACAAACGAAAATTGCCAAGGTCTTTTGCATTGCCAACCAAAAAGGTGGTGTCGGCAAAACAACCACAGCAATCAACCTGGCAGCGGCATTGGTCATGCAACGTCAACGTGTTTTGCTTATCGACCTCGACCCTCAAGGCAACGCAACCATGGGTAGTGGTGTTGATAAAAACACAGAAAATGCAAATCTTTACCATGTGCTGATTGGCGAGGCCGATATTGCTCAGGCGCGCGTTAAATCGCCCACCGGCCAATACGATGTTTTGCCCGCAAATCGCGAGCTTTCAGGCGCAGAAATCGATCTGGTTCAAATGGACGACCGCGAACAGCAGCTGAAAAATGCCATTCAGACGGTTATTTCCGAATATGACTTTATTCTGATCGATTGCCCGCCGACGCTGTCATTGCTGACACTAAACGGCTTGGCCGGTGCACATGGTGTCATTATTCCAATGCAATGTGAATACTTTGCCCTCGAGGGGTTGTCTGATCTGGTCAACACAATCAAACGGGTGCATCGCAATATCAACCCCGACTTACAGCTTATTGGCTTACTTCGGGTCATGTTCGATAGCCGCGTAACGCTGCAACAACAGGTTTCTGCGCAAATAGAACGTCACTTTGGCGATAAGGTTTTCAAAGCCGTCGTGCCGCGCAATGTACGCCTGGCCGAAGCCCCAAGTCACGGCATGCCGGGCACGGTATACGATAAAAGCTCGC
Source organism: Pusillimonas minor (assembly GCF_014237865.1). Lineage (GTDB taxonomy): Bacteria > Pseudomonadota > Gammaproteobacteria > Burkholderiales > Burkholderiaceae_B > Neopusillimonas > Neopusillimonas minor. The sequence continues at coordinate 327,365 of NZ_JACJUU010000002.1, forward strand.
GTGGCGCAAAAGCCTATATCGAGTTTGCCAAAGAACTGGTCAAGCGGGTCAAGCAAGACGCCAAGAATAAAACTGTCCAAAACGAACCCTCGCATACATAAGGAATTCGAATCATGGCCACAAAAAAACCAAAAGGGTTGGGACGTGGGCTGGATGCCCTGTTAGGCGCAGACGCTGACGCGATGGAAAAACTGGGCGATAAGCCGGCAGCTGCAACTTTGCCCAACACCTTGCCTGTGACCAAAATGGTGGCGGGTAAATATCAGCCCCGTACGCGCATGGACGAAGGCGCACTGAACGAGCTGGCTGAATCGATTCGTACGCAAGGGATCATGCAGCCTATTCTGGTGCGCGCACTTTCCGGCTCGCAGAAAGGCAAGTATGAAATCATCGCGGGTGAACGTCGTTTTCGCGCCGCCCAAATTGCGGGGCTGAAAGAAGTCCCGGTACTCGTTCGTGACGTCGCTGACGAAAATGCGGCCGTCATGGCGCTTATTGAGAACATTCAGCGCGAGGATCTGAACCCGCTTGAAGAAGCACATGGTGTACGTCGCCTGCTAGACGAGTTCGGGCTTACGCACGAACAAGCCGCACAGGCAATCGGTCGTTCGCGATCGGCAACCAGCAACTTGTTGCGTTTGCTTAACCTGACCGAGCCGGTGCAAACGATGCTTTTGGCCGGGGACATCGATATGGGACACGCCCGTGCGCTGCTTGCAATCGATGCTGGGCAACAAATTATTCTGGCCAACGAAATCATCACGAAACGTATGTCAGTTCGTGATGCCGAAAAACTGGTGGGTCGGGCCATACGAGAACGAGACGAGCCCGCTGCGCGCACTGTAGCGGCCGACAATAGCAAATCGGGCGATGCCAAGCGGCTTGAAGAAGCATTGTCCGATCACTTAGGCACAAAAGTTTCCCTGAAAATCAGCCGCAAGAATAAGGGCCAATTAATTATCGATTTTCATGATTGGGAGCATTTGAACGCTTTGCTCGAGCGACAAGGCATGGCAGGTGTGGTCGATGCCTGACCGGCATAAAGCGGTGGCTTTGCCCCGCGTGACCATCCTGGCAACCGGCGGCACTATTGCGGGTGTTCAAACGGGGCAAGCCGCGTATGTGGCGGGCAAACTCAGTGCCAAAGCATTGTTGTCGGCCCTGCCCGATTTATCCGGCATTGCTGCGGTCCAGGCCGAACAACTGGTCAATATTGGCAGTCAGTCCATGACCTGGACCGTGTGGGCTGCACTTGCCCGCCGTATTACCCAAATTGCCCAGGCCGACCACGCCGACGCTATTGTTGTCACCCATGGTACCGACACCATGGAAGAAACCGCATACTTCTTGCATCTCGCGTTATCCGTCGATATTCCGGTGATTATTACCGGTGCGATGAAACCTGCAAATGCGTATGCAGCAGATGGCCCGGTGAATCTGTACGACGCTGTGCGCGTTGCCGCTGAGCCGGAATCGGCCAGGAAAGGTGTGTTGGTCGTCATGAACGGTGTGGTGCACAGCGCGCGTTACGTGCAAAAGCGCGCATGTGAAGGCATCGACGCTTTTGAATCCCGCGAGACCGGCCCCATCGGCTGGCTGACATCAAGCGGGGTCCATTATTTTTACAAAGGGCCGGCGCAAAAGTTTGGCAGTGTTAGCGCGCTGCATCTTGACTTGAGCGCTACCGATCAAGACGCGCGCCCTCCGGTTCGTGTACCCGTGTGGTACGCCATGGCAGCAAATGATATCGAAACCCTTGAAGCACTATTGCTCACAAAACCTGCGGCATTGGTGGTCGCAGGCGTTGGTAATGGCAATATGTCAGACGAAACCATGCAATGCCTGGCATCGGCCGCAGCACAGGGCCTTGTCGTGGCTCGAGCCACTCGTTGCGCTGCCGGTCGTGTGACCCGAAATCTCGAGGTTCAAGATGATGCTTATGGGTTTGTTGTAACTCATGACTTAAATGCACATAAAGCGCGTGTTCTGTTGTTTCTTGCCCTGCAAAAGACCGCCGAAATTGTAAAAATTCAAAAATATTTCGACGAACACTAAAAAAAAGCCGCATAGCGTTTGACACACACTAAAAATATGTGCATAATTCGAGGTTCTCTTTTGGTGGGATGCCCGAGTGGTTAAAGGGGGCAGACTGTAAATCTGTTGGCCTTGCGCCTACGTTGGTTCGAATCCAACTCCCACCACCAGAAACCTTTTAGAACGGGCCTGGCATTTTGCGTAAGCAGCGTTGCACAACAACGTTAAGCAACGCCAGGTACAGAAGAGAATCCCTTCGCGGGTGTAGCTCAATGGTAGAGCAGAAGCCTTCCAAGCTTACGACGAGGGTTCGATTCCCTTCACCCGCTCCAAGTTTTTGCAAATCCGCTAAGGCGGGTTTTTTAGCTTGAAGGATACCGCCCATGTGGCTCAGTGGTAGAGCACTCCCTTGGTAAGGGAGAGGTCACGCGTTCGATCCGCGTCATGGGCACCACTAACGTATTTCGTTAACTCGCAGTATTTTCGCACAGTCAGGAGTCAGAGCCATGGCAAAAGGTAAGTTTGAGCGGACCAAACCGCACGTAAACGTCGGCACGATCGGTCACGTTGACCACGGCAAAACGACGCTGACCGCAGCGATCACAACAGTATTGTCCAAGGCCTTCGGTGGCGAAGCCAAAGACTACTCGCAAATTGACGCAGCGCCCGAAGAAAAGGCCCGTGGTATTACGATTAATACTTCGCACGTTGAGTACGAAACCGCAGCCCGTCACTACGCTCACGTTGACTGCCCCGGCCACGCCGACTACGTCAAGAACATGATTACGGGTGCCGCCCAGATGGACGGCGCGATTTTGGTGGTATCGGCCGCTGACGGCCCAATGCCCCAAACACGTGAACACATTCTGCTGAGCCGTCAGGTTGGCGTGCCTTACATCATCGTGTTCCTGAACAAAGCCGACATGGTCGACGACGAAGAGTTGCTCGAGCTGGTCGAAATGGAAGTGCGCGAGCTGCTGTCCAAGTACGACTTCCCCGGCGACGACACCCCCATCATCAAGGGTTCGGCCAAGCTGGCGCTGGAAGGCGACGAAGGCCCATTGGGTAAAGAAGCGATCCTGAAACTGGCTGAAGCACTGGACACCTACATCCCCACGCCTGAGCGTGCGGTTGACGGTACATTCCTGATGCCTGTTGAAGACGTCTTCTCGATCTCGGGTCGCGGTACTGTGGTGACTGGCCGTATCGAGCGCGGTATTGTTAAAGTCGGCGAAGAGATCGAAATCGTTGGTATCAAAGACACCGTCAAGACGACTTGCACGGGCGTTGAAATGTTCCGCAAGCTGCTGGACCAAGGTCAAGCTGGCGACAACGTTGGTGTATTGCTGCGCGGTACCAAGCGTGAAGACGTCGAGCGTGGTCAGGTTCTGGCCAAGCCCGGCTCGATCAAGCCGCACACCGAGTTCACCGCCGAGGTGTACATTCTGTCCAAAGACGAAGGTGGCCGTCACACGCCGTTCTTCAATGGCTATCGTCCTCAGTTCTACTTCCGTACAACTGACGTTACCGGTACGATTGACCTGGGCGCAGACAAAGAAATGGTTCTGCCTGGCGATAACGTCTCGATGACTGTCAAGCTGATCGCTCCGATCGCTATGGAAGAAGGTCTGCGCTTCGCGATTCGCGAAGGTGGCCGTACCGTCGGCGCCGGTGTTGTTGCTAAAATTCTTGCCTAAGTTTTAGTAGTAGTATTTTGGCAGTCGGGTCATGCCGGCTGCCAGTATCGTTTAAGCGCTGTGGGCATTGGCCCGCACGTTTGACAGGGTTTAGGGGTATAGCTCAATTGGCAGAGCGTCGGTCTCCAAAACCGAAGGTTGTAGGTTCGATTCCTACTGCCCCTGCCAAACGCCACAAACTAATATGTCAAATACCAACGTAGAAACCGTAAGCAGCACACTGGACCGGGTCAAACTAACCCTGTCAGTACTTATCATTGTTGCCGGGATTGTTGCGTTTTCGGTACTTGACAACCAACCCACGGTAGTTCGTGTCGCCATCTTTATCGCCAGCCTGGTCATCGCTGCTTTTGTAGCATGGTCATCCGAGCCCGGCCGTCGCACCATCAGCTTTGGTCGCGATTCCTACGGCGAGCTCAAGCGCGTAATTTGGCCAACCCGCAAAGAAGCCATGCAAATGACGGGCATTGTGTTTGCCTTTGTCACTGTCATGGGCATCATGCTGTGGGTTACCGACAAGATCCTGGGCTGGGCCATTTACGGCCTGCTGCTGGGCTGGAGGTAAAACGTGAGTAAACGCTGGTATGTCGTCCATGTCTATTCGGGCATGGAAAAAAGCGTCCATCGTGCGCTCGTTGAACGCATCGAGCGCGCAGGTCTTGAAGACAAGTTTGGTCGCATTCTCGTTCCCTCCGAAGAAGTTCTCGAGGTCAAAGGCGGTAAAAAGTCCATCACCGAGCGTCGTATTTTCCCGGGCTATGTCCTGGTCGAAATGGAGCTCACTGATGACACTTGGCACTTGGTGAAAAACACCAATCGTGTCACCGGCTTTTTAGGTGGTTCAGGCAACCGCCCTGCACCTATCTCCGAGCGCGAAGTCGAGAAAATTCTTTCGCAAATGGAAGAAGGCGTCGAGAAGCCAAAACCGAAAATTCTGTTTGAAGTGGGCGAAATGGTCCGCGTCAAAGAAGGGCCGTTTGCCGACTTTAACGGCAACGTCGAAGAAGTTAACTACGAGAAAAGTAAGGTACGTGTGTCCGTCACTATTTTCGGGCGTGCAACACCTGTTGAACTCGATTTTGGTCAGGTCGAAAAGACCTGAGTTTTTAACCCCGGGGAGCCGTTTGTTTATGCAACAACGGCGTATGTACCCGCAAGGAGCTTAGCATGGCGAAAAAAATCGTCGGCTTTATCAAGCTGCAAATCCCAGCTGGTAAGGCTAACCCCTCACCCCCAGTCGGCCCTGCACTGGGTCAGCGTGGCCTGAACATCATGGAATTCTGCAAAGCGTTTAATGCGCAAACGCAGAACCTGGAGCCCGGCCTGCCTATCCCCGTCGTAATTACCGCCTACGCCGACAAGAGCTTTACATTCATCATGAAGACGCCGCCTGCGGCCGTCCTCATCAAGAAAGCTTCTGGCGTTCAAAAAGGTTCCGCACGTCCTAACGCCGACAAAGTAGGCAAACTGACGCGTGAACAGGCTGAAGAAATTGCAAAAACCAAAATGCCTGATCTGACAGCAGCCGACCTCGACGCCGCTGTTCGCACCATCGCAGGCAGCGCCCGCAGCATGGGCATTACGGTTGAAGGGGTATAACCATGGCCAAACTTGGTAAACGCGCCGCCGCGATCAAGGCAAAAATCGATCGCACCAAGCTTTATTCCGTTAACGAAGCGCTGGCACTCGTCAAAGAAACCGCCACCGCCAAGTTCAACGAGTCCATCGACGTCGCTGTTCAGCTCGGTATCGATCCTAAAAAATCAGACCAGCTCGTACGTGGCTCGGTCGTTTTGCCCGCCGGTACCGGTAAAACCATGCGTGTTGCTGTTTTCGCCCAAGGCGAAAAAGCCGAAGCTGCAAAGGCTGCCGGCGCCGACATCGTTGGCATGGAAGACCTGGCCGACTCAATCAAAGCCGGCAACATCGACTTTGACGTCGTCATTGCTTCGCCCGACACCATGCGTATCGTCGGTGCCCTGGGTCAAGTGCTCGGTCCTCGCGGGCTGATGCCTAACCCTAAAGTTGGCACAGTAACCCCCGACGTTGCCCAGGCGGTTAAAAACGCCAAGGCAGGTCAGGTTCAATACCGTACCGACAAAGCCGGTATCATCCACGCAACAATTGGCCGTGCTTCCTTCGAAGTCGAACAGCTGCAAACCAACTTGGCCGCACTGATCGACGCCCTGAATAAAGCACGTCCTGCAGCAGCTAAAGGCATTTACCTTCGTAAAGTCGCCGTTTCGTCCACTATGGGCGGCGGTGCTCGCGTCGAAATCGCCTCGCTGGCGGCCTAAAAGCCGACAGCAAAACAGAACTTTGGGCTGCACCCGGGTCCCCCGGGTGTTGCTGTCAAAGACCGCTGGAGCCCTCGGCACGCTGTATTCGCCAAAGGCTTAATCTCAAACCGGCCCGTCCGGTCTGTATCCAGCGCAGACGGCGCCCATGGAAGAATTCTTGTTGTTTAAGAACTCGACCAGGAGCGCCGCATTCGGTAGACGCCCGGGACCGTCCCAGGTGTCATTAGATGGAGTGTTCAAACCGTGAGTCTCAATCGTAAAGAGAAAGCGGTAGTAATCGAAGAAGTTGCGGCTCAAGTAGCCAAGGCTCAATCGATTGTTACAGCAGAGTACCGTGGTCTGGACGTCGCTGCCGTCACCGTATTGCGCAAACAAGCGCGTGAGTCGGGTGTGTATCTGCGTGTTCTCAAAAACACGCTGGTTCGCCGCGCCGTCGCCGGTACGCCTTTCGAAGGCATGTCGGCAGGTCTTACTGGTCCCCTTATTTACGGTATCAGTACAGATCCAGTCGCGGCTGCAAAAGTACTCGCCAGTTTCGCTAAAACCAACGACAAGCTCGTTATCAAAGGCGGTTCGCTGCCCGATAACGTCCTGAGCGTCGATGGCGTTATGGCCTTGGCCACACTGCCTTCCCGCGACGAGCTGTTGGCGAAACTTATGGGTACCATGCAAGCCCCTGTCACGCAATTTGTGCGTACGCTCAACGAAGTTCCAACCAAATTCGTACGCGGCCTGGCGGCCGTTCGCGATCAAAAAGAAGCTGCGTAAGCTTTTTGGAATTTCGTCGAAAGACACAGCGATACCCAACCCTGGCATACATTTAAATTTGGAGTTCTAAAAATGGCATTGAGCAAAACAGAAATCCTTGACGCGGTTGCTAACCTGACCGTGCTCGAACTGTCCGAGCTGATCAAGGAAATGGAAGAAAAATTCGGCGTATCGGCTGCTGCAGCTGCTGTCGCTGTTGCTGCACCTGCAGCTGGTGGCGCTGCCGCCGCTGAAGAAAAAACCGAGTTCGACGTCGTCCTTGCTGACGTTGGCGCGAACAAAGTTGCAGTTATTAAAGCTGTCCGCGAAATCACCGGTCTGGGCCTGAAAGAAGCCAAAGACCTGGTTGACGGCGCACCCAAGACAGTTAAAGAAGCTGCAGCCAAGGCTGACGCTGACGCCGCCAAAGCCAAGCTTGAAGAAGCTGGTGCTAAGGTCGAGCTCAAGTAATACTTGTTGCTCTTGCCCGGGTAGGTTTTGGCCTTCCCGGGCTTTTGCGTTTCCAGAAAACCCTTATTTGAGCGCCGTTTTTGCCCTTAAGTAGGGTTTTCTAGAGTCGTAAACCAGGCCGTGGTTGACGGCCCATGTAACCCCCTCGAGTCGGAGTGCTCATGCCTTATTCGTATACCGAAAAAAAGCGCATACGTAAGAGCTTCGCCAAACGTGAGGACGTTCAAGACGTTCCCTACCTTCTGGCGACTCAACTGCAATCATTCTTAACATTTTTGCAAGCGGATACCCCCCCATCCCAGCGCAAAGATGAAGGCCTTCAGGCCGCCTTTACCTCCATTTTCCCCATCGTCAGCCACAATCAAATGGCACGCCTCGAGTTCGTCAGCTATGTGCTTGGCGAACCGGTATTCGACGTTAAAGAATGCCAGCTGCGTGGCCTGACCTATGCGTCGCCCCTGCGCGCCAAGGTACGTCTGGTCCTGATGGACCGCGAAGTCAGCAAGCCGACAATCAAAGAAGTCAAAGAACAAGAGGTCTACATGGGCGAAATTCCGCTCATGACCGACACCGGTTCGTTTGTCATCAACGGTACCGAGCGCGTCATTGTTTCGCAGTTGCACCGTTCGCCTGGCGTGTTCTTCGAGCACGATCGCGGCAAAACCCACAGTTCCGGCAAGCTGCTGTTCTCGGCACGCGTCATTCCTTACCGCGGCTCGTGGCTCGACTTCGAATTTGACCCGAAAGACGTCCTGTTCTTCCGTGTCGACCGTCGTCGCAAGATGCCTGTGTCTATCTTGCTCAAAGCCATTGGCATGTCGGCTGAAGACATTCTGGCTTACTTCTTCGACTTCGACCGTTTCACTGTCAAGAGCGAAGGCGGTTTGCTCGACTTCGTTCCCGAGCGCTGGAAAGGCGAAGTTGCTCGTTTCGATATCACCGACCGTAGCGGCAAGGTCATTGTCGAAAAAGACAAACGTATCAACGTCAAGCACCTGCGCGAACTGCAGGCCGCCAACGTTGAACACGTTTCGGTACCCGAAGACTTTTTCTATGGCCGTGTTCTGGCCAAGAACGTCATCAGCCCCGACACCGGCGAAGTCATTGCCAAAGCCAACGACGAAATCACTGAAACCATCATGGCCGACTTGCGCGCCGCGGGTATCAGCGAAATCGAAACGCTGTACATCAACGATCTCGACCGGGGTCCGTACATTTCGCAAACCTTGCGCACTGACGACACCGCCGACCAAATGGCCGCGCGCGTCGCCATCTACCGCATGATGCGTCCTGGCGAGCCACCTACCGAAGAAGCCGTCGAGGCGCTGTTCCAGCGCTTGTTCTACAGCGAAGAAACCTACGACTTGTCGCGTGTTGGCCGCATGAAGGTCAACAGCCGACTGGGTCGTGGCGACGACAACACCGGTCCGCTTACCCTGACCAACGAAGACATCCTTGAAACCATCAAGGTATTGGTTGAGCTGCGTAACGGTCGTGGCCAGATCGATGATATCGATCACCTGGGCAATCGTCGTGTGCGTTGTGTGGGTGAACTGGCCGAGAACCAGTTCCGTGCCGGTTTGGTACGTGTCGAGCGTGCGGTCAAAGAGCGTCTGGGCCAGGCCGAGACCGAAAACCTGATGCCGCACGACCTGATCAACTCGAAGCCTATTTCTGCGGCTATCAAAGAGTTCTTCGGCTCCAGCCAGCTGTCGCAGTTCATGGACCAAACCAACCCGCTGTCCGAAATCACGCACAAACGTCGTGTTTCGGCCTTGGGCCCTGGCGGTCTTACACGCGAACGTGCCGGCTTCGAAGTGCGCGACGTGCACCCCACGCACTACGGTCGCGTGTGCCCCATCGAGACACCTGAAGGCCCGAACATCGGTCTGATCAACTCGATGGCGCTGTATGCGCGCCTTAACGAATATGGCTTCCTCGAAACGCCCTATCGCAAGATTATCGACGGTAAGGTATCCGATCAAATCGACTACCTGTCGGCCATCGAAGAAGGCAATTACGTCATTGCGCAGGCTAACGCCGAACTCGACCCCGAAGGCCGCTTTGTCAGCGATCTGGTCGCTTGCCGTCAGGCCGGCGAAACCATGCTGACGTCGCCCGACAACGTTCACTACATGGACGTTGCTCCGTCGCAGATCGTATCGGTGGCTGCTTCGCTCATTCCGTTCCTCGAGCACGACGACGCCAACCGTGCACTGATGGGCGCCAACATGCAGCGTCAGGCCGTCCCCTGCCTGCGTCCTGAAAAAACGCTGGTCGGTACGGGTATCGAGCGTACCGTTGCCGTCGACTCGGGCACAACCGTACAGGCCCTGCGTGGCGGTATCGTTGATCACGTCGATGCCGAGCGTGTCGTTATTCGCGTCAACGACGACGAAAACGTCGCCGGTGAAGTGGGTGTCGACATCTACAACCTCATCAAGTACACCCGTTCCAACCAGAACACCAACATCAACCAGCGCCCTATCGTCAAGCAAGGCGATCTCGTCGCGCGTGGTGACGTTCTGGCCGACGGCGCATCTACCGACCTGGGCGAATTGGCCTTGGGTCAGAACATGCTGATCGCGTTCATGCCCTGGAACGGCTACAACTTCGAAGACTCGATCCTGATCTCCGAAAAAGTGGTTGCTGACGATCGCTACACATCGATTCACATCGAAGAGCTGACCGTTGTCGCACGCGATACCAAGCTGGGTGCTGAAGAAATCACACGCGACATCAGCAACTTGCCTGAGATTCAATTGAATCGTCTTGACGATTCGGGCATTGTTCACATTGGCGCCGAAGTTCGCGCCGATGACGTGCTGGTGGGTAAGGTCACGCCTAAAGGCGAAACCCAACTCACGCCCGAGGAAAAACTGCTGCGCGCCATCTTCGGCGAGAAAGCGTCCGATGTTAAAGACACCTCGTTGCGCGTGCCCTCGGGCATGGTCGGTACCGTCATCGACGTACAGGTCTTCACCCGCGAAGGCATCGAGCGCGACAAACGCGCCCAGTCGATTATCGACGACGAGCTGCGCCGCTATCGCCAAGACCTGAACGACCAGCTGCGTATTGTCGAAAAAGACACCTTCGATCGTATCGAGAAGTTCCTGGTTGGCAAAACCGTCAACGGCGGTCCGCGCAAGCTGGCCAAAGGCACGGCGCTTACCACCGAATACCTGCGGGATCTCGATCGCTGGCAGTGGTTCGACATCCGTCTGGCCGATGAGTCCGATGCAGTTGTTCTGGAACAGGCCAAAGAGTCACTCGAGCAGAAGCGTCACCAGTTTGACCTGGCCTTCGAAGAAAAGCGTAAAAAACTTACGCAAGGCGACGAGCTGCCGCCCGGTGTGCTCAAGATGATCAAGGTTTACCTTGCCGTCAAACGTCGCCTGCAGCCTGGCGACAAGATGGCCGGTCGTCACGGTAACAAAGGTGTTGTCTCGCGCATCACCCCCGTCGAAGACATGCCGCACATGGCCGACGGTACCCCCGCCGACATCGTGCTGAACCCGCTGGGCGTACCTTCGCGTATGAACGTCGGTCAGGTGCTTGAGGTTCACTTGGGTTGGGCGGCGAAAGGTCTTGGACATCGTATTGCCGAAATGCTCGATGCCGAGAAATCCGCTCAAGCCAAAGATATCCGCGCGTTCCTCGAAAAAGTCTACAACTCGACAGGCGCATCGGCTAATCTCGATGAGCTGACCGATGACGAAATCGTCGAAATGGCGCGTAACCTGAAGAATGGTGTGCCGTTGGCGACACCGGTATTCGACGGTGCAACCGAAGAAGAGATCGCCAAGATGCTCGAATTGGCCTATCCGGACGATATCGCCGAGAACCTGAAGCTGGCGTCCAACCGTACGCAAGCCTGGCTGACCGACGGCCGCACCGGCGAACAATTCGAACGTCCTGTCACTGTTGGGTACATGCACTATCTCAAGCTGCACCACTTGGTTGACGACAAGATGCACGCGCGTTCTACCGGCCCATACTCTCTGGTCACGCAACAGCCGTTGGGTGGTAAAGCCCAGTTCGGTGGTCAGCGTTTCGGTGAGATGGAGGTCTGGGCGCTCGAAGCTTATGGTGCGTCGTATACGTTGCAAGAAATGCTCACCGTCAAGTCAGATGACATCACAGGCCGTACCAAGGTCTACGAGAACATCGTCAAGGGTGATCACGTCATCGACGCAGGCATGCCAGAGTCGTTCAACGTTCTGGTCAAAGAAATTCGATCTTTGTCGCTGGACATGGATTTGGAGCGTAACTAATGAAAGCGCTACTCGACCTATTCAAACAAGTCTCGCAAGACGAGCAATTCGACGCCATCAAAATCGGCATTGCATCGCCCGAGAAAGTGCGTTCGTGGTCTTATGGCGAAGTCCGTAAGCCCGAAACCATCAACTACCGGACGTTCAAGCCCGAGCGTGACGGTTTGTTCTGCGCCAAGATTTTTGGTCCCATCAAAGACTACGAATGCTTGTGCGGCAAATACAAACGCCTCAAGCATCGCGGCGTCATTTGCGAAAAGTGCGGCGTCGAAGTCACCGTCGCCAAAGTGCGCCGCGAGCGCATGGGCCACATCGAACTGGCCAGCCCGGTTGCGCACATCTGGTTCCTGAAGAGCCTGCCGTCGCGTTTGGGCATGGTCCTCGACATGACCCTGCGCGATATCGAACGTGTGTTGTACTTCGAAGCATGGTGCGTTATCGAACCTGGCATGACACCGCTCAAGCGCGGCCAAATCATGTCCGACGACGACTACCTGGCTAAAACAGAAGAGTACGGCGACGACTTCCATGCCCTGATGGGTGCTGAAGCTGTCCGCGAATTGCTTCGCACCATCGACATCGATCGCGAAGTCGATACCCTGCGTGCCGAACTGAAAGCCACCAGCTCCGATGCCAAGATCAAAAAAATCTCGAAGCGCCTTAAAGTGCTCGAAGGTTTCCAGAAGTCGGGGATCAAGCCCGACTGGATGATCATGGAAGTGCTGCCGGTATTGCCGCCCGATCTGCGCCCGTTGGTGCCGCTCGACGGCGGTCGCTTCGCGACCTCCGATCTGAACGACCTGTATCGCCGCGTCATTAACCGCAACAATCGTCTCAAGCGCCTGCTCGAACTGAAAGCGCCCGACATCATTTTGCGCAACGAAAAACGTATGCTGCAAGAGTCGGTCGATTCGCTGCTCGATAACGGCCGTCGTGGTAAAGCCATGACGGGCGCCAACAAGCGTCAGCTCAAGTCGCTGGCCGACATGATCAAAGGCAAGAGCGGTCGTTTCCGTCAAAATTTGCTGGGTAAGCGCGTCGACTACTCGGGTCGTTCGGTGATTGTGGTGGGTCCGCAACTCAAGTTGCATCAGTGCGGTTTGCCCAAACTGATGGCGCTCGAGCTGTTCAAGCCTTTCATTTTCAACCGCCTCGAAATGATGGGTTTGGCAACAACCATCAAGGCGGCCAAGAAGCTGGTCGAAAGCCAGGAATCTGTCGTATGGGATATTCTCGAAGAAGTCATTCGTGAACACCCCGTCATGCTCAACCGTGCGCCTACGCTGCACCGTTTGGGTATTCAGGCGTTCGAGCCTGTGCTGATTGAAGGTAAAGCCATTCAGTTGCACCCGCTGGTTTGCGCAGCGTTCAACGCTGACTTCGACGGTGACCAGATGGCCGTTCACGTGCCGCTGTCGCTCGAAGCCCAGCTCGAAGCCCGTACGCTTATGCTGGCCTCGAACAACGTGCTGTTCCCCGCCAACGGCGAGCCGTCTATCGTGCCGTCGCAAGATATCGTGTTGGGTCTGTATTACACGACGCGCGAACGTATCAATGGCAAGGGCGAAGGCATGTTCTTTGCTGATGTCGCCGAAGTGCAGCGTGCTTACGACAATGGTGAAGTCGAGCTTCAAACGCGTATTACCGTGCGTCTTTACGAATACGAGAAAGATGCCACCGGCGAATTTACGCCCGTACTGAAGCGCCACGAAACGACCGTGGGCCGCGCCTTGCTGTCCGAAATTTTGCCTAAGGGCCTGCCGTTCACCACCCTGAACCGCGCGCTGAAAAAGAAAGAAATTTCGCGTCTTATCAACCAGTCGTTCCGTCGTTGCGGCTTGCGTGCTACGGTAATTTTTGCCGACAAACTCATGCAGTCCGGTTTCCGTCTGGCGACCCGTGGCGGTATTTCCATCGCCATGAACGACATGGTTATCCCGACCGTCAAAGAAGAGATCCTGGCCCAGGCCAGCAACGAAGTCAAAGACATCGACAAGCAGTACTCGTCGGGTCTGGTGACGGCACAAGAGCGTTACAACAACGTGGTCGACATCTGGGGCAAGGCCGGCGACAAGGTCGGCAAGGCCATGATGGAACAACTCGCAACCGAGCCGGTCACCGACCGTCACGGTAACGAAGTCCGCCAGGAATCGTTTAACTCCATCTACATGATGGCTGACTCGGGTGCGCGGGGTTCCGCGGCCCAGATTCGTCAGCTGGCCGGTATGCGCGGCCTGATGGCCAAGCCCGACGGTTCGATTATCGAAACGCCGATTACAGCTAACTTCCGCGAAGGCCTGAACGTACTGCAGTACTTCATTTCAACGCACGGTGCACGTAAAGGTCTGGCCGATACAGCGCTTAAAACCGCTAACTCGGGTTACCTGACCCGCCGTCTGGTCGACGTGACCCAAGATCTGGTTATTACCGAAACTGATTGCGGTACCACCAGTGGTTACACCATGAAGGCTTTGGTCGAGGGTGGTGAGGTTATTGAACCCCTGCGCGAGCGTATTCTGGGTCGTGTTGCGGCAGCCGATATCGTCAACCCCGATACCCAAGAAACGGCGATTCCTGCCGGTACCTTGCTTGACGAAGACCTGGTCGATCTGATCGACAGCCTGGGTGTCGACGAAGTCAAGATCCGTACGCCGCTGACCTGCGAAACGCGTCGTGGCCTTTGTGCGCACTGCTATGGTCGCGATTTGGGTCGTGGCAGTCTGGTCAACCGCGGTGAAGCCGTGGGTGTTATTGCTGCGCAGTCTATCGGTGAGCCCGGTACACAGCTGACGATGCGTACCTTCCACATTGGTGGTGCGGCGTCGCGTGCAGCCATGGCCAGTTCGGTCGAAACCAAGGTTGCCGGTACAGTATCGTTTGGCGTGTCGATGCGTTACGTCACCAACGCCAAAGGCGAACGTGTCGCTATTTCCCGTTCGGGCGAAATCGTTATTTTTGACGACAACCGCCGCGAGCGCGAACGTCACAAGATCCCGTACGGTGCCACGCTGGTCGTTGCCGATGGTGCAGAAGTCAAGGCTGGCGAACGTCTCGCAACCTGGGATCCGCTCACCCGTCCGATCATCTCCGAGTACGCCGGTTCGGTGCGCTTCGAGAACATCGAAGAAGGTGCGACTGTTGCCAAGCAGGTAGACGAAGTCACGGGCTTGTCGACACTGGTTGTCATCACGCCGAAAACGCGTGGTGGCAAGACCATGATGCGTCCGCAGATCAAGCTGCTGAACGATGCCGGCGACGAAATCAAAATCGCCGGTACCGATCACTCGGTCAATATTTCGTTCCCGGTCGGCGCCCTGATCACGGTTCGCGATGGTCAGCAGGTGAATGTGGGTGAAGTTCTTGCGCGTATTCCTCAAGAATCGCAGAAGACCCGTGACATTACCGGCGGTCTGCCCCGTGTGGCTGAACTGTTCGAAGCCCGTTCACCCAAAGATGCCGGTATGTTGGCCGACATCACAGGTACGGTCTCGTTCGGTAAAGACACCAAGGGCAAGCAACGTCTGGTCATTACCGACATGGACGGCGTCAGCCACGAGTTCCTGATTCCAAAAGAAAAACAGGTGCTGGTGCACGACGGCCAGGTGGTCAATAAGGGCGAGATGATTGTTGATGGTCCGTCCGATCCACACGACATTCTGCGTCTGCAAGGCATCGAGCGTTTGGCCACATACATCGTGAATGAAGTTCAGGACGTCTACCGTTTGCAGGGCGTAAAAATCAACGACAAGCACATCGAAGTGATTGTTCGCCAGATGTTGCGTCGTGTGAATATCGTTGATTCGGGCGATACCAGCTTCATCAACGGCGAACAGGTCGAGCGCTCCGAACTGCTGAATGAAAACGATCGCATGGAAGCCGAAGGCAAGATCCCCGCAACATACGACAACGTATTGCTGGGTATCACCAAGGCTTCGCTGTCGACCGATTCGTTCATTTCTGCGGCGTCCTTCCAGGAAACTACCCGCGTGCTGACCGAGGCTGCCATCATGGGCAAGCGCGACGAGCTGCGTGGCCTGAAAGAAAACGTCATTGTGGGCCGTCTGATTCCTGCCGGTACCGGCATGTCTTACCACATGGCGCGTAAAGCCAAAGAGAAGCACGAAGAGGCCGAACGCCAGGCTGCACGTGTTATGGCCAACCCGTTTGAAGACGCACCTGTAACGGTCGAGTCGGCCCCCGAAGCCGACGGCGTCGACAACAACGAAGTACAAGACGGCAACGAAGAATAAGTTGCTGTCGCAGGCCGGGCCAAAGCGCCCGGCCTTTAATATTTAACCCTGCCGGCGCAAGCCGGTAGGGTTTTTTCACAAGGAGACAAGCGCGTGCATCACATTGGTATCCGTCCTGAAATTATCGAACGTGTCATGAAGCGTCGTGGCCGCGTGCATATGCACCCGTCGATCGACCCGGCTACAACGGCGTTGGTCGTTATCGACATGCAAAACACTTTTTGCGCCGAGGGTAGCCCGGCCGAAGTCGCTACGTCGCGGGGTATTGTTCCCAATTTAAACGCGCTAACCCCCAAGCTGCGCGAGCTTGGCGTGCCCGTTATCTGGGTGTTGCATGCCAACGAGTCGTACGGGCAATATTCTGACTGGGATATGTTCTACAACCATATCGTGGCCGGTGATATTCGCGAGCGTACGCTGCAGGCCAACTCACCCGAGAATCAGGCGGTTTATACCGAGTTGCAAACAGAGGCCGGCGACATCACGATTGTTAAAAATCGCTATAGTGCGCTGATCCCCGGGTCGTCATCGTTGGAACGCGTTTTGCGTAGTCGCGGCATCGATACGATTCTTGTCGCCGGGACTAAAACCAATGTGTGCTGCGAATCAACGGCACGCGATGCCATGATGCTCGACTTCAAGGTCGTCATGCTGTCCGATTGCTGCGCCTCATTGTCCGACGAAGAGCACCGCAGTGCGCTTGAAAATATTGTCCAGCAGTTTGGTAACGTCGTTGATTCGAAAGAATTGTTTGCGCTGTTTGAACGCACGTAAACCACGGTACTGCATATTGACGTTTTCCCTTAGCTTGTGCTACAGTGGCAAGCTATCCGGAAAATTTGCCTTGCCTTGGCGCGCCAGTAATATTTTATTTGCCAGGGCCTGTGCAGCGGCAGTCCGGGTACTGCAAGACCCGCTCTTTTACGTTTGTGTAATGCGTTAGGGCGGTTTTGTATAAACCGCCCTTAGTTATTTGGGCGCTGCCAAATATCGCATCAAAGCGGTACGCCGCTTTGAGATTCACAACGTAAATCGTACGCAAGTACATCAAAAGGACGCGTTAAGGTCATGCCAACCATTAGCCAACTCGTGCGTAAACCGCGCGAAGCCACTCGCGCCAAGAGCAAGAGCCCTGCTCTTGAAAACTGCCCCCAGCGCCGTGGCGTGTGCACTCGTGTGTACACTACAACCCCCAAAAAACCTAACTCGGCTTTGCGTAAAGTCGCCAAGGTACGTCTTACCAACGGTTTCGAAGTCATTTCGTATATCGGCGGTGAAGGCCACAACCTGCAAGAACACTCGGTCGTTCTGGTGCGTGGTGGTCGTGTAAAAGACTTGCCTGGTGTGCGTTACCACATCGTCCGTGGCTCGCTCGACCTGCAAGGCGTTAAAGACCGTAAGCAGGCTCGCTCGAAATACGGCGCTAAGCGGCCCAAAGCGGGTAAGTAAATTATTGGCCACATCGTTGGCCCACTCAGTGCAGCTGTGGCAACCCTGCCATGGCATGTAAGTGGTCATTTCGAATAAATGGCCAGGGCCGTGCAAAGGCACGGTACAACTGAACTGTCACAAGGAAATATTAAAATGCCTCGTCGTCGCGAAGTACCCAAACGTGAGATTCTGCCCGATCCTAAATTCGGTAGCGTAGAGCTCGCCAAGTTCATGAACGTTGTTATGTTGTCCGGTAAAAAAGCCGTCGCCGAACGTATTATTTACGGCGCGCTTGACCAGATTCAGGCCAAAACTGGCAAAGAGCCTATCGAGGTCTTCAATACCGCCATCAACAACATCAAGCCTATCGTCGAAGTAAAAAGCCGCCGTGTCGGTGGCGCGAACTATCAGGTTCCAGTTGAAGTGCGCCCTGTGCGCCGCCTGGCACTGGCCATGCGCTGGTTGCGTGAAGCAGCCAAAAAGCGTGGTGAAAAATCGATGGATCTGCGCCTGGCCGGCGAATTGCTCGACGCTTCCGAAGGTCGTGGCGCCGCAATGAAGAAACGCGAAGACACGCACAAAATGGCCGAGGCTAACAAAGCTTTCAGCCATTTCCGTTGGTAATCAAAGGACACACAAATGGCCCGTAAAACCCCAATCCAGCGCTACCGTAACATCGGTATCTCTGCGCACATCGACGCTGGTAAAACCACCACCAGCGAACGCATTCTGTTCTATACAGGCGTCAGCCATAAAATCGGCGAGGTGCACGACGGCGCCGCAACGATGGACTGGATGGAGCAAGAGCAGGAACGCGGTATTACCATTACCTCGGCCGCAACAACGGCCTTCTGGAGTGGTATGGGCAACAACTACCCCGAGCACCGTATTAACGTTATCGACACCCCGGGCCACGTTGACTTCACCATCGAAGTAGAACGTTCCATGCGTGTGCTCGACGGCGCCTGCATGGTGTATTGCGCGGTGGGCGGCGTTCAGCCTCAGTCCGAAACGGTATGGCGTCAGGCTAACAAGTACGGTGTACCCCGTCTGGCCTTCGTCAACAAAATGGACCGCACTGGCGCAAACTTCTTCAAGGTTTACGACCATCTCAAAACACGTCTGAAAGCCAACCCCGTACCTATCGTGGTACCTATTGGCGCCGAAGACGAGTTCAAAGGCGTTGTCGACCTGATCAAAATGAAGGGCATCATCTGGGATGAAGCCACTCAGGGCATGAAGTTCGAGTACATCGACATTCCCGCCGATCTCGTTGAAATCTCCAACGAGTGGCGTGAGAAGCTGGTCGAGTCGGCTGCTGAAGCCAACGAAGAGCTGATGAACAAGTATCTCGAAACCGGCGAGCTGACCGAAGAAGAGATCCAGAAAGGTTTGCGTCTGCGTACCATCGCTTGCGAAATTCAGCCCATGTTGTGCGGTACGGCCTTCAAAAACAAAGGCGTTCAGCGCATGCTCGACGCTGTTATTGACTACCTGCCGTCGCCCGTCGACATTCCTCCGGTCGAAGGTCAAGACGATGACGGCAATCCCGTCACCCGTCCTGCCGACGACAAGGCGCCAATGTCCGCCTTGGCGTTCAAGCTCATGACCGACCCGTTCGTTGGTCAGCTGACCTTTATCCGTGTGTACTCAGGTGTGCTCAATTCGGGCGACACCGTATTCAACTCGGTTAAAGGCAAAAAAGAGCGTATCGGTCGTATCTTGCAGATGCACTCCAACAACCGTTCTGAAATCAAAGAAGTGGTTGCAGGCGACATCGCTGCGGTCGTCGGTCTGAAAGACGTTACTACTGGCGAAACCTTGTGCGATATCGACAATCATGTCGTTCTCGAGCGCATGGAGTTCCCAGAGCCCGTTATTTCGCAGGCCGTCGAACCCAAAACCAAAGCCGACCAGGAAAAAATGGGTCTGGCCCTGTCGCGTCTGGCCCAAGAAGATCCTTCGTTCCGTGTTCGCACAGACGAAGAATCGGGTCAAACCATTATTTCGGGTATGGGCGAGCTGCACCTTGACATCATCGTCGACCGCCTCAAGCGCGAATTTGGTGTTGAAGCCAACGTTGGTAAGCCCCAGGTGGCTTACCGCGAAACGATTCGCAAAACCTGCGACGAAATCGAAGGTAAGTTCGTCAAGCAGTCGGGTGGTCGTGGTCAGTACGGTCACGTTGTCCTCAAGCTCGAGCCCCTGCCTCCCGGCGGTGGTTACGAGTTCGTCGACGCCATCAAGGGCGGTGTGGTTCCTCGCGAATACATCCCCGCAGTCGATCGCGGTATTCAAGAAACCCTGCCTGCAGGTGTTATCGCGGGTTACCCGGTCGTCGACGTCAAAGTCACGTTGTTCTTCGGTTCGTACCACGACGTTGACTCGAACGAAAACGCTTTCCGTATGGCGGCGTCGATGGCGTTCAAAGACGGTATGCGCAAGGCCAGCCCTGTGCTGCTCGAACCCATGATGGCTGTCGAAGTCGAAACACCCGAAGACTATGCTGGTACGGTAATGGGCGACTTGTCCTCACGCCGCGGTATGGTTCAGGGCATGGACGACATGGTCGGCGGTGGCAAGATTATCAAGGCTGAAGTACCCCTGGCCGAGATGTTTGGTTATGCAACCAGTTTGCGTTCGCAAACCCAGGGTCGCGCAACCTACACGATGGAGTTCAAGCACTACGCTGAAGCTCCAAAGAACGTTGCTGACGAAGTCGTTAGCGCGCGCAGCAAGTAATGCAGTCCCTGCCCACATGTTGTGGGCAGGATAAATTTTTTGTTTCCTTGAATACTCATAGGATAAGACATGGCAAAAGGTAAGTTTGAGCGGACCAAACCGCACGTAAACGTCGGCACGATCGGTCACGTTGACCACGGCAAAACGACGCTGACCGCAGCGATCACAACAGTATTGTCCAAGGCCTTCGGTGGCGAAGCCAAAGACTACTCGCAAATTGACGCAGCGCCCGAAGAAAAGGCCCGTGGTATTACGATTAATACTTCGCACGTTGAGTACGAAACCGCAGCCCGTCACTACGCTCACGTTGACTGCCCCGGCCACGCCGACTACGTCAAGAACATGATTACGGGTGCCGCCCAGATGGACGGCGCGATTTTGGTGGTATCGGCCGCTGACGGCCCAATGCCCCAAACACGTGAACACATTCTGCTGAGCCGTCAGGTTGGCGTGCCTTACATCATCGTGTTCCTGAACAAAGCCGACATGGTCGACGACGAAGAGTTGCTCGAGCTGGTCGAAATGGAAGTGCGCGAGCTGCTGTCCAAGTACGACTTCCCCGGCGACGACACCCCCATCATCAAGGGTTCGGCCAAGCTGGCGCTGGAAGGCGACGAAGGCCCATTGGGTAAAGAAGCGATCCTGAAACTGGCTGAAGCACTGGACACCTACATCCCCACGCCTGAGCGTGCGGTTGACGGTACATTCCTGATGCCTGTTGAAGACGTCTTCTCGATCTCGGGTCGCGGTACTGTGGTGACTGGCCGTATCGAGCGCGGTATTGTTAAAGTCGGCGAAGAGATCGAAATCGTTGGTATCAAAGACACCGTCAAGACGACTTGCACGGGCGTTGAAATGTTCCGCAAGCTGCTGGACCAAGGTCAAGCTGGCGACAACGTTGGTGTATTGCTGCGCGGTACCAAGCGTGAAGACGTCGAGCGTGGTCAGGTTCTGGCCAAGCCCGGCTCGATCAAGCCGCACACCGAGTTCACCGCCGAGGTGTACATTCTGTCCAAAGACGAAGGTGGCCGTCACACGCCGTTCTTCAATGGCTATCGTCCTCAGTTCTACTTCCGTACAACTGACGTTACCGGTACGATCGACCTGGGCGCAGACAAAGAAATGGTTCTGCCTGGCGATAACGTCTCGATGACCGTCAAGCTGATCGCTCCGATCGCTATGGAAGAAGGTCTGCGCTTCGCGATTCGCGAAGGTGGCCGTACCGTCGGCGCCGGTGTTGTTGCTAAAATTATTGCCTAATTTAGCGCAATAGTTCTTCAAGTCTAGGTAAGGGGCTTTCGCCCTTTACCTTTATCGTTCTTTAGGAATCTCCATGAAAAACCAGAAAATCCGCATCCGTTTGAAAGCCTTCGATTACAAGCTGATCGACCAGTCGGCAGCTGAAATCGTTGAAACCGCCAAGCGTACGGGTGCGGTAGTGCGTGGTCCCGTACCACTGCCTACGCGTATTCGTCGCTACGATCTGTTGAGCTCACCTCACGTCAACAAGACCGCGCGCGACCAAATGGAAATTCGTACGCACCAGCGCCTGATGGACATTGTTGATCCTACCGACAAGACCGTTGACGCCCTGATGCGTCTCGACCTGCCTGCCGGCGTTGATGTCGAAATCGCCCTGCAGTAAGTCGTAAAGCAGTTGCTGTGTATTCAGCGTAAACGCCATGCCTAGCATGGCGTTTTTCTTTTGCCGGTTGGCAATATGTTTTCAGCATGGCCTAGGGTGCAAATAATCCAGGCAAGCGTTCTACAGCAGGTAATGGCATGTCGTTGATTTCCGACCCGTGGTTTTATTTGGTGGCTGTGCCCGGCGTACTCATTGTGGGCATTGGCAAAGGCGGGTTTGCCGGCGGATTGGGCATGCTGGCTGTGCCGCTTATGGCGCTAACGGTATCGCCGGTTCAGGCGGCCAGCATCATGCTGCCCATATTGTGCGTCATGGACGTGACCGGCTTAAAGGCATGGATCTCGACGTGGAATACATCATTGATGCTGCGTCTGATCCCGGGTGCGCTGATTGGTGTGTTGGCCGGCTATCTGGCGTTCGAGTACGTCAGTGATGCCGCCCTTAAGCTTCTGCTGGGGTTGATGGCGATATTGTTCACGCTGAATCACTGGAGCAAGCGTTGGCGGACCATAAAGCCGAAAAAGGCGGGCAATGATGTGGTTGACCGTATTCAAGGTGCATTCTGGGCTGGCGTGTCGGGCTTTACAAGTTTTTTGGCCCATGCCGGCGCGCCACCCTTGATGATGTATTTGCTGCCCAAGCAGCTCGACAAGCGGCTTATGGTCGGCACAGTGACGATATTCTTCGCCATCGTCAATTACGTGAAGCTGGTGCCTTATGCGGCATTGGGATTGCTTGACGCAACCAACCTGGGGACGTCGCTGGTGTTGGCGCCACTGGCGGTTATTGGGGTTAAGCTGGGTATTTGGCTACACGACAAGATCAATCCGGTGACGTTCTTCCGGTTGATGTATTTGTTTTTGTTCTTGACGGGCCTGAAGCTGGCCTGGGACGGCGCGACCGCCCTGGGATGAATGGGCTGCGGGGCACGGCCCCGCAACCCCGCCGGTGCAGGTCAATCCGCCTCGGCTGCAGCCACATAGGCCAGGTCGCCCGCAACATATACCGCCTGCGTTGCGCGGTCGTCGCCCAGCGTCATCAATACAAACAACGCCTCTTCAATCGAGTTGCAGTAGGCATCGCGAAACTGAAGCAACGGTGTTGATTTTCGGTTAAGAACGACCAGGTCGCCGTCAAATCCAGGCGCAATCGAACCAATGCGGTCTTCAAGATAAAGGGCTTTGGCGGCGCCCCGCGTGGCCATGTAAAAGGCTTTGGCCGCCGATACTGAATAACCGCCTAATTGGCCAACCTTATAGGCCTCGCCCATGCAGCGCAGCATAGACAACGAGGTACCGCCGCCTACGTCGCTGGCCAAGCCTGTTCTGACCGCTTGATGCGGCGCTTTGGGCTGAAACGCCCTTTTGAAGTCGAACAGGCCGCTCCCCAGAAATGTGTTTGAGGTCGGGCAATGCGAAATACTCGATCCGCTCGAGGCCATCAGATCCCACTCTGCCGGCTCGAGGTGAATGGCATGGCCAAAGACGGCGCGCGGGCCTACCAGGCCGTAATGTGCATAAACATCAAGATAGTTCTGGCGTTCGGGGAACAAGGATTTGACCCACGCGACCTCGTCGAGGTTTTCGGACACATGGGTTTGCATATAGGTATCGGGGTGTGCCTGCCAGAGCGCGCCAGCGGCCTCTAGCTGTGCCTCAGTGCTGGTGGGCGCAAAACGGGGTGTAATGGCGTAATGCAGCCGCCCCTTGCCATGCCAGGTGTTAATAAGTGCCAGTGAGTCATCGAATCCGCTTTGGGCGGTATCGCACAGCGCTTCAGGTGCGTTGCGATCCATAAGCACTTTGCCTGCAATCATGCGCATGTTGCGTCGCTGCGCAGCTTCGAAAAATCCGGTGACCGAATTGGGATGTGCGGTGCAATACACTGCGGCTGTTGTCGTGCCGGTCCGTATCAGTTCGTCAAGAAATACGCCGGACACCTGCCGGGCGTAGTCGAGGTCGGCATACTGTTGCTCGGCCACGAACGTGTAGGTGTTCAGCCAGTCGATAAGCTGTGCCCCGTATGCACCGATCATTTGCAGTTGGGGGTAATGCACATGGGTATCGATAAAACCGGGCAAAATCACTGCATCGGTGTAGTGGGTAACGGGATGGCCCTGCACAAGACCTGCGCCGTCGGCGTAGTTGCCCGAAAATGTAATGACCCCGTCGTCAATAATAATGAGGCCGTCGGGTTCGAAATGCATGGCCGCGTTGTCGCCGGCGGCAAAGGGGTTGTCGGTAAAGGTGACATAAGCACCACGAATTGCGGTGCGGTTGGCAAAGGTCGCCATGTCTGACTCCGTGTTGTTATTGTATGAACCAGCGCAAATGCAGCGCCCAAGGTTGAACTGTAGCGCATGCGCAAAAATGTGCGGCGTTATGCCAACGATCGGCCTTGTCGACCGTACATAAACCATTGTGACATTTGCAAAAAATGGCTTTTTCATGTTAAATTGCAAGGCTTAACCAAAAAAGCGTCACTTGGTTTAAACAAGAATTGTGAAACGGCGTACAGGGTACGTGCGAAATGCATGAGTAAATGCATTGCCTTACGCACAAACTTTTGTGCGGTTTTTTCACGTAATTTAGCCCCGACCAATCGTAGTCGGGAATGGAGAAAATGATGTCGAACTCGACACCTACGCCTGCCGCATACCGGCTTGGGCTGGTTGGTCGCAAAGTTGGCATGACCCGTATCTTTACCGAGGAAGGCGAGTCCATCCCGGTAACTGTACTGGACGTGTCCAACAACCGCGTCACCCAGGTCAAGTCCCCTGAAGTCGATGGCTATGCGGCCGTTCAAGTTGCATACGGCACACGCCGTGCAACTCGCGTAACTAAGCCTGTTGCAGGCCATTACGCAAAAGCCGGCGCCGAAGCCGGTAGCATCCTCAAAGAATTCCGTCTCGATCCAGCCAAAGCCGCCGAATTTACGGCTGGTGCAGTTGTGGCCGTCGAAAGCGTATTCGAAGCTGGTCAAAAAGTTGACGTCACTGGCACAACCATTGGTAAAGGCTTTGCCGGTACCATCAAGCGCCATAACTTCAGTTCGCAGCGTGCTTCTCACGGTAACTCCCGTTCGCACCGCGTTCCTGGTTCTATCGGTCAGGCACAAGATCCGGGTCGTATTTTCCCCGGTAAGAAAATGGCTGGTCACATGGGTGACGTAACCCGCACTGTTCAAAATCTTGACATCGTTCGCGTCGACGCAGAACGCGGCTTGTTGTTGGTCAAGGGCGCAGTGCCCGGCCACAAAAATGCCGACGTTATCGTTCGTCCGGCCATCAAGATGTCGGCCAAGAAAGGGGCGTAATCAATGGAACTCAAGCTCCTGAATGATCAAGGTCAATCGGCCGCTACGTTTGCAGCGCCCGACACCGTTTTCGGTCGTGACTTTAACGAAGCACTGGTTCACCAAATCGTCGTGGCCTTCCAGGCTAACGCACGTAGCGGTAACCGCGCTCAGAAAGACCGCGCCGAAGTCAAGCACAGCACCAAAAAACCCTGGCGCCAAAAAGGCACAGGCCGTGCCCGTGCCGGTATGACATCCTCGCCTATCTGGCGCGGAGGTGGTCGTGCATTCCCTAACTCCCCCGACGAGAACTTCTCGCAGAAGGTCAACAAGAAAATGTATCGCGCCGGTATTCGTGCGATTCTTTCGCAGTTGGCTCGCGAAGACCGCATCGCCGTTGTCGAAAGCTTCGAGCTCGAGTCTCCCAAGACTAAGCTTGCTGCCGACAAGCTCAAAAGCATGGGTCTTGAGTCGGTGCTTATCATCACCGATACACTCGACGAAAACGTTTACCTCGCAACTCGCAACCTGCCTCACGTTGCTGTTGTCGAACCGCGTTATGCCGATCCGCTCTCGCTGATCCACTACAAAAATGTGTTGATCACTAAGCCGGCTATCGCTCAACTCGAGGAGATGTTGGGATGAACGCCGAACGCTTACTGCAAGTTATCCTGGCCCCGATCGTGACCGAAAAGTCCACTTTCGTTGCCGAAAAAAATCAGCAAATCGCTTTCCGTGTGGTGGCTGACGCTACCAAGCCTGAAATCAAGGCCGCGGTCGAGCTTCTCTTCAAAGTCGAAGTCGATTCCGTTCAGGTCCTGAACCAAAAGGGCAAACAAAAACGCTTTGGTCGTTTCGTCGGTCGCCGCCGCAACGAGCGCAAAGCTTATGTTTCGCTCAAAGAAGGTCAAGAACTCGACTTTACGGAGGTGAACTAAATGGCACTCGTTAAAGTCAAGCCGACCTCGGCTGGTCGTCGTGGCATGATCAAGGTGGTTTCGCCTGATCTGCACAAAGGCGCACCATTCGCAGCTCTGCTCGAAAAGAAAAAGCGCGGCTCCGGTCGTAACAACAACGGTCACATCACGGTACGTCACCGTGGAGGTGGTCACAAGCAGCACTACCGTCTGGTCGACTTCCGTCGCAACAAAGACGGCATTCCTGCCAAAGTTGAACGTCTCGAGTACGACCCCAACCGTACCGCCCACATCGCACTGTTGTGCTATGTCGACGGCGAGCGCCGCTACATCATCGCCCCGCGTGGTCTTGAAGTTGGTGCAACACTGTTGTCGGGTAAAGAAGCCCCCATCCGTACGGGTAACACATTGCCTATCCGCAATATCCCCGTCGGCTCCACCATTCACTGCATCGAAATGATGCCCGGTAAAGGTGCCCAGTTGGCACGTTCGGCCGGTGCATCGGCCGTCCTGATGGCCCGCGAAGGTGTCTACGCTCAGGTGCGTCTGCGCTCTGGCGAAGTCCGCCGCGTCCACATCGATTGCCGTGCAACGATTGGTGAAGTGGGTAACGAAGAACATAGCTTGCGTCAAATCGGTAAAGCCGGTGCCATGCGCTGGCGCGGTGTACGTCCTACCGTTCGTGGTGTTGCCATGAACCCGGTCGATCACCCGCACGGTGGTGGTGAAGGACGTACTGGCGAAGGTCGTGAACCGGTCAGCCCATGGGGTACACCGGCCAAGGGCTATCGCACTCGAAGCAACAAGCGCACAGACAACATGATTGTCTCGCGTCGCAAGCGCAAGTAAGGGGCGTACATAATGGCACGTTCGATTAAAAAAGGCCCATTCGTCGACGATCACCTGATCAAAAAGGTTGATGCCGCCGTCGAAGGCAAAGACAAAAAGCCGATCAAAACCTGGTCGCGCCGTTCCACCATCCTGCCCGAGTTCATTGGGCTGACGATTGCTGTGCACAATGGCCGCCAGCACGTTCCCGTTTATATCAACGAGAACATGGTCGGTCACAAACTCGGCGAGTTCGCTCTGACCCGTACATTCAAGGGCCACGCAGCGGACAAAAAGTCCAAGAGGTAAGTGATGGAAACTACAGCAATTATCCGTGGCGTCCACATTTCAGCGCAAAAAACCCGTTTGGTTGCGGACATGATCCGTGGCAAATCGGTTTCGCAGGCGCTGAACATCCTGACGTTCACCCCCAAGAAAGCCGCGGGCATTCTCAAGAAAGCCCTTGAGTCCGCAATCGCCAACGCCGAGCACAACGACGGCGCCGACATCGACGAACTGAAAGTCACCACTATCTATGTTGACAAAGGCGAGTCCATGAAGCGTTTCTCCGCACGTGCGAAAGGCCGCGGTAACCGTATCGAGAAGCAGACTTGCCACATTGTGGTCAAAGTCGGCGCTTAAGGAGTCGCAATGGGACAAAAAGTACACCCGATTGGGTTCCGCCTCGCGGTTAATCGTAACTGGACTTCTCGCTGGTATGCAGACGACAAGGCATTCGGTGGCATGCTCGCCGACGATATCCGTGTTCGCGAATACCTCAAGAAAAAACTGAAAAGTGCTTCGGTTGGTCGCGTCGTTATCGAGCGCCCCGCTAAAAATGCACGTATCACTGTTTACTCGGCACGTCCGGGCGTAGTGATCGGCAAGCGTGGCGAAGACATCGAAAGCCTCAAGGCCGATCTTCAGCGTCTGATGGGCGTGCCTGTGCACGTCAACATCGAAGAAATCCGCAAGCCCGAAACCGATGCTCAGCTCATCGCTGACTCTATCGCCCAACAGCTCGAAAAGCGTATTCAGTTCCGCCGCGCCATGAAACGCGCCATGCAGAACGCAATGCGTCTGGGTGCCCAGGGCATCAAGATCATGAGCTCCGGTCGTCTGAACGGTATCGAAATTGCCCGTACCGAATGGTACCGCGAAGGTCGTGTGCCTCTGCACACCCTGCGCGCCAACATCGACTACGGCACTTCCGAAGCGGCAACGACTTACGGGATCATCGGTATTAAAGTATGGGTCTACAAGGGCGACATGCTGCCTAACGGCGAAATGCCCCCTGAAACCGCAGCGCCTCGCGATGAAGAGCGCCGTCCACGTCGTGCACCTCGCGGTGACCGTCCCGATGGCCGTCGTCCTGCGGGTGGCCGTGGTCGCGGACCTCGTAAGCCTGATGCTGCGGCGGCAGCACCAGCTGAAGGAGAATAAACATGTTGCAACCGTCACGCAGAAAATACCGCAAAGAGCAAAAAGGCCGTAACACCGGTCTGGCTACTCGCGGTGCGCAAGTGTCGTTCGGCGAATTCGGTCTTAAAGCCACAGGTCGTGGCCGCCTGACCGCTCGCCAAATCGAATCTGCTCGTCGTGCGATCAACCGTCACATCAAACGTGGTGGTCGTATCTGGATTCGCGTTTTCCCCGACAAACCAATTTCGCAGAAACCTGCCGAAGTTCGTATGGGTAACGGTAAAGGTAATCCTGAGTACTGGGTCGCAGAAATTCAACCCGGCAAGGTGATCTACGAAATGGAAGGCGTCAGCGAAGAACTGGCGCGTGAAGCTTTCCGCCTGGCCGCCGCTAAGTTGCCTATTTCCACGACGTTCGTTTCTCGTCGTATCGGCGCTTAAGGAGACCTCATGAAAGCCAGCGAACTCCGTTCTAAAGATTCCAAAGAGCTCCAGACCGAGCTCGAGAGCCTGCTGAAGGCGCAATTTGGTTTGCGTATGCAACGCGCCACTCAGCAACTCTCCAACACCAGTCAGTTGGGTAAAGTACGCCGCGACATCGCTCGTGTACGCACAATCCTGACTGAGAAGGCAGGAAAGTAAAATGAGCGAAACTCAAAACACTACCAAGCGTCAACGTACGCTGATCGGTAAAGTTGTCAGCAACAAGATGGACAAAAGCGTCGTCGTTCGCGTCGAGCGCCGCGTTAAGCATCCTGTATACGGCAAAATCGTCGTCCGCTCTGCTAAATACATGGCACACGACGAAACCAATCAGTACAACGAAGGCGATACCGTCGAGATCGCAGAAGGCCGTCCTATCAGCCGTAACAAGGCCTGGACAGTCACTCGCCTGATCGAAGCAGTACGCGTCGTGTAATTTGGCTTGCAGTGCCCCGCCCAGTGCGGGTGCGCTGCAGTACAAACTGCACAACAACAAAAAGCCCGGGGCCTAGGCCACCGGGCTTTTTGTTTTGCTGTATGTGTGTGCGTATAGACACCAATAACGCCAGGGCTCGTTCCATGGCGCTTGCTACGTTCAGCTTATTTACCTTTGATCTGCTTGATGGCCGCCGCCGATACTTGCCCGTAGGGGTTACCGAAGTCATCCATGATTTCAAAGTGGTTGAACAGGTCGGCCTTGATCAATTCGACCGGCTTGCCTGCGGCTTGCATGGCTTTGGCGAAGTCGGCGGTCTGGCGTTTGAATTCGTCGGTCTCCAGCGACCCGTAGGCCAGAATGACAGGCGTGTGGATCTTGTCCAGGTGCCGCTGGGTGCTCATGGCGTTCTCGAGCGCGTCGGTAAACGGTACATACGATGAACGTGCCGACATACGTACGGGTTTCAGGTCGTAGCGTTGTACCAATTGCCGGATGTTGGCAGCCCAGTCGGCCTGATTGTAGTTACGGTCGAGCTCTGCTTGCGTGTATTCAAGGAATACTTTGGGCTCGGCGTTATTTTGGGCAGTGACCGGTGAGGCCAGGAAAAGCGTCGCGCTAAGGCACGCGATGGCAAAACGTCGCAGATGGGAGTCTCCATTAAGTTTTTCTAATAAAAATAAAAATGAGCGCGCTCATTTTGTTTTATGATAATGGCGTTTGTGGGCTGGTTGCCGTAA
This sequence comes from Pusillimonas minor, assembly GCF_014237865.1. Classification (GTDB taxonomy): domain Bacteria; phylum Pseudomonadota; class Gammaproteobacteria; order Burkholderiales; family Burkholderiaceae_B; genus Neopusillimonas; species Neopusillimonas minor. The sequence goes on from NZ_JACJUU010000002.1 coordinate 357,075, forward strand.
CGAACTGTGTCATGTGTTGAACCAGCAGTTTGGCGCTGGGCGACAGCGTGTCGATCGAGCGAACGCAAAGATTCAACTGACGACGGGCCCAGGGTTCATCAAGTTGAACCTGGCAAATGTCCAGCGCTTTGGCGTGCGTTTCGGCGATGCGTTGTGGCACAAGTCCAATACCCAGGTCGGCTTCAACCATTAAGCACAGGGCGTGATAGCTGGCCACCTGAAATCGGCTTTGCCACGCGCGCCCCAGTGCAAGGGCCGCACGGCTTAACTGAAGGTTAAGCTGGCTGCCTTGTGGCAGGCCAACGTATACATAGTCTAGCGTTTGGGCAAAGCGCACGCGGTGGGAAGAGGAGAGTGGATGATCCTGAGCGGTAATGATGACAAGGGTATCGTTGCGATAAGGCAAGTATTCGACACCCGCCGTTTTGCCCACCATTGCGCCGGCGGGTTGCTTGGTGCTTTCGTCTGCAACCAAAATGCCGATGTCTGCGGCGTTGTCTGCCACCGACTGCGCAATCTCGGTGCTCAGCGCCTCGGTCAGGTCAATACGCACGTTAGGGTGGCAAGACAGAAACTGTTGCAGTTCGGTAGGCAAGAATTGGTTGGTCGCAGACATATTTGCATGGATACGGATGTAGCCCTTAACGCCCGAGACATATTCGTGCATCTGAAGCGCGATACCGTCGAGCTCGTTCAGCACGCGATGCGAACGGTTGATCAGTGCCTGCCCGGCCGCGGTGGGCAGCAGGCCTTTGTTGCTTCGTTCGACCAGAGCGACGCCCAGAGTGGTTTCCAGGTCGGCAATGCGCCGACTGATTGCGGCAGCGGCAATGTGTTCGCGCTGAGCAACAGCAGCAATGGTGCCGGCCTGCATGACCTGCACGAACAGCCTTAAAGATTTGGGGTCGATCGTCATGAAAATAAAGTCAGGTGTTAGCGGGTGCGCATTATCGAGTCTAAGCATAACGGCCGGGCTCAGCGTATCATCGCATTTTGCGATGATGCTATCGGATATGACTGCTTTACTAAGGGTAAATAACAAGACACCATGTTGTAAAGCGATTGCAGCACTAGTCCATGCTGGCATCGCCATTCTTTTGGTCCCGGGGCGTACAGCAGCAACCCCGGATATCTTCCCGGAGACGACATGACACAAGCAGAAGCCCAGGCTCAGCCCCTCGCCCTTAAAGGCGTCAAGGTCCTTGAGCTGGGCGCCTTGATCGCCGGCCCATACGCCAGCACGTTGCTGGCGCAGTTTGGTGCCGAGGTCATTAAAATCGAGCCCCCCGGAAAGGGTGACCCGTTGCGTACCTGGCGCAAATTACATAAGGGCACCTCGTTGTGGTGGTACACCCAAAGCCGAAATAAAAAATCGGTCACGCTCGACCTGAAACACCCGGAAGCCCAGGAAATTGTGCGCAAGCTGGCGGCAGAGGCCGATGTCGTGATCGAAAACTTTCGGCCCGGCACCCTGGAAAAATGGGGCTTGGGCTGGGACACCCTGCATGCCCTGAACCCGTCACTGATTATGGTGCGTATTTCGGGGTATGGCCAAACGGGCCCGGCCAGCCAGAAGCCTGGGTTTGCGGCCATTGCCGAGTGTATGGGCGGCTTGCGCTACGTTACGGGCTATCCCGACCGCGCGCCCGTGCGCACCGGTGTCAGTTTGGGTGATACGCTGGCGTCGTTGTACGCGGTGGTGGGGGCGCTCATCGCCATGCATCATGTCAAGGTCAACCAGGGTAAAGGCCAAATGATCGACGTGGCTTTGTACGAAGCCGTCTTCGCCGTCATGGAAAGCCTGATTCCGGAGTACTCGGTGGGCGGGCATATCCGCGAACGCACGGGCTCGGCCCTGCCAGGCATTGTGCCGTCCAATACCTACCTGTGCCACGATGGCAGCTACGTGGCCATTGCGGGTAACGGCGACGGCATTTTCAAGCGTCTGATGGCGGCGATTGGCCGTCCCGACCTTGCCGATGACCCGGCTCTGGCGCAAAACGACGGCCGGGCCAGGCAAACCGAAATGATTGATGGGGTGATTGCCGCCTGGACGGCGCAGCATACGCTTGACCATATCCTTGAAACCCTTGATGCGGCTTCGGTGCCCTGTGGTCGCATATACACTGCAAAAGACATTTACGAAGACGCGCACTACCGTGCGCGCGACATGATCCAGTCGTTCGAGCTGCCCGATGGTCAGGCGGTCGATTTGCCCGGTATTGTGCCCAAGCTTAGCGAAACGCCGGGGCAAACCCGTTGGTTGGGGCCCGAACTGGGCGCCCACACGCAAGAAGTGCTGGCGCGTATTGGCGTCACCCCGGAACAATATGCGCAAATGCGCGAAGCGGGGCTGGCTTGATGCGCGCTTGCGGCCGACGAGCCAGCACTTCCGACAAGCGGGCCGATGGCACCGGCACATATAAAGGTTGATCATGAGCACTTCACCCCGTAAAAAACTGTACATACAAGAAGTATCCGTACGCGACGGCTTCCAGATCGAGCCCCGTTTCGTGCCCACCGAGCAAAAGATTGAATTGATCAATGCCCTGTCGCATACGGGGTTGGCCAAAATTGAAGTCACATCGTTTACCTCGCCCAAGGCCATTCCGAACCTGGCCGACGCCGAAGCGGTGATGTCGCAAATCGACCGGGTTGAGGGCGTGCTGTACGCGGCGCTGGTGCCCAATGTCCGTGGGTGCGAGCGCGCCCTGGCCTGCAATGTCGATGAAATCAATCTGTTTATGTCGGCCAGTCATACCCATAACCTGGCCAACCTGCGCATGACCCAGGCCCAGTCGCTTGAACAGTTCCGGCAGGTGGTCGATTACATCGATGGTCGTGCGGCCATTAATGCGTCCCTATCGACGGCCTTTGGTTGTCCTTTCGATGGCGAGGTCCCCGAAGCCACGGTGCTTGACCTGGTGCAGCGGTATATCGACATGGGCATTCAGGCCGTCAGCCTGTGCGACACTACCGGCGTGGCTAACCCGGCGCAGGTTGCACGGCTGTGCAACGCGGTAAAGCAGCGCTGGCCCGACCTGGTCTTGACCGCGCATTTTCATGACACCCGCGCCATGGGCCTGCCTAACGTGCTGGCCGCCCTTCAGGCGGGTGTCGATCGTTTCGACGCCTCGCTGGGTGGTCTGGGCGGCTGCCCTTTTGCGCCCGGCGCCAGCGGTAACGTGTGTACCGAAGATATGGTCCATATGCTCGACGCCATGGGCTATGACACCGGGGTCGATCTGCCCCGACTTTTAGAAATTTCCCGCCTGTTACCTGAAATTGTCGGCCACGATGTGCCCGGCCAGGTGGCCAAGGCGGGGCCTTATACGCGCCGCTATCCCGTACCCGACGCGGTGCGCAATATTTAACCGGAGCCTCAAATTGAAAATCTGCCGTTTTAATGACAATCGACTGGGTGTGGTCCAGGGTGACCGCGTATTTGACGTCACTGCTGCGCTCGACGTCCTGCCCGAAATTCGCTACCCCGCGCCCACCGTCGATTTGCTGATCGCCAATCTCGACAAGGTGCGCGCACGTATTGACGCCCTTTTGCCCAGCGCCGAATCGCATGCCGTCGGCAGCGTCAGCTTTCTAAGCCCGGTGGCCAACCCCGGCAAAATCGTTGCTGCGCCCGTCAACTACAAGAAGCATCTTGAAGAAGCGCGTACCGACGAGCAAATTCACCACCAGAACGCCATTCTTGAAATTCAGAAGATCGGCCTGTTCCTGAAAGCGACCAGCTCTTTGGTTGGTGTTAGCGCAGGTGTTGATATCGAGCACCCCAACCGTCGTAACGACCACGAAGCCGAAGTAGTGGTTGTGATCGGCAAGGCCGGCCGCAACATCAGCCAGGCCAACGCGCTTGATCATGTGGCCGGCTATTGCATTGGCCTGGACATGACCACCCGCGGTCCAGAAGAGCGCAGTATGCGCAAGTCTATCGACTCGTACAGCGTTGTGGGGCCCTGGATGGTGACATCTGACGAGCTGACCGACCCGTCGGCCCTCGATTTTGAGCTGACCGTTAACGGCGAGCCCCGCCAGAAGGCCAATACGCGCGATCTGATCCTGAACATCCCGCAACTCATCGAGTACGCTTCGTCGTTCTACACCCTGCACCCCGGCGATATTCTGTTCACCGGCACGCCCGAAGGTGTCGGCCCCGTCGTTGGCGGTGATACTGTTCGCGTCACGATGCAGGGCATTGGCGAAGTCGAAGTCGCGGTACGTTCGCCCAAGCAGTAATCGGCAAATCAGCCGTAACGGCAGACGTGTTGGGTCGGTATACACCAAAGGTATTCTTTTTGGTTATGCCTGATAAAAATATTTCATCTTTTCGCGTATACCAAAACAGCCCCAAGCCCGCGTAAAAGACGTATATTTAAAAAAACATCCAAAACACGTCTGCCGCCCTGATGGTGTGGCACCCATATTAAAGAGACTGCCATGTCATACGTCGTAAAAGCTCCCGAAATCGTCGCCGTCCCGGTGGTCGGCTCGTCCGATACGTTCCCGGTTCGCCGTGTGTATTGTGTTGGTCGCAACTATGCCGCTCACGCCCGCGAAATGGGTTTCGATCCCGATCGCGAACCGCCCTTCTTCTTCTGCAAGCCGGCCGACTCCGTCCGCCCGGTCGCATATGGCGACACGCTGTCCATTCCGTACCCTTCCGAAACCAGTAACTATCACTACGAAATCGAGCTCGTTGCAGCAATTGGCAAGGGCGGTTCCAACATCAGTGTCGAAGACGCGCTTAACCATGTCTGGGGTTATGCGGTGGGGCTCGACATGACCCGTCGCGACCTGCAAATGAAAATGCGCGAAATGGGCCGCCCCTGGGAACTGGGCAAAGCATTCGACGACAGCGGCCCCATTGGCCCGCTGCATCCGGTCGCGCAGTCCGGCCACCTCGAAAAAGCCGAAATCTCCCTCGAGGTTAACGGCCAGGTCAAACAAAAAAGCAGCATCGACAAACTCATCTGGTCGGTTGCCGAAACCGTTGCTTATCTTTCCAAGTACTTCCGCCTCGAAGAGGGCGACCTCATTTACACGGGTACCCCCGAAGGCGTGGGCGCGGTCGTCAAGGGCGACCTGATGGTCGGTAAAGTCGAAGGTTTGGGGGCAATTCAGGTTAAGGTGGTGTAAGGCCATGGATCTCTACACCTTCTTCAACAGCTCTGCGTCTTACCGCGTGCGCATTATCCTGGGCCTCAAGCAGGCGCAGGTTAATCAGGTGCCGGTCAATATCCGTGTGCTCGAGCACAAAAACGACGATTACGTCCAGAAGAACCCCAGCGCCAGCGTCCCCATGCTCGACGATAACGGGTTTCATTTGGGTCAGTCGTTGGCCATTGCCGACTACCTCGACGCCAAATTCCCCGAGCCACGCCTGATCCCGGCCGACCCGGCCAAGCGCGCCCGTGTGCTCGAACTGGCCAATTTAATTTCCTGCGACATTCATCCACTGAACAACCTGCGCGTCCTGAAGTATCTGGTCAAAGAGCTGGGCGTAACCGAAGAACAGAAAAACGCCTGGTATGCGCACTGGATCGCCGAAGGCTTCACGTCGCTCGAAGCCTTGCTCGAGCGCGCCGGGTCGCAAAAATTCTGCTTCGACGACCAAGTCTCGCTGGCCGACTGCTGCCTGGTGCCGCAGGTAGCGAACGCGCTACGCATGAAGTGCGACCTGACCCCTTACAAGCGGGTGATGGCCGTGTACGAACATTGCAATACGTTGCCCGCGTTCCAGCAAGCGGCACCGGCAAAGCAACCCGATTATCAACCCTGATCTTTATTCAAAATCAGTCAGGTACGTGACGGCCCGGTAACGACAGGCTGGGGTTCGTCACGTCTCTACACAAGGTGGACATCATGACAAACACAGCGAAACAGAAAGTGATTATTGTTGGGGGCGGGATAGGTGGCCTGGCCGCGGCTTTGTCGCTCTCGCGCCAGGGCATCGAAATTTTGCTGCTCGAACAAGCCGACCAAATTGGCGAAATTGGTGCAGGCATCCAGTTGGGCCCTAACGCTTTTGCCGCGCTCGACGCCCTGGGCGTCGGCCAGGCAGCCCGCAACCGTGCCGTCTTTACCGATCACACCACCATGATGGACGCCATCGACGCCACCGAAGTGGTGCGTATCGAAACCGGCGAAAAGTTCCGCGAGCGCTTTGGCAACCCCTATGCCGTGATCCACCGCGCCGACATTCACTTGTCGATTCTCGAGGCGGTTCAAGACAATCCGCTCATCAAATTCAAAACTTCCACGCACGTTGAAGAAGTCAAGGTTGGCCCCAACGGCGTTGAAGTCATCGACACCAAGGGCGAGGTCTACAAGGCCGATGCGGTGGTGGGTTGCGACGGCGTTAAATCGGTGATTCGTGCCCGCACCATTGGCGCCCAGCATCGTGTGACCGGTCACGTGGTGTACCGCGCCGTGGTAGAGCGCGACAATATGCCCGAAGATCTGCGCATTAATGCCCCTGTATTGTGGGCCGGTCCACGCTGCCACCTGGTGCATTACCCTCTGCGCGCCGGCAAGCAATACAACCTTGTCGTGACTTTTCATAGCCGTGAACAAGAAGAATGGGGTGTTCGCGAAGGTAGTAAAGAAGAAGTGTTGTCGTACTTCCAGGGGATTCATCCGCGCCCCGCCCAAATGCTCGACCGCCCCACATCGTGGCGCCGTTGGGCAACGGCCGACGCCGACCCCGTTGAGGCCTGGGGCACCGGCCGTTGCACCCTGCTGGGTGATGCTGCCCACCCCATGACGCAATACATGGCGCAGGGCGCGTGTATGGCCATTGAAGACGCGGTTACGCTGGGCGAGGCTTTTGCCAAAGCCGAGGGCGATATCGACGCGGCATTCCGTCTGTACGAATCAGTGCGTATTCCGCGTACTGCGCGTGTCGTGTGGTCTACTCGCGAAATGGGCCGCATCTATCACGCTAAAGGTGTCGAACGCCAGGTGCGTAATTTGCTCTGGAAAGGCAAAACCCAAGAACAGTTCTACACCCAGCTCGAATGGCTGTACGGCTGGCGTAAAGACAATTGTCTCGAGCCGCGCTAACATTCGCAATTGATTCAACACTTGTAATCTCGGGAGGAGATTTCTATGAAACTGCTTAAAAAAGTAGGTTTGGGCATGGCCCTGGGGCTGACAGCCGTTATGGCCAATGCCGCCGACAAGCCCCTCGACATCGGTTTGATTACCACTTTGTCGACGCCGGCCGGGTATATCGGTGAAGACGAGCGCGATGGTTTCTTGCTGGCCGTTAAACAAGAAGGCGGCAAGCTGGGTGGCGTGCCTGTTAACGTTATCGTCGAAGACGACGGCCTCAAGCCGGGTTCGGGTAAGCAGATTGCCGAAAAAATGGTGCAAGACGGCGTTCGTCTGTTCACCGGCATCAACTTCTCGAACGTACTGGTTGCCGTGGTACCTACCGTCATGAAGTCGGGCGGTTTTTACGTCAGCCTTAACGCCGGCCCGTCTACCTTTGCCGGCAAGGGTTGCGAAAAGAACTACTTCTCGGTCGCCTTCCAGAACGACTCTTACAGTGACAGCGCCGCCATTGCCGCCAACAACATGGGCATCAAGAAAATGGTCATCATGGCGCCTGCCTACCAGGCGGGTCGCGATGCGCTAAGCGGCTTCAAGCGTGTGTACAAGGGCGAAATCATTGCCGAAATCTACACAAAGCTTGACCAATCCGACTTCTCGGTCGAACTGGCACGCATCCGTTCGCTCGAACCCGAAGCCGTATTCGAGTTCTTGCCCGGTGGCGCCGGCATCAACTTTGCCAAGCAGTGGGCCAATTCCGGCCTGGGCGAAAAAGTCAAAATGGTTACCACGTTGTATTCGATGGACGACCGCATGCTTAAAGCCACAGGCGATGCCAGCAAGGGCTTTTACCTGACCACACAATGGACAGCCGGCATGGACAACGCGGCCAGCAAGCAATTTGTTGAAGCCTTCCAAAAAGAATATGGCCGTCGCCCCACCGTGTATGCGGCAACCTCGTACGACACCGGTCGCCTGATGGCTTCGGCCCTGAAAGCGGTAGGTGGGGATGTTACCGGCAAGGCCGACGAGTTCCGTGCGGCACTGCGTAAAGCCGACTTCGAAAGCGTGCGTGGCAACTTCAAGTTTGCAGCCAACCATCACCCCATTCAAGACTGGTTTATGGTGCGTGTCGAACCCAACGAAAAGGGTGAGCTCGACTATAAGTTTGTCGAGACCATCGTCAAGGATCACACCGACCCGTATGTCGCTGAGTGTCAGATGAACTGAAAAAAAATGTAAAAAATACGCCGGTATTCTTACAAGAAGCTTGAAGGTTAAAGTATTTGTGTTTAAAGTAGAGAAAATTTTAAGAAGTCTACTGTTAGCACAAAGACTTGAGGGCTCTTGGAGACACCGGCGTACTTCGTTGTTCGCCATCATCTCTGTGGTCTTGCCTCTTCAAGTTTCCTGCGCTCGCAGAACCAACACAAAGACCAGCTGATTGCATTCGGGCGTTCTGCCTGCTTGTGGTCGGCGCAAACGGAAAGTTCCCATGTATATGTTCGTAGAGCAGGCCATGAATGGTCTGCAGTACAGTGCCCTGTTGTTCCTGCTATCGGCGGGCCTGACCCTGATTTTCGGCATCATGAATGTCGTGAATCTGGCGCATGGCTCGTTTTATATGGTGGGCGCATTTTGCGCGGCCTCGGCAGTCGCCATTACCGGCTCGTTTACCGTAGCCATTATTGCAGCAGTATTCAGCGCGGGGGTCTATGGCCTTATCGTTGAAAAGCTCATTATCAGCCGTTTGTATCACCGCGATCACCTCGATCAGGTGCTGGCCACGCTGGGTGTGATTTTCTTCACCAATGCGCTGGTGACTCTAGTGTTTGGCCGTAGTCCGCCATTTGTCGATATTCCGCCCTTGCTGTCGGGTTCGGTGCAAATTCTGCCCGGCCTTAATTACCCCATCATGCGTCTGGCCTTTATTGGCGCCGGCGTGCTGGTGGCGATTGGGCTCTGGTTCCTTATCTCGCGCACACGTGTCGGTATGCTGGTGCGCGCCGGTGCCGACGATGCCGAAATCGTCGATGCCCTGGGTATTAATATCCGCCGCCTGTTCTTGCTGGTGTTTGGCCTGGGTGCGTTGCTGGGCGGTTTTGCCGGCGTCATGGGGGCCCCGCTGCTGGCCATCGAAATCGGCATGGGCGAAAAAATCCTCATCACCACGCTGGTTGTTATTGTGGTCGGTGGTGTCGGTTCTGTACGTGGTGCGTTGGTGGGTTCGTTGCTGGTGGGTCTGGTCGATTCATTTGGTCGGGCTTATATCCCGATCTGGATGTCCCAGATCTTGCCGCCCGAATATAGCGATTCGGTCAGCTCCAGCCTGGTCTCGGCCAGTATTTACATTCTTATGGCAATTGTCCTGCTGGTTAAACCCCGTGGGCTGGTTCCTGCACAAAGGTAAATAATAATGACCCGTAAATACATCATTGTCGGCATAATTTTTGCCCTGCTTCTTCTGGTGCCGCCCATCGCCAACGTCAGCGACGACACCTTTTTGGTCAGCATGGTGACACGCTTTGTCATCTATGCTTTGGCCGCAGTCAGTCTTGACCTTATCCTGGGTTATGGCGCGCTGGTCAGCTTTGGTCACGCGGCGTTTTTTGGTATTGGCGGCTATGTGGTCGGCATCATCGGTTTCCACATGGACATGGGCGATACCATTTTCGGCTGGGCCGGCAGTAACTCCGCGCTCATTATCTGGCCGCTGGCCATGATCATCGCCGCGCTGGTGGGTCTGGTCATGGGGGCGTTGTCGCTGCGTACTAGCGGCATCCAGTTCATCATGATTACGCTGGCTTTTGCACAAATGCTGTACTTCGTGCTGGTCGGCCTGGTTCAGTACGGCGGCGATGATGGTATGTCCATCACCAACCGTAATGTCATCCCGGGTATCGACATCGACGATAACGTCACCTTCTATTACCTGTGCCTGGCCATGCTGATTGTCTGGGTCTGGGTGTGCCGTCGTATCGTCAACTCGCCCTTCGGTATGGTGCTGCGTGGTTTCAAGCAAAACGAGCGCCGCAACATCAACTTGGGCTATGCCCCGATGCGCTACAAACTCACGGCTTTTGTGATTTCGGCTGCGGGTACGGGCCTGGCCGGTGTGTTGTGGGCCAACTACGCCTTGTATGCCAGCCCCGATATGGCTTCGTGGCTGAAATCGGGTGAGCTCATGGCCATGATTGTTCTGGGTGGTATGGGTACTATTTTTGGCCCCATTATCGGTGCGGCTGTGTACCTGGGCCTCGAGCAAGTGCTGACGGCCTGGACAGAAAACTGGATGCTTTTCTTGGGCCCGGTTTTGATTTTGGTGGTTCTCTTTAGCCGCCGAGGCATCTTTGGCTGGTTGGTCGGAGGACGCAATAATGACTAATAAACAACCCAAACTCGAAATCCGCAACCTGCGTAAGTCTTTTGGCGCGCTGGCGGCTACCGACGACGTCAACCTGACGGTTTACGCCGACGAAATTCATGCATTGATCGGCCCCAACGGGGCCGGTAAAACGACCCTGATTTCCCAAATCAGCGGCGAGATCATGCCCGACTCGGGTCAGATCCTGCTAGACGGCAAAGACATCACCCGCGTACCGCCTCACGAGCGTGCTGCGGTGGGTCTGGCACGTTCGTTCCAGATCAGCCAGCTTTATCACGACTTTACTGTCGAAGATAACGTGGCCATGGCGGTGCAGGCAGGGACTAACAAACGGTTCAGCTTGTGGCGCAACGCCCGTAAAGACGAGTCCTTGCGGAAGCCCGCCCGCGAAGCCCTGGAAAAAGTGGGTTTGGCGCATCGGACCAACGAGCTCGTGTCCTCTCTGGCGCACGGCGAAAAACGTCAGCTCGAACTGGCGGTGGCATTGTCTCTGAATGCACCCGTGCTGTTGCTCGACGAGCCCATGGCTGGCTTGGGGGCTGAAGAGTCCATGCTCATGAAAGACATCCTGCTCAGCCTTAAGGGCCAGTACGCCATGTTGCTGGTCGAGCACGACATGGACATTGTGTTTGCATTGGCCGACCGCGTGACGGTATTGGTCTATGGTCATCCTATTTTCACGGGGACACCAGACGAAGTCCGCGAGCACCCCGAGGTGCGTGATGCTTACCTGGGAAATGAATAATGCTAAAAGCTGAAAAAATTGAATCTGGTTATGGTCAAAGCAAGGTCTTGTTTGGCCTGGACCTTGAAATCCCCGATAAAACCGTCGTGTCGCTGATTGGCCGTAACGGTATGGGTAAAACCACCACGGTGCGTACCATCATGGGCATGTTGCCCTTGCGTGCGGGTACGATTCGTCTGGGCGACGAAGTCGTTAACGGCTATCGTCCACACCGTATCGCTCGCCTGGGTTGCGGTCTGGTGCCCGAAGGGCGTCACGTATTCGGCTCGTTAAGCGTCTACGAAAACCTGTATGCAACGTCGCGCAACGATACCCAGGGCCCTTGGACGCTGGAAGCGGTGTACGAATTGTTCCCGCGGTTGTTCGAGCGTCGCACCCAGTCGGCGCGCACGTTGTCGGGCGGCGAACAGCAAATGCTGGCCATCGGCCGTGCGTTGCTCACCAATCCGCGTTTGCTAATTCTTGACGAAGCCACCGAAGGCCTGGCACCCGTTATTCGCCAGGAGATCTGGGCTTGCCTTAACCGCTTGAAGCGCGAAGGCCAAACCATTTTGCTGATCGATAAAAACCTGAAAGAAATGCACCAACTGGTCGATCGCCACCACATCATCGAAAAGGGCCGTATCGTCTGGAACGGCTCGTCAGACGAGCTGATGGCGCAACCCGATCTGGTCAATCAGTATCTGGGGGTTTAAGCTGTCGTAAACGGCGTGTCTGCGGTTGGTTATGGCCGCAGCTACGCCGGTCTTGGTGCTAATGGTAATTAGCGTAGTGTAGGTGCCCCGTCAAGGCGGTGCCTCGCAGCAGCTGGCAGGCGTCAGGGTAAAAAAGGGCTGGGGGCCGACAGGCGCTCAGCCCTTTTTGTTGGCCGGCGTAGGGTGGCTGTTCAGCGACGCTTCGATCAGGTCTGCTGTTTTCTGGTAATGCTGCGCCAGCAGTTGGGTCGCGGCGTGCGTGTCGCGGCTCAGCGTAGCGTCGACCAGGTCGCGGTGCTCTTTAGACACATCGCGCGGTGCACTGTTTTTGTACAGGTCAACCAGCATGGGCCGGCGGTAGCGTTCGGTCTGAACGTACAGCGTCATCGAAAACTCAAGTAGCCAGCGCGAATCGCAGGCGCTGATCAGGGCCTGGTGCAGGCCAAGGTGGCGTTGTTCGACCTGGTCGTAATAGGCTTCGCCCAGCTCGCCATTGTTGTGGCGGCGGGTAACCAACGACAAGGTATGCAGGCTGCCCACCACGTGGGTTTCCCAATCATCGGTTCCGCGTTCAATCGAGCGCTTCAGGGCTTCGCAATCGATCAGAATGCGGGTGTTCATCGAGTCGCGCATTTCTTTGAGCGACAAGGGGGAGACTCTAAAACCCTTCAGGGCGGCTGCGTCGACGAGTCGTTCGCTTTGCAGTCTGTTCAGCGCTTCGCGCAGCGGCGAAAAGCTTAACTGGTATCTGCCTTTCAAAAACTCCAGACGCAGCGCCGAGCCCGGGGGCAAAGCCCCCGAGACGATGTCGCGTTTGATCGCCCGGTAGGCCTGCTCGGCCAGCGTCACCGATTTCTCGGTGGCGCTGGTGTCAAGCGGGGTCAGTTCTGTCAGGACGTTCATACAGACATCAATTAACGGCTTTCGTCGGCAGCTTCGTCGCTGTCGTCATCTTCGAAGCTGACGGCGCTGTCGGCGTCGAAGAACTGGGCGGCTTGCTGCGGCCGACGGTTGACACGCAGGTCGAAGACATCGAAACGGTTGTAGTGCCCGGTGATGTCGTGCATTTGGCGAGGCTGAATGCATTTGGACAAGTCGACATCGGCGTAGACGATGCCTTCTTTGTCGATCAGGGGCTGGCCTACGACCCGGCCATCTGGGCCAATGACACCCGAGAAAGCGCTGTTTTCGCGGCGAAGCAGCGTTTCGGCTTGCGGGTGGGTAGCCTTGAAGGTGTCGATGATTTCTTCAGAGACCGTCGAGCACGACACAATGGTGTAAACCTTGCCCTCGAACGAGTGCGCCATGGCGCGAACCTTGATGGCTTCGGACATGTCGTAATCGGGCGGTGCAACCGGCAGCGAGATATAGCTGGCCACGTGCAGCATTTCGCCTTGCGCAAGCAGGCTGAAACGAGCCAGCGTATTGGTGTTCTCGCCGCAGGCCAGGCCGCCCAGTTTGCCGATGGCGGTGTCGTACACACGCAGCGAACTGCCGTCGCCGTTGGCCCAGGTCAGTTTCTCGGCCCAGGTGGGCACCAGCTTGCGGTGGCGCCCCAAAATTTTGCCGTCGGGGCCAATGAACACCAGCGTGTTGTACAGCGTGCTGACGCCGTTCTTGTTGCGCTCGTTGCAGCCGATGACGACGTGGACGCCATGGGCCTTGGCCGCTTGTGCGACGCGACGGATTTCGGGGCCGGGCAGTTCGATGGCGCTACGCACCAGCTTCTCGAACCAGGGGCTGCCCTCGACGGGCGACATGAACCAGTTCCAGTAGGGGTAACCGGCAATGAACACCTCGGGGAAGGCGACCAGTTTGGCCCCATTGTCGGCGGCTTCTTTAATCAGCTGGCAAACTTTTTCGACCGTAGCGTCGGTATCCAGGAATACCGGGGCGGCCTGAACGGCCGCTACCTTGGTTTTAGGTAAGTTCAGCATAAGGCTTACACCGCAACAACGGGGTTACGCAACGAGCCAATGCCTTCAATGTGGCATTCGACAACGTCGCCAGGCCACAGCCACTCTTGGGGCGTACGGCCGGCACCAACACCTGCGGGGGTGCCGGTGGCGATGATGTCGCCAGGTTCAAGCGTAATACCCTGGCTGATGTCGGCAATCAGTTCGTCGACTTTGAACAGCATGTAGGCGGTGTTCGAGTTCTGTTTTTCGACGCCGTTGACGGTGAGCCAGAGCTTCAGGTTTTGCGGGTCGCCGATTTCGTCTGCGGTGACGATGCAAGGACCAAACGGGGCGTAGGTGTCTTGGCCTTTAGAGTAGATCCACTGACCCGAGCGGCGGTTGTCGCGTGCGCTGATGTCGTTCATGATGCTGTAGCCAAAGACATACTGCAGCGCGTCTTTGCGCTCGACGCGCTTGGCGCGTGTACCAATAATGGCGGCCAGTTCGCATTCCCAGTCCATTTGCTGAGTGATTTTTGCGTTGTGCTCGATGGCGTCGCCATTACCAATGACGGTGGTGGGCGGCTTCGAGAAAATGACGGGCTGCTTGGGCAGATCGGGCGAGGTGTCGAGCGATTTTGCCGATTCAGCGACGTGCTCGGTGTAGTTCAGGCCAATGCCGAAGATGTTTTTACGTGGGCGGGGGATAGGGGCCAACAGCTTGACGTTTTGTACGGGGATGGCCACGCCGACGGGCCAGTCTTCGCGGTAGGTGTTCAGCAGCTCGGTGGCGCTTTTAACGGCCTGGGGGCCCAGGTCAATGAAGTCGAGCATGTCGGCGGGCAGGTCGATGCCGGCCGCATCGCCCAGCCATTGCAGGTCAACGACCAGGTCGTCGACCAGTGCGCCCAGGCGGCTTTCTTCGTTGACGGTGCGGCGATAAGTAACTAAACGCATGAGTAATCCTTGAGTAAGTCAGAGTAAGAGGGTTAGGCGATGATTTTTTGATGACCGTCGTTTTCTTTGAGTGCTTCTTCGCGGTACAGGCCCAGCGAATTCATGACGGGCATATCGTTGAAGCAGAACAGGCAGGCATCTTCGCTGCTGCTGCCGTTGGCATGTTCGTGCATGGCCCATGACGGCACGCAGAAAATGTCGCGCTCTTGCCAGTCGAAGCGCTTGCCATTAATGATGGAATAGCCCTGGCCCTTGGCGACCTGGTAAATGAAGCTGCCGGTGTGGCGGTGTGCTTTGGTGTGCTCGCCGGGGCGCAGCATTTGCATGCTGGCGCCAATGGTTTGCATGACCGGGCCGCCGGTTTTGGGGTTGACGTAGTTCATCAGTACACCGTCAAAGGGCGAGCCATCGGTAACCTTGGCGTAGCGGCTTAGCGATTCGTAGGTCGGCGCCCATTCGTACTTGAGCAAAGGCGAGTAGCCATGCGACCATTTATCGTTGGCGGGCACCAGACCGGGGTTGGCCCAGGTGGCGGTGCTGTCATCGACAGGGTAGGTGACGGCTTGCTGCAAGTCGGGGTGGACGGCGTAGAAGTTGGCTTCCAGCGCATTCATCAGGGGGATATCCAGCCCGTCTTGCCAGATGCAGGCGGTGCCGTCTTCCGACACGCCGTGCTCGTGCCATGTGCCGTTGGGCGTCAGCACAAAGTCGTTTGCGCCCAATGTCATTTTGTGGCCGTCAACAATGGTAAAGGCGCCCTTGCCTTCCATAATAAAGCGCAGTGCGCTGGCCGAGTGAGCGTGTGCCGAGGCCAGTTCGCCCGGGTGCATGACCTGCAGGCCCGAATACAACCAGCCCACCGCAGCCGCAACATCGCGACGGCCCGGGTTGTCGAGGTAAATGACCCGACGGCCGGCTTTTTCGGGCGACACCAGCGACACCGATTTCAGGACGTGTTCGCGCAGGTCTTTGAAGCGCCACAATACCGGCACCGAGCTGGATTGCGGGAACCAGGGTTCGATTTTATTGGCCACCGTCCAGAGGGCGGCCGTATTCATTTTTTCGAGCTCGTCGTAGTAAGCCAGCAGTTCGGGTGTATCTTCGACGTTGGCACGACCGAGAACGTCTTCGCGGAAGTTGTTGTTCTCGCGGGCGGATGATTTCATGGTGTGACCCTCAGAGGTTAGGATTTTATAAAATAACCATAATTTTCGAAGACTATATTCGTTTTGATCGGGGATGACAAGCCGGTCACGCTACTTCAGGACAAGATATGGCCACAGACTGGACCGACCGGATCCGGCTTCGCAACCTGCGTTACTTGCTCAGCCTCGAGCAAACCCGGAACCTCAGCCATTCGGCAACGATGCTGAACACCACGCAACCCGGCTTGTCCAAGTGGCTTAAAGAGCTGGAAGAGGATGTGGGCCTGACGTTGTTCGAGCGACATGCGCGCGGCCTGGTGCCCACGCCACACGGGCAGGTGCTGATCGAACACGCCCGACGCGTGCTCTCGCAGCTCGATCGGGCCGCCGTCGACATGATGACGCTGCGTGATGGAGTGTCGGGCCGGGTGGTCATCGGGGCGTCAGGGGCGGCGGCATCCGTGGCCGCGCCACTGGCTATTTTGCGCATGGGCGAGCGTATGCCCGAACTGCGTGTTGACCTGGTTGAGGGCACCATGGACCGCTTGCTGACCTTGCTGGCGCAAGGTGAGCTGGATGTGGTGATTGGGCGCACCAGCAAGCAGGTGCACGATCATATTCAGATCAGCAGCGAACTGCTGTATGTCGAGCCGGTGGATTTGGTCGCCCGGCCGGGCCACCCCCTATTTGCCCAGAAATCGATTGGTTGGGAAGACGTTGAGCGTTACCGCTGGATTGTCTGGCCGCGTGAAACGCCCGTGCGCAACGCCCTCGAGGCCGCGCTGGCGTCGGCCGGCAGAAAGCTGCCGAAAAATTACATTGAGTCCAACTCAGTTATCGCCAACATTACCTTGCTGACCAATAGCGATGTTATTGGCACGGCATCGCATCGCTCGACGCAAATGCTGTCCCGCCTGAACCTGATCCGAATTGTGCCCGTCGAGCTGCAAGGCTTTGGCTCGGTGTCGATGTACTGGCGAAACGACGAAATATTTCCGAACACCATCGAGCGCGCGCTGGATTGCGTGCGCGATGTCACCCGGTATCATGAGGCGGATGAAAATGACTGAAGCTGCTGCAAGACCGTGTCGATAGCCGACTTGCGGTGCGCTTTGCGAACCACCGCGTGCACCTGGGTATGGATGCCGATGTCTTCGAGGGGGCAAAAGCTGAGGGTTTGGGCCCGATAGCGCCGGGTTGAGCCGGGTACGATGGCCACCCCCAGCCCGGCGCTGACCAGGCTGAGCTGGGCGGGGACTTCGGACACGGCGTGAATGACATTGGGGGTGAAACCCCGCTGAAGGCAGGCGTTATATATTTGTTGTGCAAATTTCGAGGTATCGCGACGCAGCATGATGAACCGCTCGGTGGCCAGCTGGTCGAGCGTGAGTACGGCTTGCCTGCCCAGGGCATGGCCCTGCGGCAGCGCCACCCACAGCGGGTCGGGCCATAACGGTTCGCTGCGCAGCAGGTCGTCTTCGACGTGTTGCCTCGAGATGCTGATGTCGATACGTTGTTCCCGAAGGGCATCAAGCTGGTCGTTCGGGGCCATTTCGTTCAGTACGACATCGATGTCGGGGTAGGCGTGGGCCAGTTCGCCAATACATTGGGGTAACGGCCCTAAAAAATGCGATCCCGACAACCCGATCTCGATGCGACCGGCCAGCCCCGAATGGATATCTTGCACACGTTGGGTGGCTTCTTTCAGCCGGGCCTGTATTACCCGGACGTCGCGCAGAAAGGCCGCACCGGCGTCGGTGAGCGACACCTTGCGGCTGTTGCGGTCGAACAGCTTGACGCCCAGCTCGGCCTCGAGCTGGGCAATTTGCGCGCTAAGTGGCGGCTGCGAAATGTGCAGGCGTTCGGCGGCGCGGGTAAAGTTAAGCTCTTCGGCCAGTGCCGTAAAGTAGCGAAGTTGTCGAAGTTCCATGCGCAGGTGCAAAGGCCTTGCGTGGGGGTCGGGGGCGGGCCTATAGCCCAAACCTGACTCTCAAGACGAAATTTGTATTGGTTTTAGTCGAAGAAATCAGCGACTATCTTAGCGCTAACTCATTTAAAAGGTGTGTTTTATGTCTCGCATTTATCGTATTGGCCAAATCGTCCCCAGTTCCAACACCACCATGGAAACTGAGATCCCGCTCATGTTGCTTAGCCGCGCGGCCCAGTTCCCCGAAGAACGCTTCACGTTCCACTCAAGCCGTATGCGCATGAAGAAAGTGACCAAAGACGAACTCGCCGCCATGGACAAAGACTCCGACCGTTGCGCGCTCGAGCTGTCAGATGCGCAGGTCGACGTGCTGGGTTACGCCTGCCTGGTCGCCATCATGAGCATGGGCAAGGGCTACCACCGCGAATCGGAAAAGCGCCTGCACCAGGTTACCGTCGACAACGGCAATCCTGCGCCCGTCATTTCCAGCGCCGGTGCCTTGGTCGAGGGCTTGCACACCATGGGCGCCAAAAAGGTCTCTATCCTGACGCCCTACATGAAGCCCCTGACTCAGCTCGTGGTCGATTACATCGAAAGCGAAGGCATCGAAGTGCTTGACGCCGTTTCGCTCGAAATCCCCGACAACCTCGAAGTTGGCCGTCAAAACCCGCTGGCCCCTGCCGAGCACATCAAACGCGTCAATACCGCCAATGCCGACGCCGTCGTGTTGTCGGCCTGCGTGCAAATGCCCTCGTTCCAGTCGGTACAGCAAGTCGAGAACAGCCTGGGCCTGCCGGTCACCACCGCCGCCATCAGCACGGTTTACCAAATGCTTAAGGCCCTGGGCCTCGAGCGCAAAGTAGAAAACGCAGGCAGCCTGCTGTCGGGTCGTTTCTAGGCTGTTGCAAATTAGCGCTTATATCAACAACTTGCGTATAAAACGTCTTGCTTTAATTGACAAGGCGTTTTATACTAGAAAACTTGCTGGCTAATGGCTGGCAAACCCCCATTAGTAGTACCAGGCTTAAAGCTGCCTGCGAAGTTGGGTGTTTACCTTAAACGGTAAATGGCAATAACCGGTAGCTTTGGCAATTTAGGCAGATTTCAACCCAGGGCTTGGCAACAAGCCTGACGGGACCAAAACTGGTCAGGCGTTTTACCAATGGTTGGTAAGGCAGGCTTGGCTAAGTTGGCACAGGAAAAATCATGATACAAATGCAGACCACGCTGGACGTGGCCGATAACACAGGTGCACGCTCTGTCATGTGCATTAAGGTGTTGGGCGGCTCCAAGCGCCGTTATGCCGCTATCGGCGACGTTATCAAAGTTAGCGTCAAAGAAGCCGCACCGCGCGGACGCGTCAAAAAAGGCGAAATTTACAACGCTGTGGTAGTTCGCACTGCCAAAGGCGTACGCCGTAAAGACGGCTCGTTGATCAAGTTCGGCGGCAACGCCGCAGTTTTGCTCAATGCCAAACTGGAACCCATCGGCACCCGCATCTTCGGACCTGTTACGCGCGAATTGCGTACAGAGAAGTTCATGAAGATCGTGTCCTTGGCCCCAGAAGTGCTGTAAGGAGCGACCATGGAAAAGATCCGTAAAGGCGACGAAGTCATTGTGTTGACCGGTCGCGACAAAAAGCGCCGCGGCACCGTGCTGCAGCGCGTCGATGCCGACCACGTGCTGGTCGAAGGCATCAATGTTGTTAAAAAACACGTCAAACCCAACCCCATGGCGGGTTCGCAGGGTGGCATCATCGACAAAACCATGCCCATTCATATCTCGAATGTTGCGTTGTTCAACCCCGAGACCGGCAAAGCCGACCGCGTGGGTGTCAAAGAAGTCGATGGCCGCAAAGTTCGTATTTTTCGTTCCAGCGGCGCTGTCGTTGGCGCTAAAGCGTAAGGGGCGACAAAATGGCTCGTTTACAAGAGTTTTACCGTAGCAAGGTCGTAGCCGACCTGCAGGCCAAATTTGGCTACAAAAGTATCATGGAAGTGCCGCGCATCACCAAGATTACCCTGAACATGGGTGTCTCGGAAGCTGTGGCTGACAAAAAGGTTATTGAAAACGCCGTTGCCGATCTCACCAAGATCGCCGGTCAAAAGCCTGTTGTCACCAAAACACGCAAGGCTATCGCGGGCTTCAAAATCCGTGAAAACTACCCCATTGGTTGCATGGTCACCCTGCGTGGTCAGCGCATGTACGAATTCCTCGATCGTCTGGTTACCGTGGCTTTGCCGCGCGTACGCGACTTCCGTGGTATTTCGGGTCGCGCCTTCGACGGCCGGGGTAACTACAACGTCGGGGTGAAAGAGCAAATCATTTTCCCCGAAATCGAATACGACAAAATCGACGCAGTTCGTGGTCTGAACATCAGCATCACTACTACTGCCCAGACTGACGACGAAGCCAAAGCGCTGCTTACAGCCTTCAGCTTCCCGTTCCGCAATTAAGGGGCGATGACGTGGCTAAACTTTCACTGATTAATCGCGACATTAAACGCGCCAAGCTGGCCGAAAAATTCGCTGCCAAGCGTGCGGCACTCAAAGCCATCATCGACGACCAGTCGAAAACTGACGAAGAGCGCTATCAGGCACGTTTGCAACTGCAAAAACTTCCTCGCAACTCGAGCCCGAGTCGTCAGCGCAACCGTTGTGTTGTTACTGGCCGTCCTCGTGGTGTTTTTGCCAAGTTCGGGCTCACCCGTCACAAGCTGCGCGAAATGGCGCTGCGTGGCGAAGTGCCTGGCATGACTAAAGCTAGCTGGTAGGAGAAAACACCATGAGCATGAGCGATCCCATCGCCGACATGTTGACCCGCGTTCGTAACGCGCAAATGGTCAACAAAACGTCGGTAACCATGCCCTCCTCGAAGCTGAAGGTAGCTATTGCTGCCGTGCTGAAAGACGAAGGCTACATCGACAGTTTCCAGGTCACCGGTGACCAGGCCAAGCCTGTTCTCGAAATCGGCCTTAAATACTACGCCGGTCGCCCGGTTATCGAACGCATCGAGCGCGTATCGCGCCCCGGTCTGCGTATCTACAAAGGTCGCAGCGCAATTCCTCAGGTCATGAACGGCCTGGGCGTTGCCATCGTTTCGACCCCCCGTGGCGTCATGACCGACCGCAAAGCACGCGCTGCGGGCGTTGGCGGCGAAGTACTTTGCTACGTAGCATAAGGGGAATCATATGTCACGTATTGCAAAATATCCTGTTCAGCTGCCTAAGGGCGTTGAAACAACTATCAATCCCGACCAAATCATCGTTAAAGGTCCTTTGGGCACACTGTCCCAGGCCCTTACCGGCGACGTCAAGGTCGAACTCGAAGACGGCAAACTTTCATTTGCAGTGGCTAACGACTCGCGTCACGCCAAAGCAATGTCGGGTACGGTTCGCGCACTGGTGGCCAACATGGTTACCGGCGTGAGCACCGGCTTCGAGCGCAAACTGAACCTGGTTGGCGTGGGTTTCCGCGCCCAGGCTCAGGGTACCGCGCTCAAACTGCAACTCGGTTTCTCGCACGACATCGTTCACGAAGTACCCGAAGGCATTAAAGTCGAATGCCCGACCCCGACCGAAATCGTGGTCAAGGGTGCAAACAAACAAGTCGTTGGCCAGGTAGCTGCCGAAATCCGTGCGTATCGCGAACCCGAACCCTACAAGGGCAAAGGCGTGCGTTACTCGGATGAAACAGTCATCCTCAAAGAAGCCAAGAAGAAATAAGCGCGTAGGCAAGGAAGAATTATGGACAAAAGAATCTCCCGTTTGCGTCGTGCGGTTGCCACTCGCCGGAAAATCGCCGAACTGCGCGTTAATCGCCTGGCGGTGCACCGTTCGAACTCGCACATTTACGCCAACATTATTTCGCCGGAAGGTGACCGCGTTCTGGTCAGCGCCTCGACGCTCGAACCAGAAGTCCGCAAAGAACTGGCTAACGGCGGCAACGTCGAAGCAGCCACTCTGGTGGGCAAGCGTGTCGCCGAGAAAGCAAAAGCAGCTGGTATCGAACAAGTTGCTTTCGACCGCTCGGGCTTCCGTTATCATGGCCGCGTCAAAGCGTTGGCCGACGCCGCGCGTGAAGCCGGCCTGAAATTCTAAGCAAGGAATTGTCAAATGGCTAAAGCACAAGGCAAGCATACCGCCGACAAAGAAAATGACGACGGCATGCGTGAAAAAATGATTGCGGTCAACCGCGTCAGCAAAGTGGTCAAGGGTGGTCGCACCATGAGCTTTGCAGCGCTGACCGTTGTTGGTGATGGCGATGGCCGCATCGGCATGGGTAAGGGCAAAGCCCGCGAAGTTCCCGTTGCCGTTCAAAAGGCTATGGAACAGGCCCGTCGCGGCCTGTACAAAGTACCGCTTAAAAACGGCACTTTGCACCACACCGTTGTAGGTAAGCACGGTGCGTCTACCGTTCTCATTTCGCCTGCCGCAGAAGGTACCGGTGTTATCGCCGGCGGCCCAATGCGCGCTATCTTCGAAGTGATGGGTGTTCGCAACGTTGTGGCCAAGAGCCTCGGCTCCAGCAACCCGTACAACCTGGTTCGCGCCACGTTGAACGGTCTGCAAGCCTGCTCGACACCTTCCGACATCGCTGCCAAGCGTGGCAAGTCGGTTGAAGATATTCTGGGGTAAGTCATGACGACACAGAAACAAATCAAAGTAACGCTCGTGCGCTCGGTTATTGGCACCAAGCAGTCTCACCGCGAAACCGTTCGCGGCCTGGGTCTGCGTCGTGTCAACAGCAGCAGCGTGCTGGTCGACACCCCCGAGGTCCGTGGGATGATCCGCAAAGTGGATTACCTCGTGACTGTCTCGGAAGCCTGAAAGGAATCGAGATGTCAGAAACACAATTGAATACGTTGCAACCTGCTCCTGGTAGCAAGCATGCCAAGCGCCGCGTAGGCCGTGGCATTGGCTCGGGCCTGGGTAAAACAGGTGGTCGTGGTCACAAAGGTCAAAAATCGCGTTCGGGCGGCTTTCATAAAGTCGGCTTCGAAGGCGGCCAAATGCCTTTGTACCGTCGTTTGCCCAAGCGTGGTTTCACGCCGCTTGGCCGTCACCTGCACGCCGAAGTCCGTTTGTCCGAGCTGCAAAGCCTGCCCGTCGACGACATCGACGTCCAGGTTCTGAAGCAAGCTGGTGTGATTGGCCAAGGCGTTCGTTACGTCAAAGTCATCAAGTCGGGCGAACTCTCCCGCAAAGTCACACTCAAGGGCGTTTCGGCGACAGTGGGTGCTCGTGCCGCTATCGAAGCGGCCGGCGGTTCGCTGGCTGAATAAAAGGGGTAACGGGTGGCTAAAGCTCAGGCACAGAGTAAAGCAGGTCCACGCTACGGCGACTTGAAACGCCGTCTCGTGTTCTTGTTGCTCGCCCTGGTGGTTTACCGGCTGGGTACGCATGTGCCTGTGCCGGGCATCAACCCAGACGCATTGGCCGAAATGTTCCAGTCTAATTCTGGCGGCATTTTGGGCTTGTTCAACATGTTCTCGGGTGGCGCCCTCGAACGTTTCTCGGTGCTTGCGCTGGGGATCATGCCGTACATTTCTGCATCCATCATTATGCAGCTGATGTCGTCGGTGGTGCCTACGCTCGAGGCCATCAAGAAAGAAGGTGAGGCAGGTCGTCGCAAGATAACCCAATATACCCGTTATGGCACGGTGCTTCTGGCACTGGTTCAGGCGGTGGGTATTGCGGTTGCGCTCGAGTCCCAGCCCGGTCTGGTCATCGACCCGGGTATGGTGTTTCGCTTTACGGCGGTGGTAACGCTGGTTACCGGCACCATGTTTGTCATGTGGCTGGGCGAGCAAATCACCGAGCGCGGTCTGGGTAACGGTATTTCCATCCTGATTTTCGCCGGTATTGTGGCGGGCTTGCCCAGCGCATTGTCGGGTCTGATGGATCTGGTACGTACCGACGCCATGTCAATCCTGTCGGCCCTGTTTATTCTGGTTCTGGCGGTTGCCGTTACTTACTTCGTTGTCTTCGTCGAACGTGGACAGCGTCGTATTACGGTCAACTATGCCAAGCGCCAGGTTGGCAATAAAGTGTACGGTGGTCAAAGCTCGCATTTGCCGCTCAAGCTGAACATGGCGGGTGTTATTCCTCCCATTTTCGCTTCGTCGCTTATTTTGCTGCCCGCCACGGTAACCAGCTGGTTTTCGGCCAACCCCAGCATGAGCTGGTTGGGCGATCTGGCTGCCGCCCTGTCGCCTCAGCAGCCGCTTTACATTACCCTGTTCTCGGCTTTAATCATTTTCTTCTGCTTCTTCTACACGGCCCTGGTGTTTAACAGCCGCGAGACCGCAGACAACCTGAAAAAGAGTGGTGCCTTCATTCCAGGTATCCGTCCAGGTGATCAAACCGCGCGTTACATCGACAAGATCCTGATGCGCCTTACCCTGGTTGGTGCCATCTACATTACGCTCGTGTGCTTGTTGCCCGAGTTCATGCAGATGCGCTGGAATGTCCCGTTTTACTTCGGTGGCACTTCCCTCTTGATTATTGTGGTGGTGACAATGGATTTCATGGCACAGGTTCAGTCCTACATGATGTCCCACCAGTACGATTCGCTGCTCAAGAAGGCCAACTTCAAGGGCGCGGGTCTACCTATGCGGTAACCAGAAATGGCAAAAGATGACGTCATTCAGATGCAGGGTGAAGTAGTCGAGAACCTGCCCAACGCAACTTTTCGCGTCAAGCTCGAAAACGGTCATGTGGTGTTAGGCCATATTTCAGGCAAGATGCGCATGCATTACATCCGGATTCTGCCGGGTGACAAGGTCACAGTGGAGCTCACGCCCTATGATCTGTCGCGTGCCAGAATTGTTTTCCGCTCTAAATAAGCGGCCCGGCTTAAGGAAACTAGGAGTCAACCATGAAAGTAATGGCATCGGTAAAACGAATTTGCCGTAATTGCAAAGTTATCAAACGTCACGGCGTGGTACGTGTTATCTGCACCGATCCCCGTCACAAGCAGCGTCAAGGCTAAAGCCGAAACGTAACAGATTTAACAAGGAACAGTCATGGCCCGTATTGCTGGCATCAACATTCCGCCGCACAAACACGCCGTAATCGGTCTTACCGCAATTTTCGGTATTGGCCCGACCCGTGCCCGTCAAATTTGTGACGCGTCCGGCATCGAGCACTCGAAAAAAGTGAAAGACCTCACCGATGAAGAGCTCGAGCGTATTCGCGAACAAGTTGGCTCGTTCACGGTCGAAGGCGACCTGCGTCGTGAAGTACAACTCTCTATCAAACGTCTGATCGACCTGGGAACCTACCGTGGCTTGCGCCACAAGCGTGGTCTGCCAGTGCGTGGTCAGCGTACCCGCACCAACGCACGTACCCGTAAAGGGCCGCGTCGCGCAGCTGCTTCCCTGAAGAAATAATCGAGGACTAGAAGATGGCGAAAGCAAATAGCGGCGCTTCGCGCGTACGCAAAAAAATCAAGAAGGTCGTGTCGGACGGCATTGCGCACGTTCACGCTTCTTTCAACAACACAATCATCACGATCACCGATCGTCAGGGCAACGCTCTGTCGTGGGCAACATCGGGTGGTGCCGGCTTTAAGGGTTCGCGTAAATCGACCCCGTTCGCCGCACAGGTGGCTGCCGAGTCGGCAGGCCGTACCGCCCTCGAATACGGCATCAAGAACCTTGAAGTCCGTATCAAGGGCCCTGGTCCTGGTCGTGAATCGTCGGTGCGCGCGCTGAACGCTCTGGGTATCAAGATCACCAGCATCTCCGATATCACACCCGTTCCGCACAATGGCTGCCGTCCGCCCAAGCGCCGTCGCATTTAATAGGAAGCATCATGGCACGTTACATTGGACCTAAATGCAAGCTCTCGCGTCGCGAGGGTACCGACCTCTTTCTGAAAAGCGCCCGTCGCTCGCTCGATTCCAAATGCAAGATCGAATCGAAGCCTGGCCAACACGGCCGCACTTCGGGTGCTCGTACGTCCGACTACGGTCTGCAGCTGCGCGAAAAGCAAAAGCTCAAGCGTATGTACGGCGTTCTCGAGAAGCAATTCCGCAAGTATTTCGCTGAAGCTGAGCGTCGCCGTGGTAACACTGGCGAGACCCTGATTCAGTTGCTGGAATCGCGCCTCGACAACGTGGTATACCGCATGGGCTTTGGCTCGACACGCGCTGAAGCACGTCAGTTGGTTAACCACCGCGCCATCGAAGTGAACGGCCGCACAGCCGACATCGCTTCCATGATCGTCAAGGCTGGCGACGTCATTACTGTTCGCGAAATAGCCAAATCGCAAGGTCGTATCCGCGAAGCGCTCGATCTCGCTGCTGGTATCGGTTTCCCTCAGTGGGTTGAAGTCGACACCAACAAACTGACCGGTACGTTCAAGCAAGCCCCCGACCGCGCTGATGTCGCCCGCGACGTCAACGAGTCGATGGTTGTTGAATTGTATTCGCGTTAATCTGCCGTCTGCAGTCTCAGACAACAGCCCACTTTTTGGTCTTTTCCGAAAAGTGGGCTTTGCAGTGTTTTCCCGCGCCGTGTGTCATATCGTCAATGCACCCGGCGTTTCTACGTCCGTCAGCCTTATCGGTGTAACGAGCCGAGGGTATTGAAAAGGAACCTTTATGTCGTCACAAGCTTTGCTTAAACCCCGTTCTATCGAAGTCGAGTCCGTTGGCAAGAACCACGCCAAAGTCATCATGGAGCCCTTCGAACGCGGTTATGGTCATACCCTGGGTAACGCCCTTCGCCGTATTTTGCTGTCTTCCATGGTTGGCTACGCCCCCACCGAAGTACAAATTACCGGTGTTGTGCACGAATACTCCACTTTGCCTGGCGTGCGCGAAGACGTCGTCGACATTCTGCTGAACCTGAAAGGCGTGGTGTTCAAGCTGCACAACCGCGAAGAAGTCACCCTCACGCTGCGCAAGCAAGGCGCCGGTGCGGTATTGGCCAGCGACATCGAATTGCCCCATGACGTCGAGATCATCAACCCCGACCACGTCATCGCCAACCTGACCGAAGAAGGCGTCCTCGAGATGCAGATCAAGGTTGAGCAAGGTCGTGGCTATGTACCCGGTAACGTACGTGCACTTTCTGAAGACCGCCAGCATACGATCGGCCGCATTGTTCTCGACGCATCGTTCAGCCCTATCCGCCGCGTCAGCTATGCTGTCGAAAGCGCCCGTGTCGAACAGCGCACCGACCTTGACAAGCTGATTCTCGACATCCAGACCAACGGCGTCATTTCGCCCGAAGAAGCGGTACGTCAGTCGGCTCGTTTGCTTATGGACCAGATCTCGGTATTTGCCGCCCTTGAAGGCGCCGGCGAAGCCGCTACCGAAGCCACCGGTACACGCGGTAGCAAAGAACAGATCGACCCCGTCTTGCTGCGTCCGGTCGACGATCTCGAACTTACCGTTCGCTCGGCCAACTGCCTTAAAGCCGAAAACATTTACTACATCGGTGATCTTATCCAGCGCACCGAAAACGAGCTGCTTAAAACGCCTAACCTGGGCCGTAAGTCGCTTAACGAAATCAAAGAAGTACTGGCTGCGCGCGGCCTGACACTGGGCATGAAGCTGGAAAGCTGGCCACCCCTGGGTCTCGAGCGTCCTTAATACCGGCGTACGGCGCGGCCCCTGCGTTTCAGGTAGGCGTCGCGCAGTATCTGGTGTATTGTTTTTGCACGGCAGGCATTGGGTTTGCCGGGCTTTTTTACCAACAGCCCGCGGGTTAACTACCGATAGAAGAGCTGTTCAACCGTGCCATGTGCCGGCAATGCCGGTGCAGGGCCACAAGATTCAAAGGAAATATCATGCGTCACCGTAGTGGATTACGTAAACTTAACCGCACCAGCAGCCACCGTTTGGCAATGTTCCGCAACATGGCCGTTTCGCTGATTACTCACGAAGCCATCAAAACCACGTTGCCCAAAGCCAAAGAATTGCGCCGCGTTGTCGAACCCCTGATCACTTTGGGTAAAGAGCCCACACTGGCTAACAAGCGCCTTGCGTTTGCCCGCCTGCGTGACCGCGACGCCGTCGTCAAACTTTTCGCCGAAATCGGTCCCCGCTACAAAGAGCGCAACGGTGGTTACACCCGTGTTCTTAAAATGGGTTTCCGTCAGGGTGACAACGCCCCCATGGCCTACATGGAACTGGTCGATCGTCCTCAAGTCGAACAGGCTGAAGACGCTGAATAAGCGCTGATGCGAGTCTGGCAGGGCTTTGATTCTGCCGATTTTTAAAACCCCGTTGCCACAAGCAGCGGGGTTTTTTTATGGCTGACTGAGTGTGCAGCTAACGTGCATTGAACGGGGCTAGACGCCGTCGGGTGTTCGGATGCAGCTGACGTAGCCAATATGTACGACCCAATGTGGCCAGAAAAATTGGGATGCACACATAAAGAGCTTGTTCGGCGCTGTATAACGTGATGCGCAGAAATAATATTTGAAGTCTAAATTTCGTTGCTTGGTAAGCCCCAAACGGTGCCGTTTTCGGGTCATTGTCGAACAATTTCCATGAAAAGTAGTTCAAGTTTCAACTTTTTTTCAAGATTCCGGGGAAAACCCTGCCCCATTCATGTTGTCGTCAGAAATAAAAACCAATAAGCTTCACAGGTGTTTCAGATTGAATGGAACGGGTGGCACATTTTCATCAATAACAATTTGCCGCCCTTCACTGAAATTAATTTCAAAGGAGTAGTAAATGCTGAAAAAACTCGCATTAGGTTGTGTGGCTTCGGCCATGATGGCGTTGGGCGCATCCGCCCAGGCACAAGAGCCGGTTCGTATCGGTTTTATCACCACGCTTAGCACCCCTGCGGGCTATCTGGGTGAAGACGCCCGCGACGGCTTTAACCTGGCGGTCAAGCAAGGCGGCGGCAAGTTGGGTGGCGTAGCGGTTAATGTTATTGCCGAAGACGACGGCCTTAAGCCGGCCAACGGCAAGCAAATCGTCGACCGCATGGTTGCTGACGGTATTCGCCTGTTCTCGGGCCCTATTTTCTCTAACGTTTCTACCGCAATCGTGCCCTCTATTACAGGCGCTGGCGGCTTCTTTGTCAGCCCCAACGCCGGTCCGTCGCCTTTCGCCGGCTCGCGTTGCGATAAAAACTACTTCGTAACCTCGTTCGAAAACTCGGCCGTTCATGCTGCCGGTGGCGCTGCCGCCAACGAGCTGGGCTACAAAAAAGTTGTGTTGTTGGCACCTAATTACCAGGCCGGCCGCGATGCGCTTGCCGGTTTCAAGCGCCAGTTCAAAGGCGAAGTCGTTGCCGAAATCTACACCAAGCTCGATCAGTCCGACTTCTCCATCGAGATGGCGCGCATCCGCGACATGAAACCCGACGCGATTTATCAGTTCCACCCCGGTGGCCTGGGTATTAACTTTGCCAAACAGTATGCTGCCTCTGGCCTGAACAAAACCATTCCTATGGTTCTGCCCGTGTTCTCGATGGACTTGCGCATGCTTAAAGCCACTGGCGATGCAGCCGAAGGCCTGTACACCGTTGCATTGTGGGCGCCTAGCCTCGACGTCCCCGGCAATGCCGAATTCGTCAAGGCCTTCGAAGCCGAATATGGCCGTACCCCAACGCACTACGCGGCATTGGCCTACGACACCGCAAATTCCATCGGTGCTGGCCTTAAAGCCAACGGTGGCGACATGTCTAAAGCCGACGCATTCCGCGATGCCATGCGCAAGGCCGAATTCCAGTCGGTTCGCGGCAATTTTGCTTACGACACCAACCATCATCCTATTCAAGACTACTACCTGATCCAGATCGCTCGCAACGACAAGGGCGAGCTGGCACCTAAAGTTGTCCGTAAAGTACTCGAAATGCAAAAAGACGTCTTTGCCGCCGAGTGCAAAATGAACTAAATACCGGCGCGACATAGCGCGGTATTCCCCGTTGTGTGTGTTGTCTGTTTAAAGCCCCGCTGCAGTGCAGCGGGGTTTTTTTTGCGAGGCCGGCGGCTTAAAAGCCTCGTTGTTGCCGTTGCGTCAGACGCATAAATGATGAACGGCCCCAATGACCAGGGGGTACCAAGTCTGCCGCTACGCTTAATATGTAATGAGAATTGATCTCATTCT
This sequence comes from Pusillimonas minor, assembly GCF_014237865.1. Lineage (GTDB taxonomy): Bacteria > Pseudomonadota > Gammaproteobacteria > Burkholderiales > Burkholderiaceae_B > Neopusillimonas > Neopusillimonas minor. Next base: position 386,971 of record NZ_JACJUU010000002.1, read on the forward strand.
TATTAATGATATAAAATCGGAGGCCTACACAAAACAAACAATAGGGGTTGAAATGACAAAGACGTATTCAAGGCGGCGTCGGCTGCTTTGCAAAACATCTGCACGTGTTGTGCCTGTGGCTATGGTCATCGGGATGGGCGGTGCGCAAGTCGCGGCCGCCCAGCAGGCTGATGCGACAGACAATGCAGTGCGCCAGTTGCCCGGCGTCACGGTACGCGGCGTTGCGCCCGACAACACGCTGCAACAGCTGGGCGCGCCCGTGGCGGCCGGCGCCCTTGGCAACCGAACCCAGCTCGAAACGCCGTTTTCTACAACGGTGGTAAATGCCGAAATGCTGGCACAGCGGCAAACCACCAAACTGGGCGATGTATTTGCGCTGGACGCTTCAGTGGCCGACAACAGCAGTCAGAATGGCGCTTGGGCGAACTATGTCACCATACGCGGCTTGCCGATCGACTGGCAGAACGCCTACAAGATCGACGGCAAGCCCTTCATGAGCTATGCCACCACCCTGCCTTACGAGCTGCTCGACCAGGTTCAGTTGTTCAAGGGGGCCAGCGGGTTTTTGTTTGGCTATAGTGCGCCGGGTGGGCTGATCAACTTTGTGACCAAAAAGCCACCCGTTCAGGGCGATGTCCGCGAAGTCAGCCTGGGCTATCGAACCCAGTCGTTATGGCGTCAAACGTTTGATATAGGTGGGCGCGCTGGCGAGGGCGATACCTTTGGCTACCGTATAGCCGCCACCCACGAAGACGGAGAAACCTACAACAAAGGCGCCGTAAACAAAAAAGCCGTGTCGCTGGCGCTTGATGCGCGGCTTACCGACCGGCTGACCTGGGACTTCCAGGCTATGTATCAGCGTCGCAAGGCCAACGACGCCGACCCCACCATCCGTTTAAGCAGTTATGCCGGCGACAGCTTGCCGTCGCCTGTGAGGGCTGACGACAATCGACTGGTTGGCCCGGGCACATACCTGGACAACGAGTTTCAGTATTACGCGACGGGGCTGGAATACGCACTGGCGTCTGACTGGACGGCACGCGTCGATTACAGCTATGCCAAAACACGTACGCGGCGCGCCGAGGCGGTGCTGTTTTTGCGTGACCAGGCCGGCAACTACGACGACTACCGATCTGACTATGGCGAACATTACACCTTCAACAACTGGCAGGGGTCGGTGTCGGGTCGCGTTAGCACTGGCGGCATCAGCCACGACTTGACGGCAGGGGTGAGCTGGCAAGAGCAAAAGAACGACTATGCCGGGTCGGGTGTGTACAGCAAAATTGGTACGGGTTCGTTATGGACTCAAAACAACAACGCTTATTACACGAGCGGCACCATGGGCAGCCTGAACATGTACCGGGCCGGCGTCATTACACAGAAGTCGTTGTTCGTCAGCGATACGCTGACCTTATCCGACCGCTGGTCGGTATTGGCCGGGCTGCGCTACACCAACTATGATCAGGTCGGTTACGGGACAAACGGACGGGTCAGCTCGAACTACCGCAAGACCGGTGTACTGACCCCCACGTTGGCGGTCATGTACAAAATAACGCCGCAAACCATGGCCTATGCCAGCTACATCGAGGCGCTAGAGCCGGGCACGCAGGTAGGTACGGGATATGCCAATACCGGCGAATTGCTCGACCCGCTAAAAAGCCGTCAGTACGAAGTGGGCGTAAAGGCCGATCACGACGACTGGGCCGCAACGGCGGCGTTGTTCCGTATCGAAAAGGCCGCACAGTTTACAGATAGCGGGAACCGGTTGGTACAAGACGGTGAGTCGGTTTACCAGGGTATTGAGCTGGGTGCGACCAAAACGCTGGCGCGTCACTGGACCATTGGCACCAACCTGATGTGGCTGAACGCCGAATACACCAAGGGCCTGAATAATATTGGCCAGCGTGTGGTTGGGGCGCCTCGCTTTGTGGCCGCCGCACAAATTGCGTATCAGGTGCCGCAAGTGCCGGGGCTGCGCCTGACGGTTGATGCCAAATACACCGGCAGCAGCCCCCTGCGGCCTTCAAACAACCTGTCGGTCGATGCCTACACCTTGGTAAATGTTGGCGCCAGCTACGAGACGCGTATCCAGGGTTACGACACGACGTTCCGGCTTGCCGTCGATAATCTGACCAACCGCAAATACTGGATGTACCAGTACGAAAACTACATCAAAGCGGGTGACCCGCGCACCGTCAGCTTGACGGCGTCGATGCGTTTTTAAGGGTAAGGCAGGGGTAGCACCCCGCCAGGCCCGGGGTGAGCGCGTCGGGCCTGGGTTAAACTTGACTGCGTTGCCCGTAGCCCACGGGCTGCGTAGCGAGCGCCCATGAATACCGACCTGGTTGTGATTCTTACCAACGCCCCCGACACCCTGCTGGCCAAGCGCATTGCCCATTATCTGGTTGAAGACGGCTTGGCCGCCTGCGTGAACCTTGGCGCGCCTGGGTTGTCCATGTATATGTGGCAAGGGGTGCTCGAGGGTACCGAAGAGACCCCTCTCACCATAAAAACAACGCAGGCGCGTGTTCCCGACGTCATACAAAAAATTCGTGAGTTGCACCCCTACCAGGTGCCTGAAGTGCTGGTTTTGCCCGTCATCGGCGGTCACGAAGCTTATATTGACTGGGTGCGTGCGCAAACGCGCCCTATCGATTCATAACTGCAGGACACCTCATGTTGCACAGGTTTTACGCCCGGTTATTGCTACTGTTCATCGGGTTGCTGGCGGCGGTTGGCCACATGGTCATTACGCCCGCAAACGCACAAGAAGACTTTCTTGATCCCGATGTAGCCTTCGTCATGTCGGCAGCCATGAGCGGCCCGCACGAACTACGCATACATTACAAAATTGCCCCCGAATACTATATGTACCGGACGCGGTTTACGCTGGCCAGCCAGCCCGACCCCGATCTGGTCGGGGCCGTGGCCTTCCCGCCGGGGCTGGTGAAGTTCGATGAAACGTTTGGCGAAGATCTCGAGGTCTATTACCGGCAGGTCACGCTGGTCGTGCCGCTCAAGCCCGGCGCTTCGGCGCCTCAAACGCTAGACATCACCAGCCAGGGGTGTGCCGACGCCGGCTTGTGCTACCCGCCCATCACCAAATCCCTTACGCTTTCGCCCGGTGCTAATGGCTACACCGTATCGGGCCCGGGTGCGACAGACGTCGTCCCCGAGCCGTTGTCGACCATCGTCAACCCTGCCGACAAAACCACGTTTGCGGCTGCCCTACAGTCCACCGATATGGGCCTGGCGGGGTACCTGGCGCAGGCCGATGCGGTCACGATTATTGCCCTGGCGTTGGTGCTGGGTGTACTGCTGACCTTTACGCCTTGTGTATTGCCCATGGTGCCCATTGTGCTGGCGGTTATTGCCGGCAGTCAGGGCACGGGCGCACCACCGGGGCGTTGGCGTGGTCTGTCGCTGGCTGCCGTGTATTTGCTGGGGGTATCGCTGCTTTATACCGCCATGGGTGTGGCGGCGGGCCTGGTCGGTGCCGGCCTGGCGGCCTGGCTGCAAACGCCATGGGTGTTGTCGGCCTTTGCCTTGTTGCTGGCGTTGCTCGCCTTGGCCATGTTCAATGTCTATAACTTTCAGGCGCCCTCGCAATGGCAATCAGCGCTCAGCGAACGGTTGTCGCGTATACCAGGCGGCCACTACAGCGGCGCATTCGTCATGGGCCTGTTGTCGGCGCTCATTGTCGGGCCGTGTGTGGCGGCTCCGTTGGCTGGCGTGCTGTTGTTCATTTCGCAAACGGGCGACTGGATATTGGGCGGCAGCGCCTTGTTTGCACTGGCTTGGGGTCAGGGCCTGTTGTTGCTGGTGCTGGGCGCCGGCTCGGGGGCCCTGCTACCTAAGGCCGGGCCCTGGATGGAAGGTGTGCGCCAGGCGTTTGGCGTCATGCTGCTGGCTACCGCCTGGTGGATGCTGAACCCGGTATTGCCCGATATCGCGATGGTCTTGGGCTGGGTCGTCCTGGCGATGTGGACGGCCGTTCTTCTGGGTATGTTCCGTCGGGTTGACGCCGGCGTCTGGGCGTATTTGCGCAAGGCCTGCGGTGCAGTGCTGGCGGTATGGGCGGTCTTGATGCTGGTGGGTGTCGCGAGTGGCACTTACAGTGTGCTTCAACCTTTGCCGGGCCTGGCGGCGCAGCAGGCTTCAGGGCCGGCAGCAAACACGGGTTTAACAGGTGGTGTGCCGGCGTTGGGCAATGCGTCGTCAAACGGGCAAACGCTGGCCGGGCCGGGGCCGGCAAATATTAAGTCGCAGTTCGTCAAGGTGGCTTCGGTACAAGAGCTCGATCACCTGCTGGCTAACAGCAATCGCCCGGTGTTGCTTGATTTTTACGCCGACTGGTGTGTGTCGTGCATTGAAATGGAGCGGTTCACCTTTACCGACCCCACCGTTGCGGGCCTGATGCAACAGTTTGTGCTGGTTCAGGCCGATGTCACCAAAAATACCGACGACGATCGTGCGCTGTTGCGCCGCTTCAGTTTGTTTGGGCCGCCCGGCATCATGTTTTTCAAGGCCAATGGCCAGCAATTGGCTGACGAGCGTGTGGTGGGCTTCATGAAAGCCCCTGATTTTGCGGTAGTGTTGCAGCGGGCTTTGGCCGCAGAAAACTAACCGGCTGGCGCAACCCGGCCGGGCGTTTTTGGTGGCCTGAGGCTGGGTAAGTTAGCTGTTGCCTATCTGTGTACCAGAGCTTGCTGGTTGGCTTGCGGGGCTTACACCTGGGCGCCGTTCATCTGGAACAGCTCACGGTGTTCTTTAATGGCGTAGCGGTCGGTCATGCCGGCAATATAGTCGGCAATCGCACGCGCCTGCTCGGCGTCGTTATCGCGCCGGTACTCTTTTGACAACAGCCGCGGCTCGTTCAGGTAAGCCATGAACAGTTCGCGCACAATACGGCGCGCTTTGGTTGTCATACGCATGACCTGATGATGCCGGTACAGGTTTTCAAGCAAGAAGCGTTTCAGGGCGTCGGCTTGCGCCCGCACAGGGGGTGAAAATGCCGCCAGTGGCGGGCAGCGCCTGACGGCATCGGGGCTGTCGGGCTGGTGCTGCCTGATGTTGGCCTGCGTAGTGTCGGTCAGGTCGATAATCAGCGTGTTGATCATTGCCCGTATCGTTTCGGCAATGACACGTTTGCGGTCAAGGTTGCGGTAGCGGCGCGTGACCTGTGCATGATGCGTGGCGAAGATTTCCAGCATTTGCAGTTGTTCGATGGTGATTAACCCCGAGCGCAGGCCATCGTCGATGTCGTGGTTGTTATAGGCGATTTCATCGGCCAGGTTGGCAATTTGCGCCTCTAAAGAGGGTTGCTGCCGCAGCACAAAGCGTTCGCCAATGGCGCCCAGTTGCCGCGCATGCTTTAACGAGCAATGTTTAAGTATGCCTTCACGGGTTTCAAAACAAAGGTTCAGGCCATTGAACGCCGCATAACGTTCTTCAAGGGTGTCGACCACGCGCAGGCTTTGCAGGTTGTGCTCGAAGCCGCCGGCGCTGGGCGCCAGTTCGCGCATGCAGGCATTAAGCTCGTCTTGGCCGGCATGGCCAAATGGGGTGTGGCCCAGGTCGTGGGCCAACGAAATGGCCTCGGTCAGGTCTTCGTGCAGGCCCAGGTTGCGGGCCAGGCTGCGGGCAATTTGCGCGACCTCGATACTATGCGTTAAGCGCGTACGGAACAGGTCGCCCTCGTGGTTGATGAAGACCTGGGTTTTGTACTCGAGCAGCCTGAAGGCATTGCAATGAATGATGCGGTCGCGGTCGCGTTGAAACTCGGTGCGGCCCGCAGGCGGTGCTTCGGGATGAACCCGGCCCCGGGACTGTTCTGGACGACATGCATACGGGGCCAACACCGCCATTCAAGCTCCTTATAAAACCGGTACCGCCGTTTTATGCAAGACGTCGCGCACCACATTAAGGGGGGCGCCTTGTACAACGGCCTGGCCTATTTTAGGCAGAAGCACGAAGCGCAGGTGGCCCCCCTCGGTTTTTTTGTCTACTTGCATCAGTTCAACCCAGCGTTCGGTACCCAGGTTGGGCGGAACGACCGGGCAGCCAATGGCCTGTACCAGGTCGTGAATACGCTTGACGCTGTCGGCATCGAGCCCGGTGGTGGCGGCAGACAAGGCACCCGCCTGTACCATGCCACAGCCCACGGCTTCGCCGTGCAACCATTCGCCGTACCCCATGCCGGCCTCAATGGCGTGCCCAAAGGTGTGGCCAAAGTTAAGTATGGCGCGAAGGCCCGATTCGCGTTCGTCCTGGCCGACCACATAGGCCTTAAGTTCGCACGAACGCTGGATGGCGTAGCGAATGGCGTCGGGATCCAGGGCGCGCAATGCCGCGACGTTGGCTTCGCACCAATCGAAAAAGGCGGCGTCGATAATCAAACCATACTTGATGACCTCGGCCAGGCCGGCGGAGATTTCGCGTTCGGGCAGCGTGTGCAGAACATCGATGTCGATTTCGACCGCGATGGGTTGGTAAAACGCGCCGATCATGTTTTTACCCAGCGGGTGATTGATGGCCGTTTTGCCGCCGACGGATGAGTCGACCTGCGACAGCACCGTGGTGGGCACCTGCAAAAATCGCACGCCGCGCATATAGGCGGATGCGGCAAAGCCGACCATATCGCCGATAACGCCGCCGCCCAAGGCGACCAGCAGACATTTGCGATCGAGGCGGTTTTGTAACAAGCCATCAAAAATGAGATTAAGTGTTTGCCAGTCTTTGTAGGTTTCGCCGTCGGGAAGCGTAATGGTAATGACGGTTTTGCCTGATTTTTGCAAAGCGGCGATCGCCCTTTTGGCGTACAGGTCGCCCACCGTGGGGTTGGTGACAAGTGCGATGGCGGTGACATCGGCGGGCACGCTTTCGTGAAGGTGGTCGAGGCGACCGGTGCCGATATGGATAGGATAATGCCCACCGGGTGTGGCAACGTTGACAGTTGTGGTCATGATGGAACAGTAGTTGATTTAAGCAATTGAACCAGCGCACCGGCGGCCTGGGCAATGGGCATGCTGCCCGTGTCGAACGCCACGTGGGCGACTTCTTCGTAGAGCGGTGCGCGCTGGGCAAGCAGTTCGGTGACGCGGGCACGCGGATTGGCGGTTTGCAACAGCGGGCGATTGCGGTCTTTGGCGACACGACGATAGAGCTCGTCGTCGGAGGCGCGTAAGTAAACAACCACACCGCGCTCGGCCAGCATGTGTCGATTTTGCGCCGCAAGCACCGCACCACCGCCTGTGGCCAGTACAATACCCGGCTGCCGAGAGTATTCGTCGAGCATCAGGGTTTCGCGTTTACGGAACCCTTCTTCGCCTTCGACCTCAAAGATATGTGAAACCGGCACGCCGCAGCGGGCTTCGATGGCTTGGTCAAGGTCGATAAATTCGCGGCCCAGCATTTTGGCCAGGCTGCGCCCAATGGTTGTTTTGCCGGCGCCCATCATGCCCACCAAAAAAATGGGGTGGTTGTGCGGCAAAGCCGCCACGCAGGGTTCGGCAAGGTTGCGTGTCGTGTCGTTCATTTGTGTATTATCCCACTAGCCAACGGGCCAGTGGTCGCGGGTGCTGCATTAAACTGTTACATAAACCTGAAGCACCCATCATAGTCTGATTCATCCCCGACTTAAAATCGCCCTTAAATGAGTTCATCTGCAAAATCTTCCAAAAACGCGGCCCCCGAATCAAATCATTGGGTCCGGCGTTTTCTGATAAAAACGGCCGTGTTTTTTGCCGGCCTGGGCTTGTGTGGCGCACTGTTGGGGTCGTTGGCGTTGGCACTGGCCTGGCCCAACCTGCCCGACTTGTCGGCCATGATCGATTACCGGCCGCGCGTGCCCCTGCGCATCTACACGGCCGACAAGGTCCTGATCGGCGAATTCGGCGAAGAGCGGCGCAACGTGCTGCGGTTCAACGAGATCCCCGATGTCATGAAGTCAGCCATTTTGGCGGCCGAAGACGACCGCTTTTACCAGCACAGCGGTATCGACTGGATGGGCGTCGGGCGCGCTGCACTGGCCAATTTGGTCAACATGGCCAAAACGCAAGGCGCCAGCACCATTACCATGCAGGTGGCGCGCAACTTCTATTTGTCTTCCGAAAAAACCTACACCCGCAAGTTCTACGAGCTGTTGCTGACGTTCAAAATCGAAGCCACGTTATCTAAAAACGAGATCCTCGATTTGTACATGAACCAGATTTACCTGGGGCATCGTTCGTACGGGTTTGCGGCGGCATCGCGCACGTATTTTGGCAAGCCGCTGCCCGACATCACGCTGGCCGAAGCCGCCATGCTGGCCGGTATCCCGAAGGCGCCATCGCGGTTTAACCCTATTGCCAATATGTCGCGTGCCAAATCACGCCAAATGTATGTGCTGGGCCGTATGCGCGACCTGGGCTACATCACCCCCGAAGAATATCAGCAGGCCGCTGACCAGCCCATTGTGCTCAAGTCGGCGCCGGGCACGCCGGCGGGTGGTTATGCCATTCATGCCGAATACGCGGCCGAGCTGGCGCGTCAGTTGTTGTTTACGGTTTACCAAGACAACATCTATTCGCGTGGGTTCAACATCTACACGACCATCGACTCAAAAGAGCAGCAGCAAGCCTACGAGGCCGTACGCAACGGCATTCTCGACTACACCCGCCGTGCGCCTTACCCCGGGCCCGAAGAAACCATCGACTTGCCCGACGGTATAGAAAACAATGCCGAGCAGTTCGACGCTGTGCTTGAAAAAATCCAGGATAAATACCGCGACAGTGATGATTTGCTGGTGGGTCTGGTGTTGTCTGCCGCGCCAGACAAGGTCGTCGTGGCGCGTAGCCCTGAACAAATCGTCGAAATCACCGATAAGTCGGCCCTCAAGGTGGTGGCACGGGGCCTCGTTAAAAATGCCAAGGCCGATGTCCGTATTTCTCGCGGGTCGGTGGTGTATATCCGTAAAAATGGCGACACCTGGGAACTGTTAAACCGCCCCTCGGTGCAGGCGGCTTTTGTGGCGTTGCGCCCGCAAGATGGCGCCATCAGGGCCATGGTGGGCGGGTTCGACTTCGAAGAGCAGTTCAACCGGGTGACACAGGCCTGGCGTCAGCCCGGGTCGGCCTTCAAGCCGTTTATCTATGCCAGCGCGCTCGAGCGCGGCATGACGCCCGCCACCCAGGTGTCCGACGAGCCCTTCCGTTTAACGGCCGAGCAAACCGGCTCGAAAGCCTGGGAGCCTAAAAATTACGGCAATACCTACGAGCCCATGCTGACCCTGCGCGAGGGTTTGTACAAATCCAAAAACATGGTGTCTATCCGCATCATGCAAGCGGTTGGCCCGCAGTACGTGCAAGACTACATCACCCGCTTTGGTTTCGAACGCGCGCGTAACCCCGCAGTATTGCCCCTGGCCCTGGGGGCCGGTGGCGTAACGCCGTTGCAGCTGGCCGGCGGCTATTCGGTGTTTGCCAACGGGGGCTATCGGGTGCCGCCCTACCTCATCGACCGCGTGACCGATGCCGATGGCAAGGTCATTATGCAGGCCAAGCCTGTGGTGGCCGGAGACGCGGCCGCACGCGTCATCGACCCCCGTACGGCCTACGTCATGAACGACATCATGCGCGGCATTGCCCGCCAGGGCACCGCAGCGCGTTTGGCGCGCGACCTGAAACGCCCCGATGTCGGCGGTAAAACCGGTACGACCAACGACTCTCACGACGCCTGGTTTGCTGGCTTCACGCCAAAAATTGTGGGCGTTGCCTGGATGGGCTTCGATCAGCCGCGTTCGTTGGGTTCACGCGAAACCGGTGGCGGCGCGTCGTTGCCGATCTGGCTCGACTACATGCGTGTCGCGCTTAAAGACCAGCCCGTGGCCGAGCCAGGCCCGTTGCCCGAGGGCTTGATGCGCGAAGGCGGTGATTTCTACTTTGCCGAATTCCCGCCGGGCAAGGCCGTGGCGCGCGTTGGCTTGCCATCGCCCGAAGAGCTCATGCTGAATGGCCAGATTCCACAAGGTGCTACGCCAAGCGGGGCCGCGCCGGTCGGGTCTGACGGTATTGGTGCCTTATTAGACCAGTTGGGCGGTGGCCGGCCATCGTATGGCCCCGCGCCCGAAGCCGCACAGCCCCAGCGGGTGCAGTTCTAGCCGCCCCGCGGGGCCGCACTGCGGCGTGCGGCCGTGGGCCTGCGCACTGAAGTGCACGGCTTGCCTGGGGTCGCCCTGGCGGTTTGGCCGGTTACACCACCACTTTAATAGGGTGCCCGCCACAGGCTTCGGTGCAAATTTGCGAAAGCGCTTCGGCCATGTTCGGGCCGCCGCGGGTATCGACCCAATGCGCGCCATCGAAACGGTAATGAAAGCCTCCGCTGCGCGCTGCTACCCACATTTCTTGCATGGGTGCCTGGCTGTTGATGACCACATGAATGCTGTTGTCAAAAATCAGCGTTAACACGTTGCCGCTGCGGTTGGCCTCGACGTCGATGTCGTAAAGCGACACCCAGTCGTCAGACTGGCTTTCGAGGTGGTCCAGGATGGCTTCACTGCGTGCAAGAAATTCTGTTTCGGTCATAATGGCTACCTGCAAAGCTTTTGGAGTATGAATTTATGCGCGCGACTTGTATATCGACAACCGCGGCATCGGTTACCCGCATTGTAGCCAGCATGGCCATGTTTTTGACGTTGGCTGCCTGTGGATACAAAGGGGCGCTTTATATGCCGCCCCCCGAGGCCCCCGACCCGGCGCTGACGCAACCGCCACCGGCCCCTCAAAACATGTCTGAAGGGCCTGCAACATCGCGTTAACCCTCGTATGTTAAAACCCCTACCGGCGTCTGATCATTGATATGATTAGACGCTGTTTTTTGTTAATTGTAATAAAAGCTTCACAATGACCGTATCCCCCCATTTTGCGTTTCATCAGGGTGTGCTTCACGCCGAGAACGTTCCCCTGACCACACTGGCAGAGCGCTTCGGCACCCCGCTGTACGTCTATTCAAAAAAGGCGCTGCACGATGCCTGGGGGGCGTATCAGCAAGCGGCTACTGGCCGCAACGTGCTGGTGTGTTATGGCATGAAAGCCAACTCCAACCTGGCTGTTTTAAACGAGTTTCGCAAGCTTGGGTCTGGCTTCGATATCGTGTCGGGCGGCGAACTGGCGCGCGTGCTGGCCATTGGCGGCGATGCCGGCAAAGTGGTGTTTTCGGGGGTCGGCAAGCAAGAATGGGAAATGCGCGCCGCGCTTAAGGCCGGCGTAAAGTGTTTTAACGTCGAGTCCGAGCCCGAACTCGAGCGCCTGGCCCAGGTGGCCCAAGACATGGGCAAGGTGGCGCCGGTCTCGTTGCGCGTCAATCCCGATGTCGACGCCCAGACCCACCCTTATATTTCTACCGGCCTGAAAGAAAACAAGTTCGGCATTGCCATCGAAGACGCTCCCGGCGTGTATCAGCGTGCCAAGCAGTACGGCAGCCTCGACATTGTCGGGGTCGATTGCCATATCGGCTCGCAAATCACCGAAGTCAGTCCTTATCTTGATGCGCTCGATAAATTGCTGGTGCTTATCAAGCATTTGGCAGGCCTGGGGGTTAATATCCGTCACCTCGACCTGGGCGGTGGCATTGGTATTCGTTACACCGACGAAACGCCGCTGACGCCCAAAATGTTGCTCGACAAAGTATTCGAGAAGCTCGATGCGCAAGGTTTCGGGCATTTGCAAATTGTGCTCGAACCGGGGCGTTCGCTGGTGGGCAATGCGGGTGTGTTACTCACACGCATCGAATATCTGAAACATACCGATGCTAAAAACTTCGCTATTGTCGATGCAGCCATGAACGATCTGATCCGCCCTACGCTTTACGATGCGTGGCACAGTGTTGAACAGGTCGTGACGCCGGTTGGCGGGCAAGTGCAAACCTACGATATTGTTGGCCCCATTTGCGAAAGCGGTGACTGGCTGGCCCGCAACCGTAGCCTGGCCCTGGCGCAGGGCGACGTGCTGGCAATTATGTCCGCAGGGGCCTATGCCTTTACCATGGCCAGTCAATACAATACCCGTCCGCGCGCGGCCGAGGTCATGGTCGATAACGATACCGTTACTGTGGTGCGCCCACGCGAGAAGCTCGAAAGCCTTTTTGAACATGAAGTCGTACTCGATTAACGCAGCAAGCTCGGGGAGCAGGATGGTTGTATTTTGAGCGGCATGAAACCAGCGCAAGACCAAACGCAGGCTAAGTCAACCGAGGTCGGCCTCGATCGCCTGCTGAGTGCGTTTGCCGCGTACACCGTCCCCTTTGTGGTGGTGCTGTTTGCGCTGGGTACGCTCATCTACTGGGGGCGGGTCAGTTATTTTGCCTCGGGCGCGTTTCAGGCCATCCCCATGCTCGAAGGCGTAGTGCTGGCGCTATCGTTGGCCTTATTGCTAGTGGCTGCAGCCAGCCGTAAATGGCTGTATGTGCTGTTTGCGGGTTGGCTGGTCGGCAATTTGCGGCTGACGGCATTGTCCATGGGCTGGGATACGCTCTGGCTGGGCCAGGCGGTACCCCTCACGCTGGTGCCGTTAATGCGCTCGGTCACCATTGCGCTGTATTACATCCTCACTTATGCGCTGTTCACGCAACTGTTCCGCGCCGAACTGGCCCAAATTGGCTATGCCCGGTTGCAGGCCGTGGGCCGTTTCTCGGGCGTGGTGTTGCTGGTAGCCGCATTGGCGTTGCCTTACGATCAGTTTTTGTCCGTTATGTGGGCCGTGGTGGGCGCCTCTATTGCCTTGGTCGTGTTTTTGCTGGTTCAGGTCATTCGTTTAACGCGCGCCATCGAGGCCGTTTGGTATAGCGTGACCCTGGCTGTAGTTATTGCCATTGGTTCTGGGGCCATGGGCCTGTTTGCCTCGGCCCTGCATATCCAGCTGTTCGACGACACTGTCATGCACATTGCGGCGGCGTTTGTGTCCAGTTTGCTGATTGCGCTGGTGATTGCCAATAGCGAACGCAAAGAGCGTCATCATCGCATCAAGGCGCAGGCCGAACTTAGCCGCGTGTACAACGTCGCCCCGGTGGGCTTGTTCACCCTTTCCATGAACGGCGCCCTGACGCGGGCCAACCCGGCGCTGCTGTCTATGTTGGGGGTGGCCAACCTTGAAGGCGAGCATGCCTTATGGGAAAACCACTTCGGCCGTCAGGCCTGGATCAAGCTGGTCGATCACCTGGAGCGCGATGGCGAGGTTGAGCTTGAAATGCAGAATCTGCGCCAGTCGCCCGACCAGAAGCGCAGTTCGTATCGGGTTAAGGCAGTGCTGGAGAACGACCAGATCGAAGGTTCGCTGCAAGATATCACCGGCCACGCCGATGCGATTTCACAACTGCGCATGCAGGCCAATCGCGACCCGCTCACCGATACGCTGAACCATCAGGGCATCGACGCCGAGTTGCGTGCAAGCCTTGAACGCATGGCAGAGTGCGAGACCTACAAATTGGGTTACCTCGAGCTCAACTCTTTAAAAACCGTCAACAACCTTTACGGTAAAGCTGTGGGCGACGATGTACTGCGGCAAATCTGCGAGCGCGTCAAAGAAATATTAGGTCTGAATGGTCAGATGGGCCGGCTGACCGGCTCCGAATTTTTGTTGTTCTTTACCAATGTCACGCTCGAAAAGGCCCGTGAGCTGGCCCAGAAAATCATCGACGATTTGCTGGTGCGCCCACTGATGATTGGCGGTGCACCTTTCAAGTTCAAGTGTTCTATGGGTCTGGTCGAGCTTGAGCACGCCCATCTTGAGCCCGAAGATGCGATTGTGGTGGCCAAGCGCGCCGCTCGCATGGCGCGCACGTCGCAAACGGGCCAGGTGATGGTACAGCGCCACGATGCCCGCCAGTTGGCCGAGCAAGGCCAGGAGCTGCGGTTGCTGCGCGAATTCAACAGCGGGTTCTCGCCCGACGGCCTGTCACTGGTGATGCAGCCTATCATGTCGTTAAGCGACCCTTTTAGCTCGCTGAATTTCGAAGTTTTGTTGCGCAAGCACGATCGCAATGGCAGGTTGGTGCCCACCGGCAAAATTATTGCGGCGGCCGAAGAAAGCGGTGTCATGAGCCAGATTGACCGCTGGGTGGTCAACACAACATTAAGCTGGCTCGACGAAAACGCGGGCAAGCTCGACAACACGGCGTTTGTTTGCGTCAATTTAAGCGGCATGTCGTTAAATGACGAGCCCTTTGTTGAAGAGTTTTTTGCCACGTTCGAGCGTTACGCTCATGTGGCCCGCAAGCTGCTGGTAGAAATTACCGAAACGGTGGCGTTGCACGATTTGGCCAGTACGCGCAGTTTTATTACGCGTTTGCAAAGCCTGGGGGCGCGTGTGGCGCTAGACGACTTTGGCGCCGGCTACACGTCGTTTGCATACCTTAAGCAATTGCCGGCCAATGCATTGAAGATCGATGGTGCGTTTATTCGCAGCATGAATGACCACCCCACCGATGTAGCCATTGTGCGCGCCATTGTGACGCTGGCGCAAAGCCTGAACATGTTCACCATTGCCGAATGGGCGGAAGATATCCCTACCCTGCGTACCCTGAAAGACCTGGGTGTCGATTACGTGCAGGGTTATGTCATTTCGCAGCCGCAGTCGCCCGACTTGATTCCTCATGCTTCCAGCAGTGCCGGCTTTATCGATGATCACAAAACGCGGCAGTTTGTGGGCTACTATGTGCAGCCCAACCCAGACGATTCCAGTCGAACCCTGTAAGACGGGGGCTACACTGCACGAATGCTCGAAAGGTAAAGGAAACAGGATGGCCGGGAATACCCCGGCTTTTTGTTTATGCGCGTGAAGTACGCCGGCGTATGCAGACGCCGGCTTTCGATGCCTTAGAGCTCGCCGTACGAGTGCAGCCCCGACAGGAACATGTTGACGCCCAGGAAGGCAAAGCTGGTGATGACCAGGCCAACCAGCGCCCAGTAGGCGGCCATAGCGCCGCGCAGGCCCTTCATGAGCCGCATATGTAGCCAGGCGGCATAGTTAAGCCACACAATAAGCGCCCAGGTTTCTTTAGGGTCCCATTGCCAGTAGGTGCCCCATGCGTCGGCTGCCCACAGCGCCCCCAAAATGGTGGCGACGGTAAAGAACGCAAAGCCAATGGCAATGGCCCGGTACATGATGTCGTCGAGGATCTCGAGCGAGGGCAGGCTTTTGGCGATGGGCCCGCGAAACGCCAGGATAGTGCCGACGATGACCGCGCCCAAACCGAAGTAAAGCATCCAGGTGGGCGACAGTTCGCGCGAACCGAACATGAGCGGCTCGGCGCACAGAATGGCGCCCAGCAAAAACAGCGGAATGAGCTTTTTACGCGACTTGGTTTCGCCGTGCTCTTTGACCAGATACGCAAAGCCCACCATGGCAGCCAGCGAGAAGGTGCCGTACCCGATGAAGTTGGCCGGCACGTGGATTTTCATCCACCAGCTTTTAAGTGCTGGCACCAGAGGCTGGATTTCGAAGGCGTCCCGCGTGAAGGTGTACCACAGCAGGAAAATAACCGATGATGTGACCACCAGCAGCACAAAGCCGCCCAGCGCGCGCGTGGCGTAGCGACGTTCGTAGTACAGGTAGAACAGCGCCGTGATAATGGCAAACAGCACGAAGACTTCGTAGAGATTGCTGACCGGAATATGGCCGATGTCGGGGCCCAGCAAATGGCCCTCGCGCCAACGTACCAGCATGCCGGTGGTGCCGGCATATACGGCGCCCCAGGTTAAGGCCGTACCCATCCAGGCCGAGGTTTTGCTGAAAAACCCCGCCCAGTAGCACACCGTGGCCAGCACGAACAGCGCGCACATCCAGAGGATGGCAGACTGTGACGAGAACAGATACTTCAGGAAGAATACCGATTCGGCCCGCGTGATGTCGCCCTGGTCGATGGGGCCGCCAGCCGCGTAAAGCCAGATGGCGAACAGCGCGCTGACCCCGGCGGCAATGAACAAGGTGCGCAGCGGGCGCCATAGCCACGCCATCCAGGCAACGCCGGGCACCGTGCCGACCAGAATGAACTTCTCGTAGATGTCCATGTTGTCGGGGAAGCGAACCAGTGCCCAGGCCGCGCCTGCGGCCAGCACGAGGAAAAACGCGATATCGGACCAGTCGGGTTTGCCGCGCAGCCCGCGGTCGTCGCCGCTGGCACTCATAGCGTCATCCCATGCAGGAGAAGAAACAGAAGTATCGGACATGGTGAGCCTCTTACGTCGACAGCTTTTTGACGGCTGTCTGGAATCGGTCGAATTCGTGGTTGAAGTCGAGGTTACGGCGCTGGGATGTCATGGCGGCCAGCCAATGGCTGCCCGTGCCCTGGGGTTGTATCCAGACCCAGATACGGCGGTCGCGTACGTAGAACATTGAAAACACGCCAATAACCAGGAACAAACACCCCAAATATACGGTGTTTTTGCCTGGGCTGCGCGCCACCTGGAACACGCTGGCTTCGATGTGGTTGAAGTTGGTGGGGGTAAGCAGCACGGGCGCGGGGTAGTCGGTCAGGTTGGCCAGCGCCAGCAATGCCTGCTGCAACCACTGGGTTTCGCGCGGGCCGTCGGCGCCTTCGTAGTTAATGGGCGCAAGCCCCCGGCGAGCGCGGTCGATGTCGCGCAACCGCGTGAGCGAGAGCTGGATCATGGGGACGGCAAAGCTCAGGAAGCGCTCGCGTTCGGCGTCGGGCACGCGCGCCAGAATGGCGTTGAAGCCGCCGGCGGCAAAGGCTTCGAGGGCACCGGCCGCAGCGCTTTCCAGCAATGCGCGCTGTTCGGGGCTGGACGAGTTTTCGGCTGCAAACGCAACGGCTGCTTCGTTGCGCAGTGCCGGGTCGTTCAGGGCGGCCCGCAAATCCATAAAGGCGTTCAGCGAGCTGTTGCTGTCGGCCGGAATGCGAATGTACTGGTAGTTGTCGGACGCATTGCGACGCACACCTGCCAGAAATACCGGCCCGCCGTCGAGCACCATGGGCATCATGTAGTTGTTGTATTCGTAAGATTGGCCATCGGCGCCAATAAGACGGTACTGGACGCTGGGCCCCACGTTGCGCAGGTTTTCTTGGCGTGTGCTGGTGGCACTGCCCGTGACCGAGGCGACGTGCTCGAGCACAGCACGTGGCTGCGGGTCGGCATTGACCTGAAGGTTTTCGACGTTGATGACGCGCAAGCCGGAGACCTCGAGGCGCAGCGGTGTAGGCTGCGTGCTGGCGTTAAGGGTAATGTCGGCCCGGTCGCCGACGGTGGATGACACGTCGAAGGTGTCGCGTGCGGTGCCGGTAAGCGGGTAGGCTTTGAAGTCGACCGAGCTGCCGCCGTCGTCGAAGCTGGACTGATACACCGTGACGCCCTTGTAGCGCAACGGTTCATTGACTTCGATGACGCGCTCGAAACGCGCGTTGGTTTCGGGGTCGTGGACTTCGACGTAGCTTTTGAAGCTGCTGGGCATGCCTGTTGAGTAGTACTCGACGTCGAACTTGGCCAGCTTGATGGAGAACGGCAGCGGCTGCACCAGCACGCCCTCGCCTGTTGACACAATGCCGTGGCTGCTTTGGCCGCCTTCGGGGACCAGCATGTTGGCCCGATAACTGGGGTTGGCCGCCGACAGGCGCCCCGATTCGGGGACATCGGCAATAAGCATGTTTTCGGTGATGGGCGCTTTGCCGCCCAGCCACACCTGCAGGCGAACCGGAAGCTCGCTGTCGAGAATGCCGCCGACACAAATGACGACAATAGAAGCGTGGGCAAAGATATAGCCCAGTTTATTGGAGCTCCCCTTCTTGGCGGCGATCAGGCGGCTGTCGCCGTCGATGCGTACTTTGACCTTGTAGCCTTGTTTTTCGAGCAGTTGCTGCAGACGCCCTGCACCCGCCTCGACCGTCTGGCTGCTGCTGGCTTCGACTTTGTGATGAAAGGCCCGCAGGCTGCTGCCACGGACATGCTCGCGAAACGAGCGCATGTCTTTGACCATTTTTGGGGTGTTGCGTAGCAGGCACAGCGAGGTCGAAACGACCAGAAACGCCATGATCAGCAAAAACCACCAGCTGTTGTACACATGCCAGATGGCGAAAGTATCGAAGAGTGCGTACCAAAACGGACCGAACTGATCGATGTAGGTGGCCGAAACCTGGTTTTGTGGCAACACCGTGCCAATAATACTGGCCACACAGATGAACACCAGCAGGCTGACGGCAAAGCGCATCGAGCCCAGGAGTTCGAGGAAATCTGCGCCCCATTGACGCGAGGAGGAAGCTTGATTCACGGGATGCAATTCATAAAAAAAGGGGGCGCCGGTAAAAGCCCCCCCTATGTGACCGGCTAATGCAGAATTAGTTCTGCATAAAGCGGTTCAGTTAGCGCAGACCAGCCGCATAGTCGGCAACGGCCGAAATATCGGAGTCGGACATGCGGTCGGCGATGTCGTGCATCATGGGGCTGTTGGCGCGGTCGTTGCTGCGGAAAAGCTTGAGTTGCTCTTCGAGGTAGCTGGGAAACTGGCCTGCCAGACGCGGGAACTGGCTGGGAATGCCCATGCCGTCAGCCGAGTGACATGCCGCACAGGCAGGTACGCCGCGCTCGGCCAGGCCGCCGCGCCAAATGTGTTGACCACGCTCCATGGAGCCTTCTTTGGTGGCTGTGGCTGCCTTTTCGAAGTCGAGCTTTTGCAGCGACAGGTAGTAGGCAACGTTTTTGATGTCGTCTTCGGACAGCGGCGTAGCGATGGCTGTCATGACCGAATTGGCGCCACCGGCGGCACGACGGGCGGGTTGAGCGCCGTCTTTGCCTTGGAAGTCGCGCAGTTGCTTGGCGATGTATTCGTGGGCCATGCCGGCCAGGTTGGGGTTGACGGGCAGTGTGCTGTTGCCGGCTGCGCCGTGGCACGAGGCACAGGCAAGAATGCCGCGCGAAGCGTCGCCGTTGGCGTAAAGCTGTTCGCCCTTGGCGGCGTCGGGTTTTGAGACGATAACGTCAGCAGCGTGGCTGACGCCAAGAAGGGAAGAGCCCAGCAATAAACCACTGGCCACAAGCATTTTGGAAAGCGTACGCTTCATGAAGACCTCGATGGATCGCGATTTAAAAATAGCCGCAACAGTTTCAAACCTGCAATTATACAATAGCGTTTAAATTAAACCTGATCAGGTACCGCCATTGTCTATTCTTCATCGTGCCGCGTTCACTACGTCGGCTGCACGCCTCGACCAACTCCCCGAGCCGGGTGCCCCCGAAGTCTGTTTCGTCGGGCGCTCAAATTGCGGCAAGTCGTCGGCCATTAATGTGCTTACCAACCAGCGTCGTCTGGCCTTCTCCAGTAAAACGCCGGGGCGCACGCGCCTTATCAACATGTTCGGCATCCCCGACCCCATCACGCAGGGCGAGGCCCTGGGTTACCTGGTCGATTTGCCGGGCTACGGCTATGCCGCCATTGGCCGCGAGGCACGCGAAGAGTGGGCCGATGTGCTGGGCGGTTACCTGCACGAGCGCCAGTCGCTAGCGGGCGTTGTCTTGTTGCTCGACATCCGGCGCGGCCTGACCGACCTCGACCGACGGCTGGCGCGCTGGATCGCCCCAACCGGGCGCCCGGTGCTGGTCTTGCTGACCAAGGCCGACAAATTCCCGTACGGGCAGCGTATCAAGGCTGTACACGCCATTAAAAAAGAGCTGGCCGATATCGGTACACTCAAGGCGATACCGTTCTCTGCCACCCACCGTATTGGGCTCGAAGAAGCGGCCGCTCACATCGAAAACTGGATTTCTCCGCAGGTGGTGCCATGACCTCATTTCTTGTTAATGCCGATTTTCCCGCGCATCGTCCGCGCCGCAATCGCCGCGACGATTTTTCGCGCCGTCTGGTCCGCGAAAATGTCCTGACAACCAACGACCTTATTTACCCGGTCTTCGTCATGGAGGGCCAGGGCGTGCGTCAGCCGGTGCCGTCCATGCCCGGGGTGGTGCGCTATTCGCCCGACACCCTGTTCGAGGCCGCGCAGGCCTGTGTCGACCTTGGTGTACCTGTTCTGGCTATTTTTCCGGTTATCGACAGCGCTTTAAAAACCCCCGACGGTATCGAGGCCACCAACCCTGACGGCCTGGTGCCGCGTGTGGTGGCCGAGCTTAAAAAGCGGTTTCCGGAATTGGGTGTGCTGACCGACGTGGCGCTTGACCCCTATACCAGCCACGGGCAAGACGGCGTTATTGACGATGCCGGTTATGTGCTTAACGAGCCGACGGTTGAAATTTTGACACGGCAGGCACTGGTGCAGGCCCAGGCGGGCGTCGATATTGTGGCGCCTAGCGACATGATGGATGGCCGCATTGGCGCAATTCGTCGGGCGCTCGAAGATCATCAGTTCATTTACACCCGGATCATGGCCTATTCGGCCAAGTACGCCAGTGCATTTTATGGCCCCTTCCGCGATGCAGTCGGGTCGGCGGCAAATCTGGGCAAATCAAACAAAGCCACCTACCAAATGGACCCGGCCAATCGCGATGAAGCCCTGCGCGAGGTTGCCGCCGATATCCGCGAAGGCGCCGATATGGTCATGGTCAAACCCGGCATGCCCTATTTAGATGTACTGCGCGACGTTAAGCAGGCATTTGGCATGCCCACCTACGCCTATCAGGTCAGCGGCGAATACGCCATGATCAAGGCCGCAGCGGCTAATGGCTGGCTTGATCACGACAAGGTCATGATGGAGTCACTGCTGGCTTTCAAGCGCGCCGGTGGCGACGGCATTTTGACGTACTTCGCGCTGGACGCCGCACGTTTGCTGCGCGAGCAGTCATAAACGGCGCAGTTTAGGGTCGCAGCAGCCCGGCCTTGTGTGCGGTCAGCTTTGCATGCGGGCCGTTTGCGTGGCACTAAAAAGAACCCCTGAAATTGGCCTGGTCAAGGCCGGTTTCAGGGGTTCAGTGGTTATGGATTGCACACCGTTTATTGGCCGCCGGGGCGCCCTAATCAAAACGGTGGGTCGTCGTCATCTGCTGTTGCGGCGACCGCCTTTGTGGCTTTTTTGGCGGCGGTTTTTTTAGCGGCCGTTTTGGTTGTTTTGGCGGCGGCCTTCTTGGCTGTCGCTTTCTTGGCGGCGGTCTTTTTGGCCGCAGTTTTCTTTACAGCTGCAGTTGCCGTGCCGGCGTCGTCGGCCCCGGCAGCGACAGCGGCAGTCTTGCTAGCCGTTTTCTTGGCTGCGGTTTTCTTGGCACCGGCCTTTTCGGGCCGGGCTTCGAATTCGAAGCCGATTTTGCCGTTGGCCTGTTTGACCAGAAACGCCTTGAATTTGCGATTGGTACGGCTGGAGACAAAGCCATCCAGCAAGTCGGTTTTGCCGTCGGCCAGCAACTTCTGCATTTGGGCGGCGGCAATTTCTTGCTGCAAAATAACCTTGCCCGAGCGGAAGTCGCACGACTTTTCGGGGCCAATGGATTTTTCGCAGACATAGTTCATGCCGTGTTCGAATACCCGACCGCCGCATTTGGGGCAGGCCCCCAGCGGCGTGTGGCCCGAAAAGTCTACAGCCTCTTCGTTGTCGGCATCGTTCTGGCCAAAATCGAACTCGAGCTTGTAGTCGTCGGTAATGCGCAAAAGCGCAGCAAAAGGTCGCCCCATTTTGCTGATGAAGCCCGACAGCGGGCCGAGCGTGCGCTCTTTAAGCAGCGCTTCGACTTCAGGCACCTCGAAGGTGCGGCCACCCGGGTGCTTGCCGATAGAAAAGTCGCAGACGGTGCAGGCGTACCGACGATAGTTTTCTTTAACCACCCCACCGCATTTCGGGCAAGGTGTGCTTAGCGTTGCGTAGTCGCCGGGGACGGTATCGCGTTCGTACTCTTTGGCGCGCTTGACGATGATTTGTGTGATTTGCGCAATTTCGCGCATAAATTCGTCGCGGTCGAGCTGGCGTTGCTCGATTTGTTTCAGGCGTTGTTCCCATTCGCCGGTCAGTTCGGGCGATGTCAGTTCGCTAACGCCAAGGCCCGACAGCAGCGTCATGAGCTGGCGTGCCTTGGCGCTGGGCACCATTTCGCGCCCTTCGCGGCGCAAATAACCCTCATTCAGCAAGCCTTCGATAATGGCCGCGCGGGTTGCCGGTGTGCCCAAACCGCGCTCAGACATTGCTTCGCGCAGGGCTTCGTCATCAATAAGCTTGCCGGCGCCTTCCATGGCCGACAGCAGCGTGGCCTCGGTGAAACGGGCGGGCGGCTTGGTGACCAGGTCGCGGGCTTCGATCTCGTCGGTTTTGACGGTTTCGTTTTGTGCGACAGCCACCAGGGTGGTGTCGTCGCCTTGCGCGTCGCGGCCGTAAATAGCCAGCCAGCCGGGCGACACCAGTACCTTGCCCTCGGTTTTGAAGTGGTGGCCCGACACTTCGGTAATACGGGTAGTGACGCGGAACTCGGCCGCCGGGAAAAACACCGCCATGAAGCGACGCGTGACCAGTTCGTAAATTTTGCTTTCGGCCTCGCTCAGGTCTTTGGGGACCTGCATCGTTGGAATAATGGCAAAGTGGTCTGACACCTTCTTGTTGTCGAAGATGCGTTTGTTGGGTTTGATCCAGCCCGACTTGTGCAACTGCTTGGCAAACGGTTGCATACCCGCCGCCACATTGGACTGGGCGTCGGCCAGCGCGGCCACGGTGTCTTTGACCGTGGGCAGGTAGTCTTCGGGCAGGTAGCGCGAATCGGTACGAGGGTAGGTCAGCGCCTTATGGCGTTCGTACAGGGTTTGCGCCAGTGCCAGCGTGGCCTTGGCCGAAAACCCGAAGCGCGAGTTGGCCTCGCGCTGCAACGATGTCAGGTCGAACAGCGCGGGTGACATCTGTGTGGTGGGCTTGGACTCTTCGGTGACTTTGCCTGGCTGGTTGCGGCAGGCGGCCACAATGGTTTGCGCTGCCGTTTTCGACCACAGGCGCGAGTCGCGTTGTTCGGGGTCTTGTTCGTTTTTAACGAATTTGGGGTCGAACCAGCGGCCGGTATAAAACCCTGCTGCGGCCACAAACGTGGCGTGTACTTCCCAATAGTCGCGCGACTGGAACTTGCGAATGCGTTCTTCGCGTTCCATAACAATAGCCAGGGTGGGCGTTTGCACCCGACCCACGGGCGTTTTAAAGAAGCCGCCGTCTTTGCTATTGAAGGCTGTCATGGCCCGCGTGCCATTAATACCCACCAGCCAGTCGGCCTCGGCGCGCGACCGTGCGGCGGCCTCAAGGGGCTTGAGATCGTCGTCGTCGCGCAGTTTGTCGAAGGCCTCGCGAATGGCCGATTGCGTCATGGATTGCAGCCAAAGCCGCTTGATGGGCTTGTTGACGCCTGCGTACTGCACGATATAACGGAAAATCAGCTCACCTTCACGCCCCGCGTCGCAGGCGTTAATAATGGCGCCGACATCCTTGCGCTTGAGCAGCTTGACCAGCAGTTTCAGACGCTCGCTGGAACGTTTGTCGGCCGGGCCCAGCTCGAATTGCGGTGGGATGACCGGCAGATGGGCGAAGCTCCATTTGCCGCGCACAGGATCGTTGGGGGCGACCAGGCTCAGCAGGTGGCCGATGCTGGAGGCCAGCACATATTGATCATTTTCGAAATAATCCCCCTCGCGCGAAAACCCGCCAAGGGCGCGCGAAATATCAAGGGCAACCGAGGGCTTCTCGGCAATAATCAGCGTTTTAGTCATTGTGTTCCAGTAACTGCGGGTTGGCAGCAATAGCGCGGATCATACGAGGGGTGGCGGGCCCCGTGCAAGTGAAGATGCCGCGAACGGGCCAATTTTGCCACGCCGTGGCAGGCCGCGAATGGGCTCAATATATCAAATGTTGAAATCTGGCACGCCAGTGTTGGGTGGCTTTAGCCCAGAAATCGGCCGTGCTGGTGGTGTTGGCCAGGCTGTCAAAGCCCAGCCGGACCCAAGCCCGGTTTAGTGTGCGCAACGGGTTGTCGCAATCGAAGGGCTCGGCATGGTTTTGCTTCGATAGCTTTAACCCGTGAGCGTCGAGCACCAGTGGGACATGCATGACGCGAGGGGGGGTGACCCCCAGTGCACGGGCCAGCAGTATTTGACGGGCCGTAGAGCCAAGCAGGTCTGCCCCGCGCACAATGTCGGTCACGCCTTGGAAAGCATCGTCGACCACGACGACAAACTGGTAAGCCCACAAGCCGTCGGCGCGCCGGATAATGACGTCGCCAACGTCGTGTGCCACATTTTGCTGTTGCGGCCCCAGCCAGCGGTCGTTGAAGGGCACTACGCCGGGCTCGACCCGAAAGCGCCATGCCCGAACCTGGCCGCCCAAAGGAATGCCGTTTCGGCACGTACCCCGGTAAGGGCTTTTACCCACTTGCTGACGGGTGCAGCCGCAGCCGAATACCCGGCCTTGCGCCCTGAGGGTCTCGAAAGCTGCTTGATAGGCAGGCAGCCGCTGTGATTGCCATAAGGGTTCGCCATCCCAGTGCATGCCCAGGGCCTGCAACTGACCCATGATGACTTGGTCGGCACCGGGTACAACGCGTGGCGTGTCGATGTCTTCGATGCGCAGCAGCCATTGCCCGCCATGGGCCTTGGCATCGAGGTAACTGGCCATGGCGGCCACCAGCGAGCCGTCGTGCAAGGGCCCGCTGGGGCTGGGCGCAAACCGGCCAACATAGCCGGTTGGCATTTGGGGTACTGCAGCCATGCAGGTAGCCGCTTAGTGCGACAGGCGGGTGTGCTCGTCGGTGAGCAGTTCTTCGAGCACCAGGTGATCGACCTCGGCTTCCTGGCTCCAGAGCACCATAAGGGTGAGGATTTTCAGTTTTTCGAGGGGAATGGGGGACTCGGCCGCAGCTTCGGCGCGCTCGATGAGGATTTCGCGCAGGGCGGCCGGCAATACCCCCGAGCCTTCGAGGAAGCTGATAAAGCCGATGGCCTCGGTGCCCAGACTTTGGTATTCGTGGTCGGTGTAAACGCGGGTGCTGTTGGTTTGCGGCACTTGGGACAGCTGAACGCAATGTTCGGTGGTTTGTGCCAGCCCGTAAAGCCAGCCCAGGGCTTCGTCGATGTCTTCGTGCTCGAACCCGACAGCAGCCAGCTTGTGCGCCAGAACGTCGGCATCGGGGCAGGCTTGGGGGGTGTAGTAGTTTTCGAAAAGGTAGACGAGGATATCGTACATAGGGTGCGGCTTGGAGGAGAAATCGGTAATGCCAGAATTCACTGTACGCGGTTTTTACGGCCGCTGCAAGCCGGGAAAAAGACGTGTAGGCAATACGCTGCGGGCGCGCTAGAGGCGGCACCCGCAGCGTGGATGTGGCTAGGCGATCAGACCATTTCGATGGCCATGGCTACCGCTTCGCCACCGCCAATGCACAAGGTGGCAATGCCGCGTTTGCCGCCAGTTTTGCGCAGTGCGCCGACCAGCGTGGTGACCAAACGGGCGCCCGAGGCGCCAATGGGGTGACCCAGGGCGGTTGCGCCGCCATGAATATTGACCTTGGCGTGGTCCAGGTTCAGTTCGCGCATGGCGGCCATGGTAACGACGGCGAAGGCCTCGTTGATTTCGTAGAGATCAACGTCGTTCGCGCTCCAGCCGGTTTTGGCCAAGAGGTTTTTCAGTGCGCCCACAGGGGCGGTGGTGAACCATTCGGGGGCTTGTGAGTGCTGGGCATGCGCGACCACGCGGGCCAAGGGGGTGGCCCCCAGCTTTTTGGCGGTCGATTCGCGCATCATGACGATGGCGGCGGCGCCGTCGGAAATAGATGACGCATTGGCGGCGGTGACCGTACCGTCTTTTTTGAACGCTGGTTTAAGCGCGGGAATTTTTTCGGGCATGGCCTTGGCGGGGCCTTCGTCTGTGTCGATGACGGTGTCGCCTTTGCGACCGGCGACGGTCACTGGCGCGATTTCCCACTTGAAGCTGCCGTCTTCGGTGGCAGCGCGGGCACGGCGCAGCGATTCGAGTGCATATGCGTCTTGTTCTTCGCGAGTGAAGGTGTATTTGTCGGCGCAGGCCTCGGCAAATACGCCCATGGCCGTACCGCGCTGGTAGGCGTCTTCAAGGCCGTCAAGGGCCATGTGGTCGTACACGGTAGAGTGGCCGTAACGGTAGCCCTGGCGACCGCGTAGCAGCAGGTAGGGGGCGTTGCTCATGCTTTCTTGGCCACCTGCAACCACGACGTCGGCGCTGCCGGCAACCAGCAGGTCGTGGCCAAACATGGCGGCTTTAAGCCCCGAGCCGCAAACTTTGTGAATGGTGGTGCAGCCAACCCCCTGGGGCAAGCCGGCGCCCAGCGCGGCTTGACGGGCGGGCGCCTGGCCCTGGCCGGCCTGCAGCACGTTACCCATGATGACTTCGTTGACGGCGTCGCCGGAAACGCCGGCGCGCTCGAGGGCGGCTTTAATGGCAATGGCGCCCAGTTCGTGAGCAGCCAACCCGGACAGGCTGCCCATCATGCCGCCCATGGGCGTGCGGGCTACCGAGACGAGGACGATGGGGTCAGACATGGTTGTGCTCCTTGGTAATGAAGTAAGAGGTGTAGACGGAATACGACGGAATACTTTAGGTTTTAAATGTTTATTTAAGTGTTTATTCTAGCGAAACCTGAAAATTTTAGTATTAACACTGGGTTAAGATAAATCCAAACAGCAGATCAAAGTGAAATTTTTTACGTTGTACCGGAGACGCCCTGCATGAACCCGAACGAACAAAAACTCAGTTATCCCATGGGCAACACCATGCCCGAGCCCGGTCAGGCTATGACGGTGGCCGATGGCGTGCGCTGGGTTCGCATGCCTTTGCCTTTTGCGCTTGACCATATCAACTTATGGCTGATGCGTGACCAGATCGACGGGCGCGAGGGCTGGACAATTGTGGATACCGGGGTGTCGCGCGAGCCTGTAAAAGCGCTGTGGGAAGATATTTTCAACACCCAGCTTGAAGGCCTGCCGGTGCTGCGCGTGATTGTGACGCATATGCACCCCGACCACGTGGGCCTGGCGCATTGGTTGTGCGAACGGTGGGGCGTGCAGTTATGGATGTCGATGACTGATTTTGCGATTGCCCGGTTGTGGTCACGCCCGGCGGCGCCGGGTGATGCCGGCGCGGGTGGCGGAACAGGCGGTCACATTGCGTTGCAGCACTTCTTGCGTCATGGCTTGCAAGACCCCCAAGCCCAGGAAAAAATCCGTGAGCGCGGCAAGTATTACCCCAGCCACGTACCCGATATGCCCGCCTCGTTTATCCGCATCATGAACGATGACCGTCTGCAAATCGGGGGGCGCGAGTGGCGCGTAATTATGGGTTACGGTCATGCGCCCGAGCATGTTTCGCTGTATTGCGACACCCTGAAGGTCCTTATTTCGGGCGACATGGTATTGCCGCGCATTTCAACCAACGTCAGCGTGTTCGACTTCGAGCCCGAGTCAAACCCCCTGCCCTTGTACCTGAAGTCGCTGCGCGACTACGACGAGCTGCCTCACGATACGCTGGTCTTGCCCTCGCATGGCCGTCCGTTTGTGGGCTTGCACGAACGCATTGCCCAGCAATGCACCCACCACGCCGAGCGCCTTGAAGAGGTGTATGCCGCTTGCGCCCGCCCCACAACGGCCGGCGAGATCGTGCCCATGATGTTCAAACGCGAGCTCGACCCGCATCAGTTGTCTTTTGCCATTGGCGAGGCGCTGGCGCATTTGCATGCGTTGTGGTTCGAAGGCAAGCTGAAACGGGTGTTTGAAGACGGCGTTTACCGGTTCAGCCACGTGTGAAGTGTCGCGTGTAAATGCCGGCCAACGCGTGCCGTGTGACTACGGCACGCGTTGGCCGGCATGCGCGGTATTTATGCGTGGCTTGAATTGCAGTATTTACGTGGGTGTTTATTGCCGCCCTGCCATCAGCAACCTGACGGCCAGGCCCACGAACACCAGAGCCGACCCTCGGTTGATAAGCCGTTGCGTAGTGGCCGACTTTTGTAAATGCTGGCTGAACCAGCCGGAAAACAGCGCAATGCAGGCAAACACCACAAATGCGGCCAACATGAACAAGGCCCCCAGGCTAACCGTTTGCAATGCCACCGAACCGCGTGCGGGCGACGTAAATTGGGGCAAGAAAGCCAAAAAGAACAGCGATACTTTCGGGTTGGTCAGGTTCATGAAAATGCCCCGCCGATACAAGGCACCATACGACAATTGCGGCGGACGGGCATCGGTGCGGGTACTGACGGGGGCACGCCATGCGCCCCAGGCCAAGTACAGCAGGTAGGCGGCACCGGCTAGTTTCAGGGCCGTAAAAGCGGCCTCTGAGGCAGCAAACACGGCAGCCAGGCCGACCGCAACGGCCACGGTATGGCCGACCAGGCCGGTGCACAGGCCCAGCACCACCATCATGCCCGACGTACGGCCCCACAGGGCCGATTGCATAAGCACGAACAGGTTGTCGGGCCCAGGGCTAAGCGCCAGCAACACGGCGATGCCGAAAAAAGACAGGGCAAGATCGAAAGTCAGCATAAGGCGATTCGGGTCGGGGTGAGGTAGTATATACCCCATGAGCGCTTCAAAAAATCACCACCTTGACACCCTGTTAATGCATACGGGCATGGCGCCTTTCGACCCGGCAACGGGCGCGGCGCCGGTCGCCCTGCCCTCGGTGCGTACCAGCACCGTACGTTTTGAAAGCCTTGATGCCCTGGCCAAAGCCCGCGCCACCCAACTGGCCGGCGACCGTGGCGTGACATACGGCCGCATTGGCATGCAAACCCACGAAGCCCTCGAGTCTGTGGTGTGTGCGCTTGAAAGCGCCGAGCGTTGCTTTCTGGCGCCGTCGGGCTTGTCGGCCATGACGCTGTCGGTCATGGCGCTGCTGGGGGCCGGCGACCATATGCTGGTGTCCGACAGCGTGTATGGGCCCATGCGTTATCTGGATAAAACCGTCCTGAAACGCATGAGTATCGATGTGACCTACAGCCGTGCTACGGTCGCCGACCTCGAACCATTACTGCGCCCGGAAACCCGCGTGCTGTATGTCGAATCGCCGGGCTCGTTGTTGTTCGAAATGCTCGATATCCCGGCATTGGCCCAGTTTGCGCGCAAGCATAACTTGCTGCTGGTAACAGACAACACGTGGGGGTCGGGTTACTTGTATCGTCCACTGGAGCTGGGCGCGCATGTGTCGGTCATGGCGGGCACCAAGTACATTGGCGGGCATTCTGACTTGATGCTGGGGGCCGTGGTGGCCAACGATGCCGACGTCATTGCGCGGCTGAACCAGACGCACTATGCCATGGGGTATTCGATTAGTGCCGACGACGCCTGGTTGGCCTTGCGCGGGGTGCGTACCCTGCCGATCCGCCTGCGTCAGCATGCGCAAAATGCGCTGCGGGTATGCCAATACCTGGCCGGGCGTGACGACGTCGTCAAGATTTTCCACCCGGCCTGGCCGGGTGACCCGGGCCATGCGTTGTGGCAACGCGACTGCCATGGCTCCAACGGCATGATGGCGGTCGAGCTGAAGCTGACGCCCGCGCAGGCCGAAACGTTTGTAAACGCCCTGACCTTGTTTGGTATCGGGTTTTCGTGGGGGGGCTACGAAAGCCTGGTGCAACTGATCGAGCCCGGCGCCATTGCCGTCCACAGTTATTGGTCGAAATCAGACAACGCCATTGTGCGCCTGCATATCGGGCTGGAAGACCCGGCCGATTTAATTGCAGACATTCAGCAGGCGCTGGCCGTTGCCGGGAAGTGACCTTTAACCTGGGGCCACCCCCCGCCAATACCGCTTATTTTGCCTGCAGTACGTCGTCCAGAAGCTTCTGGGCCTGCGTGATGGTGCCTTCGTAGCTGCCGGTCATGCTGGGCGACGTGGTGTATTTGCCGCCAATGCCCAGGGTGGGTGTGCCCTGGATGTCGTAGGCTTTTTCAAGCTCTTTGGCGCGGGCGACCTTCGAGGTTACGCCAAACGAGCGGGCGGCTTCTTCGTACTGTTTGGGGTCAACGCCTTGGGTGGACAGCCACTGCGCAATGGCGCCGCTGTCAAAAATGCGCTTGCGCTCGGTGTGCAGTGCCTTGAAAACCTTGGGGTGAAGGTCAAGGCGGCCAAGGCTTTCAAGCGCGTAGTACAGGCGCTGCAGGTCGACCATGCCGGCATTGAACGCAACCGGTACGCGGCGGATGACGACATTTTCGGGCAGTGTCTTTTCCCATTTCTCGACCATGGGTTCCATGGTGGCGCAATGCGGGCAGGCATAGGCAAAGAACTCGAGCACTTCGATTTTGCCGGGGGTGTCGGACGGCTGTTCGGGCGTTACTTTGGTGAAGGCGCCTTGCGCGTTTGCCGAGAGGGGCAGCAGCGCTGCCAGGCCCAGTGCGGCCGCAGAAAGCAGACGGGAAACAAAGGTGTTCAATGCCATGAGTAGTCCTGTTCAAAAGTAAATTAAAGGCCGTGTGGTTGCGGGTTTAGGGCTTGACCACAGTCGTGTCGATTTTGGCGTTGGACAACGTAACGCGCGATCGGTTCATGTCGTCGATGCCTTTGTAGGGGCCGACTCGCACGCGGTACAGGGTGGTGCCATTAATTTGTGCCGGTTGCACTTGCGCTTGTTCGCCCAGCAACAAAATGCGCGCGCGCATGGCCTGGGCATCGGCTTCGGCCCTGAACGCCCCCGCCTGCAGGTAGTAGGTGGTTTGCGTGCCGGGTGCCGGCTTTGCCGCAGGCGCAGCGTTGTTGCCCGCCGATGCGGCGGGCGCTGCCGGGCGAGATGTGCTTGCCGCAGGCGCTGGAGGTGTGGCGGCGTTGTCGGGTGTGGCGCGGGGCGCAGCAGGGCTGGGTGCGGGTGCGCCCAGTGTGGTCAGCAAGGCCCCGATGTCGTCTTGCAGCGTTACCCCAGATGCGCTGCCGGGCAGGGCCTGCGGTGGTGTTACCGCGGCAGGGTCGACCGGCGCCCCTGCACCGCCCCGGCCCATAAGGGCCTGGTTTGGATCGGGGGCGTCGCGCACGTCGGGGAGTAGTGTGGTGGGCGCCGAACGACTGAACTTGTCTGCAAACGGCATGGGGACCTGCGTAACAAACCACGCAACGCCGGCCGCAATGGCCAGGCCCAGAATAAGCCCGAAAAGCAGCGTGAACAGGGTGCTGCCCTTGAACATCGAAGCGTTGGATTTGCGACTTTTTGCCATAGGTACCGGTAATTACATCTTTTCGGGCGCCGAAACGCCCAGTAGTGCCAGGCCGTTGGCCAGTACTTGCCGTGTGCCCTGTGCCAGGCGCAGGCGAGCCAGTTTCAGGGCTTCGTCGTCGACCAGGACACGTTCGGCGTTATACCAGGCGTGGAAGTCGGCCGCGCAGTCGCGTAGCCAGAACGCAATGTGGTGAGGCGCCAGTTCGTTGGCGGCCAGCGTGATGGCGGCGGGGAACTCGGCCAGGCGCTGCAGCAGGGCGAACTCGGTGGGCGCGACCAGGCGACTGATGTCGGCCGAGCCAAGCTGCGCGGCTGTAGGCGCCGACTGCGCAAGCATGGAGCAGATGCGCGCGTGAGCGTACTGGATGTAGTAAACCGGGTTTTCTTCGCTTTTTGAAAGCGCCAGGTCGATATCGAAGACGAATTCGGAGTCGGCGCGGCGCTGGGCCAGAAAGAACCTTACGGCGTCTTGCCCCACCCATTCGATCAGGTCGCGCAGGGTAACGTAGCTGCCGGCCCGCTTTGAAATTTTGACTTCGGCCCCGCCCCGCATGACCTTGACCATTTTGTGCAGGATGTATTCGGGGAAGGTTTTGGGAATGCCCATATTCAGGCCTTGCAGGCCGGCCCGCACACGCGCGATGGTGCCGTGGTGGTCGCTGCCCTGAATATTGATGGCGCGATGGTAGCCGCGTTCCCATTTGGCGACGTGGTAGGCCACGTCGGGCACAAAATAGGTGTAACCGCCTTCCGATTTGCGCATGACGCGGTCTTTGTCGTCGCCGGTGCCCAGTTCGGTGGTGCGCAGCCAGAGCGCACCTTCGTTTTCGTAGGTGTGGCCGTTGTCGACCAGGGTTTGGACAGCCTTTTCGACGCGCCCGGAGGTATAGAGCGAGCTTTCGAGGTAGAAGTTGTCGAACTTCAGGCCAAACGCCTGCAGGTCGAGGTCTTGCTCGCGGCGCAGGTAAGCCACGGCAAAGTGGCGAATGTCGTTAAGGTTGTCGAGGTTGCCGGTTGCCGTGACCTCGTCGCCATCGGCCGCCTTGACGGTTTTGCGCGCGATGAAATCGTTGGCAATATCAAGAATGTAGTCACCCTTGTAGCCGTCGGCGGGAAACTGGGGGGCGTCGGGGGCGATGCCCCGTGCGCGCGCCTGCACACTGATGGCCAGGTTGTCGATTTGGTTGCCGGCGTCGTTGTAATAGAACTCGCGGGTAACGTCGAAGCCCTGGGCGGTGAACAGGCGGCATAAAGAGTCGCCCAGCGCGGCCTGGCGCGCATGGCCCACGTGCAGCGGCCCGGTGGGGTTGGCCGAAACAAACTCGACCAGAATCTTCTGATGATTGGCGGGCTGGCTGCCGTAGCGTTCGCCTTCGTCTTGCAGCACCTGCAATACCGCCTGGCGCGCTGCGGCGGTCAGGCGGAAGTTGATGAACCCGGGGCCGGCGATGTCGGCCGTTTCGATAAGCGCAGCGGTTTCGGGCTGGGCCATAAGCGCGTCGACAATGTGCTGGGCCAGTTCGCGCGGGTTGCGGCGGGCAGGCTTGGCCAATTGCATGGCAATGTTGGTGGCCATGTCGCCATGTGCGGCGATTTTCGGGCGTTCGAGCGTAACCGCAGGGGTGGCGTCGGGGACGACTTGCGAGACGGCGCGGGTAATGAGCGCGATAAGGGTATGTTGTTGCCCGGGAAGCATAAATAAGACGTGATGGTGAAAAGAAAAAGCAAGCTTGAATGATAGCGTGATTTGCCGGGTGCTGTCGTGGCGGCGCCCGTTCAGGGCGTGTCTGGCGGGGGCCATGCCATCACCGTTTCGAGCCAGCGGGTGTAGGCAGCCATGTCAACGGTGGCCACTTCGCTGCCGGCGCTGCGGCGCCAGTTGTCGTAGCGGTCGATGAAGGCTTCGGCGGCCGCCCGGCTGGCGTGGCCCAGGCGCGCATGCTGGTCTTGGTAGGTGTGCCACAGTGTGCCGGCAGCACGGTCAAGGCGCCGGTCGCCGTCTTGCAGGCTGCGCAGGGTGGCGCTGCGGTCGTCGTGAAGGTAAGGGGCATTGACGGCAGTGTCGCCGGGTGTGCCGTCGGCCAGTTCGACCCCGGCGGCGCGGGCCTGCCACAGCATCCAGTTCAGGGCCACGTTGTGCAGGTCGCCCCGGCGGTTGGGTTGGCCCTGGCTGTCGTACAGCACGCCGCCGCCAATGTCGGCATGGGCCCCGACAAACGGGGCTTCGACCACGTTACCGGGTTGCGTGTCGGCGGCACCGGCCAGCGGGAACAGCGCGCGCCGCTCGTGCAGGGCGATGGCATGGGCCACCCATTGCCAACCGGCGTTTACGGTCAGGTCGTAGGCGGCATTGTGCTGGCCGTTCAGGCCAAACTGAGCCACGGTGTCGAACAAGCCCATAAAGCGCAGGTCGACACAGGCCGTGACCAGGCCGCGCTGAAGGTCGTGAAACGAGAATAAGCCTTGGTTGACGTACTGGCTGACCTGATTGCCGAAATGCCGGGCCATCGCTGCGCCGCGCGAATAGCCAATAATGTCGATGGGTATGGCCGCATCGGGCGTGGCAGGTGCGGCTGCGAGGGTATTGAGCAGCGACTGCCACTGGGCGTCAATAATGCGGGGTGCACTGTAGGCGGTGACGGCATCCCAATCCGTGTTGTGCGGGTTGCCGGGGCCGGGTTGGTAGAACACGGTGTCTTCGGTATAGCGTTGGCTCAGGCGCCAGACGTTGGTGTGGGTGCTCATGTCGTTGCGGGTGCCGTCGAAGGCAAACAACAGCAGGCCCAGGGGGTCAACATGGCGGCGCGGTTGCCCGCCAGCGTATCCCAAGGCTGCGTTTCCGGGCACGGGGCCCAGCGGGTCCGGCTCCAGGTAATGGCCAAAATCCGGGTCGTAGGTGCGCAGCAGGTTGTCGTGCCAACCGGTCATGTCGTCAAAGTACTGGCCCGGTGCGCGCAGGTTGAACGTCAATGTTGGCGTTGTGGTTGCAGGGCGGTTAACGATGACGGCTCGGCCCCAGGGTTCGTAGTCGGCCTCCCAAACGATGTCTTGCCGCGAGTTGGTGATCCAACGCGGTGCGCCCGTCAGGTCGGCGTGCACGTAAAACAGCGTGCCGTCTGGGGCGGCCGGGGTGTAATCGATGAAACCAATGGGCACATGGTGCGCATAGATATAACGTCGCGACACGCGTGCGCCTGGGCTTGCCTGGCGGTTCCCGGGCGCAGCCGTGTCGCCCGTGGCGCTCGCGCCGGGTCGCCAGGTTTCGGCCGCCAGGCGGCGGTCAAGAAACCAGTAATGCGTGGTGCCTGCCGGGCTTGTGCGCCGGATGCGCTGGCCGAAAGCGTTGTGGGCATAGGTAATGCTTGTGCCATCGGCTTGATGCACCGTTTTCAGGCGTCTGTCGGGGCCGTAGGCAAGCTGCCGATGGCCCACCTGTACAGGCAGGCCATCGGCGTTGCGGTTAATGCCGGGGTACTGTGTGGGGGACGCTGCCGACGTGCGGACGGCAAGGGCGGCGCCGTTGTCGTCATGGGCATACCAAAACGGCCGGGCCGGTGTGGCGTTTGCCGGGTGTAAACGTGGTGGGCGTGTCAGCAGTGGGGCCTGCTGCGGGTATAGCGTTGCGGCGACAAGCCGCGAGGTCCGGTCGTGCTTGTAAACATACCGTGTAAATGGCAACGGATGTGCGGGCGGTGCGTTGTTCGGACGCCGGAAAACATGCTCGGTTACAACGCGGCCTTGCGCATCGTGCGCGTAGCGCTGCGCCCGCAGTATGTGTCGGGCCGGCGTGCCCCCCGACATCAACAGCCAGCTTTCGTCGGCCCGCAGCGCGGTCAGCAGGTGAATGCCGTTGCCGAACGCGTACCCTTTGTTTTGCCTGTTGTTGCGTGTGCCTGTGGCCTTGCCGATCACTGCGTGGTGGTGGCCGGCGCGAGTTTCCCAACTCACTGCCAGCAGTTGACGCCCATGCCCCCAGGTGTAGTGCAATGCGCCCCCTTCGGCCACGTCATGACGAATCAGCCGGTGTTGTGCGTCGTACGCAAAGCGTTCTGTAAATGGTTCGGGCCCGTTATCGGGGCGGGAGAGTGTCCGTGCCACGAGTCGGCCTTGCGTATCGTGACGGCGGTATTCAGTTTCGTTGGGGTGGTGTACCTGCGTTAATTGGCGGCCTTGCCACTGCAGTTGTGTTTCGACGGCGGGCGTTTGGGTATGACTCCGGGCTAGCAGACGCACGGGGCGCCCCTGAGTATCGTACGTGTATTGCCAATAGCCGCCGCCCGCGAACCGGCGTTGCAGCGGCAGCCCCTGTGCGTCGTAGACCAGGGTTTCCGTCCCTGTCAGGGTAGAAAACCAGGCGTGGCGCTGCCCCTGGGCGTTGTAGTGCAATGCCAACCCGGCCCAACCCGCATGGGCGGGGGCGATCTCGCGCAGGCGTTGCCGGGTGTCGCGGTGCAGGGTGGTGCCGTTGACCTGTGTCAGTTGCCCCAGGCGGTTGTAGCTGGCCCGCGTACCGGGCGCGGGGCACCCGGGGCAACCCGCGCCAGTAACGGCCGTCAGCCGGGCGGTTTGGCCTTGCACGTCAAAGTCGATCTGGGTGGTGCTTTCCGGCGGGGCCGGCGTATTGGCCGGTGGCGAGCGGGCAGATAAGGCCTTGATGCGCCGCACTTGTGTGTGTTGCCGCCCGGGCCGGGTCTTGTGATAGGCGACGGCATAGGCGTGGTCCTGGTCTGCATACTGGATAACCTGTCCACTTGGGTTGTAGGCCCAGCGCCCGCCCCGGTGCCGGGCGCCGAGGGGTGGCGCGCCGATGTTGTCGATGCCCGTTAATGCGTAAGGGTTGCCTGCTTGCCGGGTCGGGTCGTACTGGTATTGCCGACGCGACCCGTCGGGCCGCTGCATGGCAGTCAACCGAAGATGTGGTTCGTCGCCGGCTTGCGCGTAGTCGTACATAAACTGCCCTACCGGGCTGTCGACCGCATGCAAATAAGCCCGGCCTTCATGAACCCGATAAGAAAAATGCAGTGCGGTGTCGCGCGGCTTAAGGTTTGTGCGGGCTTGCGTTTGGCCGGGCGCGCCGGTGATGTCGACGGTTTTGACGGCATGCAGCAGTGGCCCGGCGGTGTCGTGTCGCAAGATATGCAACGCGGTGCCGTCGGGCCGCCTGATTTGGGTTAGCCAGCCGGCGGCGTTAAACCGCAGTTGTTGCTGGTTGGGCCACACCCAAAGCCAGTCGCCGGCTTGTGCATGCAGTTTGCCGTGGGTCGGTGAAAAGAAGCCATTGCCGGTACGCGCCAGGCGCAGCCGGGCGCCGTTGGCCTGGGTAATGACGGCAACCTGGCCAAACGACTGTACGCGGATGTCATAGTCAAGGTGCCAGCCTTGCCCCATGAACGAGCGGCGGCGGTCGTTGGCGCTGTAATGACGTGTCAGTGCGGGGTGCGGTTCGCCTGTTGTCGACAGCAGGTCGGTTTCGTACTGATACTTGTTGCCGCTGGCCAGGTCAATAGGGTTGCCGGCGCTGGTATTGATTCCCGGCTCGGTACCGACGAGGTTGATGCTGCCGGGCGCAGCGCATGGCGAGCCGCCGGCCGGTGTGCTGTTGCAGGTGCCCGGATGCGCCTGTGCCAGGCATGCCCCGGCCACGCCACAGAGCAGCAGTGTCGCCAGCCGGTACCGTGCGGGCCGCAACCCGGTAATGAATAAATGCCGCATATCCGCCCCTTGCTTTTGGTTCGGTTATTGTGCGGCTTGGCAACCGGAAAGACTTGGGGTAGTGTACGAATATAGCCATGAGGAGAACCACCATGCTCGTCGTATTTCGTGCAAAGCCGGCCGCCGAGGTCTTGATGTTTGCCCAGCATGCCCGCGACATTCTCTCTGCTGCTGGGCGCCACTACGACACCCTGCCCGAACGCGGCGTACTGACCGCGGCGCAGTTAGACGACCTTATCAAGGGTCTCGAGCGCGCCATTTCCCACGACACCGCCTCGCCGTTTCAAGACGAAGACGACGAAGAGAACGATGTTAAAGAACACCCCATATCGCGGCCGGTCACGTTTCGCCAGCGCGCGTTTCCGTTAATGGCCATGATGAAAATGTGCCGCGACCATAATGCCGACATCACCTGGGAGCCGGCGCCGGTCTGGTAAGGTACGCGCGGCGGTTTGTCTGTGCGCGATTGATGTCGGCGCTTTAGATGGGCGTCGACACCGTACTGATTGCCCCTTGGCCTGGCAAGCCACGCTTTTTACTTTGTCGCCCCAAAAACAAACCCCGCAGCTTTCGCTGCGGGGTTTGTTTTATGCATAAGTCTTTTTGCGTGTTGACGGCAGGTTCTGTCGGCGGCTTGTCGCCGCCGTATCGGCATATTTCCGGGTAGTTGTTTATTTGGAAATACGCCTGTGGTGCCTTTAAGCAGCAGCCTTTGCGGCCTGGGCCACCATGGCGGCGTTGCGGTTGACCGCACTTAAAATAGCCAGGAACGACGCGGTGACGATGTCGGCGTGAACACCCACGCCAAAGCCGGGGCCGGCGTCGCCGACGCGCACTTCGACGTACGATGCCGCGCGCGTGTCGGTGCCGATACCAATGGCATGCTCGTGGTAGTCGAGGATGCTGACATCCATGCCCAGCGCGTTGACAAAGGCCGAAATGGCGCCGTCGCCTTGACCTTTAAGGTGGCATACCTTGCCGTTGTGCTCAAGCTCGACTTCGATGGCAAAGTGGTGGCCGGCCTGGGCGCCTGGGTCGCCGGTAATGCGGTGGCGTACCAGTTTCCAGGGGCGCTCAAGGTCAAGGTATTCAGAGCGGAACAGTTCGTAGACGTCGTCGGCGGTGACTTCGCGGCCGGTTTCGTCGGTGACGCGCTGAATGGCGCGGCTGAATTCGATTTGAAGACGGCGCGGCAAGACCAGACCGTGTTCTTGTTCGAGCAGGTACGATACGCCGCCCTTACCCGACTGGCTATTGACGCGGATGACTGCATCGTAGCTGCGGCCTACGTCGGCCGGGTCGATAGGCAAATAGGGGACTTCCCAGAGCGCGTCGGGCTGTTGCTGTGCAAAGCCTTTTTTGATGGCGTCTTGGTGCGAGCCCGAAAACGCGGTAAAGACCAGGTCGCCCGCATACGGGTGACGCGGGTGTACCGGCAACTGGTTGCAGTATTCAACGCAACGACGCACTTCGTCGATGTCGGAGAAATCGAGGCCGGGATGCACGCCCTGGGTGTACAAGTTAAGGGCCAGGGTGACCAGGCACACGTTGCCGGTGCGCTCGCCATTGCCAAACAGGCAGCCTTCGACGCGGTCGGCGCCGGCCATGACGGCCAGCTCGGCGGCCGCAACTGCAGTGCCGCGGTCGTTGTGCGGGTGCACGCTAAGCACAATGCTGTCGCGGTTTTTAAGGCGCTTGCTGATCCATTCGATTTGGTCGGCGTACAAATTAGGTGTTGTCGCCTCGATGGTGGCCGGGCAATTCAGGATGATTTTCGATTCGGGTGTCGGGCCCCAGGCCTCGACGACGGCATCGCACACGTCAAGCGCAAACTCGGGCTCGGTGGTGCTGAAGACTTCGGGGGAGTACTCGTAGCGCCAGGAGGTTTCGGGGTGCTTGCCTGTGTAGGCCTTGACCAGTTGCGTGCCTTTTACGGCCAAGGCGCGTACTTCGTCTTTGGTCATGTTGAACACAATTTTGCGGAAGGCGGGCGCGCAGGCGTTGTACAAGTGCACAATGGCCTGCTTGGCGCCGGCGGCGGCTTCAACGGTGCGTTCGATCAGGTCTTCGCGCGATTGCGTGAGCACAATAATGGTGACGTCGTCGGGGATACGGTCTTCGTCGACGAGCTTGCGGACAAAATCAAAATCGGTCTGCGAGGCCGACGGAAAGCCGACTTCGATTTCTTTGAAACCGATTTTGATCAATTGTTCGAAGAAGCGCAGCTTGCGCTCGACGCTCATGGGTTCGATGAGCGACTGGTTGCCATCGCGAAGGTCGGTGCTCATCCAGATGGGGGGCGCCGTGATGGTTTTATTGGGCCAGGTTCGTTCAGAGAAGTCGCGCGCGAACGGCACGAACGGACGGTATTTGTCGGAAGGGTTCGAGAGCATATTGCACCTGTTTCACTAAGTTTGTTGCTGCGCGTTACCCGTAAACATCGAATGAAGATTCGGCATCAACCCAAGGTTGGCATAAAACGGATAACGAAATACGGAATGGGGGCGTGGCTGAACGGCTGCCGGACTGCCACATGACGCTAGGCCCGGCAACCGATCGGTAGCAGCAGCGATAGCGAGAGAGGGGAGAGTGTGCCGGCCGTACCCGCAACCTGGCCGGCAACGGGGTTGCCGGCAGCATGCAGAGGGGTAAAGGCCTGGGTGTTCATACCCCATAGTCAACCATATTTGCGGCCGCTTGGCAAGTATGCGCTAGGGGCCCGTGCGCGACAGCAGGGCGGCATGCTCGCGCGAGAGCTGGATTTTCGCGGCCCGGCCGCGGCGCAGTTCGGTGGCGGTTTGTTGCAAGTCTCCAACAGTTATCGGGAAGCGGGTGTCTTCCCATACCCAGCGCAGCACCGTAAGGGCGGGTTCGGACAACTGCGCGACCAACCCGGCAATGACGTCGGCGCCGACCATGCGGGCATCGACCCGGCGCCTGCTGCTGCGCACAAAGGCCACCAGAAAATAGGCCATAATAAGTGTGCACAGCGCTGCCAGCGCCCACCAGAAGAACGGGTTGTACCGCTTTAGCATTTGCGTAACCGGCCCGCCCAAGGCTTCGAGCCCCGAGTAATCAATACCCCGGCCAAAAGCCACCAGCCGAGTCAGCAGTTCGAACCACAGCACGGCCACGACGACCACCACCACGGTACACACGATTTTGTGCGTTGCGGTAAGTTTAAGCAGGGTTTGACGTAACGCGGCGTGGTCGCGGGCGGTGGGCTGGCAGGCTGGATCTGTTTTCATGCGGGCTATTTTACCTATGCAATCGCGACACTCGTTAGAACTGCGGCAACACCAGAACCTGGCCCTGACGCCGCAATTGCAGCAGTCGATCAGGTTTCTGCAGTTGTCGGCCCAAGACCTGGAGCAAGAAGTGGCCCAGGCGCTTGCCGACAATCCGTTGCTGGAGCGCGAGGGGGAGTACGACGCCGATGATAGCGAAGCCCGGGCCGATACGCCATCGGATGAATACGTAGACGATAGCCCGCTGACGGCGGGGGTTTCGGGCGCAGGGCGCAACGATTTCGACGACGATGGCGGCCCGGATGTGGGGCAGGCCGTCACTTTGCGCGACCATTTGCTGCAGCAACTGCACGTCACACGGGCGGGCAAACGCGATCAGGCCCTGGTGGAAATTCTGATCGAAGAGCTGGACGAAAATGGCTTGCTGGCGGGGTCGCTGGACGACGTGCTGGGGTTGCTGCCCGACGAACTGGCGGTGGACGAAGATGAGTTGCTGGCCGCCCTGCGCCTGTTGCAATCGTTTGACCCGCCAGGCGTCGGGGCACGCTCAACGGCCGAGTGCCTGGCTTTGCAGTTGCGCCAGCGCGCCGCGCACGACCCCGACGTCATGGCGTGTGCGATGGCGTTGGTAACGCAGCATCTTGATTTGCTGGCCCAGGGCAATGCCGCTCGCCTGGTGGCCGCCCTGGGGTGTTCGCCCGAGGTCTTGCGGCAAGCCCATCAGCTGATTCTCACGCTCGACCCAAAGCCTGGGCGGGCCTGGTCGCAAAGCGTGGCGGACTATATAGTCCCCGAACTGGTGGTCGTCAGGGGCAAAAAAGGCTGGGAAGCTCGCTTGAACGGTGCGGCGGTGCCGCGCTTGCGCGTAAACCCGGTCTACGAGCAATGGGTGCGCGAAGACCGCAGCGGGGCAGACCGCTCAGAGATACAGGCCCAATTGCAGCAGGCGCATGGCCTGGTTAAAAGCGTGGCGCAACGGTTTGAAACTGTCTTGCGAGTGGGGCAGTTTATTGTGCAGCACCAGCAGGCATTTTTTGACAAAGGGGTGCAGGCCATGCGGCCGTTGGTGTTGCGTGACATCGCCGAGGTTCTCGAACTGCACGAATCTACGGTGTCGCGTACGACGCGTCAAAAGTACATGCAAACCCCCTGGGGCGTGTTCGAGCTGAAGTACTTTTTGGGTACCGCCCTGGGCGGTGAAGGCCTGGCGCCGGCAACGTCGGCCACAGCGGTACGCGCCATGATCCGCGAGCTTGTGCGAGCCGAGCCGCCCGCCAAGCCGCTGTCTGACGCCAAAATCGCCGAGAAACTGGCTGAGAAAGGGGTCGATGTGGCTCGTCGAACGGTGGCTAAATACCGCGAACTTGACGGCATCGATCCTGCATCGGTACGCAAAGCGCGGGCCGGCATGTCGGCCTGACTTAAGCCGGGCTTTTGCGTGGCAGGTGCGCGGTATGGTCAGATGCACCGGCAAGTGCCAACCAGTATGGCTCGCTGTAACGGGTTACAAAATTATCGGGTTTTGTCGCATTCAGGGTATTGCACGCACAAAGAAACTAGATGATAATTGTTCTCATGTTCATTTGTATCTGTAACGCCATCACCGAGCGACAAGTCAAGGCAGCCGTTGCTGCCGGCGCTCACAGCATGTCCGACCTGCAAGCACAGCTTGGGGTGGCATCGTGCTGTGGCTGCTGCGCAGACACCGCCGCCGAATACCTGCCCGGGGGCCGTCAGGCATCGCACCAAACGGTTCACCCGTTGGGCGACCTGGTCGAACCCGCCGCCAACGATGCGGCACCCGCAGTATTCGTCGAAGTTATCGCCTGCCGGGCCTAATTTCGCGCTGCGCTCAACATAACAATGCCCCGGCGGTACCCGTCGGGGTGGCTGTTTTCTTCGCGTCCTTAATGAAATTCTCATCATGGCGTGGTAGCCTTTAGGTCTGCCCTCTCCAGGAGAAAAAACATGAAAGGCGACGCCACCGTAATCCAGTTTTTAAACAAGCAGCTCAAAAACGAGCTGACCGCCATCAACCAGTACTTCCTGCATGCCCGTATGCTTAATCATTGGGGCTTCGACAAGCTGGGCAAACACGAATACGACGAGTCTATCGGCGAAATGAAACACGCCGACCGCCTGATCGAGCGCATTTTTATGCTCGACGGCCTGCCCAACCTGCAAGACCTGCACAAGCTGCTTATCGGCGAAGACGTTCCCGAATTGCTGGCCTGCGACCTCAAACTGGAATCGGGCGCACAAGACACCGTTAAAGAAGCCATTGCGTACTGCGAGTCTGTCCGCGACTACGTCTCGCGCGACCTGTTTCAAGACATTCTTGACGACACCGAGGAGCATATCGACTGGCTCGAAACCCAGATCGAACTGATCGACAAGGTCGGCCTGCAAAACTACCTGCAGTCGCAAATGAGCCACGACGCGTCGTAATCAATGTTCCGGGCCATCGTGCGGTAGTCCGCGTTGGCCAAGTCAGGCAGTGTTTGGCGCCACAACAAAACCGCTCTGCCATCTCGTTAAAAAGCCGCCTTCAACCGGGCGGCTTTTTTGTTTGTCGTGTGCATCATGGGCTGCAGGCACAATCGGGTGGCGCCCTGTAAGAAATGTCTCTGGATAATGATCATTGAGAGCACCAATGGTCGGACCAGCCGTTGCGTCTTTTGTTAAAAGTTTTTGGCCGGGCAGTCTTCGACTTTGCCCCAGGCGTTATTGGGGGTGCAGTATTTGTTGCGCGCCGCCCAGGCGCAACTGGGGCGGTCAAAAAAGCTTTGCGCGTTGCAGGCTTGCAAGTCGGTGCGCAGTTGCGCCAGCCAGGCCGACGGGTGTTGCCCTTGCTGGGCAGGTACGCCGCCGGCATTGTCTGGTGTGGGCGCAGGGGGCTGGTCGGGCATGTCGACGGGTTGCAGCGGCGCATTGGGTTGCCCGCCCTGTTTGCCCATAGAAGAAATCAGGTCGCCGACATCGGCGATACCCATCAGACGCCCGCTTTCGAGGGCGGCAATTTGCTCGGCCTCGGCCATGGTGATGCGCGTTGTGGCAATAGAAATAACGTTAGAGGCCAGCAAGCTTGTGGGGTTTTCGTTGACGACTTCCCAGGTGACAGGTTCGAACGGTTCGGGGATAGCCAGCCGGCCATTGACCAACGGCTGCGGGGGTTGTGCAGAAAACGGTTGGCCGTCGGCGTCGAGCACCGGTACAGGCGCGATTTCGGGGCGGCCGGGTGCGGCTGATGCCAGGGGGCCATTGGCGACCAACCATTCGCCCAGACGCAAGCCGCTCCAGGCAGAGGCAGCCATAAAAAGGGCCAAAACGGCAAAAATCACACGCCAGGACATCCGAAACCTTGGTAGCTGAAGTTATCCGAAGTATAAAACGTTCGCTTCTAACCGAACGTGAACACATCTATTCAAACGTAAAAACAGGCTGAAAATTTGAACTACTTTGTAAACACCTGGCCGCCATGCTCGCGCATGGTGTGGAAGGTGATGTCGGGGTAGAGCTCTTGTACCACGCGCAATTGCGCTTGTGACGACGCCAGAAATGCCGGGGCCTCGACCACGTCGTAGGCAATATTGGCGGCGTTGCTGTCGATGAATTTCTGCAACGTTTTGGCATCGCCGGCGGTAATCCAGCGCGCCAGACTGTAGCGTGACGACATCATCCGGGCCTCGACGCCATACTCGGTTTTGAGCCGATGAGCCACGACCTCGAACTGCAACTGGCCTACTGCACCCAGCAGCAAGGCGCCGCCTGCGGCAATGGGCCGGAACACCTGAATGGCACCCTCTTCGCCCAGTTGGGTCAGGCCAGTGCGCAATTGCTTGGTACGCAAAGGGTCTTTGACTTCAACGGCTTGAAAGAGTTCGGGGGCAAAGAAGGGCAGCCCGGTAAATTGCAGGTTTTCGCCTTCGGTCAGTAC
Source organism: Pusillimonas minor (assembly GCF_014237865.1). Lineage (GTDB taxonomy): Bacteria > Pseudomonadota > Gammaproteobacteria > Burkholderiales > Burkholderiaceae_B > Neopusillimonas > Neopusillimonas minor. The sequence goes on from NZ_JACJUU010000002.1 coordinate 430,985, forward strand.
GTCGCCCAGGTGCAGCACGCCGTGGTTGGGGATACCGATAACGTCGCCGGCGTACGCCTGTTCGACCAGTTCACGCCGTTGCGATAAAAAAGACACCACGTTGTTGGGGCGAATTTCTTTGCCGGTGCGCGAAACCTTAAGCCGCATCCCCCGGTTGAATTCGCCCGAGCTGACGCGCACAAACGCCACGCGGTCGCGGTGGGCCGGGTCCATATTGGCCTGCACCTTGAACACGACACCGCTGAATTTGGGCTCGTCGGGCTGCACCAGGCGTTGTACGGCCTCGCGCGGGCCGGGTGGCGGCGCCAGGTCGACCAGGGCGTCCAGTACTTCTTGTACGCCGAAATTATTGATGGCCGAGCCGAAGAATACCGGGGTTTGTTTGCCGGCCAGAAAGGCGGCGTGGTCGAATTCGGGCGCGGCCGCTTCGATCAGTTCGATCTCGTCGTTTGCTTTGGCAAAGGCATCGCCAAAGCGCTGGGCGATTTCCGGGTTGTTGCGCCCTTCGATCAGGTCATCGTCGTCGCTGCGGCGCTCTTGCCCGGCGCGAAACACCCGCATGCGGTCGCGGCGGATGTCGAACACCCCGCCAAACGAACGGCCCATGCCCACCGGCCACGAAAACGGCACGGCATCCATGCCCAGGTGCGCTTCGATCTCGGACAGCAGATTCAGCGGCTCCTGGACTTCGCGGTCGAGCTTGTTGATAAACGTGATGATGGGCGTGTTGCGCGCCCGGCAAACTTGCAGCAGGCGGATGGTTTGGGGCTCAACGCCGTTGGCCGCGTCAATCACCATCAACGCCGCATCAACCGCCGTCAGCACGCGGTAGGTATCTTCCGAGAAGTCTTGGTGCCCTGGGGTGTCGAGCAGGTTGATCACGCAATCGCGGTATTCCATTTGCATGACTGACGACGCCACCGAAATGCCCCGCTGCTTTTCAATTTCCATCCAGTCGGATGACGCATGGCGGCTGGCCTTGCGGGCCTTGACGCTACCGGCGATTTGAATCGCGCCCGCGAACAGCAGCAGTTTTTCGGTGAGCGTGGTTTTACCCGCGTCGGGGTGGGAAATAATCGCAAAGGTGCGCCGACGGGCGACTTCGGAGGCAATAAGGGATGACATGAATGAGTGAGTGCGGTTGAGCGCCGTCGCGCCAGGCGACGGCATGGGCAAAGCAAGCCCCCATTGTAGCCGGGGTTTGCTTAGCCCAGCGCCTTGCGAAGCTTGGCAGCCAAATCGCTACGCCGGTAGGGTTTGGCCAAAAGGTGTACACCCTGGTCTAAGCGCCCATGGTGAACAATGGCGTTTTCGGTGTAACCCGACGTATACAGCACCTTCAGTTGCGGGCGCAGGGCCATGGCCTGATCGGCCAATTGGCGGCCATTCATGCCGCCTGGCATAACCACGTCGGTAAACAGCAGGTCGATATCGTTATGGCGTTTGATCAGGTCTAGTGCCACCTGGCCGCTGGCCGCTTCGGTGACGCGGTAACCCAGGCCTTTAAGCTGGGTGACCACATGCGTGCGGACCAGGTCGTCGTCTTCGACCACCAAAATATGTTCGTGGCCGGGTACTACCGCGCGGGCAGGTTCGAAGGCGTCGTCAATGCCTGTTGGGTTGGCGCGGGGGAAGTACAGCCGGATGGTCGTGCCCTCGCCAATTTCCGAATAAATTTTGATGTGCCCGCCGGACTGTTTTACAAACCCGTACACCATCGACAACCCAAGCCCGCTGCCCTTGCCGGCGGGCTTGGTGGTGTAGAACGGCTCGAAAGCTTTGGCGATCACCTCGGCGGGCATGCCGGTGCCCGTGTCCGACACTGAAATCATGACATACTGGCCGGGTTTGACGTCGGGGTGACTTTCGGCGTAGGCGTCGTCAAGGCGGGCGTTGGCGGTTTCGATGGTTAGTTTGCCGCCGCCGGGCATGGCGTCGCGCGCATTAATGGCCATGTTCAAAATGGCCGATTCGAGCTGGCTGGGGTCTACCTCGGCCGGCCACACGCCGCCGCCCCGCACCAGTTCAATATCAATGTCTTCGTTCAGGGCGCGTCGAAGCAGGCCTTCGATGCCGCTGACCAGCTTGTTGGTGTCGATGACTTTGGGTTCCAGCGCCTGGCGTCGTGCAAAGGCCAGCAGCCGGTTGGTCAGCTCCGCGCCGCGTTCGGCCGCGCTGGCCGACATTTCGGCAAACAGCCGCAACGACGGCTGGTCGTCAAGCGACTCTTTAAGCAGTTCGGCGTTACCCAGAATAACGGTCAGCAGGTTGTTGAAATCGTGCGCAATGCCGCCGGTCAGTTGGCCGATGGCCTCCATTTTTTGTGACTGGTTCAGGCGTTCGGCCATTTCCCGCCGTTCGGTGACGTCGCGGAAGTACACCGCCAGGCCCTCGGAGCTGGGGTAGGCGTTGATCTCGAACCAGGTGTTTAGAGGAGCGAAATACAGTGAAAATTCGACCGCCGTATCGTCGGCAATGGCTTTTTCGTATTCGGTCTTGATGATGGATTCGGCCGCTTCGGGGAAGGCCGCCCATAGATTGCGCCCGATCAGGTCGTCATAATTGCGCCGCAGCAGGCGCTCGCCTTCGGCGTTGATATAAGAAAAACACCACTGCTTGTCGAGCAGGTAAAACGCGTCGCTCATGCTGTCGAGCGTTTGCGCCAGGCGCTGGGCCAGCATGAGCGACTGCTGACGCGCCTGAACGTCGGCGGTGATGTCTTGAACAACGCCGTTCAGCAACCGCCCGTCGGGTGTGATGGTCAGTTCGGCGACGCCGCGTATATAGATGATTTTGCCGTCGGGCCGCACGATACGGTGGTTGAGTTCGAACATGGGCAAGGGGTTGCGCATGTACTCGGCCACGTAGGCCTCGAACGCAGAGCGATCGCCCGGGTGAATGAGGGCGGTGTAGGCCTCGACCGAGTGACCAAACCCGGCAGGCGTTTGCCCGAACATGGTGTAAATGTTGTCGGACCAGACAATTTCATTGGTGTCGATGTTGAGTCGCCAGATGCCCAGCCCCAGCAGACGTTGCGCCATGCGCAAATTGGCTTCGTACTCTGACAGCCGTGCGTTGGTTTCTTTCAGTTCGCGCGATCGCACCAAGATGTCGGTAGCCAGTTGCTTGTTGTGGCTCTCGATCAAGTGAGCGTTGGCGGCGCCCATATCGCCATCGTTATGGCTTTCGGCCAGCCTTACAAACTCGGTGACGTCTTCAACGCGATGAACAATATAGGCGACATTGCCTTCGTATCCGAAAATAGGGCTGTTGACGGTGCTCCAGAAGCGCTCTTCAAACCCGCCACCCAGTTCGGGCGGGCGAGGAATGGGGTAGCGCTGTACCGCCATACTGTCGGTATGGCGGCTTTCTACCACGCGGGTCAGTGAGCGTTGAAGAGCGGTGACGCCGTCGAGGTCCGTGTCGTTCGGGTCGGCCGGGAAGGCCTCGAACAAGTGGCGGCCTTTGATCTCTTCGCGCTTTCGCATGGTGGCCGCAAGGTATTCGTCGCTGGCCGACACGATGGAAAGGTCGTTGGCATCGATAACCATGAATTTGCCGGGTAGCGCCTCGACGAAGGTTTGCAGGTGAGTGTTGGCGGTAACGTTGCGAATGACGACCAGCCGAGCCTGCGTGCCGTGGTAGACCAGGGGTTGCGACAGGACGTCGGCATATATAATTTTGCCGGCCTTGGTGCGGTGGCGCCACATATTGCCGGTGCCGCGCTGCCCTGCAACCTGCTTGACCATTGCCAGCAGGCGGGGCACGTCTTCGGGCGGCCGTATGGCCGCAATCGTCATGTTCAGGAACTCTTCGTGCGTGTAGCCATACACTTCAGAGGCCGCGCGATTGGCCGCCAGGATGCGCAGGCTATCGGGCTCGTAGACGAGCATCGGGTCGGGGTGGTTCTCGAAAAAGAAACCGATTTCTTCAGGCATGCTGCGGCCCCGGTGAAAGACAGAAAGTGAAAACAGGTGTTACTGATTCTATCACCGCAACTCGCCCCGTAAAGCGCGTGCAGATTGGGTCTTTCCCTGATGCATGGCGCTATACGCATGAAGGGCGCATTGGGCAGTGCACGTGGCCTGCTTAATGCGCCCTTCATGTTTTTAAGGATGCCAACGCTGCAGTTAACCGTTGATGACAACGGTTAACAAACAGTGCATCGCTACCGGATACTAGCTGCCCGAGCGGGCTGTGCTGAAACCGGCGTCGCCCGAACGGTGTGGCCGGCCAGTGTTAGACCGGTTCCCGCCATTGCCTGCAGGCCGCCCTGCGCCGCTGCGGGCGTTGGCGCCGGGTCGTCCACTGCCGCTACGACCGTTGCCCGAGCGGTCGCCGCCGGGCCGGCCGCTGCCTTCTGGGCGGCTGCCGCCGTGGCGCCGGCCTTGTGTCGGGCGAGGCGGGCGCTCGGGGGTGGTGTCGGGCTTGACCATGCTGGGCGTCCAGCCGTCAATAGTCGTGCGTTCGATCGGGCGGCGGATCAGTTTTTCAATGGCCGTCAGCAGTTTGATTTCGGTTTTGTCTACCAGCGACAACGCCGAGCCTTCGCTGCCCGCACGGCCGGTACGACCAATGCGGTGAACGTAGTCTTCGGGCACGTTGGGCAGCTCAAAGTTGACCACATGTGGCAGGCTGTCAATATCGATGCCGCGCGCAGCGATATCGGTGGCTACCAACACGGCGACTTTGCCGTCTTTGAAGCCGGCCAGCGCGCGGGTACGGGCGGCCTGGCTTTTGTTGCCATGAATAGCGGCTGCCGACAGCCCGTCTTTGACGAGTTTCTCGGCCAGGCGGTTGGCGCCGTGCTTCGTGCGCGTAAACACCAGCACCTGATGCCAGCCGCTTTCGCGGATGATGTGGCTGAGCAGGTCGCGCTTGTGCGATTGTTCGGTGAGCACGACGCTTTGGTCAACCAGTTCAGACGCGGTGTTGCGGCGCGCCACAGAGATTTCCTGGGGGTCGTTCAGCACGCCTTTGGCCAATTCGCGGATTTCGTCAGAGAACGTGGCCGAGAACAGCAGGTTCTGGCGCGTTTTAGGCAGCAACGCCAGAATACGGCGAATGTCGCGAATGAAGCCCATGTCGAGCATGCGGTCGGCTTCGTCCAGCACCAGAATTTCAACACCGGAAAGGTCGATGGTTTTTTGCTGGGCGTGGTCAAGCAGGCGGCCGGGCGTCGCTACCAGGATATCGACAGGTTTGCGCAAAGCCGAGATTTGCGGGTTGATATTGACACCGCCAAACATCACCATAGAGCGCAGCGAGGTGTGCTTGCCATAGACCTGTACCGACTCTTCAACCTGGGCGGTAAGCTCGCGGGTTGGGGTAAGAATCAGGCAACGGGGGCGCCCGGCCTTCATGCTGGCCAACGGCTTGTTTAACAGCCGGTGCAAAATGGGCAGCGTAAAGCCGGCGGTTTTACCGGTACCGGTTTGCGCGGCGGCCAGTAAGTCGCCGCCTTTCATAACTTGCGGTATGGCCTGGGCCTGGATGGGGGTGGGTGCGGTATAACCGGTATCGTTAACAGCACGCAAAAGGGGTTCGGCCAACCCAAGGTCGGCAAAATTTATAGTGGTAGACAAAAGAAGGGCTCCGGCGACAGCCTTGTCGTGAACGACACCAGTCTGGGCGGACGAGAAAACGGCCTGCAAAAGGCGGCCGATAAATGAGCACCGGGCCGGCTGGCCGGGTGCGGCGGGCATGTTGTGCCGCGCAACCTGCACGGTGACTGGCTCGTCGTGCAGGCCCGTATTGTAGCCCATATATAGGTTAAGCTTTTATTTTTGCAGCACTTAAGGACGCCACCCATGAAACGCGCATTGCTTTGGTTACTCATGCCCTTTATTACGTTGCTGCTGTCAGGCTGCGGTTACAACGAGATCCAGCGTCTCGATGAGCAGGTCAAGGCGGCCTGGTCGCAAACCCTGAACCAATACGAGCGCCGAGCCGAGCTGGTGCCCAAGCTGGTCAGTTCGGTCAATGCCTATATGGTCAACGAGCGTACGGTGTTAACCGAAGTGACCGAAGCGCGTGCACAAGTGGGCAAAGTCCAGGTCACGGTCAACGATCTGTCGAACCCGGCCGTCATGCAGCAGTTCGAGCAGGCCCAGGCGCAATTGTCGTCGGCACTGTCGCGGCTGATCGCGGTGTCAGAAAACTATCCCCAACTAAAAAGCGACGGCCTGTTCCGCGACCTGATGACCCAGCTTGAAGGCACCGAAAACCGTATCGCCGCCGAGCGCGGCCGCTACGTGCGCGCGGTGCAAGACTACAACGTCTACATTCGGCAGTTCCCGGCCCTGCTGACGGCCAAGTTATTTGGTTACGGCGTGAAAGAAAACTACGGGGTCGACCGCCAAGCCGAAATCATGCGTAACCCCGAGGTCAAGTTTGACGTGCCCGGTGCAGCGGCGCCGGCAGGTAATTGAACACGGTCATGATGACGCGGGTTAAATGGTTTGCGGTATTCATTTGGGCGGCCGTTCTTGGCCTTGCGCCTGCCCCGGCCTTGGCGCAAGACGTTGTCGTGCCGCCGTTGCAGGCCCGCGTCACCGACACTACCGGTACGCTCGATGCCGCTGCGGTGCAGGCTATCGACAGTCGCCTGGCGGCACTAGAGCAGCGCAAGGGCGCGCAAGTCGCCGTTCTGATGGTGCCCACCACCGGCACTGACAGCATCGAGCAATACGCCTTGCGCGCCTTTGAGCAATGGCAGTTGGGGCGCAAGTCGGTTGATGACGGCATATTGTTTGTTATTGCCAAAGACGACCGGGCGTTGCGTATCGAGGTAGGTTACGGGCTGGAAGGTGCCGTGCCCGACTTGCTGGCCGGCCGCATTATTCGTGAACAGGTCGTACCGCGTTTTCAGGCTGGCGATTTTGCCGGCGGGGTCCTGGCCGGTGTCGACAGCCTGATCCGTCTGGTCGACGGCGAAGACCTTCCGCCGCCGGCAACAAGCGCGGCTTCGACCGACGACGAGTCGTCAGACCTTTGGGGCCTTCTGTTTTTGTTGTTCTTCTTTTTTGCCACCATCCCCTGGGTGGCCGCGCCGTTAGTCGGTGTTGTGCTTTATGTGGTGTGGGGCAATGTTTTTATCGCCCTGGGCGGCGCCGTCGCGGCCTTCTTTGTCAGCCGTGCGCTGCGCGCGTGGCGAAACAAAGGGGGCGGCGGCAAGGGCGGCCCAGGCGGCGGTGGTATGCGCCGTCGCGCCGCTCGCATGGGTGCAGGGGGCTTTGGCGCCGGCGGGTTCGGCGGCGGCTTTGGTGGTGGAGGTTTTGGAGGGGGTGGCGGCAGCAGCGGCGGGGGCGGGGCCTCCGGCCGCTGGTAAACCATATAAAGAATGCCCGCCGCTGATGTCGCTAGCGGCTGAAGCGATAGCGGGGCTGGCCTGAACAAAGGCCTGGTCAATACTTATTAGGTCCGAAATAAAACTACAAATTTCGGACAATGCATTGCCAAATGTCCGAAAAAAATATATAAATATCGGACAGGAGAGGCAATGTCCGCACTCAAATCTCACATCTCTGCTCTGATTGAAGCGGCTGAACCCGGACAAGTTTGGGTACCAGCCGACTTTGCGCACTTGGGCAGTCGTGATGCCGTCGACAAGGCGCTGCAGCGTATGGTGCAGGCTGGGGAGTTGCGTCGCATCGACAGAGGCCTGTATGACAGGCCCAAGATCAATAGCCTGACCAAACGCCCCACAACCCCAGACTACCGCGCGGTGACGGAAGCCATTGCCCGTCGCGATCACTTGCGCCTGCTGGTTGACGGTATGACCGCCGCCAATGATCTCGGTTTGACTGACGCGGTACCCGCTCGCATCACTATCCATACCGACACCCGTCGACGTGCGATTCAACTCGACAAGCTCACCATCGAGTTCAAGCAAACGGCGCCCAGTCGTCTCTACTGGGCGGGGCGCCCGGCCATGCGCGTCGTGCAGGCGCTGCACTGGCTAAAGGACACACTGAGTTCGGAGCGTTCTTCTGTTAAGGGCAAGTTGACTAAAGTGCTGGCTGATCCCGTTCATGGTCCGGCGATCCGCCAGGATCTGCTCGATGGTTTCAATGCATTGCCGGCGTGGATGCAAAGTTTGATCCGAGAACTCCCCGGGTGTGACCCGCAGCAAGCAAGGCAAGCAATACCCCAAACTCTCGACATCAAAAAATCTCCGCCTGCACGCCGCAGCGCGGCCAAACACGGGGGGGAGCCGTGAATCCAGCATTCAGTACCATCATCACAGCTAGCGACGTCGAGCGGCGAGACTTGTTTCTTGGTGCTTCAGCCCGGCTCGGTACAGCGGTTCAGAACATCGAAAAAGATTTCTGGGTCTGTTGGACATTAGATGCGCTGTTCAACGGCCTGGAAGCGGGTAGCCCCCGCCTGCTGTTCAAGGGCGGCACCTCGCTCTCTAAGGCCTTCGGCCTGATCTCCCGATTTTCGGAAGATATCGACATTACGGTGTTCCGCGATGACTTGGGGCAAGGGGCTGAAGTTGCCGATCTGGATGCGCTGAGTGGCAAGAAGCGTCGAGCACGTCTTGAAGCCATCCGCAATGCGTGCCAGGCCTATATCGCGGGTCCATTGACTGCGCAGTTCACGCATCTCGCGGCATCAGTCATTCCCGAGAATCGCTTTCGGCTGGAACTCGACCCCGACGATAAGGATGGTCAGAGTTTGCTGTTCTGGTATCCCTCCGTCACGGCCACCACCAGCGACTACATCCGCTCGGCGGTCAAGATTGAGGCCGGTGCCAAATCGGCGCTTGATCCGCATGTCGCGGCTTCCGTCACTCCGTACGTCATAAAGGACTTGCCCGACCTGGACCTAACCGTGACTAACGTAATTACCGTGAAACCCGAACGCACCTTCTGGGACAAGGTCATGATCTTGCACGGGCTACGCCAGTGGCATGACCGTCGCGGTGAGCTACGGCACGGCGGACAACGTGTTTCGCGTCACTATTATGACGTGCATCAACTGATGCAGGCGCCGTTAGCGGCCGCCTGGCAGGAGGATCACGTGCTGGCGACCGACTGCGCCAACCATGCGAGGCTGTTCTTTGGCAGCGCCGATTTGGGGCTCGACAGTGCAGTAGCCGGTACATTTACGCTGACACCGAATGCGGCGATGCGAGAGGCGCTTAGAAAAGATTATGAAGCGATGGCTGGCATGATTTTCGGCGATATCCCTCCGTTCGATGCGGTGCTGCACAGCGCAGAATCCTTCGAGCAGATCGTCAATCGCGCTGCAATAGCCGCACCCATGGTGAAATAAAAAAACCGGCTAGCCAAAAGGCCGCCGGTTTTTAGCGCTTGCTTTTACGCCTTGGTATAGGCTGTTTTTACAATCGTGAAAAACTCTTGCGCATAACGGCCTTGCTCGCGCGGGCCATAGCTTGAGCCCTTGCGGCCGCCAAACGGCACGTGGTAGTCGACCCCGGCTGTGGGGACATTGACCATGGTCATGCCGGCCTGAATGGCCCGCTTGAAATGCGTGGCGCGTTTCAGCGACTGCGTGCAAATGCCCGAGCTCAAACCAAACTCGGTATCGTTGGCCAGGGCCAGAGCGTGGTCGTAGTCGTCGGCTTTAATAACCGTGGCTACGGGGCCAAAAATTTCTTCGCGCGAAACCCGCATGTTATTAGTGGCATGGGCCAGTACGGCCGGGCTGAAGTAGTAGCCCGGTGTTTTGCCTTCGAGTGTTTGCCCGCCGCACAGCAACTGCGCGCCTTCGTCTTGCCCGATTTTGACGTAATCCAGGTCTTGCTGCAGTTGCGAGGCATCGGCCACCGGCCCAATTTGAGTATTGGCATCCAGGGCATGACCCACGCGCAAGGCCGCCGTGCGTTTGGCCAGCGTGTCGGTAAACTGGTCGTAAATACCTTTTTCGACAATGATACGGCTGCTGGCCGTACAACGTTGGCCAGTCGAGTAAAACGCCCCCTGAATCGCGCAATCGAGTGCGGTTTCGAGGTCGGCATCGTCAAGAATAACCAGCGGGTTTTTGCCGCCAAGTTCAAGTTGGACTTTTTTCTGTTTTTGCGCAGCTTGCTGCAAAATGCCGTGGCCCGTACCCACCGAACCCGTAAAGGTAATGGCGGTAACGCGCGGGTCGTCGATAAACGCTGCGCCCACCACCGAACCGCGGCCCATGACCAGATTGAACACGCCACCCGGCAGCCCGCTTCGGCTGATGATTTCGGCCAGCGCCCAGGCCGAGCCCGGGACCAGGTCGGCCGGCTTGAACACAACGCAATTGCCGTAGGCCAATGCCGGTGCGATTTTCCAGGCGGGGATGGCAATGGGGAAATTCCAGGGGGTGATGATGCCCACAACCCCCAGTGGTTCTCGGGTGACCTCGACCTGGATACCCGGGCGTACCGAGGCGATAGCATCGCCTGTAATACGCAGGGCTTCGCCGGCAAAAAACTTAAAAATCTGGCCGGCGCGGGCGACTTCGGCAATGGCTTCGGGCAATGTCTTGCCTTCTTCGCGCGCCAGCAACTCTCCCAGTTCCGCCTTACGGGCCAGCAGCTCGGTGCCCACAAAATCAAGCGCGTCAAACCGTTGTTGCGGTGTGCTTAACGACCAGTTGGGCCAGGCCTGATAGGCCGCAGAAACAGCCGCTTCGACTTCGTCGGCCGAGGCGCGCACATATTCGCCCACCACATCGTTCAGGTCGGAGGGGTTGATGTTTTGCTGTACGTTCGAGGCACCGACCCATTCGCCGGCAATCCAGTTTTTATGCATGGTGAGTTCCTGTCTTAAAGCCCAGGCAGCTTGGCTGCCCGGTGGGTCTGCAAGCGATTGACTTGCGTTCAACGCTCAAGCAGATCACGCTTGTTGGGCTTGTCTTTCCATTCGTCGGCGTCGGGCAACGCGCCCATGCTCTTCGAGATGACTTCCCACTCGGCCGCCAGCTCGGCATTGATGCGAATGAAGTCCATTTGGTCTTGCGGCAGGTCTTCTTCGGCGTAAATGGCTTCGGCTGGGCATTCGGCGACGCATACGGCGCAGTCAATGCACTCGTCGGGGTCAATCACCAAAAAGTTGGGGCCAATGTGAAAGCAGTCGACCGGGCAAACGTCAACGCAGTCGGTGTAGCGGCATTTAATACAGGCTTCAGTTACAACGTGGGTCATGGCGGGGCCTATCCGGGAATAAGGTACACAAAAATTTTCCACATGGTACGTCATAAATTTAATGTAGTAAATACAAAATTATTCGGTGTTGACTACATTTGTTTACCCACCCAGAATGGCTCTCAATCAGTCAACCAGACAAGGCCATGGCAACTCGCAGCAGCAAAACAGAACCTTCGGGCAATGGCTCGGCGTCAGGTAAGCGCAAGGCGCCTGCCGCCCCTGCGCCAGACAAGGTAAAGCGCGTGGCGCGCACTACGGTTCGCCGTAAGGCGCAGCCCTCGGTAGAAGTGGCCACTCAGGCCCGCGCCCAGAAAACCCGCGATGCCATTTTGCGCGCCGCCACCCGCGTGTTTTCCCGTTATGGCTTTGCCGGCGGCAAAATCGAACAGATTTCGCGCTTGTCGCGCACGCACGACCGCATGATTTATTACTACTTCGGCAGCAAAGAAAAGCTGTTTGTCGAAGTGCTGGAAACCGCCTATGCCCGCATGAACGAGGCCGAAGCCGAACTTGAGTTTGACCTGGCCCACCCCGAGCAGGCACTGACCACTGTTGTGCATTTTGTGTGGCACTACTACCTGGCCCACCCCGAGATGATCACCCTGCTGAACAGCGAAAACCTGCAGCAGGGCAAGCATATTAAAAAATCGGGCCAGGTGGCGCGGCTGTCGTCGCCGGCCGTGCAAGTGCTGGCGCAAGTGCTACGCGCAGGCGTTGAAAAAGGCCTGTTTCGCGACGACATTACCGCGCGCGACCTGTACATAGAAATCGCCGCACTGGGCTACTTCTATTTATCAAACCGCTACACCTTAAGTGCGTTTTTAAGCGTCGACCTGCATGCCGCCGACAACCTGGCCCACTGGAAAGCGTTTATTACTGACATCACGCTGCGTTCGGTGCGCAGGTTGCCCGTCAGCGCAGCCGCAGGGCCCGGCACAGCGCCGCGCGCGCTGGTTGGGGCGCATTTAATATAACGTACACACTATAATTATTGCTGTAGAAAATTTTTTTGTTTATTATGAAACATAGTGCTTGCGTTTATGCTGCCATGGCTTAAAGCAAGTAACACACTATAAATAAGCAGGGGCAAAAAATGGCGTGCCCCGGCATTGCAACCAGGCCCATACGCCACGCCAACGGAGTTGCCAGACATGACCGAACACACCAAAATCGACCACAGCATGGACAACCTGGACGCCAGCACATCCAGCACTTCAGGCCCCACCGTGCTTGAAAAATCCAAGCCCCGCAGCGAAAAAATGGCCACTAACAAGGTCGAGTGCAATGCCTGTCCGGTCTTGTGCCAAATTACCGAGGGTCGCACGGGTGCGTGCGACCGCTGGGGTAACCAAGAAGGCCAGTTGGTGCGCATTGATCCGGTCGTGCTTATGCGTCGTCTCGACGACTCGGGCCAGGCGGTGCGTGCCGAGCCGGTCGCCTGCGAGGCCCCCGATTCGCTGACTGCGCTTGAAATGCACGACATTGCCGATGCCGACGTAAAAGATGCCAACAGCCTGTTTGTTACCGGTGTCGGGTCGGGCACAACCTACCCCGACTACAAACCCGCACCGTTCATTGTGTCGTCGCGCCAGCAAGGCGTCGACATGGTTACCGTCGTCACCGAAGGCATCTTCAGCTACTGCAGTTTCAAGGTCAAAATCGACACCGACCGCTATCTGGGGCCCGAGCAGTCAAATGTTCGCTTCAAGGGCGAAATTGTCGGCCACGTGACCACGGCCGAATACGGTTCGCAAATGTTGTCGCTTGGCGGGGTGCACCACCTGACCGGCGGCAGCAAAAAAGAGGGCCGCTTTACCTGTGACATGATGATGGCGCTGGGCAACAAGCAGGCGGTCGAATTGTCTATTGATGGTGGCGCGCAACTGGTTGTGCAGGCGGGTAAAGCCCCCATTGTCGATGGCGTTGAAGAAAAACGCATGCGCGTGGGCTGCGGTTCGGCCACTATTGGTATTTTTGCCAAGCAGTGGTGGAGCCATGTCGACGAGGTTATTGTGGTCGACGACCACATTACCGGCGTGCTGTCCGAACACCAGGCCGGCAAGTGCCTCGATATCCCGCCGTCGGGCATCAAAATGAAAGGCCGCAAATCAACGCCAGGTCGTTATTTCCAGGTGGCCAACCCGGGTAACGGCTGGGGCGGCACCGACATCACCGACGCGCTGACCATTATTGAAGGGTGGGATGCCGACGTGGCCTGGCCTGGTTTGCGCTTGTTGATTACCTCAACCACTGGCGAGCACGCCGAATACTACGAGCTCGATGATCAACTGACGCCGCAGCGCAAGCCCATGCCCGAGGTCTTGCAAAAAACCGTCGATCGTATCGGTGAAAACTGCGAACCCTCGATGTGCAGTGTCATGTTCCTGGGCGGGGCGGGTGGTTCGTTGCGTGCCGGCGTAACCGAAAACCCCATCTGGCTGACAAACTCCATCAAGACTGCCCTGGTCAATGTAACGTGCGGCGGCGCGCCGGCCTATGTGTGGTCCGGCGGCGGCATTACCGTCATGGTCGATGTCTTGCGCATGCCCGACAACTCATTCGGCTACGTGCCTACACCCGCTATCGTGGCGCCCATCGAATTCTCGATGAAGCTCGACGATTACATTCGGTTGGGCGGCCATGCCGATGCGGTGCGCAAAATCGAAGACGTGGTCCAGCACGACCGCCATCGCATTATTGACTGGTTTGACCCCACCAGCCCCTGGGCGCTGGGCCACAAACCCATGCTGGCCTAAGCCCAACCGGCCATGACGCAGGCAGGGCACGGCGCCGTTCGGGCATTGCTGGACAACGGTTTACACCATTTCCAGCATGGCCCCATCGACCTGATTATCGGGGTCGACGGCGAGCCCGCGTGCGTGCGCGCCGGCCTTGAGGCTGCCTGGCAGCGCTTTGGCAATATCTTGCCCGAGCTGGTTACCGAGCTGCCGCAATTGCGACGCCCGGTGGGCGAATGGGCCAGGCATTCAACGCCCGCAACCTGCGTTGCGGGGGCGGCGCTTGCCTCGCCTGTCTCGTCGCGGCAAGCGCAGGCCGGCGATATGCCTGACATCCCTTTCCAGACCCCGGTGGCCCAGCGAATGGGCCGCGCCTGTTGGCCGTATCGGCACGGGTTTGTAACGGCCATGGCTGCGGTGGCGGGGTCGGTGGCTGACGAAATTTTGCAAACAATTTTGGCGGTAGCACCCAACCTTCGCCGCGTCTTTGTCAACAACGGCGGCGATATCGCGCTGTACCTCGCGCCCGAAGAAACCTACAACGTAGGCCTGGTCAGTAATATTGATCAGGTCAGGGTGATGGCATCGGCGGCGTCGCCGGCTTTGGGCAATGCGGCTGGGGTACACGCGCTTGCCCAGTCACAGAAAGCTGCTGCACAGGGCATGGCCGAGCCCATCATTGCCCCCGACGGCACACTAACCGTGCACGCCGCGCAAGGCATTGGGGGCATTGCTACCAGCGGTTGGCGCGGGCGCAGCTTTAGCTTGGGTATTGCCGACAGCGTCACGGTACTGGCGGCTACCGCCGCGCAGGCCGATGTGGCCGCGACCTTAATTGCCAACCAGGTCAATGCCGACCACCCGGCTATTGTGCGGGCGCCGGCCAACACCCTGAAAGACGACACCGACCTGGGCGATCGCCGCGTCACCGTCGACGTTGGCCCGTTACCCGAAATCATTATCCGCCAAGCCCTGACGCACGGCGCGCAATTGGCGCGACAATGGCAGGCCGACGGTCTGATTCTGGGGGCGGTACTGATGCTGCAAGGCCACGTCGAAGCCGTCTTGCCCGCAACAGCGCCGCACCGCCATGTTGCATAACATTAGTAATAAGCACACACGTCCGAATTGAATAACGAAAGGAATGCGTTCATGTCAGATTTAATCGAAGTACGGCAAATACTTACCCAGGTAGAGACCATCTATCACGAAGGCGGCCCGGCGGCCGACAAACCACTGATTCGTGGCGCGGTAGCCGCTGTGCTTAAAAACCCGTACGCCGGTCGCTACGAACCCGATATCTTGCCCATGATGGACGAGCTCAACCCCGTTGGCCTTGAAATGGCCGAACGCTTGGTCAAAGCCATGGGCGTGACACCCGACGACATCGAAAGCTATGGCAAAGGGTCGATTGTGGGCGCCGGCGGCGAGCTGGAACATGGCGCCCTGTGGCATGTGCCCGGTGGCTACGCCATGCGTGAATTGCTGGGTTGGAAGGGCGACCGCTCGGCTTACAAACAGGGTAAAAGTTCGGGCCCCAAAGGCCTCGAAGGCGGGCGCGCATTGTCGATTGTGCCGTCCACCAAAAAAGTCGGCGGCCCTGGTACACGCCTTGACGTCCCCCTTACCCACGTCACCGCCAGTTATGTGCGTGGCCACTTCGACGCCATGGAAGTCTACGTGCCCGGCGCGCCGGCCAGCGATGAACTGGTGTTCATCTTGGCCATGGCCACTGGCGGACGCATTCATCAGCGCGTAGGCGGCATGACGCCAGAACAAATCAGCAAATACGACGGCCTGCGCTAATTATTGGTGCAACCTACCCACTAAAACAGACAGCGCGTCAGGCCAATCATCATCCCCTGAGGCGATAAACGGAGAACACACATGACAGCAAAAATTCGCAAACTGGTCGTCGTTGTTGACGAAACCCGCATCGAAATGGGCAAGGCCATCCAGCCGGCCACCCGTCGCGCCGTGGCTATGGCCGTGATTGAAAACCCCTTTGCCGGTAAATACCAGGAAGACCTGTCGGCGCTGATGGCCATTGGTGAAGAGCTGGGCGGACTGCTGGGTGAGAAATGCGTACAGGCCTTGGGCATTACGCCCAACCAGGCCGAAAGCTACGGCAAGGCCGCCATTGTTGGCGAGTCTGGCGAGCTTGAGCACGCCGCCGCCATCTTGCACCCCAAATTGGGTGCGCCCTTGCGTAAAGCTGTTGAAAAAGGCGCAGCCTTGGTGCCGTCGTCCAAAAAAATGGGCACGGTAGGCAGCGCGATCGACGTGCCCCTGGGCCATAAAGATGCCGCTTACGTCCGCTCTCACTTTGACGCTATCGAGGCGCGTGTGTCCGATGCGCCTCGCGCCAACGAAATCGTTGTGGCTGTTGCTGTCACCGATTCGGGTCGTCCACTGCCTCGTGTAGGCGGTCTGACCAAAGACGAGATCAAAGGCGAAGACGGTCTGCGTTAATCTGGTCGTATCCCCAATGCGCGTAGCCTTTGTGCGCTGCGCGCGGCGGGAAGCGAGCGTGATGCACGCGCCTTCCCAGCCCTAAGTCAAACCGTTCAGGAGACACAACATGGCCGTAGCCGCCGTTGAAGCCAAGTCTGGCAAGGTTGTTATCAAAAACATCGGGTTGCTGTTGTCGGGCGACCTTGAAAACCCCATTCTTGATGCCGACACCATCATTGTCGACGACGGGCGCATTGCGGCCGTTGGCAAGTACAAAGACTGCGACACCGAAGGGGCCGATCGCATCATCGATTGCCGAGGCACCACACTGGCGCCTGGGCTCATTGACTCGCACGTGCACCCCGTGGCCGGCGACTGGACGCCGCGCCAGAGCCAGCTGGGCTGGATCGACTCCACCCTGAACGGCGGCGTGACCACCATGATTTCGGCCGGTGAGGTGCACTACCCCGGTCGTCCTAAAGACATTTTGGGCCTGAAAGCTTTGGCCATCACCGCCCAGCGCTCGTTCGAAAACGCCCGCCCCGGCGGCGTCAAGGTGCTGGCCGGCGCACCGGTCATCGAAAAGGGCATGGTCGAGTCCGACTTCAAAGACCTGGCCGATGCGGGTGTAAAACTACTGGGCGAAATCGGCCTGGGCAGCGTCAAGGCTGGCGACGAAGCCGCGCAAATGGTCAAGTGGGCGCGTAAATACGGTATTCAAAGCACTATCCATACCGGTGGTCCGTCTATCCCTGGTTCGGGGCTGATCGATAAAGACGTCGTGCTAGAAGCCGATGCCGACATCATTGGCCACATCAACGGCGGCCATACCTCGCTGCCTTACAAACAGGTCTGTGAACTGTGCGAACGCTCGACCCGAGGGATCGAGATCGTACACAACGGCAACGAACGCATTGCCATTCTGACGGCGCGCCACGCCCACGAACTGGGCTGCCTGCACCGCGTTATTCTGGGTACCGACGGCCCCGCGGGTTCCGGTGTACAGCCGCTGGGCATCATCCGCATGATCGCCCAATTGTCCAGCCTGGCCGATATCCCCGCCGAAATTGCCGTGTGCTTTGCTACCGGCAACACCGCCCGCATGCGTGACCTGGACTGCGGCCTGATTGAAGTCGGCCGCGTCGCCGATTTCGTCATGATGGATCGCGCCCAGCACACCGCCGGCGAAACCTTGCTCGAAAGCATTCAGTTGGGCGACATTCCCGGGATCGGCATGGTCATGATCGACGGCATTGTGCGTTGCCAGCGTAGCCGCAACACCCCCCCGGCCGTCGAAGTGCCCGTCATCGAGAAGTAAGGAAACAGCATGTCTGCAGCATTGGAAGGGGTGGTTGTTCTAGATTTGTCCAGGATTCTGGCTGGCCCATGGTCAACCCAGAACCTGGCCGACCTAGGGGCCGATGTCATTAAAGTCGAACGCCCCGGTCAGGGCGACGACACCCGCTCGTGGGGGCCTCCGTTCGTCAACACGGCCGACGGGCAACCGCAAGATGCGGCGTATTACTTTTGCGCCAATCGCGGTAAGCGGTCTATTACGCTCGACTTCACCAAAGAGGCCGGGCGCAAAATCATTCTTGACCTGGCCGCAAAAGCAGACATTCTGGTCGAAAACTACAAGGTGGGTGGCCTGAAGAAGTATGGCCTTGATTACGACAGCTTGGCCAAGGTCAATCCAGGCCTGATTTTTTGTTCGATTACCGGCTTTGGGCAAGACGGCCCTTATGCCGAGCGCCCAGGCTATGACGCCCTGGTGCAGGCCATGGGCGGTTTAATGAGCATTACCGGCGAGCCCGACGGCACACCGGGCGGTGGCCCGCAAAAAGTGGGCGTAGCCGTGGTCGATATTTTGACTGGGTTGTACGCCACGTCGGCCATTCTGGCGGCCTTGTTTGCGCGCAGCAAAACCGGCAAAGGCCAACATATCGACGTCGCCTTGCTAGACGTCCAGGTAGCTGCGCTTGCCAACCAGGCGGGTAATTTCTTGCTAGGCGGCAAGGTGCCGGCCCGTTTGGGCAGCGCCCACCCCTCTATCGTGCCTTATCAGCCGTTTGCCTGCGCCGATGGCTACGTTATGTTGGCCATAGGTAACGACACCCAGTTCGCCGCATTTTGCAATGCAGCGGGCAGCCCGGCCCTGGCTCAAGATGCGCGCTTTGCCACCAATGCCCAGCGTGTCGCCAACCGTAGCGTACTGGTGCCCATGCTCGAAGAGTGCATCAAATTAAAAACCATTGATCAGTGGTGTGCATTGGGTACCGAACAAGGCTTCCCTTGCGGGCCCATCAACACCATTGACCGCGTTTTTGAAGACCCGCAGGTACAGGCGCGTAACATGCGCGTCGATGTGCCATCTGACACGTATGGGTCGCTGGCCCTGGTCGCCAGCCCCATGAAGTTCTCGGGTACGCCTATTCAATACGACACCCCCCCGCCCACACTGGGCCAGCACACGCAACAGGTGCTGGGCGAACTGGGCCTCGACGCCGCCGCCATCGAAGGCCTGCGTCAGTCGGGCGTGGTGTAAGCCTGGGTGTTCGCGCGGGCTAAGGTTTTTGCGAGAGCCTCTGTCGTTTGCCGAAGACGCGAGAGTATCGGGTACGACCGGCCGTAACTACGCCGTCAATGTGATCGTCAGGCGTTTGCCCAACGCGTGCGCAGCGCTGGTCAGTGTTGCCAGTGTCAGGCTTGTGTCGTTGGCATCAAGCAGGCGATTAAGGGCGGCACGGCTGGTCTTCATGCGGTCGGCCATTTCGGTTTTTGTAAGCCGCTGTGCTTTCATTTCCTGGCTAATTTGCCATGCAATCACGCGCTTTGCGGCAATAGCAGTGGTTTCCTCAAGCGTACCTTCAGTGGCCAGGAAACTGTCAAAATCGCTGCCAATGTGCTTGTTCATAATGTATTCCTGATTTGTTTTAAACGATGCGTTGCAATGGCCAGCTCTTTGAGCGGTGTACTTTGGGACTTTTTGATAAAGCCATGCAGTAGAACTATTGTCTGGTTAACTATCGTAAAAAATATGCGTGCGATACGCCCGTGCAGGTGCGTACGCGTTTCCCATAAGCCATCAGCTATTTTTCTGACTAAAGGCATGCCAAGGGGCCAGCCCAACTGGATTGTTTTAATGTCGACGCCGATTGTACCTTTTTTAGTACATCCCGAATAGGGAAGGGCGTTCAGTCTTGCATTCGGGTTACAGCGGCGCAATGCGCGCATCTACGCGTAGATACGAATGACCGTCAGGGTTTCTTCAGCACCGAATTCAGTAATAATTCGCTGATGTAGTTGCCCCATTGCTCGATTTCGGCGGGTTCCATCAGGTCGGCGTTCAGGAAGAACGAGAACGTGTAGCGGTTGGAGACATAAAAGTACCCCAGCGCCGTCATGGCCATGTACAGGTGCTTGCTGTCGACGTCTTCACGAAAAATACCCTGGCGCTGACCTTCTTCGATGACATTGCGCAAAATCGATATGGCCGGCCCGGAGTATTGGTCGGCGCTTTTTGACTTGGCAATGTGCTTGCCCTTGTTCAGGTTTTCGGAATTGAGCAGCACGATCAGTTCGGGGTTGTCGATGTAGTAGCGAAACGGGAACTGAATGATGGTGCGTAGGGCTTGCACCGGGTCGGTCATGTCGAGTTTCAGGTTCTTCTCGGCCTCGAATACATCTTTGTAGGCCTCTTCAAGCACCGCTACAAACAACTTTTCTTTACTGCCAAAGTAGTAGTAGATCAGGCTGTCGTACGACTTGGCCGCTTTCGATATTTTTTCGACACGGGCGCCGCCATAGCCATCGCGGGCAAAAATCTTTTTGGCCGCCTTCAAGATATTGGC
The DNA here is from genome assembly GCF_014237865.1 of Pusillimonas minor. GTDB lineage: Bacteria > Pseudomonadota > Gammaproteobacteria > Burkholderiales > Burkholderiaceae_B > Neopusillimonas > Neopusillimonas minor. Next base: position 451,180 of record NZ_JACJUU010000002.1, read on the forward strand.
CCGCGTCGTTTGCGCCGAACGCGAACGCCCGCGTTTTGGCGGTTCGCCCACTTCGCGGGCGCTGGCTGCAAGGTCGATGGTTGAAGCTGCTGCGTCGGAGTCTTTTCGTGTCATTGCCGAGTTGAAATATTGAAACGTTCTGCTGCAAGTTTACTGTGCCCCGCACCTTAACAAAAAATATTTTGCACAGCCGGGCATTTATGTTTATTATTCGACTAATGTAGTGAATACTCAATAAATTAATTTGCCTGACAAGGTAGACCGGAGGACATCATGGCTGAATACGTATTAAACACGTGGTACCCCATCGCATGGTCGCGCGACATCACGCAAAGCCTGGCGCAGCGCCGCATTGTTGAAAAAGACGTGGTCATGTACCGCAATACCCAGGGCAAGGTGGTGGCCCAGCTAGATATTTGCCCGCATCGCATGCTGCCGCTGTCTCATGGCAAGCTCAAGGGCGATGTCATCCAGTGCGGCTACCACGGTATGGAATTTGACTGTTCCGGCAAGTGTGTGCGCATTCCCGGCCAAGACAAAATACCGGCAGGCGCCAAAGTGACGACTTACCCCACGCACGAACACATGGGCCTGGTCTGGATATGGATGGGCGACGCCGACAAGGCCGACCCTGCCAAGGTATACGACCTGCCGCAGTATCACGACCCGGCCTGGCAGGCTGTCGAAGGCGACGCCCTGCGCATCGAGTGCAACTACCTGAACCTGTGCGACAACCTGTGCGACCCGTCTCACGTTAGTTTTGTGCACCTGACCACGCTGGGCAATGCCGCCAGCGAAGACGTCCCCGTGCAGTCAGAGCGTACCGAAAACGGCGTACTGACCTGGCGCTGGGTGCTTGACTCGCCCGCCATCCCGCTTTTCCAGAAGTTTGGCGGCTTCACCACCAATGTCGACCGCTGGCATTACTACCACTACACCGCGCCCAGCATTGCGGTTATTGACTTTGGTACCGCGAAAACCGGTACTGGGGCGCCCGAAGGCAATCGCGACGACTGCATTCAAATTTACGCCTGTCACTTCATGACGCCGGTTGACGAAAACACGGTTATTGACCACTGGCTGCACGTTAAAAACTTCAAGGCCGACGACGACACCAACAAGGCCATGTCCGCGTCCTTCCGCGAAGCGTTCTCCGAAGATAAGGTCATCCTCGAGGCCATTCATAAAAATGAAAAAGCCTACCCAGACTTCAAGCCGGTATTGCTGAACCTGGATGCCTCGGCCGTACGTATGCGTCGTCTGGTCGACTCGATGATCGACGCCGAAAAGGCCGAGCGCCAGTCTGTAAAAGCAGCATAACAAAGATAAGACCACACAAAGGATTCTAGAATGAAACCCATAGACCCCGATTTCCCGTTTTTGCTGGGTTGTAATGGCCGTGGTGCGCAGGCCTCGTCCATGTCGCGGCCCGTGTCGCTTGAAGAACACAGCATCGACGAACAGTTCCGGCTGGTTAAAGAATCGGGTGTCTTTGACTATTTCGACCGCATCCCCCTTCGCAGCAATATCGACGACTACCGCAAGGCGATTGAAAAGTACGACTTGCCGGTACATACCGCCAGCTGGTTTTACATGCTGGGCCGCGACGACGCTTTGCTTTCAGACAACCTGAAAATTTGCGCCGAAATTGGCGCCAAGGCCCACAACATCATGACCTTTACGCACCACGCGCAAGGTCATGTACTGTCAGATCAGGAAATCATCGACCATTACCTGCAGGTATACGACGAAGGCATGAAGCAGGGCGTGGCGCCGGTGTTCGAGCTTCATGTCAATATGTGGAACGAATCTTACGCGCGCGTCACGCCCATTGCCAAAGCCATTCAAAGCCGCGGCATTCCGTTTAACTTTAATGTGGACTACAGTCACGTCGCCTTCAAGATCGGCAACCCCGAAGAACTGGATATTTCTGAGTGCCGCGAAGCGGTTGAGTCAGGGCAAATGAAGCTCGACCCGTTCGAGCCCGGGTCGCTGCTGGAAGAGTGGTTGAACCTGAACATGGTGACCTGGACGCAACTGCGTACGGTGGGCCCCAATCAGCCCAAGAATCTTTGGTATAAAAATGAAGACGGCAGCTACGCGCGCGGTATTCAGTACCCCATGACCCGCCCGGCGGCCGGCGAATGGCATTCGCAGTGGCATGCCTACTTGCTAGAGCCCTCGAAAGAGGCGATTCGTATGGCCATGCGCTATCACATCACCCATCCCAACAGCCCGTTGCGGTATATCACGACCGAAATGATCAACCTGCCCGACTATGGGTTGGCGGCCAAATACAATCTGTTCGAACAGAATGTGGCGTGCGCAAAATTCATTCGCCAAGCCTGGAAAGAAATCAAGGCCCTGCACGCCGCCGGGTTGGTGACCTGGCCGGAGGTATAGCGTTTAGAGGCCGAATGCCTGCCAGCACTTCGGCCAATGCTTCCTTTACGCACGCTTCGTCGTAACGAAGTTGAAGACTGGTCCAGAACTCATCGGAAGTGCCAAAAAATTTTGACAGCCGAAGGCCTGTGTCTGCAGTGATAGATCGTTTCCCAACGACAATTTCACCTATTCGACGTTGCGGCACGCCGATTTCTTTAGCCAGACGGTATTGCGTAATACCCAACGGTTTTAGAAACTCTTCCATCAAAATTTCGCCCGGCTTTGGGTAAGGGACGTCGCGCATAGGTAGCCTGCTAGTGGTAATCGACAATTTCGACCATTTCGGCATGGCCGCTATTCCAAATAAAACAAATGCGCCATTGGTCGTTAACACGAATACTGAACCGGCCTTGCCTATCGCCGGCGAGCGCTTCAAGCCGATTGCCGGGTGGGACGCGTAAATCGTCAAGGCTGCATGCGCCGTGTATAAGTGCCAACTTTCGTATTGCCACGGTTTCGATGTTTGAAAACCTGGCGATACGAGTGCCTTCAAACAATGCTGCGGTGTATTTGCAAGCGAATGACTTGATCAAGATAGTAACGTATCACAATAGTATTGTAAATCGACAGTATTGGGCTGCGTTAATAATGACGTGCGTTGTAGCGTTCAAGTGGCAGCACCAGGCCCAGCCCACACAATGCCCGAAGCCCCCGCCCGAAACCATCCTCGGCTGGGCAGATTTGTCCGCGTATTTAAGTGACGCTACTTCGCCGGCACGTGCGCAAGCGCGGTTTGATGCATGGGCAAAAATGCCATGCTTTTAGTTGAAATTAAGCTGTAAAAAGTAGAAATTAGCCGAGAATGAATTCCAAAAAATACTCTCGGGTAATGAATTGATCGACTCAAAAAGCCCTGCGCCAAGCCGCATAAAATTATCATCAGCTGATACGTTAAAATATGCGTGACGATCCGGGTGTCGCCACGCTTTTAGACCTGCACGATCAAGTCATCGATCAGGGCAATGGCTATTGGATAAAAATTGAAGCCTGGAAAGTAAGTGCAACGCGCCACATTCCGCATGGTGTTCGATACTGTCTGACGCTGCACGAACCCTACGGCGGCAGGGTGCTGGGTTACGACAATGCCCACGCCGTCAAGCCGCCCAAAAAGTTCAAGTATGCAGGCAACCGTTTGCCATACGACCATCGGCATCGTCATATCAGCGACAAGGGTGTTCCGTACGAATTTAAAGATGCGCACCAGTTGTTGGCCGACTTTTTCGAGGAAGTCGATCGGGTGTTAAAGGAGCTGCAGTCATCATGAAGGCCGTTGTTGTGGGCATCATGCCCCAAGAGAAAATCCGCGAACGGATGCTGGCTATCGCGCGTGGCGAATACAAGCCCAAAGCGTCCGACCCAAAAATCTGGTTTACCTCAATGCGATCACTTGCCGAAGTGCTCAGCGACGACAACCGCGCGTTGCTCAAAATTATTCAACAGGCCAAGCCGGCGTCCATTTCGTCATTGGCGGGCTTAACAGGCCGTAAGCCGGGCAACTTATCGCGCACGCTCAAAACCATGTCCAACTACGGTTTTGTAGAAATGAAGCGCGAGAACAGGCACGTGCGTCCTATTGCCAAGGCCACCGCGTTCCGAATCGTTGTGTAATCCCCCGCCACAAAAACCCCGCTAATCCGCACTTACCCTTATTGCTGACTGCCTTGCAAATACCGTACCTTAGAAAAAAGTATATGCAAGTGCATACAATTAACCAGCATGGAGTCGGGTATGAAAATTGCAGTTTTAGGCGGTGGGCATGGGTGTTACGCGGCAGCAGCCGACTTGAGCGAAGCCGGGCACGAAGTCAGTTTGTGGCGACGCGACGCCGCGGCTTTGCAGCCTGTTATTGACAGCGGCTGCATCACCATCAAAGACGACGAAGGCCAGCGCGATATCCGCATTGCGCATGCCACCGCCAACATTGGCGACGCCATCAAAGGCGCGCAGTTAATTGTCATTCCGTCACCGGCCATTGCCCAAATGGACATTGCCCGTGCCATGGCGCCCCACTTAACCGACGGGCAGGTCGTTTACCTGCCGCCCGGTACCTTCGGCAGCTATTTAATGGCCGAAGCCGTGAAAGCCGCCGGCAACAAGGCCGAAGTGACCTGGGCCGAAACCGGCACCTTGCCCTGGCTGGTGCGCAAGCACGGCCCCAACACTGTGGCCATTACCACCCGCGCCACCCGCTTGCCCACCGGCGCCTACCCCGCCAAGCGCTCTGCCCATGCACTCGACGTCATCCGCCAGGCGTTCCCGGTTGTCGAACCCTGCGAAGACGCCATGTCGGGTGCGCTGATGAACGCCGGCCCCATCATTCACCCGCCGCTCATCATCATGAACGCAGCGCCCCTGCAGCATTTCGAAGCCTGGGACATCCACAACGAAGGCACCCAGCCGGCAGTGCGCTCGGTTACCGACCAGCTCGACCTGGAACGCATCGCCATTCGCGAAGCCATGGGCTATGCCGCCCCGCACTTCCCACTGGCCGACCACTACAACAGCGACAACTGGATGTACGGTGACGTGCATAAAAAACTGGTGAAAAGCGGCGACTGGCGCGAACACATCGACCTGCACAGCCACCGCTACATGACCGAAGACACCATGCTGGGCTTGTCTTTCCAGGCCTCGGTGGCCGACTGGACAAACGCCGACGCGCCCATCAGCAAAGGCTTGCTGGCCATTGCCGGCGGTATTGTCGGCCAAGACCTGCGCAAAGGCCCCCGCGCCCTGCCCACCCTGGGCCTGTCCGGCTTGAACAAAGCCGACATGCGCGAACTGCTTTACCAAGGTAAGGCGTAGTCCCAAAAGCCTCGGGTAAAGCCGGGTTGTTGGCCCACCACAGACCGCAGTAAACATGTAAACCGCGCGCCGGGTGTACGACACCCCCGGCAGCCGGAGCCAAAGGAAACACAGCATGGCGTTGAATAACACGACAGCACAAACAAACCCCCCGGCCATCGTGGCCATTGGCGCCGGCCGCATGGGGCGGGGCATTGCCGTGGCGTATGCCATTCGGGGCCAAAGCGTCGTCATTGTCGACTTCAAGCCCCGCAGCGCCGAGCAATTTCAAGCGCTGCAAAACGACATCGACCAGGAACTGAACACCACCCTGCAACAACTGGCCGACCTGGGCATGTTCAGTGCCGATCAGGTCGCGCAACATCGCGCCCGTATCAGCGTCGTCAGCCTGGACCAGGCCGCTCAGGCCCTGGCCGGCGCGCACATTATTTACGAAGGCGTGCCCGAAACGCTTGATGCCAAACGCGACGCGCTGGGCCGTATTTGCCAGGCCGCTCCGGCCGACGCCATCATCGCGTCAACTACGTCCACCATGCTGGCGTCCGACCTGGCCGCCATGGTCACCCACCCCGAGCGTTTCATGAACGCCCACTGGCTGAACCCGGCATACATCATCCCGCTGGTGGAAATCAGCGCCCATAACGGCCCGGTAACCGCCCCCGGTACCGAAACCGGGGCTGCCGCAGGCACAAACCCGACGACAGCAACAGGCAACGCAGCAGCAACAAACCGCTCGACGGCAACCCCCAACCCGGCCGCCACCAGCCCCGAAGCCCTGGCCGCGCTAAAGAGCAGCCTCAAGGCCATCGGCAAAGTCCCCGTTCAGTGTGGCTGCACCCCCGGCTTTATTGTGCCGCGCCTGCAAACCCTCATCATGAATGAAGCAGCCCGCATGGTTGAAGAAGGCGTCGCCACCGCCGAAGAAATCGACCTGGCCACCCGCTACGGCCTGGGCTTCCGGTTTGCCAGCATCGGCGTCCTTGAATTTATTGATTACGGCGGCAACGACATCCTGTATCACGCCAGCCGTTACCTTGCCGACAACCTGGACCCCACCCGATACACCGCCCCGGACATCGTCCAGCGCTATATGCACGAAGGCAAAATCGGGTTACGGTCGGCAAGCGGGTTTTTGTCGTACGAAGGGGTTGATTTAAACGCGTACCGGCGCGACGTGCTGGCACGTACCCTGGGCATGCTGCGGCATTTTGGTTTAGACCAAAGCATTCCTTCCACAACAGTAAAGGAAACAGGCAATGAAAACTAAAGTCAAAGCATTACTAGCATCGACCGCCGCCGCTACCCTGGCCGCGGCCGCCAACGCCCCAGCCATCGCGGCTGATGTACCCGAGCTGCGCGTGGGCTGGACGATTCCGGCCGAAGAATCGAAGTACCTGATGATGAAACGCCCCGAGCTGTTTCCTGACCTGGGCAAAAAATACACCATCAAATGGACCCAGTTCCAGGGCACATCGCCCATGGTGCAGGCCATGCGCGCCAATGTGCTCGACTGCGCCACGATGGCGCCCATGTCGATGGCCCAAGGTTATATCGAAAGCGGCCTGAAGCCCTACATTGTGGCGCAGCATGCGGCTGAAGAACCCGGCAGCTTTTCTGTGTATTGGGCCGTTAAAGAAGACAGCCCCATCAAAACCGCACAAGACCTGAAGGGTAAGGTCATTGGCACCAACGCGTACGGTTCGGGCGTGTATTACCACATGCTGTTGTGGCTCAAGAAAAACGGCCTCGACCCCGAAAAAGACGTCAAAATCGTTGAAACCGGCTTCCCGCCTTCGGCCGACGCTATCCGTTCCGGCCGCGTCGATGCCGGCCCCATGGTGCCCCCGTTTACTGTCTTGAACGAAGAAAAAGGCGGCCTGCGCCCCTTGTTCAAACTGCTAGACGTGCAAAACCCCAACGTGCAGATTTTTGAAGGCTGCAACCAGGACTACACCAACGCCAACCCCGAAGTGGTCAAGGCCTATGTTAAAGACCTGGAACGCGCCATGGCCAAGCTGAAAGAAAACCCCGCCCTGGCCGCCGAAGTCACCTCTGAAATCACCCGCGCCCCGGCCGCCGTGCTGTCCAAGTACCTGCTCACGCCCAAAGATTTCCACCGCGAGCCCAGCATGAAGCCCAACATCGCGGCCATCCAGGAAACCTTCAACCTGTATCACGACGCCGGCTTCCTTAAACAGAAGCTCGACATCAAAGACTTTGTTCGTGAAGACATCATCGCACCGGTAAAGTAAATGATCACCATCGACCACCTGGGTAAAACGTTCAAAACCGCGCGGGGCACCGAACACGCGGCCCTGCTCGACATCGACCTGCACATTCCCGACGGGCAGTTTGTCTCTATTCTGGGCCCTAGCGGTTGCGGCAAAAGTACCCTGCTGTACATGGTGGGCGGCTTCGAGCAGCCCTCGCGTGGCAGCATCAAGGTCGATGGGCGTCTGGTCACCCAGCCCGGCCCCGATCGCGGGCCTGTCTTCCAGGAATACGCCTTGTTCCCCTGGAAGACGGTGCTGGGCAACGTGGCGTACGGCCTGCGCGAGCAGGGCGTGCCCAAGGTCCAGGCCGAGGCCCGCGCCATGGTCTGGCTGGAAAAGGTCAAGCTCGACAAATACGCGCATTTTTACCCGCGCGAATTGTCGGGCGGTATGCGCCAGCGCGCCGCCATTGCCCGCACCCTGGCCTACGAGCCTGGTATTTTGCTGATGGACGAGCCCTTTGGCGCGCTCGACGCCCACACCCGCCTGACCCTGCAGGCCGAATTGCTAACCTTGTGGGAACAACTGCGCAATACCGTGCTGTTCGTTACGCACGCGGTTGACGAAGCCGTGTACTTGTCGGACCGTGTCATTGTGCTGACCGGCAGCCCCGGGACCGTGCGCGAAATTATCGACATCGACCTGCCGCGACCACGCGTGCGGTCGGAGCTACTGGTTAACCGCAAATATCAAGACTACATCGTGCATCTTGAAAGCCTGCTGACCGGGGAGCACGCATGAGCCAGGCCGCCCAACGCCCTACGCGCTGGTACGAAAACCCCTTTGTCGGGGTGATCATGGCTGTACTGCTGGTGGGCCTGATTTGGTCGGCCGCTGCACGTGTGCTGGGGTTCAGCTCGTTTCCAGGCCCCATTGCTGCCGTCAAAGAGCTGCGCTTCATCGTCGTCGACCCCGGTGCGCTGTGGGCCATTGCCCAGTCGGTGGGCCGCATGTTTACCGGCTACTTCTGGGCCTTGCTGTTTGCCATCCCGTTAGGGCTGGCCATGGGCCGCAGCCGCGCCATGTACCAGGCTTTTTACCCCCTGGTGTCGCTGGCGTATCCCATGCCCAAGGCCGCCCTTATGCCCATACTTATGCTGTGGTTTGGCCTGGGCAGCTTTTCCAAAATCCTGGTCATCGCCATGGGCGTCAGCCTGCCGGTGCTGTATCACAGCTACCAAGGCGCGCTTCGGGTCGAAAAGAAACTGGTCTGGACAGCGCAAGCCATGGGCATGGGGCCCGTAGGCCGCCTGTTCAAGGTTGTGCTGCCCGCCGCCTTGCCCGAAATCATGATCGGTTGCCGGGTGGGCGTCGTCATGGCCTTAATTGTGATGGTCTCGTCCGAAATGATTGCCCGCCAAGAGGGCGTGGGCAACCTGTTGTTTACATCCATGGACATGGCCCAGTACGAAACGGTGTACGCCGTCATTCTGGTGCTGGCGGTGCTGGGCTTTGTGCTTGACGCCTTGTTCGAACGCGTGCGCCGCTACTTAACGCGCTGGGCCGACAATAACCGGGGGGTATCATGAACGCCGCCGTCATGGGGTGGGGGCGCCTGTGCATTTCGCCCTTGTTTGTATTAATTGTGTGGGAAGCGGTGTGCCGCGCCGGCATGATTGAGCCGCAATTGTTGCCGGCGCCCACCGACATTATTGCCCGGTTGTTTACCCTGGCCGGTCAGGCCGACTTTTGGGCCAACTTTGGTATTACCGTTTACCGCCTGGTGGTGGGGTTAAGCCTGGCCATTGTCCTGGGTATTGGGCTGGGGCTGGTCGCGCAACTGTCGCGCCTGGGGGCCGCCCTGTTAGACGCCCTGGTGCGCTTGCTGGCGCCCATTCCAAAAATTGCACTGTACCCGGCCCTGATTCTTATTTTCGGGTTCGAAAACAGCTCAAAAATTGCGCTTATTGTTGCCGATGCCCTGTTCCCGGTGCTCATGGCCACCTGGTCGGCCGCCCGCGCGGTAGACCAAAAGCTGATCTGGTCCGCCCGTGCCGCGGGTACGTCGCGCGCCGCTTGCCTGTGGAAGGTAACCCTGCCGGCCATTGTGCCCACCGTACTGGCCGGTGTGCGCGTGGCTGGTGTGATTGCCTGCGTGGTGGTGTTCTTGGCCGAAATGATTGCCTCGACCGACGGCTTGGGCCACATGCTGACAGTAGCCGCCCGCGCCTACCGCACGCTAGACATGTTTGTACCCCTGGTATGGATATGCCTGCTGGGCCTGGGGTTAAACTGGCTGATTGGTACGCTGCAACGCAAAGTCGACCGCAGCGGTTAAGCAGGGCAAGGCGATATGGGTTTGAAAAAGAGCAAGGCAGTAGTGAATTACCAGGGCCATGAAACCTTCATGCCCTATGTACTTAACCGCACCACCGGCGCCGTCAATGCCGACTTCCAGGTCGTGCTGCGTAACCACGGCATGACCCTGCTGCACTGGCGCGTGCTGGCCTTCTTGCGAGAAACCGACGGCCTGGGCATCAGTGCCCTGGCCAACGCCGCCGGGGTCGACCAGGCCACCTTGTCGCGCGCATTAACCGTGATGGAAACCGCCGGCTACATCAGCCGCCAACCCAGCGCCACCGACCAGCGCGTGCTGGAAATCCACCTGCTGCCCGCCGGCAAAAAACAATTCAACAAAGTGCTGCCCCCCGCCTGGGCCATTTTTGAACGGGCCGTTAACGGCCTGACCGACAAAGAACAGCAAGAACTGCAGCGGCTGCTAAAAAAAGTATGGGGCAACTTCGCTTAACCGGGGGCGGCAGCTTCGCGTAATGCCGGCAAACTAAACCGCCGCCTGCAGCTTACGGGCTTGCTCGCGACTTAGCGACTCCCAGCCCAAACAGGCCAGCCAGATGGTTTTTGGAATAGGCTTGTGTGCTGTACGGTAGTAGCTAACCATTCGCCGGCTGATACCCAAGGCTTGGGCCGCCAGGCTTAACGAAAGCTCATTGCGGCGCATCCATGCGTCGAGCATTTGGTGGCTGACTTCGCCGGCCTGTTCTTTTCCCCACGCGTAGACATTGTCGGCGCCCAGTTCGGTATCAAACCACTCAACACCGTGCCCCCATTGCGCGACATGTGCCTTGGCAAAAGTCTCAGGCTCTAGCAGTGCCGTGAAGTCGGGTGTTTTACGAAGCACGGGTTCAATATTGACATCAAGGACCTCGTTCGTGCTCCATCGAGTGCGCAACACATAAGGCGACAACGCTTCGACGGCTTTCAGCTTAGGATAAAAAAAGTCACTCATGGATTAAGCCTTCGCCATGTTTCATATAACTGTCTGCGATGCAAGGAGATCCATTGCAATTCGTTTTGTATTTCTCGTGCCGATACGCGCCCCGTGACGACTAAGTCGTCTAGGTAAACAAGGCATTCACGTCCATCTCGCATCATGACATGCGTATGCGGCGGGGGATGGTCGCCAGCATACATAACCACTCTTGATTTATAAAAAAATTGAATTGTCGGCATACGTAGTTTAGAGCAATAGTTGCTCTATTTCAAGGGTGCAAAAAGCGTGGAAACCTTGATCATCGTATGACGGTAGTAGTTCGGATTAGGTGGGAAATGGCAGTAATATCCAGCACGGATAGTACGCAATTGTTACTTAAGTCGTGCCGAAGTGTCGCGCGGCGCAATTCGGTATCAGTCAAAATCGCCTGTCTGAAATAGAAAATCAGCCCGGCCATCTAACGCTTGATCGGCTATTGGCCCTGGCGGGAATTCTTGGGCTTGAGCTCACCATTCAGGCGCGCGAAAACGTAGCGCCCACCGAAAGCGAGTGGTAAGCATGGCGCCAACGTTATAGTTTCGTAGACAGAGCTGATGACAAACTGACTTCCCGCTAGGTAGTTATGCGAGTGACAATTGTGATCAATTCTTGAACTCAGCCATGGCCCATGCCGATACTATAAGCGTTGATGAGCCGGACGTATTGACCGATGTTTTCGGCAGGGCCAAGCGATGTATTTGGTGATGACGCTTTGTAAATGCTACGAATAAAACTAGTGCTCTTCAAGCTCGTGCCGCGCGCCCTAAAAGGCGTGGCTTGATGCAATGGGTACGTTATTTGCGGCAAGGCTTCATCGACGTTGCTGGCACCCGATATGACCTGACGCACATGCATGGCCCAGCTTTTGAGCTGGCCATTGCCGCCACAACGCGCTATCCCGCCCTGACGCTGCGTATTGAAGTGGAATTCACTTCGCATTGCGTGTCGTTTGGTCCCAAGCCCGGCGAAACGCTGGACTTCGATGTGTTGGGGCATGACCGGCGGATACTCGACCATCGAGCTGTCGCTCGTGCCTTCTGTTTTGACCGTTACCGCTGGTCGCTATCGCTGCCGGTTTTGGTGCGAACGCTGAATGAACACTATTGCAATTTCACCGGTCATGGCAATTGGCTGGTTATTCGCAGCAACGACGATCAGGGGCAAGCGGTGGACTACGAAATCTACTTCCGGCTGCGTCGCCATGACGGTAATACGTTGCGAATGGTGGTTGAAAGTGCTTACGTGCGGTTGGCCGGGACGCCGGGGCCGGGGGTGCCTCACGAACGCAAGGGGCGTGTGCGTTTTCAGGTGATGGCGGCTAAGGTGTTCCGGGGGGAGTCGTTGCGCGACCCGAGCCGGCACCGTCGATAGCCTAGGGTTTCGGGTGCTGCAAAAGATGAAGCCCCGTAGAACGGGGCTTCATGTCGCGGGTGCTCTTTAAATACCAGCACGGCTGGACCCTGGTGCCAGGGGGCAGATAGACGCCTTTTCAGACCCCGATATATCTATCTGTTCCCAGATTACCCAAATTTACGCAGGGCGTCAACTGATCGCTTCGATTCATCGTATGACGGTAGTAGTTCGGATTAGGTGGGAAATGGCAGTAATATCCAGCACGGATAGTACGCAATTGTTACTTAAGTCGTGCCGGAGTGTCGTTCCAAGGTATCGATGACGCCGATTTCTTTCGGGTATCGATAAAACCGATTTTTTCAGAATATCGACTTAGTCGATACTTGTCAGATATCGATAAAACCGATACAGTAGTCTCACCCCAATAACCCAACGTGCGGCCATGCAAAAACTCTCAACCAGTCAGCAAATGGGGCGTATTTTGACTGCCCGGCGCAAAGCTGTTGGCCTAACCCAGGCGCATGTCGCGGCGCAACTCGGTATCAGTCAAAATCGTTTGTCTGAAATAGAAAATCAGCCCGGCCATTTAACGCTTGATCGGCTATTGGCCCTGGCCGGCATTCTTGGGCTCGAGCTCACCATTCAGGCGCGCGAAAACGTAGCGCCCACCGAAAGCGAGTGGTAAGCATGGCGCGCCGCTTAAAAGCCCGCTGCCTTAATTTATGGGCAAACGGCATAAGGGTAGGGCAGTGGCATGTTGCCGGCCATGGTCTCGACACGCTGCAATACGACGCGGACTGGGTCGCGTCTCCCCAGGGGCGGCCACTGTCATTGTCGTTGCCGTTTACGCCAAACAACGCGCCAATTGTCGGCGAACTGGTTCATAGTTATTTCGACAACCTCCTTCCTGACAGCGACGCCATTCGGCGCCGCTTGCAAACGCGCTTTAGAACTAAGGGTACGGGGGCTTTCGACTTGTTGGCTGCCATTGGCCGAGACTGCGTTGGGTCGCTTCAGCTATTGCCCGAAGGGTCTGCCCCCGAAGATGTGTTCAGCATTAAGGCTCAACCATTAAACGAGTCCGAAGTGGCGCAGCTCTTAAGGGCGACGGTCAGTGCGCCTGCAACGCTCGGGCAGCCCGATACCTTAGACGACGACTTTCGTACTTCGATTGCCGGCGCTCAAGAAAAAACAGCCTTGCTTTGGCACCAAGGGCGTTGGTGCCGGCCCCTGGGCGCAACGCCAACCACGCACATTTTCAAGTTGCCGCTTGGGTTGGTCGGAAACCGTCAGGCAGACATGCGCTCGTCGGTGGAAAACGAATGGCTGTGCGCCCAAATACTGAAAGCGTTCGGGCTGCCAGTAGCTGCATGTGAAATTGCGCAGTTCGAAGACCAAAAAGTGCTTGTGGTCGAACGTTTTGATCGTCGGTTGTCTGATCGAGGTTACTGGCTGCGCCTACCCCAAGAAGATTTTTGCCAGGTCACCGGCACCCCGCCAAGCGCCAAGTACGAAGCAGATGGCGGGCCGGGCATCGTCGATATTGCCTCTGTCTTGCAGCAGTCAGAAGCCCGAGAACGCGACCTTGCGACCCTGCTTAAAGCGCAATTGCTGTTCTGGGCAATGGCGGCAACCGATGGCCATGCCAAGAATTTTTCTGTGTTTTTGTTGGCCGGCGGTCGTTACCAAATGACGCCGCTTTACGACGTATTGTCGGCATGGCCGGTTACCGGCCGGGGCCCGCGTCAGCTAGACGCAAACCGGCTGAAGCTGGCAATGGCCGTCAAGGGCAAAAATACCCACTATCGAATAAAAGACATTCAGCGGCGACACTTTAACCATATGGCCCGGCTATGTGGGTGGGGTGCCGATATGGAAACCTTGATCGAAAGCGTTATAGACCCGTTACCCGGCGTTCTGAAGGCCGTTCAAGCCAAACTGCCAGACGACTTCCCCGACGACGTATTCAGTGCCGTTGCCGCAGGCATGGCCGACGCTGTGCGGAAACTTGCCAGGATGCCGGCGGCATAGGAGCTGCCTTTTAAGCAACACGGCTAGCGGCGCATGTTTTGCCCGTTGAATAAAGCCCGGGCAAGCCCGCCACTTTTCCCCGCCGGCTTCCCCCTATAATCCCCCAAGTCAAACCCACACCCAAAGTGACCATGGATTATTCAAACCCGCCCGTACCTACCGCCGCCTGGGGCCTGGACGGCATTTGTGTTGTTAACGTTAAAACGTTTACCGAACGCCGCGCCCACATCGAGCGCGAATTACGCCGTTTTGGCCTGACGGGCGAATTTGTGTTCGAGCACGACGCCAACGAAATCACCCCCGAGCTGAATGAACAGTACTACCTGCCCAACCCCAACCTAACCAACGGCCACAAGTCGTGTGGCCTAAAGCACATTGCCATCATGCAACGCGTGGTGGCCCGCGGGTGGGACTACTGCCTGGTACTGGAAGACGACGCCATTTTGCATAAAGACTTTCGTAAAGGCATAGACAACGCCCTGCGCGAGCTTAAACAAAACTACGCCAACACCCCATGCGTTACCTTTATAGGCAGCGGCGGCAACTGGTACACCCCGCGCAGCCAGCGTAAAAAAGGCCAGCACCTGTACCCCGCCAAAAAAGGCCGCTTTACCGACTCGTACATCATTGGTAAACAAGCCGCCCAAATGCGCCTTGACTGGATAGCCCAACATAAGATGAGCAACGCCATTGACAACGCCTTTGACCAAATGGACAAAGACCTGGGCATACAGTTGCTGTGGCTAGAGCCCACCGTGGTCGAACAAGGCACCAAACGTGGCCTGTTCGACAGCACCCTGGAAGGCCGCTGGCCCGCGCCAATACAAGCGTTCTTGCACGGCTGGGAGAAGTTCCGGCGAAAGTATATTTATCAGCTGTGGCGGTGATTTTTTCGGCCGATAGTTCGCAAATGCGGGCTCCAGAAGTGACAAAGCCGCCCGGAGGGCGGCCTGTCGCCCTAAGAGCATCTGGCCTTACCAGACGGTCAAAGGGTGAGTCGTGAAGCGATTTTAACTAAATATTGCCTTAACTTCAAACTTTTGATGGACATTTATGCCAGTCTAATTCTTGGGCTTATAGCGCAGCATAGTACGGTAAGGGTGGCGGTAGGGGCTCAATGCCCAGGCGCACTAAGTGCCCATATGGCTTCAAACAATGTTCTTTGCATAGCCGCAAACTCTACGCTGTCGATAATCAGGCCATAGTTTTCTTGTTTCGACGAAATCAGGCACACCCGCTGGTCGTAAATAAACGTTGTCATTGACAGCACCATATCGGGCGGGCAGTAGCGTAATTCCCTAAGTGTTTCGTTGCTCGATGGCCAAATGGGTTCTACATCTTTTTGTTCTGATCGCAACACCTTAAGCCAAATGCCGGCATCGACGCGGTCGTTAATGAACTGGTCCATTTCGGCTCGCCCGGGCGTTTGTATCAGCTCTTCCATCGACAGAATTCCGCGTACAACCTTTGGGGTTTCGGTCGTGGTCAAGGTATCGCGCAGCGCGGTTCGAATGCCTTCAACCCCCTCGTAAAACCGTATTTGCGGTTTGCCCTTGGCGCGGTTATTTACCTGGTGTTGTTAGCGACGTCGGCGGTTGCGGTGTTGTGGTACATGAACGTGCCCTCAATGCTTATCCCGCAGATTATGTTTGGGGGGCTGGACAAATTTGCATTGCTTGCCGTGCCCTTCTTTATTTTTGCCGGCGACATCATGGCCCGGGGCGGTGTGTCGCGCCGTATCGTTGATTGTATTTTGGCGTTGTTTGGCCGCGCACGTGCAGCGCGCCCTATTACCACCATTGCTGCCAGCGAGTTCTTTGGTGCGGTGTCGGGCTCAAGCCCCGCAACTGTGGCCGCCATGGGCAAGCTCATGTATCCCAGCCTTCGCGAAGGGGGGTATAGCGAGAAGTTTTCCTTGGGTCTGATCACCTCGGCCGGTGGCATTGCCAGTGTTATGCCGCCCAGCATTTTGATGATTTTGTATGGCGCCTCGGCCGAACAGTCGGTTGCCGAGCTGTTTGCTGCGGGCGTTATACCCGCCTTATTGCTAGGCTTCGGTACGCTTTTGTACATTCTTTGGTATTCAAGGCGTGTTAACTCGCCACCTGAAGAAAAACGCTCGTTCTCGCAAGTGGTAAAGCTGGTGGTAAATGCCTTGCCTGCTTTGGGTACCCCGGTCGTCATCCTTGGGGGTATCTATAGCGGGGTGTTTTCGTGGGTGCTGACCACCAGCGGTGTGCCGCAAGCGCTGGTTCAGTATGTGTCGGCAACGGGCGAGACCTACTGGTCAACCCTGCTAATTATCAATATTTTCTTGCTGATTATCGGCTGTCTGGTCGACCCGATTTCAGCCATCGTGCTGTTCACGCCCATCCTTATACCCATTGTTCAGTATCTGGGCATCGACCTGATCCACTTTGGCGTCATTATGGCGGTCAACCTGAGTATCGGCATGTTCACGCCGCCCTTTGGCCTGAATATCTTCACGTCGCATGCCTTGTTTGGCGCCCGTATGTCCACCATATGCGCGGGCCTGGTGCCGTTCATCATTGTTCAGCTTCTGGTGTTGATGTTGATTACCTATGTCCCCGTCTTGTCGCTGTTTGGCGCCGGGTTCGTTAAATAAAAGTTAATCGTGGTTTTCCAATCTAAAAAAGGAATAGAAATGCTGATTCGTACCCAACAAGAAAAACGTAGGTCATTGTCTAAGCTTGCCGGCGCCCTAAGCGTTGCCGTACTGTGCGTGGCAGGGGCATTTGGTCAGTCGGCACTGGCAGCCGAATACAAAATGAAGCTGGCCACCGCCACTGTTAACGACGTGCAAACAGAGGCCATCAAGCGGTTTGCCAAGCGTATTGAAGAGCGCAGCCAGGGCCAGATTAAAACCGAGCTTTACCCCGCCGCGCAGTTGGGGTCTAACGCACGCATGATTGAAGGCCTGCAGTTTGGCACTATTGAGTTCTATACCGGGCCTGCCGCTTACCTGGTAGGTGTAGACGCCCGGTATCAGGTTATGGACGTACCCGGCGTATTTACCGACGCCCGCCACGCCCAGCGCACCTTCAGCGACCCAGAGTTCCGTGAATACTTCATGAAAATTGGTGAAAGCAAAGGCCTGGTTGGTTTGGGTATGTACCCCCTGCTGTCAGAATAGTTGGAACCTCTACAGATGTTAGAGTTTGAATCTCCAACCTGGGGCAGAGAGAAGGTTTCCATGAAGTATTCACCCGAGCGCCGCGAAGCCATATTGGCCAAGCTGGAAGCGCCATACAACCGCACCGTCAATGATCTGGCCTCCGAGGAGGGCATTTCAACAGCCACGATATACAACTGGCGCAAGCAGGCCCGCAACACAGGGCGCTTGCTGCCCAATGCGTCTGCCACGACCGAAGGCTGGAGCTCCCAGCAGAAGTTCAATGCTGTGCTGGAAACTGCTGCTCTGACTGAAGAGGAATTAGCCGAATACTGCCGCCGCCGTGGTTTGTATCCTGAGCAGATCCGTCGCTGGCGCGCCAGTTGCGAACAGGCCAATGACCGGTCTGAGCAGGCTGCTGCACGGCATACCGAGGCGACCAAGGCCGAACGTAAACGTATTCGAGAATTGGAGCGGGAGCTGCGCCGCAAAGATGCCGCTTTGGCTGAAACGGCAGCAGTGCTGGCGCTGCGAAAAAAAGTCCAGGCGATCTGGGGGGACGAGGAAAAATGACCAATGCCACAGATCGCCGTCGAATTGTAGAGTTGGTCAATGAAGCCCGAACGGCGGGAGCGCGTCTGCGTCGTGTCTGTGATGAACTGGGTATCGGCCTGAACACTTACCGACGCTGGTCGGTTCAAGGCTGTGAAGACCAGCGATCCCATGTCAGCCGACCCACACCGTCGCATGCGTTGACTCAGAGTGAACGTCAGGCGGTTCTGCACGCCTGCCACCGCCGGGAGTTTGCCAGCTTGCCACCCGCGCAGATCGTTGCCCGATTGCTGGACGATGAACAAACCTACCTGGCCTCGGAATCGACCTTCTACCGCATCCTGCATGCGGCGGGAGAACAGCGTCGTCGTGGACGCCAATCTGCGCCCCGCCATAAAGGACCGCCACGCCGTCATCGTACCGACCACCCCAACGCCGTGTGGAGTTGGGACGTGACCTATCTGCCGACCTTGGTGCGTGGCCAGTTCTTCTACCTGTACCTGATTGTTGATATCTACAGCCGCAAGATTGTCGGCTATGAGGTCTTTG
>NZ_JACJUU010000025.1 GCF_014237865.1 Pusillimonas minor
CCGTGCCTATGGATTCAGGAACTTTGAAAATTACCGCATGCGGGTCTTGGCCCAGTGCGGTTGGAACGGTGTGATTAACCGTGTCTAGTGAATGCGTATCCCCCGATAATGGGGAAGAGCCCGAATTCTTGGCGGACAGAGGGTCTGCCGTTTCATAGAATCACCGAGTATCAGCGGAAAACAATACATTATAAATATCAATTAGTTAATGACTTAGCGAGTATCAGACAGTATCATCCAATCTATGCAAACGTGTGGGGCCGGATGATGGGTTATATAACAGACAGAACGGCAAGGGCCATTAAGCCCGGAGACAAGCCTATACCGGGGGGCGTAACAGGTTTGTATTTGTTCCCCGGATCGGATCGCGGCAAAGGTAAGTGGATCATTCGGTATGTATCCCCAGTTACCGGCAAGCGTCGTGACATGGGTCTGGGTTCATTTCCCGATACTGGCGTAGCCCGCGTTATTGAAAAAGCCCTAGCGGCCCGCGAACAGATACAAGACGGGATCGACCCGATTCTAGCGCGTCAAACCCAACGCAAAATCCCAACCTTTGAACAGGCGGCAAGGGATCACTGGGAACTTCTGGCGCCGGGCTTCCGAAACGACAAGCACAAGGCTCAATGGATAGCCAGTCTTGAACAACACATATTCCCGACTATCGGCGGTATTCGTGTGGATCACCTGCAAGTCGCACATTTCGGCGATGCACTGGCGCCGATCTGGCTGACCATACCTGAAACGGCAAAGAGGGTAAAAATGCGCTGCAGCGCCGTTATGGCCGCTTGCCGCGCCCGGAAGTTCATCGTCGCAAACCCGCTTGATGACGTAGGGGCGCTGCTGCCCCTATCCAATAAAAAAGAAGCGGCACAAATAAGACACCATCCGGCGATGCCATGGAAAGACATTCCAGTATTTGTTCGAGATCACCTGAACCGCCCGCCGGTATGGGGATCACGCGCGGCATTACTGTTTACCATCCTGACCGCCGCACGATCTGGTGAGGTTCGGGGGGCCACCTGGCAGGAATTTGATCTGAACGGCCAACTTTGGATTATTCCGGCAATACGCATGAAAGCAAAGCAGCCGCACCGTGTCCCGTTGTCCGATGACGCCCAGGCCTTGCTTCGTAATCTGCAAGGCGATGAAACGCCCGCCCCTGACGCTCTAGTTTTTCCTGCCCTGCGTGGGGGCGAACTATCCGATATGGCGCTGACCAGTCTGCTACGCAAAGCACAAGCAAGCAGCGACATACAGGGCCGGATCGCAACCGCCCACGGGTTTAGAGCAAGTTTCCGCAACTGGTGCGCTGATCATGGCGTAAGCACTGATCTGGCAGAACGTAGCTTGGCACACACCATAGGCAACAAGGTTCAAGCCGCCTACGAACGTACCGACCGCCTTACAGCCCGCACTAAGTTAATGCAGTCATGGGCCGATCACGTTATGGGGCGAACAACCGAAAACGTAATTCAGATAAGGAATGCAGGATGAGCGAATACTTTGGTAGAAAGTTCCCAGTAACACTTGCATGGAACCAAATACATAAATTAGTACGAAATGAAGCGACCGAGCAGGCCGAACGCTTACTGGCCGTCCTGAAGGGGGCGCTAGACAGCGATGGTGACCCCGCTGCCGCCTTTGATGCGTTCTTAGAATCTTCTTACAACGAGCCGTATATATACCCCGGCGCAGTCATGCAGATGATGTTGAGATTTGCGTCAGACACTGCATATCACCGCGTAACCGCCGAACTAACAAAAGTGAAATACGACAGAAGCGAGAAAGCCAGAAAGTCCGCCAATGTGGGACACGATAAGCCAAGGGGGAACCGCGAAAAGCGGAGAAAAATACAGGAAATTTGGGCTACTGGAAAATACAGTTCTAGAGATCTCTGTGCAGAGCAGGAGTGTGCTGGTATAGGAATGTCATTCTCCACAGCCAGAAAAGCATTAAGGAACATTCCCAAACCCAAGTTAGCCGCTGCGACGTAAAGGCTAGCCGCTGCGACGCACTAGTAATTTTAACGGCGTCCTACATAAGCAAACATAGCATCAAGCCGATTTAACGCGGTTTGCGCGGTATCAGGGCATCATCGGCCCGCCTTGATCCGCGCATAACTCGCGCAAGTAAGGAACTGATGCTATGGAAGCACTTGCTATTCACCTGCCACCCATTGGCTTCACGCCAATTCGCACGGTTTGCGCCGTCACCACCAAATCAAAGCCGACGATCTATCGCTGGATCAAAAACGGAACTTTCCCCGCTCCCGTTCGCCTTGGCCCAAATAGCGTAGGGTTTCGTGTCGAGGAAATCCGCGCCTGGCTTGCTAGCCCTAACTGCTGGAAACAGGAGGGCAAACAATGAAAAACGCCCCCACCACAAAGAGCAGTGAGAGCGCCAAAGACCAAGGCCATTTTACCCCGGTATCGACAGCCAGCGAAGCCCAAAGGCTGCGGATCATTGACGCTTTACGCACCGGCCCGAAAACATCCTATGACCTGCGCCGTATGGGCTGCTATCAGGCACCGGCCCGCATTATCGAACTGCGCCGCATGGGTTACGAAATCATAACCGAACGAATCACGCTGACCGACCGCGACGGGTTCCAGCATCACGGCTGCGCCTTATATTCACTGGCAAGCGAACCGGCAGAGGTGCAAGCATGAATGTCACGATTATTACTTCTGCCCAGCGCCTAACGAAACAGTGGCACATAGTTAACGGGCAGCCGAAAAAAGAACAAGCCGGGCACATGACCGATGGCATGGCAGAGCCCGTTACGATTGATTCCCCGGCGGAAATGGTCGAACTGCTGCAAGGCTTGCAAACAACCCAGGCCCTGACATTTGGCATACCTGCCGATGGGCAGCCGCACCCTATCGTTACTCAAAAAAAATTACCCGAGGCTTCACCGGGCAGCATAGCGCGCGATAACGAACATTTCCGATGGCCTGCCACTACCGGCTGGTTAATGCTGGACTATGACCCCGCCCCCGCTGGTGTCCCGCTAAACCGTGATGCCCTGCTGGCTGCACTATGCGAAGCCTGCCCCGCGATGGCCGCCGCCCCGATGGTTTGGGGGCCGTCTGGATCAAGTTATATCTTTAACAGGGACACCGGCGAAGAAATAACCGGCCTGCGAGGGCAAAGGCTGTATGTCCTGGTAACGGATGCCCGCGATATACCCAGAGCGGGCAAGGCACTATTTGACCGGCTATGGCTGGCCGGGCATGGCCGCTATGACATAAGCCGAGCCGGTACGCTGCTAGAACGCGCGTTAATTGATGCCGCCGTATGGCAACCCTGCCGCCTGGACTTCGCCGCCGCCCCCGTGACCGTGCCACCGCTTGCGGCACAGCGCCCCGCCCCAGAGGCAATAAACGGCGATGCCTTGCCGCTAGACACCGCCCAGGCCATAGCCCCCCTGACACCCACAGAAGCTGCACGGCTGCAAGAAATAAAAGCCGTTGCCCGTGATGATGGCGCGCTGCTATTTGAACAGCACGACGCGCGCGAAGCATGGGTGGCTGAACGTGTGGCGGCCTTACCGGCAACCCTGAGCGAAAACGAACGCGAAGAAAAGGCCGAGCGCCTGCGGGCTGCTGTGACTGATTACCGCCTATGGGGTGACTTTGAACTGACGCACCGAAGGGGGCAACGTGTGACCGTGGGCGAACTGCTGGACGATCCCGACCGATGGCACGGGGAACGCTTCGCCGATCCGCTAGGGCTTGGCAAAGATCAGCGTATTGCATGGCTTAATCTGCGAAGCGGGGGGCGCCCTTACCTGTATTCACACGCCCACGGCGGACAGCGTTATAGCTTGTTGCGACCTGCCAGCGTTCTGAAACTGGCTCGCGGAGATTCACCGCGCGCGGTGGCAGCCGTGCTGGAGCGCCTGCGCTGTGATGGTGAGGTATTCGAGCGCGCCGGGCAACTGGTAAGACTGGCCGATGGTGTGCTGGTTCTGGTTGAGCTGCCATGGCTTAGAACCCACCTTGAGCAGTGCTTTCAATTCCAGACGTTTGACCGACGCGCCAACCCGCCAACATGGCAACCGACCGACTGCCCGCAAGACCTGGCCGCGCGTGTCATGGCTGCCCGTGGTGATTGGGGGCTGCCGAAAGTGGCGGGTATTGTGACGTTCCCAGTGATGCGCCCCGATGGTAGCGTGATTCAACGCCCCGGCTTTGATGCCCCTACCGAACTGCTATACCTGGACAATTTCCCGGAGCGACAGACACCGCGCCCCCTTGCTAGTGAGGCGCTACGGGAGGCTTTGGCCCGTATATGGGAACCCTTCGCTGAATTTCCTTTTGATGGAGACTTGAGCCGCGCTGTATTTCTGGCCGGGCTGTTGACAACGGTATGCCGGGCAACGCTGCCTACTGCGCCGGGCTGGTTGATCCGCGCCTATGCGCCGGGTACGGGTAAAACCCTGTTATCAGAATGTCTGATGCTGGTGGCGGGGGCGCCGATGGCCGCGCTGCCGCTACCCGAGAGCAACCCCGAAGAAATAGAAAAGCGCCTGTTTGCTTCGCTGCTGACTGGCCGAGCCGGGCTGGTAATGGACAACCTGACGGGCGTTATCGAAAGCGCGGCATTGTGCGCCATGCTGACCAGTGCCGAACCCGAAGGCCGTATTTTGGGTAAATCGGAAGTACGAAGCGTGCAGAACCGCGCCCTGATCGTGCTGAACGGAAACAACGTAAGCCCAGGCGGGGACTTATTTCGACGCGTACTGCCCGTGACGCTGGACGCCAACAGCGAAGCACCCGAAGCCCGCCGCTTCACGTTTGACCCGCGCGAAATGATCCGTGCAAGGCTTCACGCCTACCGCGCCGACCTGCTGGCCGTGCTGATGTCATATCAGGCCGCTGATGCGCCTGTTATTGGGGACGGGGCTCTGGGTAGTTTCAACGAATGGGAACGCCTTGTAAGGCAGTGCATTTGCTGGCTAGTGCATGAAGGGCTGGCACCCGCACCGATGGCTGACCTGCTGGAGGTGCTGAAACTGTCGAAAGCAGAAGACCCACACCACGCGCAACATATCGCTGTGTTAGAGGCATGGCACACCTGGTATGGATCGCGGGCAGTGCACGTCAAAGACCTAGCTGACCTGATGCGCGATAGCAACACCTATCGAAGCGAAGACGAAATGGCACTACGCGACGCGCTTTCTGATGTTGGCATTCCACCGCGTGGCCGTGGCGAGTTTGAGACCCGTTATTTCTCGGGCTGGCTGCGCCGTCATCGTGGCCGCGTAGTAGCCGGGCTGCGCCTGGATCAAGCAGAACGAAACATAAAACACGGCCATAGTTGGGTAGTACGCACTGTATAGATGGGGTTTCGGGGGTTTGGGGGGTATTTCCCAACCCTTCGCATGAAAACTGCCAATGACACATTTATAGAAGGGACGGAAATAAACCCCACATTCCCCCAATACCCCGTTAAGCACCTGAAATATGCTATCTGGAATCTGAAACATGGCCGATAAAGACACACACGAAACCCCGCAAAGCCCCGAATGGGAAGTATTAGGGCCTGAACCTACCCACCCCCGGCGCCTTCGATTACCGCTATCTACCGCGCTCGACGTGCGCCGAGAATTGGCGCGCCTGTATCGAAGCATGAGGACAGGGCAGACACCGCCCGCAGACGGCACAAAATTAGCCTATGTATTGAACATACTCCGCCAAACCATCGAAACAAGCGACATCGAGCAGCGTATCAGCGCCTTAGAGGTTGCTCAGAAAGCGAATGATTAACATGAAAGCCTCAGTACGGAAACGGATCGCTGTACTGGAGGCCTTGCGACCAAGGCGGGAAAACCGCAGACCAAAGATTCGCTTTATTGAAGGAAACAGCTTGGCATTGGAAATTGCTGAAGTCGTATTTCCAGTAGGCAGCGATGGGTGGCGCCCTGCCACTCCCGATGAACGTGATGCCTATCAGGTCGCATTAAACCAAGTGGTACAAAAACTATTGGACGCGTGATAACCATGCCAAAACGCATAGAACTACGCCTGCAAACACTTGAGCACGCCCAATGCGTAGCAAAGCCGCTGCACAACATTTTCATCATGCTAGACCCCTATGCTGCCGATGAGATCATTGCCTTCACCTGTGATAGTGGCCGCATAGACAGGCTTCCGGATGAAGACCTGGAGACTTTCGAGGCCCGTGCTGCACAGCATCGCGCCCCCTCTGTCGTAACGCTTTGGTGCGCTGTGTATCGTGACCAATAGACGCATGTTCCGCCTCTAGACCGACAACCGATCCAGATGATCTAAATTTTGAAGTGATAAACTGAAAAATCCAGAATAACCAAGATACGAAGGGGAACATTTTGAACGACAAACCAAAGAAACCCATTTACAAGCGCGTGTGGTTCTGGCTTGTTATGTTTTTTGTTTTGCCGGGCGTCATCAGTGGCCTAACATCAGACAAACCGTCGAAAATGACCGGTCAGGCAGAAGCCGCAAAAATCGCCGCCGCGCCCGACACGCCATCGACCAGTAGTTTCTCCGCTGGCACTAACCATAAATACAAACTGTCACATACTGAATACAACGTTTTGACAGTGCTACTGGAAGATGAGGTAACGAACTTTTCGCAAGGCAACGATGCCATACTTGGAAAAGATTCGAATTTAATCCGTACAACCGGGAGGAAACTCAGTGCGGCCTATGATGCAAATGAAGCGGCTGCGGATAAAGAGTTCAAAGGAAAGCTGCTATTCGTAACCGCACGAGTCGAAAGCATTAACAAGGGCATTACCGGTAGCCCGTACTTTGTTGTAAGCGGTGGCTTTATCGGTGCACAAGCACACTTCGACCGCGACTATAACGACTACGCTGCTACGGTAGCTAAAGGTGAAACAGTAAATCTGGTTTGTGAAGGTAATGGGTACATCATCACGTCTGCGATGCTCGACGACTGCGTGCCAGCGATAGACTTCGCAAAACGGGAATCGCAGAAGCTGATAAAAGAAGCTGGACGATTTTTAGCCGGGTATGAGGTTAGCAAGACGGCGCAAAATCTCATATTTGGCAGTCTGGCTATCGCAAAGGTAATACCAGAGGCGCAATGCGAACAGCCGAACAAGCAATGTTTAGCCGCAGCCAAGAAAGCAGGCAACGACAAAAACAAACTGAATGCTGCCATGGATCAAACCATTGAACAGCTAAAGACAGCCGGAGTGAACTTGGACGACCCCCGAAAAAGTGGTAAATAAGACTAGCCAGTAGCCTAGGTGTAAACGCTAGTTCATAACCGGCCAAGCGCCGGTTTTCTTTTTCCTAGCAATACGTTGTAGCAGCATCACAACATAGCGCAAGGGTTGCGAAAACGTGGGTCTAAATGATGGTCTGACTTTCAAAAAAACAACAAAAAACCCCTGAAATCAAACGCTTAGGCTCTTCATCATTAAAGGGGGACAGCGACATTCATTAGACTTGTTTTTGCGAAGAAACACGTTTAATGGAGGTAATGTCGATGTCTCCAATCGATTCTATCCTAGGGATTCCGGGTTTAG
>NZ_JACJUU010000026.1 GCF_014237865.1 Pusillimonas minor
GGAATTAGCGAAGGAAACATGCACCAGCAGTAGGTGAAGCATCAACCAGATAATCCGATGAGATGCCGGTCTGTCTCACTCTCATGCAAAGGTAAGATCAACCATTTAATCCGCTTACCCGCATTTTTTTTATAACGATTCGAGTTATCTCACAAGTGAGAAAACACATCTTGTCAGAACTACGGCGCACGTTGAATAACACCGTTGCAAACCCGCTTTGCACAAACGCCAATTCCTGGTGGGTATCACTAAGGCGGCTATTCGTTCAGATCAGGGTTATTCCGGGGGTATGAAAATAGCTATCGTCACTTACCCGTCGTTGCCTAGCCAAGCCGGTTTTTCGTCATACATTTTCTGAAGCAGCTGCTTGATCAGCCCAAGGTATCGGGAATCATCATTCACCCGATGATTCAGAATAATCGGCGATACTGCACGCTCGCCTTCCAGTAACCGGTACCGAATATCCTGGCGCATTTGCCGCGCAGAAACCGGAATGACGCACACGCCAACTTCGGCAGCCACCAGCCCCAGGGCGGCCTGAATTTCACGAACCTCATGGACCTCGCCGGGGCGCACCCCGTTGGCCTGAAACACACCCAGCACCTGATCGGCAAAGCTGGGACGCGGCGATTGCGGGTACACCACCAAACGCTCACCGTGCAAATCTGACACCTTAACCGGCCCGTCAACAGCCGCCAGACGAGAGTTCACCGGAATGGCGACCGCCAGACGTTCTTCACGCAAGACAATGCCCATGACATTCGGATCATTGTGAGGAATACGGCCGATGCCGACATCAATGCGCCCTTCATTCAAGGCGTCGACCTGCTGTACCGACGTCAACTCAACCAGCTGAATCTCGAGATCAGGATCATGCTTGCGTAACTGCCGCACCAGCGGCGGCACATCGGCATACAGCGTAGACCCCACAAAACCGATACTCAATACCCTGCGCTGATCCAGACCGACACGTCGCGTTGCCTCTTTCATTTGCTCTACACGCGCGAGAATTTGCAAGGCTTGCTCGTAAAACACGCGACCGGCATCGGTTAAACGAACGGGCCGGTGCTTGCGCAGCAGCAACTGCACACCCAGCTCGTCTTCCAGCGCCTGGATCTGGCGGCTCAGGGGGGGTTGAGCCATATGTAACAGATCGGCCGCCCGGGTGAAGTTGCCTTCCCTGGCCACGACAACAAAATAATGTAGCTGACGCAGATCCATTGTTTCCCCCGAAATTGAACTGGCGTATTTCCGCATATTACCGGAGCAAACCCCTGATTTTCTTGGGTTGGTGCCATTCAATACCTTAAAGGTATTCAATCAGATGAAAATGGTGTTGGACATGAGGTGCGCCCGGCCCGATTATTCACGATTAATCCGTTTCATCAAATCTTAATAAATACGCCAATGTCTATCGATTCGAATTACCCGGTTATCGAACGCGTTGAAACCCGCATCGTTGATCTGCCCACAATCCGGCCCCACAGATTGTCGGTCGGCACCATGCAGAGCCAAAGCCTGATGCTGTTGCAGGTCATCTGCAGCGACGGCGTCACCGGTCTGGGCGAAGGCACCACCATCGCCGGCATGGCCTATGGGCACGAAAGCCCGGAAACCATGAAACAGACGGTAGATACCTACCTGGCACCAGCCATCGTTGGCAAAGACGCCACCCGGATTCAAGCCCTGATGACGCACGTCGGTAAACTGGTCAAAATGAACCACTTTGCAAAAAGCGCCCTGGAAACCGCCTTGCTCGATGCGCACGGCAAGCGCCTGGGTGTGCCGCTGTCTGAGTTACTGGGTGGGCGCCGTCGCGACCGCTTGCCCGTCGCCTGGACGCTGGCCTCGGGCAATACGGCTCAGGATATTGACGAAGCCGAAAAGATGCTGGCCTTGCGTCGTCATAATGTGTTCAAACTGAAAATCGGCGCCAAGGCCATCAAAACCGATATCCAGCATGTCGCCGATATCAAGAAAGCCTTGGGCGACCGTGCAGCGGTACGTGTCGACATCAACATGGCCTGGAGTGAAACGCAGGCGGCCTGGGGTATTCCCGCGTTGGCCGACGCCGGCTGCGAACTGGTTGAACAACCGGTTGCCTCGGCCGCGGCATTGGGTCGCCTGATGCGACGCTTTTCAATTCCCTTGATGGCCGATGAAGTACTGCAAGGGCCGGAAAGCGCTTTTGCCATCGCCAAAGAAAGCGGTAGTGATGTTTTCGCTGTCAAGATTGAACAAAGCGGCGGGTTGTTTGCTGCGCAACGCGTCGCCGCCATTGCCGATGCCGCCGGTATTGAACTCTACGGTGGCACCATGCTTGAAGGTGCGGTCAGCACCATTGCCTCAGCCCACTTGTTTGCCAGTTTTGCCAACTTGCAGTGGGGTACCGAGCTGTTTGGCCCTCTTTTGATTACTGAAGAAATCCTGACACAACCGCTTGAATACAGCGATTTCGAACTGACAGTCCCGACAGGCCCCGGCCTTGGCATTACGCTGAACGATGCCCAGGTGCAGCGATTCACCCGGCCAGGCTCTATTCACCACGTTACGCGCAGCTAATCCGCCCGCTGCGCACCGATTCCCCCAACAGGAGACCCACAGATGCTGTTTCATGTGCAAATGGATGTTCAGATTCCGCACAGTCTGGACCCCGAAGTTGCGGCTCAGCTCATTGCCAAAGAAAAGGCGTATTCGCAAGAATTGCAACGTAGCGGCAAATGGCGCCACATCTGGCGAATTGTTGGCGAATACGCCAATTACAGTATTTTTGACGTCGAAGACAACGCAGAATTGCACCAGTTGCTTAGCAATCTGCCGCTTTACCCATTCATGAAAATTTCAGTAACACCGCTATGCCGCCACCCATCGTCGGTACGCGAGGACGACAGCTGAATCGCCCAAAACGCGCTGCGCTGTCATCCACTCCACTCTCAAAAAGCCAACTCTATTACATAAAAGGGACAGAAAATGACCGTTAAAGTATTTGACACCCAGGAAGTTCAAGACCTGTTGAAAGCTGCCGTAAACCTCGAAGGCCAAGAGGGCAACGCCCGTTTCAAACAGATTCTTCACCGTCTGTTGTCTGACCTGTTCAAGGCCATCGACGATCTAGACATCACGCCCGACGAAATCTGGGCTGGTGTCAACTACCTGAACCGCCTGGGCACCGATGGTGAGGCTGCGTTGCTGGCTGCCGGTCTTGGTCTGGAAAAATACATCGACATCCGCCTTGATGCCGAAGACAAGCAAATTGGTCTTGACGGCGGTACACCGCGTACCATCGAGGGCCCGCTGTACGTTGCAGGCGCACCCGTGAAAGAAGGTGTAGCCAAACTTGACGTTGACCCCGACGAAGATGCCGGCCCGCTGGTCATCCACGGCGTCGTGAAAGGCGCTGACGGCAAACCGGTTGCAGGTGCTCTGGTTGAATGCTGGCATGCTGATTCCCGTGGTTTCTATTCCCACTTCGACCCCACTGGAAAACAAAGCGACTTTAACCTTCGCGGTGCGGTGCGTACCGATGCTGACGGCAAGTACGAATTCCGTACGCTGATGCCGGTAGGCTACGGTTGTCCTCCACAAGGTTCAACACAGCAGCTGTTGAACCACCTGGCACGTCATGGCAACCGCCCTGCACACGTTCATATGTTCGTGACCAGCGACGGCAACCGCAAGTTGACGACGCAATTCAATATCGAAGGCGATCCGCTGATCTGGGATGACTTTGCCTACGCCACACGCGAAGACCTGATTCCTCCGGTGACCGAAAAAACCGGTGGTGCTGCGCTTGGCCTGAAGGCCGATACGTACAAAGATATTGAATTCAATATCACGCTCACACCACTGGTCGATGGCAAAGATAACCAGTTGGTCAACCGCGAGCGTGCAGCGGCCTGAGCTGTTTAACTCAAAATGTTCCACAGAATGAATGATTGAACAAAACGACATTCTTGGCAGCGCTCAAACAGCGGCAGAACGGGCAATCTTGCTCGTTCTGCCCGAGCACATCAGCCATCTCGAACGGCTCCGTTTGCTGACGACGCCGAACCGGTTGCCCACCGTAACGGTCGTGGGTAAATACAATCATGGCAAAAGCCGGTTGCTGAATGAACTGCTGGGTCAAGACCAATTTTCAGTTGCCGACAAACGTGAAACCATCACACTGTCCAGTCAGACGCACCATGCGGTTTGTTGGCTGGATGCACCCGGCCTTGACGCCGATATCAGCCTGGATGACGATCGCCTGGCCCTGCGGGCCGTCTGGATTGAGTCCGATATCCGGCTGTTTGTACATACGGCCAAAGAAGGCGAGCTTGACGGCTGTGAACACGACGTCGTGAAGCAGTTATGTAACGACGAAGGTCTAACGCAACGCAAGACGTTGTTTGTGTTGTCCCAGATCGACCAGCTGCCTGGAACAGGCGAACTCGAGAACATTCTGAAGGCTCTCGGTCAACAGGCACCGGGTACGGTCTTCCATGCCGTTTCATCAACGCGTCATCGACAAGGCCAAACCGAAAGTAAACAATTACTGGTGCAAAAAAGCGGGATTCCTGCACTTAAAGATCTGATAGCTGACGCCGTGACCAACGTGCCACAGGCTCGAGCCTTTGAGGCCGCCCGGCTCTTTGAACATTTCAGCACCGAACTGCAACAACAGCATGCCTTGCGCCAGCAACGGCTGGAAGCCTTGCTGCAACGGCAGTCCGACCAACGCCATCAGTTCGACACTGGCTTGCACACCGTATTAGCGAAGGTTCAAACCGACTTGCTGGCGATCATCAACGCGCCAGGTTTTGGTAATTCCCTGACCCCCGACTACGCCAGTGATCAATACAAACTCACTGCGGCAAAGCGCGAGCGCGCACGTATTCAGGTCGCATATTCTCGTGCCTGTGTTGAAATCGACGCATTCCTCGCCGGCCATGGCGTCACTGGCTTATCAAGCGGAAAAACGCCGGTATCGGGCAGTCTTTATACGGTAATGATCGCTGTGCTTGGCATCTCGGTCAAACATGCCCGCGATTTGCAACGGATCTTTGGCTCACCCGCCGGTATCCAACAGCTGCACGAAGCATTTACACAGTACTTTAACGCCTCAACCGATCAGGTCACCCTGGCGCAGGACATCGTTGCGGCCAAACTCCAGGTCAACGTCGCACTTGATGCCATTGACGCCCTCGCCTCATTTACGCTACCCGCATGAACGCAACGAATCCGCAGGGCGTCGTTGCCCCGCACGAGCTCTGCTTTTTATCGACCGTCAATGCGGCTGCGCGCGCCCATACCGACCTGACGCCAGCACTCGCTTCATTACATGCCTGGCACGAGCATATTGAGCGTACCCTTGAGTCACTTCAATGGCCTCTGTCTGGATTCAAACCTGACAGTGCTTTTGTCGCACAGGCACAAGCTATCGGGCAAACCCTTCGCACGCTGTCGGGATACTGGGCACAACAGCGATCGGAACTTGTTCATGCCAGCAAACTCGCAGAGTTGCTAAACGATAAAGTCATTTTTCTGGTGTTCGGTAAATTCAACGTGGGTAAAAGCGCATTTTGCAACTTGCTGGCAAAACGTTTTTCGGCACACGCACAGCCCGTTCAATACTTTCACCTTGAAAACGGGGGAGTCGTTGAGACCAGCGACACGTTCGCCGAGGGGGAAACCGAAACCACCGCACGGTTGCAAGGGGTTTGCCTTGGCCAGAAACTGGTTTTGCTCGATACCCCGGGGTTGCACTCGGTTACCGGAAAAAATGCCGAACTGACAAAACGCTTCATTGAAAGTGCCGATGGTTTGCTATGGCTTTCAAGCTCCGCATCTCCCGGTCAAACCCAGGAACTGGAAGAACTCTCGACTGAATTGGGGCGTGGCAAACCGCTTCTGCCCGTTTTAACGCGCAGTGACGTTTTCGAGGAAGACGAAGTCGACGGGGAAATCCAGAAATTACTTCGCAACAAAACACCTGAAAATCGTGTTCTGCAAGAAAATGACGTGTATGATCGGGCCAGCGCCAAGCTTGACGCAATGGGTCTGGAAGCATCGATACTGGTGGCCCCGGTGTCAATTTCGACCTACATGGCCCGCACAGAAGGCCTGACCCCGCAGGCTCTGGAAGAGGCCGGATTCGAGAGCCTGTATGCGGCCTTACTGGACATCATCCAGCCCGCGCTGGCTTACAAGCAGCGCAAACCGGCCGAAGTTTTATTGCATCATCAGGAAGAAAATGTTCTGGGTAGCTTGGTCGACACTGTATTGCCGCAGTTAAGCCAATTACACGTCGCGCTAAACGCCGGACAACAAGCTCTTATTCATGCGCCCGACCAGATTCTGAAGAACTTCTGGCGCAAAACTGCACCCATACTTCCTGCCATGTTGGAAAAGCTTGTGGAGTCTGGCAATAGCCAAGCCTTTCATGCTGAATTGATACCTATCGCCAACACCACGTTGCTTCAGGTGTTTTCAGACATATTGCCCGATTACGTGCCAAGTTGCAGTGAGTTGCAACAACCACTTGAACTGACTGAGTACACCGCTCAGCCCAACTACGAAAAACTGTACATGGCATTGCAGCAAGTTCTTCAGAACCATACCGAAATTGCGGTCAACGCCATGGCTGCAGAATGCCGCAATACACTAAGCCTGCTGGAAAAATGCATTGCGGACTTGCAGATGTTCATCGCAGACAGCGACGACGCATTGCAACGTATTAAAGTCACACTGCGCGCGCCACTCGCTTGACTTTCCCAGGTTGATTAAACCCGAAAATACACCAGAATTACCTGCGGCGTCTGTCAAGGTAGTTGGAACATGAGTCATGCTGCTTTTAACTCGTTCTGATCATGGATAACGGTCGTTTCCTTTTCTGGATTCAGCCAGACGCTGCCTATGGGTTGCCAGTTGCGCGTTTTTCCCGACCAGCGTGCAGGGTGATGGGCGCGAG
Organism: Pusillimonas minor; assembly: GCF_014237865.1. Classification (GTDB taxonomy): domain Bacteria; phylum Pseudomonadota; class Gammaproteobacteria; order Burkholderiales; family Burkholderiaceae_B; genus Neopusillimonas; species Neopusillimonas minor. The sequence continues at coordinate 6,950 of NZ_JACJUU010000026.1, forward strand.
CAGCCTGATACA
>NZ_JACJUU010000027.1 GCF_014237865.1 Pusillimonas minor
ATCTCGGTAGTGGGATACGACGATACCGAAGACAGCTCATGTTATATCCCGCCGTTAACCACCATCAAACAGGATTTTCGCCTGCTGGGGCAAACCAGCGTGGACCGCTTGCTGCAACTCTCTCAGGGCCAGGCGGTGAAGGGCAATCAGCTGTTGCCCGTCTCACTGGTGAAAAGAAAAACCACCCTGGCGCCCAATACGCAAACCGCCTCTCCCCGCGCGTTGGCCGATTCATTAATGCAGCTGGCACGACAGGTTTCCCGACTGGAAAGCGGGCAGTGAGCGCAACGCAATTAATGTAAGTTAGCTCACTCATTAGGCACCGGGATCTCGACCGATGCCCTTGAGAGCCTTCAACCCAGTCAGCTCCTTCCGGTGGGCGCGGGGCATGACTATCGTCGCCGCACTTATGACTGTCTTCTTTATCATGCAACTCGTAGGACAGGTGCCGGCAGCGCTCTGGGTCATTTTCGGCGAGGACCGCTTTCGCTGGAGCGCGACGATGATCGGCCTGTCGCTTGCGGTATTCGGAATCTTGCACGCCCTCGCTCAAGCCTTCGTCACTGGTCCCGCCACCAAACGTTTCGGCGAGAAGCAGGCCATTATCGCCGGCATGGCGGCCCCACGGGTGCGCATGATCGTGCTCCTGTCGTTGAGGACCCGGCTAGGCTGGCGGGGTTGCCTTACTGGTTAGCAGAATGAATCACCGATACGCGAGCGAACGTGAAGCGACTGCTGCTGCAAAACGTCTGCGACCTGAGCAACAACATGAATGGTCTTCGGTTTCCGTGTTTCGTAAAGTCTGGAAACGCGGAAGTCAGCGCCCTGCACCATTATGTTCCGGATCTGCATCGCAGGATGCTGCTGGCTACCCTGTGGAACACCTACATCTGTATTAACGAAGCGCTGGCATTGACCCTGAGTGATTTTTCTCTGGTCCCGCCGCATCCATACCGCCAGTTGTTTACCCTCACAACGTTCCAGTAACCGGGCATGTTCATCATCAGTAACCCGTATCGTGAGCATCCTCTCTCGTTTCATCGGTATCATTACCCCCATGAACAGAAATCCCCCTTACACGGAGGCATCAGTGACCAAACAGGAAAAAACCGCCCTTAACATGGCCCGCTTTATCAGAAGCCAGACATTAACGCTTCTGGAGAAACTCAACGAGCTGGACGCGGATGAACAGGCAGACATCTGTGAATCGCTTCACGACCACGCTGATGAGCTTTACCGCAGCTGCCTCGCGCGTTTCGGTGATGACGGTGAAAACCTCTGACACATGCAGCTCCCGGAGACGGTCACAGCTTGTCTGTAAGCGGATGCCGGGAGCAGACAAGCCCGTCAGGGCGCGTCAGCGGGTGTTGGCGGGTGTCGGGGCGCAGCCATGACCCAGTCACGTAGCGATAGCGGAGTGTATACTGGCTTAACTATGCGGCATCAGAGCAGATTGTACTGAGAGTGCACCATTGCGGTGTGAAATACCGCACAGATGCGTAAGGAGAAAATACCGCATCAGGCGCTCTTCCGCTTCCTCGCTCACTGACTCGCTGCGCTCGGTCGTTCGGCTGCGGCGAGCGGTATCAGCTCACTCAAAGGCGGTAATACGGTTATCCACAGAATCAGGGGATAACGCAGGAAAGAACATGTGAGCAAAAGGCCAGCAAAAGGCCAGGAACCGTAAAAAGGCCGCGTTGCTGGCGTTTTTCCATAGGCTCCGCCCCCCTGACGAGCATCACAAAAATCGACGCTCAAGTCAGAGGTGGCGAAACCCGACAGGACTATAAAGATACCAGGCGTTTCCCCCTGGAAGCTCCCTCGTGCGCTCTCCTGTTCCGACCCTGCCGCTTACCGGATACCTGTCCGCCTTTCTCCCTTCGGGAAGCGTGGCGCTTTCTCATAGCTCACGCTGTAGGTATCTCAGTTCGGTGTAGGTCGTTCGCTCCAAGCTGGGCTGTGTGCACGAACCCCCCGTTCAGCCCGACCGCTGCGCCTTATCCGGTAACTATCGTCTTGAGTCCAACCCGGTAAGACACGACTTATCGCCACTGGCAGCAGCCACTGGTAACAGGATTAGCAGAGCGAGGTATGTAGGCGGTGCTACAGAGTTCTTGAAGTGGTGGCCTAACTACGGCTACACTAGAAGGACAGTATTTGGTATCTGCGCTCTGCTGAAGCCAGTTACCTTCGGAAAAAGAGTTGGTAGCTCTTGATCCGGCAAACAAACCACCGCTGGTAGCGGTGGTTTTTTTGTTTGCAAGCAGCAGATTACGCGCAGAAAAAAAGGATCTCAAGAAGATCCTTTGATCTTTTCTACGGGGTCTGACGCTCAGTGGAACGAAAACTCACGTTAAGGGATTTTGGTCATGAACAATAAAACTGTCTGCTTACATAAACAGTAATACAAGGGGTGTTATGAGCCATATTCAACGGGAAACGTCTTGCTCTAGGCCGCGATTAAATTCCAACATGGATGCTGATTTATATGGGTATAAATGGGCTCGCGATAATGTCGGGCAATCAGGTGCGACAATCTATCGATTGTATGGGAAGCCCGATGCGCCAGAGTTGTTTCTGAAACATGGCAAAGGTAGCGTTGCCAATGATGTTACAGATGAGATGGTCAGACTAAACTGGCTGACGGAATTTATGCCTCTTCCGACCATCAAGCATTTTATCCGTACTCCTGATGATGCATGGTTACTCACCACTGCGATCCCCGGGAAAACAGCATTCCAGGTATTAGAAGAATATCCTGATTCAGGTGAAAATATTGTTGATGCGCTGGCAGTGTTCCTGCGCCGGTTGCATTCGATTCCTGTTTGTAATTGTCCTTTTAACAGCGATCGCGTATTTCGTCTCGCTCAGGCGCAATCACGAATGAATAACGGTTTGGTTGATGCGAGTGATTTTGATGACGAGCGTAATGGCTGGCCTGTTGAACAAGTCTGGAAAGAAATGCATAAACTTTTGCCATTCTCACCGGATTCAGTCGTCACTCATGGTGATTTCTCACTTGATAACCTTATTTTTGACGAGGGGAAATTAATAGGTTGTATTGATGTTGGACGAGTCGGAATCGCAGACCGATACCAGGATCTTGCCATCCTATGGAACTGCCTCGGTGAGTTTTCTCCTTCATTACAGAAACGGCTTTTTCAAAAATATGGTATTGATAATCCTGATATGAATAAATTGCAGTTTCATTTGATGCTCGATGAGTTTTTCTAAGAATTAATTCATGAGCGGATACATATTTGAATGTATTTAGAAAAATAAACAAATAGGGGTTCCGCGCACATTTCCCCGAAAAGTGCCACCTAAATTGTAAGCGTTAATATTTTGTTAAAATTCGCGTTAAATTTTTGTTAAATCAGCTCATTTTTTAACCAATAGGCCGAAATCGGCAAAATCCCTTATAAATCAAAAGAATAGACCGAGATAGGGTTGAGTGTTGTTCCAGTTTGGAACAAGAGTCCACTATTAAAGAACGTGGACTCCAACGTCAAAGGGCGAAAAACCGTCTATCAGGGCGATGGCCCACTACGTGAACCATCACCCTAATCAAGTTTTTTGGGGTCGAGGTGCCGTAAAGCACTAAATCGGAACCCTAAAGGGAGCCCCCGATTTAGAGCTTGACGGGGAAAGCCGGCGAACGTGGCGAGAAAGGAAGGGAAGAAAGCGAAAGGAGCGGGCGCTAGGGCGCTGGCAAGTGTAGCGGTCACGCTGCGCGTAACCACCACACCCGCCGCGCTTAATGCGCCGCTACAGGGCGCGTCCCATTCGCCAATCCGGATATAGTTCCTCCTTTCAGCAAAAAACCCCTCAAGACCCGTTTAGAGGCCCCAAGGGGTTATGCTAGTTATTGCTCAGCGGTGGCAGCAGCCAACTCAGCTTCCTTTCGGGCTTTGTTAGCAGCCGGATCTCAGTGGTGGTGGTGGTGGTGCTCGAGGTGCTTTCGAGCGTAGTCAGCGATCCACCGCGCCGTTTTGTCGAGGCCGCCAAAAGGGTAGAAGTGCAGGCGGACATGCCCATGCTGTTCGCCAATTCCGGCGCGGAGCGCATCGACGAAGCGGTCGGGGCCGGCCGATCCGAGCAGATGGCCAATCGAGATGCCATATTTGCTCAGCACGGATGCGGACGCGCCGACGCCGCACCGCGCGGCGAAACGCAAAAGCGTCTTGATGCCGGCCGGGCCGGGCACCCCGAGCAGAACCGGGACGTCGATGCCGGCCTGGCGTACTTCGGCGAGCCAGTCGAGCGTGCGCGCAGCGTCGAACGTAAATTGCGTGACGATGAGCGCCGCCATACCGCGTCTTTCGATCTCATCGGTCTTGGCCCGCAGGACGGCGGTGGCCTCCCCCGCTGTCATGTTGGGATGGCCTTCGGGATGGCCCGCAACGCCGATCAGGTCGATCCCGGCGGCCTCAAAGGCGCCGCTGGCAATCAACTGCATGCTATCGGCATACGGGCCTTCCGGCTCAGCGGCGTCTCCGGCGATGACGAAGCAGCGCCGCACCTTGGCTTCAGCCACGACGGCGTGCAGGAAGTCGTGGAACTCCGCCTCGTCTTGGATGCGACGGGCTGAGAAATGCGGCATCGGCTCGAAACCGAGGTCACGCACCGCCTTGCAGGCTGCGATCCGCGTCTCGTAGTTTTCGCCTGGCAGGAACGTCACCGCGACGGATGTACCGGGGGGCAAGAGCGGCGCCGCTGCCTGCAGCGCATCGATATCCTTCCCAGTCATCTCAATCGAGAAGCAATGCACCAGATTATCCGGCACGCTGTCGCAATCGATGGCCATAACGGGCGAGCCCATATGTATATCTCCTTCTTAAAGTTAAACAAAATTATTTCTAGAGGGGAATTGTTATCCGCTCACAATTCCCCTATAGTGAGTCGTATTAATTTCGCGGGATCGAGATCGATCTCGATCCTCTACGCCGGACGCATCGTGGCCGGCATCACCGGCGCCACAGGTGCGGTTGCTGGCGCCTATATCGCCGACATCACCGATGGGGAAGATCGGGCTCGCCACTTCGGGCTCATGAGCGCTTGTTTCGGCGTGGGTATGGTGGCAGGCCCCGTGGCCGGGGGACTGTTGGGCGCCATCTCCTTGCATGCACCATTCCTTGCGGCGGCGGTGCTCAACGGCCTCAACCTACTACTGGGCTGCTTCCTAATGCAGGAGTCGCATAAGGGAGAGCGTCGAGATCCCGGACACCATCGAATGGCGCAAAACCTTTCGCGGTATGGCATGATAGCGCCCGGAAGAGAGTCAATTCAGGGTGGTGAATGTGAAACCAGTAACGTTATACGATGTCGCAGAGTATGCCGGTGTCTCTTATCAGACCGTTTCCCGCGTGGTGAACCAGGCCAGCCACGTTTCTGCGAAAACGCGGGAAAAAGTGGAAGCGGCGATGGCGGAGCTGAATTACATTCCCAACCGCGTGGCACAACAACTGGCGGGCAAACAGTCGTTGCTGATTGGCGTTGCCACCTCCAGTCTGGCCCTGCACGCGCCGTCGCAAATTGTCGCGGCGATTAAATCTCGCGCCGATCAACTGGGTGCCAGCGTGGTGGTGTCGATGGTAGAACGAAGCGGCGTCGAAGCCTGTAAAGCGGCGGTGCACAATCTTCTCGCGCAACGCGTCAGTGGGCTGATCATTAACTATCCGCTGGATGACCAGGATGCCATTGCTGTGGAAGCTGCCTGCACTAATGTTCCGGCGTTATTTCTTGATGTCTCTGACCAGACACCCATCAACAGTATTATTTTCTCCCATGAAGACGGTACGCGACTGGGCGTGGAGCATCTGGTCGCATTGGGTCACCAGCAAATCGCGCTGTTAGCGGGCCCATTAAGTTCTGTCTCGGCGCGTCTGCGTCTGGCTGGCTGGCATAAATATCTCACTCGCAATCAAATTCAGCCGATAGCGGAACGGGAAGGCGACTGGAGTGCCATGTCCGGTTTTCAACAAACCATGCAAATGCTGAATGAGGGCATCGTTCCCACTGCGATGCTGGTTGCCAACGATCAGATGGCGCTGGGCGCAATGCGCGCCATTACCGAGTCCGGGCTGCGCGTTGGTGCGGACATCTCGGTAGTGGGATACGACGATACCGAAGACAGCTCATGTTATATCCCGCCGTTAACCACCATCAAACAGGATTTTCGCCTGCTGGGGCAAACCAGCGTGGACCGCTTGCTGCAACTCT
>NZ_JACJUU010000028.1 GCF_014237865.1 Pusillimonas minor
CCAGAATAACGCTATGCAGTCGGGCAGCCAGCGGGTTAAGGCGTCTTTCCAAATGCCGTCAAAATCGGGGTTGACGGCGGGGTTGGGCATGACGGCATTCCTTAAGGCTGCAGCGGCAAAGGCTGCGGAATGCTGACTGTATCGGCCCGGGGCGAATCAAAATAGTCGCAGATGTACGCGGGATGAAAATGACATGCAATGGCGTGCCGGAGTCTTACAACGGCGTGCCGGAATCTTGGCTAGTCGGTAGGCTGCGGAGTGTCGGAATACTGATGAGCGTTATGTGCGATACCGCGATATACACATTGCATTTGCGCGTACCTGGCGAATGCATGCCGATGCGGGGTGTGGCGCCGGGCGGGCAATCGCGCGGCCCCTGCGGGGCTACCCGGCATCCAGGCCTTGGTCGTGGCGGACGCGGAACTCGCGAGATCGACCAGCCCCCGGCTGGTCGAAAACGATTCGCTCGAACAGCCGCGCCCTTGCACCCACGGCCAAGGCCCGTCCGCCGGCACGCTCAAAGCCCGCCCGGCGCCACACCCCGCATCAGCCGGGGCGGTTGGCGTTTAGCTAGCTATTTTTGGGTGGGGTGCGGGTTGTGTCAGGGTGTTGCAGCGTTGTTTTAGGCCCCAGAACAGCGGTGTGTGCCATTGCTGAGGGGGTTTTGTGCGCTACTGGGCGCCGAGAATTACTGCTCGAAAACGGCTTGCAGGGTTTGGGCGTTTAAGACGTTGATGGCCCAGCGCTGCAGGGTATTGGTGTCGGCCTGATGGATTTGGTCAGTTGCCCAGTCGGGTAGCGTGCCGAATTTTTGCTGCAAAAGAGTTTGCAGTACGTTGGCAGCGCCGTGACGTTGGCCCAATTGCTCGCCTTTGCTGAGCCCCTCTTCCAGCCACCCCTGCTTGTTCTCATCGATGTGGCGCTGCCAGTAGTAGCGTTCGATGTTGCTGATGAATGTCATGGCTTGCGGTTCCTCGATTTGCGTCGTCAGGGTTGTCATGAAAGTATCTTCCATGGCTTTGGGCAGTATCAGTAATGAATCGATGATGCGCAACAGGTTAATGCGCTGCCCAACGTCATAGCCCCAATATTTCAATAGTTTAGCCAATTCCAGCTTGCTCACCAAGCGGGATTCGGCGGATGCTTGCGTCGCGCGGCAGGCCAGTTGGGCCAATATAACCACGGCGAAAGGATTGTTAGGGGCGATGTCACGCAGTTCGTCGGTCCTTGCAGCCCATTTAGCCAGGTTAATCACCGGAAATGTAAACAGCAATTCGTTGCTGCCGACGGCAGCACGGTAGCGTTCGGTGTCGGGCCCATGCGCTCTGTCGAGCAGAATAGCGCAAGAGAAATGGCTGTGGTGCGAGTGCTTTTCCATAAGGCGAAAACGATACACCAGCATGCGTTGGGCCAAGTCACGGCTGACGGCGCCGGCCTGCACTTCGATATGGATAAGCAACAAAGCCATGCCACCGCCACGCAATTGCACCTGGGCAAGGTGGTCTACATACCTTACGCCGCGCTTGTTAATTTTACGCAAGCTCTGCAATTCTTTATCCAGCAGTACCGGCGCTACTTGCCAGTTAACCTGGGCATGCACCTCGGGCCAGAAGAGTGCTATGCAATCGGGCAACCAGCGGGTTAAGGCGTCTTTCCAAATGCCGTCAAAGTCGGGGTTGACGGCAGGGTTGAACATGACGGCATTCCTTAAGGCTGCAACGACGGCTGCGGAATGCTGACTGTATCGGCCCGGGGCGAATCAAAACAGTCGCAGATATACGCGGGATGAAAATGACATGCAATGGCGGGCCGGAGTCTTGTAACGGCGTACTGGAATCTTGGCCGCGAAGTGTCGGAATACTGAGTAGTGTTATGTGCGATGCCGAAGAATGCGCATTGTATGTGCGCGTACCTACCTAACGCGTTATGCCGTCACCCACCCATCCCCCACAACACCCCAAAATTTCGCCGTTAATCGGCCGTTTGCCACAATACCAATTTTGCTACGCTTACGGGCTAACCCATTGCTAACCCGGAGCCCGTGTCAAATGAACATGCCCCCAGAAGACGTCAACCAGCAAATTGCCGACCACTACGACCGCTCGCAATACACGTCGAACGCTTTTTATTACGCATCGCCAGGGCATATACGGGCTGCGGCCCACCTATACGGGGTCGACACCGTACCCATAGAAAAGGCACGCGTGCTGGAACTGGGCTGCGCCGCAGGCGGCAACCTGCTGCCATTTGCCGTCGCCTACCCCGAGGCCACCGTGGTGGGCGTTGACTTGTCGTCGGGCCAAATTGGCCAGGGCCAACAAGTCGTAAACGAACTGGGCCTGAAGAACATGACATTGCACGCCATGAGCCTGGCCGATATCACGCCAGAATTTGGCGAGTTTGACTACATTATTGCCCACGGCGTATTCAGCTGGGTACCCCACGACGTGCAGCAAGCCATGCTGCGCATTTGCAAAGAAAACCTGTCGCCGAAGGGTGTGGCGTACATTAGCTACAACACCTACCCCGGCTGGAAAGCCGGCGACATTGTGCGCGATGCCATGATGCTGAACAGCTACGGCGCCGAAAACGACGAAGAAAAACTCGCCCGCGCCAAAGCCATGCTAACCCTGCTGTCTGACGGCCTGGCGGTATCCAACCCCCTGGCGCCATCCCTACGCGGTGCCGTCAACCAACTGCGCAAGTTTTCTGACTACTACATTACCCACGAATACCTGGAAGCCTTCAACACCCCCTGCTACTTCGTAGAATTTGTCAGTCTGGCCGACCAGAACGGCCTGGCCTATGTTGGCGACGCCGAACCCCAAAGCGAACTGGGCGCCGCCTTTGGCCAAAACGTACAACTTACACACAGCATGGTCGCCCTGGGCCAACCTAAAGCATTGCGCCAGCAATACCTCGACTTTGCCGTGGGCCGCAACTTCCGTAAAAGTCTGCTGGTACGCGCCGACAACGCCGACACCATCACCAAAGACCCCGAACTTGACCGTGTGCCCCACCTGCGCTGGGCCGGCTTCTTCCAAAGCGCCAACAACGACAACACCCCCGCAGGTGCACAAGCCTATACCAACCATGCCGGCCGCAACGTCACCACCAAAGACGCCATGGTCGTGGCTTTGATCAACACATTGTCAGAAGCCTGGCCCCGTTCACTGGCCTTTAACAACCTGTGCGCAACAGATGCAATACGTAGCGCTGCAGGCAACAACAATACCGAAGCGGCCCTGACCACAGCACTACAAACCATGTTCAAACTAGGCATGCTGCGCTACACGCTGGAACCCGGCCCCTACGACCAACCCAACAGCAACACCGTACTGGTGCCCGGCTTTGCTCAGCTAACCCAACGCCTGCAGCAAGACGCCCAATTCCCCCTGGGCCGCTACAACTTGTGGCACACCGGCATCAACCTTAAGCTAAACCCCGCCGAACTATTTGTGATTGCCCAAATGCAAAAAGGCGGCACGGAAAACCAATGGGCCATGGCCCTGCGCGACGCCCTGACCGCCGGCAAAGTACCCGATGCTAATGGCGAGTACCTGACAGGCCAACGCAACCTCGACGCCAAAGCCCTGCTGATTGTCTCGCGACTTAAAGACCTGCTGCGTCGGCAAGGTGTATGGCTCGGCTCATGACTGCGAATCCGCATCAAGACCAGACCAGTCCAGAACATAACAAGCAGAACCCTGTAAAGCCGGGTCACCGACCAGCTTTTCAGGCGTAAACAAAACCTAAACGTCGCCCCAAAAAAAACAGGCCCCTCTTTCGAGGGGCCTGCTAACTTGGTACTAAGCCGAGTTTTCAGATTAACGCAGGAGAGACAAAACGCCCTGAGGAATCTGGTTAGCCTGAGCCAGAACCGAAGTACCAGCTTGCTGCAGAATCTGCGCACGAGTCATGTTCGCAACTTCAACCGAGTAGTCGGCGTCTTGAATACGCGACTGAGCGGCTGCCAGGTTGTTCGATGTTGTTTGCAGGTTGGTGATGGCCGATTCGAAACGGTTCTGAATCGCACCAAGGTCTGAGCGCAGCTCATCTACCATAGCCAATGCATTATCGATCGCCTCAAGCGGCTTCTCTGTCAGTCCGCCAGGCGTTGTTGCACTTGCTGTGATGTCACCATTGGCCTTAACAAAGTACTGATTGGCAGCAATGTCGGTGATGTTGCCATTATCACGAACGAACAGCTCAACTTTCTCCTCTTCCGCCTGGGTCAACTGACCGTCATCATTGCGATACACCTGGTTGCCACCCGCCTCAACGGTGAGTGTACCGATATTGGTACCCGCAATAACGACCGCATCTACACCCGCAACACCATCCCGACCGGCAGTGGTCGATGTGGTAACAGTCAGACTCTCTGTGTCAATTACATCGGCCAAGTCTGCAGCCGAGATGCTAATGTTCTCGACTGTAAGGTTACCGCCAGCAGTAACGTTCTTGACAGTAGTACCATTTTCAAGCTTCAACGATGCCGCATCAGCACCAGTAGCGGCGCGCATCGCTGTAGTCAACTTCGCCACCGTTGCTCCACCGTTGACACCACCAAGATCATCATAGGTAAGCTCACCAGTAGTTGTAATGAAGTACGCTTGGCCTTTAGTATCAGTAATTGAACCGTCACTCTCAATCAAGATTTGATGAGCCACCCCACCGGCAGAGTATGTAGCTTGCGTAGAAGTGCCAGCTGCAGGCTTAATGAAATCGTCGACGTCAGTCGATAAAACAGTGCCCTCAACATCAAATTTAAAACCACCGTTGCCATCGCTGCGCAAACCGTCAAGCGCTACTGTGCCGCCAGTAGTGGTAAAGCCAAGGGCGTTAGCAAAAGCATTTGTATCAGCTGGGCCAGCTACGGACACTGTGATTGTTTCTGCGATATTGCTAAGAATTTCGTCTGCTGTGACAGCAGTGTTAGCAGTCGTCACAAAATACTGGTCGTCGACCTTATCGATGTTACTTGCGGCGTCTAAGTCAGCCTGCGTGGCTGCTTTATTTGCAACCGCGCCGTCTTTATCAACGTTAAAGCCATCCAACTTGAGCTTGTTAATGTTGATCTCTTTAAGATCGATCTCAATTGTTTGACCATCGTTAGCACCTACTTGAATAGTCAGCTTCTGATCTTTGGCCAGCACAGAAACACCATTGAATTCGGTTTCGCGCGAGATGCGGTCAATCTCTTCCATGCGCTGACCAATTTCATTCTGGATCGAAGTCAAGTCTTCTTGGCTATTGGTACCGTTAGTAGCTTGAACGGTCAAAACACGGATGCGTTGCAGGTTGTCGTTGATTTGGTTCAACGCGCCTTCAGTTGTTTGAGCAGCAGAGATACCATCGTTGGCGTTACGCGAAGCTTGGTTCAGACCGTTGATCTGAGCGCCCATACGGTTGGCAATAGCTTGGCCGGCGGCGTCGTCTTTAGCGCTGTTAATACGCAGACCGGACGACAGACGCTCAATGGCTGTGCCCAGAGCCGATTGCGACTTCTGCAGGTTGTTTTGGGCAACCAGTGACAGATAGTTGGTGTTGATTACTGACATGAGTAACTCCTGGTAGTGTAATTGGCGAGAGATTCGCCCGGTTGCCAAGAAGATTAGAGCTTGATACTGCGTGCCGCTGTTGCGGTATTAAGCTGAAACCAACCCTAAAGTCTTCCTGTTCATAGGCATTAACGACGGGGGGGATATGAACTTTAGGGTGTGCGCTTAAAAATTTTTGTTTTTAGTGGCCGGGCGGGTCAGCGGCGAACCGGGGTGTGCGGCTTTCTGGCAGTGGGAATTGCCAAGCGGGCGTTGTGGTTAGCATTCGCAGGCGCCCGCAACCGGCTAGTCAGTGCGCCGACACACCACAAGCCATTTTCATCCCGCGTACATCTGCGACTATTTTGATTTGCCACGCGCCGATACAGTCAGCATTCCGCAGTCTTTGCCGCTGCAGCCTTAAGGAATGCCGTCATGCCCAACCCCGCCGTCAACCCCGATTTTGACGGCATTTGGAAAGACGCCTTAACCCGCTGGCTGCCCGACTGCATAGCGTTATTCTGG
>NZ_JACJUU010000029.1 GCF_014237865.1 Pusillimonas minor
CAGTGGGTAGCAACGAATTGCTGTTTACATTTCCGGTAATTAACCTGGCTAAATGGGCTGCAAGGGCCGACGAGCTACACCGCATTGCACCCGCAAACCCCTTTGCCGTCGTGATCCTGGCCCAACTGGCCTGCCGGGCTACGCAAACATCCGCCGAATCCCGCTTGGTGAGCAAGCTGGAATTGGCTAAACTATTGAAATATTGGGGTTATGACGTTGGGCAGCGCATTAACCTGTTGCGCATCATCGATTCATTGCTGATACTGCCCAAAGCCATGGAAGATACTTTCATGACAACCCTGACGACGCAAATCGAGGAACCGCAAGCCATGACATTCATCAGCAACATCGAACGCTACTATTTGCAGCGTCACATTGATGAGAACAAGCAGGGGTGGCTGGAAGAGGGGCTCAGCAAAGGCGAGCGCCACGGCGCCGCCGATGTGCTGCACGCCCAGCTACAACAAAAATTCGGCACACTTCCCGACTGGGCGGCCGACCTAATCCACCAAGCCGACACCAACACGCTGCAACGTTGGGCTATTAACGTCTTAAGCGCCCAAACCCTGCAAGCCGTTTTCGAGCAGTAATCTTCGTTGTGCTGATAGCAGCTATTTGCAGACTATCGCGCTAATCTTTATCAATAATTAACAACAAACTATTTCTACGTCTTGCATAAATATCTTTCAAGCCGAATCGGCAGGCATCACCAAACTCAGAGGGAGGATGTTGCTTTGAATTTGCTCAAGGCTCGGCTTGCATGTGAGGCCTTGCTATAAGCTGTTTTGTATATCTCATTGACATATTCTTTTATAGTCCTTAGTATGGGATATACATTAGCCATATCCCAAGAGGTCTCCCATGGAACAAGGTGCGGTTTTTCAAAGTAATCGTAGTCAGGCCATACGGCTGCCCAAGGCCGTAGCGCTTCCTGAAAGCGTTAAGCGGGTCGACATTGTGGTGTTTGGCCGCACCAGAATCATAACGCCTGTCGGTGAAACGTGGGATAGCTGGTTCGATGACGAGGGGGTGACGTCCGATTTTATGGCGCAACGTGAGCAGCCGGCGGATCAGGAGCGCGAGGCGTTCTGATGATCAAGTTTATGCTTGATACCAACATTTGTATTTTTACTATCAAGAATCGTCCACAAGAAGTTCGAGAAGCCTTTAAGCGGCACCACGGTCAAATGTGCATCAGCACAGTAACCTTGATGGAGTTGATCTACGGCGCAGAAAAGTCCTCGAATCCAGAACGTAATCTGGCTGATGTTGAGGGCTTTGCGGCTCGCCTCGAAGTGCTCCGATATGACCCAGAAGCGGCAGCTCACACAGGGCAGCTTCGTGCAGAGCTCGTGCGCGAGGGTAAGCAGATTGGTCCTTACGACCAGATGATCGCGGGCCATGCGCGTTCTAGGGGACTTATTGTTGTTACTAACAACCGTCGCGAGTTCGACCGCGTACCCGGTCTAAGGGTTGAGGATTGGGTCACAAGTTCCTGATAAATCGGCTGTTTTCAAACAAGTTCGCAGCGGCCAAGGCCTGGATGCCGGGTAGTCCCGCAGGGGCCACGCGATCGCCCACCCGGCGCCACACCCCGCGTCGGCTTGCGCCGGCCTTCCGGTGTACCGCACCCCTGAGCTTGCGAAGCAGTAAGAAAAGAGCTTGCACCTGTCATCGTAGCTGCTTTTACCGCTTAACCTATAAAACAGGGGGTTGCTGATATCTTCGGCAACCCCTTGTTTTAATTGCTGGCGCTTCACAGCACATCCATAGCCGTACTGGCAGAAAAAACCCGCTCGGTGGCGGGTTTGGTAGTGCTGGCCAATTTCTTTTCACTGCTATATAGCAAGCAGGCGGTAAAAATGGCCAAGAACCGCATGGAAACTGGTGGGCCCCCCGAGAGTCGAACTCGGCACCAACGGATTATGAGTCAAAAAAGCCTATCCAGTTTATACAGAACATTAAAATAAATCAATAAGTTAGGCTTCAAGAAACATCAAAAAAAACAACAAACATAACAAAAATTGTCTCATGTTTTGTCTCATGTTTTGTCTCATCTGGTTGTTTTAAAAATGAGTGCGTACACGTTTATTTGGTATGAGAAAGAACAAAGTATGTTTTCTGCTCAGCCAGTCTGTTGGGGCGCGTTAGTTTATTAGCCCATGCGTTGCCTCAGGCGCCGGCTTTAGTTTTTGAGTTTTTGGTGACTTCCGTAGCTTGGGCGTGGGTGCTCTACTGGGGTCGGCTCTGGCGCTGGTCTTGCGCGTTCCTGCGCCTCCTTTTTAAGTTCCTCGAAATACCTTGTCTTAAGGTGGGGGTGATCATACAAAAGGTTGGTTAAGTCCTCCCTTGCTTTGTTGTGCTCAAAGCTTTGTTTGGGTGCGGTTTGGTAAAGCTTTTTAAGCTTGCAGTACTTTTCGTCTAGTCGCTGCGCTTGCTCTTTTTTCATTCTCTCTTTTTCTTCCTCCACCCAGCTTGGTACTGTGGGCGCTGGCTTTGGTTTGGCTGTTAGGCCCATGTCCAAAAGCCTGCGTTTTCCCCCCGCAGGGCGGGGGGTAGGGGGGTGGGGGAAGTTGTTCTTTTGGGTGAGTGCGGCAGCTTGCTGCCGAGGCTGGTCTTGCTCGTCGGCGATGTTTTGAAGCTCTTTTGGCTGCTCGGCTGGCTTCGCTTTTTTTCCCTCTACTGTCGCCGCGCTCGCGCGCAATTCCCCCAGGGGTTTGGGGGGTGGAGGTTGGTTTTTTGCTGGGGTTTGGCGCTTTGTGGCTTGCCTTGCCGCTACCTCTTTGGCTTGCTTGAAGAGCTTGCTTGCTCGCACCATCGCGGCCGTCGCACCGGCCGTTAATGCGTCGCTGGGCTTGATGCGACCTGCGACTTTGGCTTCTTCGTATTTTTGAACGTCAGCCTTTTTGTAAACGCGTGAATACGCGGGGGGCTCGTCCCAGCCCATGAGATCTTGAAGTCTCTTGAGTGACATTCCAACGTTTTTGCCTGCGAATTTTGGGCCACCAGCCAACGCATAGCTCACGCCCTGCGCCTTTAAGCTGCTTTCGCTCTTTGCCCAGGTAATGGTTACGCCGCAATCTCGGGCGAACAGCCGCAATTGCTCGGGATTGGTGATGCCCTGGGCCTTTGCTCGCTCAAGCATGGCGTTCAGTGCTGCTTGCGTTAGCAATTTCGGTGCAGGCACGGTCTTTTCTTTGCTTGTCGCTTGTGCGTTGTGTGATTGGGCATCAGCGCGGGCAAAGTCGCGTGGCGGCGTTTTGCGCCACGGGCTGTTGTTAAGCCCTTCTTTGATGGTTGCGTCCCGCAGCACGCTATCTGCGACAAACTCTACATCGCCTCGTTCGGCGGCTTTTTCAACTTGTCGCTCAAGCGTCAGATGACCCCATCGCCAACGCTCGGCCGCCTGCAGGTCGCCCGTTTCTTTTGCAACTGCGTCGGCAATCACGCTGGCAACGTGCTCGCGCCAGGCGCGTAGTTCGCTATGGTTCGTGGGCTCAAGACCTGCGGCTTTGCGCACTGCTGCGCGCTGCTCAAACATGATTCGCTCGCCCATGATGAAGCCGCCGTCTTCGGTTGGGTGAATGTGGCGCAAGGGGTGGCTAATGTGAAAGTGCCAGTTTTTTTCATCTTCGTCCGGTGCGTGCATGGCGGCAAAGATGGGGACGTCATCGCGTTGCGCGCGTAGGTGGTCGCAAAGGGTTCTGACAATTTCGGCGCGCGCCTCGTTACTCAGGTTCTCCGGTAGGGACCCGGTTAGATGGGCCATTTGCCGCGAGTTAGCCTGGCGGCCGGCGGTGCGCTCCGCTTCGCGGGCGACGGCTAGTAAGTCGAGTGCGGCGGCAGGGATCTTGTCAGGCGCGCTGATGTACATGAAAGCGATGCGTTCGTCGCCTTTTTCGTCAAGCCCAAAGTCATACTTAAGCTTATCGGTGCAAGATTTTGGCGCGCGGTTTTTGCCAGCCCGATTGCTGTACTTTTGATTGAGATGGTACTGGCTGGCGCTTTTTGGCGCGCGCGGCGTGCGGGGAGTGCGCACTTTTGTGCTTTTGCTTTTTTTGCTGCTGCCCTCTCGGGTCTGTTTGTCCATTAGGCGCGCGGCAGCCTTTGCCGCTTTGCGGCGACGGTTCTCGTCTTGCATTTGTTGTATGCGCTGAATCGCTGCGCGGGCCTTATCGCTCATTCCAAAAACCTATGCAAAACCAAAAGGGGGGACCCGGCCGCGCCAGCGGCTGGGGGCAAAGCCCGAACCGCGAAGCGCGTTCGTTGCGGTCCAGGCGCAGCGCTGGCAAACGTGCACTCGAGAATTCGAGTGCTAAGTGCGCCCTCAGTGACAGACTTCATCTTGGCCGGGAGCCCTTTTGGCTTAACCCACATTTTGGTTTTGCTGTGCTTTTGCATGACCGCTGCAAATCAGCATCAACTCTTTACGAAAGTCGGCAAGCGCCTCTTTATCCTGCTCGCGCAGTTTTGCTGTGTTGAGCGCCTGCAGTAGCTGTTGGGCAAAGCTGGAATTGCTGCGAGCTATGCCCATCGTGAAGCCGCCCAGTACGACTTTGCCGCGCGTATCAAATCGGCGCTGGTCACTCGCCGCTTTACGCAAGGCGTCGCGGGCTTTCTGCATGCGCTCGGCTGGAGTCAAGCGCTTGCGTGTTTTTTCTGTTGCGGCGGGTTGTGTTTGGGTTTGATTTGTCATTGCATTTTTCCTTTAAAGGTTTCGTTTTTTAATATTGTCACAACTATGAAAAAATGCAAGCAATTGATTTATATCAATAATTGAATTATTTACTTCTATTTTGATATAGAAAATTTTATATGTTTATTGAGATTGGCAACAGATTAATAAAGCCATAAATGAATCATTTTTTCGATCTTGATTACTGCGTACCTGGTCATAACATTTATTCATTCGCCCACGCTTTGGAAGTGCAGGCAAACTTTAAAAGGTGTGCAGAGTCATGGCCGATTCAGAACAAATTTTGCCCGAGGCGCGTGAGCGCGCCGTGCGCATGCTGCAAGAGCACCGTGGCGAGTATCCAGCGTTGTGGGCGACCATCGAATCGATGGCCCCGAAGATTGACTTTGTGCAGCAGAGCTTAAGCGAGTGTGTGGGCACGCATGACGTCGATGCAGGCACGCTTGACGGGGTCACTAAGCGTCACGGTGTAAGCGAAGTGTTAATTTCTTTCATAATGCGCACTCCGAGCAGAGTGCAACTACGATCCGCTTCGGATCAGGGTGGCTTCCTGTTTGTGGCCACAATCGGCCAGAAGCAGCCGGTCAGTACTTTCCTGCAGTCGACCTCTTCAGTTTGCAAGTAGATGGAGGCGAATTAATGGTGCCACCCGGCTTTCGGATGCGTCACTATCGTTGGCCGCAGCGATCCTTTGCCATAGATTGGGGGATGGTTTGCTCGCTTGAGTTAACGGCGACGTCGAAAAAGCCGAGGCCTTTGTGGTGACTATGTAAGGTTAAGTGGCCGCGTGATTAAGGCGCTAGGCTGTCGATAGCGACACATGCTTGGCCAATCTCCGACTAACTTATCTCAACTGCTGCACCTATAATCCGACCAGCTGTCACGGAGTTCCTACCGAGCTATATCTACTGTCCTAAAACCATGCCCACTGTTCGCATCCTTCAGAATCTATCGCTTCGCGAGGCAATCAACTTCTGCTTATTTTGTGGTGCTAAGAAGTCCTTTCTTTTGGATTGCATCTGGTTTTGGAGACACTTTAATGTGTCCACTCTTGGCCGATTGTAGCCAAACAACGTAAGCGTCCGCTCAGCACCGTCTTGCGCTACAGCTGAATTTCCCTCAGGCGTTGGTTGACCTCGTTTAGATCGAAGGCGCTTGGGTCGAAGGGACCACCGCACCACTGCATCATCTGTCC
>NZ_JACJUU010000011.1 GCF_014237865.1 Pusillimonas minor
CGAACAGGACCGTGAAACACCTCTGCGCCGATGATAGTTGATTAACGTCTGTGAAAGTAGGTCATCGTCAGGCTTTTATTCCAAAACGCCCCGCAATAACTTTGCGGGGCGTTTTTCTTTGGGCAATGCATTAACGCGCCTTGACCTTACATCTTTGAGCACACGGCCCGGCCTTAACTTAGCGCAGAGAAAGAGAGGCACGATACATTCGCACCACCTGATTCCCTATTAATATGCCGCTATGTCGCTGAATCGATCCGGATCTCGCTCTGTGGTTAGTGCTGTGGCGCCGCTGCCAGTGCGCGACGGTATCGCGCCCAGTCGGGTTCATCTGCCCAACGGCAACTGGGCCACCGTTTACGACTTCCTTGTTCAGCGGTTCAGGTTTACTGCACCCTCCGTCATTTACGAGCGTCTTGTGCGTGGCGAGATCGTCAACGCCGAAGGCGTGCCGATCACGCCCCAGACGCCTTACGCACCACATCAGTGGCTCTGGTACTACCGCGAAGTCCCTGACGAGCCGGAGGTGCCTTTCGAAATCGATATTTTGTATCGGGACGCTCAATTGCTTGTGATAGATAAGCCGCATTTTCTGGCGAGCATCCCGGGCGGACGCTACTTGAAAGAAACGGCCCTGACCCGATTACGCGAAAGCCTGAGCCTGCCCGACCTGAGTCCAATACACCGGCTTGACCGTGAAACTGCGGGTGTGATGATGTTTACTGTAGAACCATCGTGCCGTGGCGCGTACCAAAGCTTGTTTCAAAGCCGCGACGTCGCAAAAGTGTATGAAGCCGTCGCACCGCTGAATCCTGCATTAACGTTTCCGCTACGTCGCGAAACACGGCTGGACGCAAAAGCCACGCATTTCACCATGCAGGAGGTCGATGGCCAGCCGAACAGCAGCACGCTTGTGGAGCTGATTCGTCCTGCAGGTACCCACGGGCTTTATCGCTTGACACCGCATACCGGCCGCAAGCATCAGTTGCGTGTTCATATGAGCAGTCTGGGTATCCCCATATGCAACGATCTGTTCTATCCGGAGTTACAGCCATCGTCGATGTTTGATGACTTCTCCAGGCCACTGCAGTTGCTGGCCCGACAGGTCTCTTTTTGCGATCCGTACACCGGCAAGACACGTACGTTCACCAGCAGCAGGGTGCTGGCCATGGCCAGTTAGGCTGGTTATATGCACTTAACGATTTCGTAGTTCCGTTCGATGCTGTGCGCGGGCACACTAACCCTGTTCTTATCTAACAGGTGTTTTTTGTGTCGACGATCGAATCGCTTACCTTGGCCGCAACGGCCATGCCTCCTGAGCTGGATGCACAATGGCGTGAGCTTCAGGCCCGTCTGGCCTTGATTGCGGCGCGTCACCCCGATGCCGTCTTTGCAACCTCGTTGGCGCCGTCCGACATGTTGCTGACATACGCCATTGCTCAGTCTGCGTTGCCCATACAAGTCTTTACCCTTGATACCGGTCGCCTGCATAAAGAGACGCTGGCGTTGCTCGACGAAACACGCCGCCGGTTGAGTATCGACATAACCGTTTGTCGTCCCGACGCGCATGCGGTACGGGAATTCACGGCAACACATGGCTTGTTCCCGTTTTACGAATCGGTAGCACTGCGCAAGGCATGCTGCAACTTGCGTAAGGTCGACCCATTGAAGGCCATGTTGCAGGGTCGTTCAGCATGGCTGACGGGCCAAACGCGTGATCAGTCGATCACCCGGACGCAACTGCCTGAGCAGGAGCACGACACGACATTTGGGCTTCAAAAGTACAACCCGGTTGCAGCCTGGCGCGATGAAGAAATCTGGGCAGTTATTCGCGCCTTGAATATTCCGTATAACGCCTTGCACGACCAGGGCTATCCGTCGATAGGCTGCGAGCCTTGTACGCGGGCCATCAAGCCAGGCGAGGACGTTCGTGCCGGCCGCTGGTGGTGGGAAAACAGCGATTCGAAGGAATGCGGCCTGCACGAACACAATTTGAATTACGTAGCGACAAGTAAAAGCACAAGCACAAAGGAAGTCTCATGAGTCACCCCGCAGATCGTACCCATCTTGACTGGCTCGAGTCCGAGGCCATATTCATTATGCGCGAGGTGGCCGCCGAGTGCGAACGCCCGGTGCTGCTGTTCTCGGGGGGCAAAGACTCGGTGGTCTTGCTGCGCCTGGCCGAGAAGGCCTTCCGGCCCGGCAAGTTTCCTTTCCCGCTCATGCATATCGACACAGGCCATAACTTCGACGAAGTGATCGAGTTTCGTGACCAGCGCGCTGCAGAACTTGGGGAAACCTTGATTGTCCGTTCGGTTGAAGACTCGATTCGTCGCGGCAGCGTCGTGCTGCGCTCTGAGAATGACTCACGCAACGCCGCTCAGGCGACCACATTGCTGGAGGCCATTGACGAGTTTGGTTTTGATGCGTGTATAGGCGGGGCCCGTCGGGATGAGGAAAAGGCACGCGCAAAAGAGCGGGTGTTTTCGTTCAGGGATGCCTTTGGCCAATGGGACCCCAAAGCGCAGCGTCCTGAGCTCTGGAACTTGTACAACACCCGGGTGGCCAAGGGTGAAAACATGCGGGTGTTTCCTATCTCGAACTGGACCGAGCTGGATGTCTGGCAATACATTGCCCGCGAAAACCTCGCCTTGCCCCCCATTTACTACGCGCATGACCGCAGCGTCATCAAACGTAATGGTTTGCTTGTACCCGTCACTCCGCTCACACCGCCTCGCGAAGGTGAAGCCGCCGAAACCGTGCGCGTGCGGTTCCGTACCGTGGGCGATATTTCCTGCACCTGCCCAGTGGCTTCAGACGCCTCGACACCCGAGGCGATTATTGCCGAAACGGCGCTGACCACAATTACTGAACGCGGCGCGACTCGTATGGACGATCAAACGTCTGAGGCGTCGATGGAACAAAGAAAAAAACAGGGGTATTTCTGATGAATGCATTGGTTGAACAACCTTTTACGCAAACCGAGACCAGTGTGCTGCGCTTCATTACGGCAGGCTCGGTAGATGACGGCAAGTCGACCCTGATTGGGCGGTTGCTGTTTGATAGCAAGGGCGTATTTGCCGACCAGCTCGATGCCATTGCCCGGTCGAAATACAAGCGAACCGAAGCCAATGAGCTGGACCTGTCTTTGCTGACAGACGGCCTTGAGGCAGAGCGTGAACAGGGGATTACGATTGACGTAGCGTACCGCTACTTTGCAACGCCATTACGAAAATTTATTGTTGCCGACGCGCCCGGCCACGAGCAGTACACGCGCAATATGGTTACTGGTGCGTCAACGGCCCAGGCCGCTATTATCTTGATTGACGCGACCCGTGTGAACGATGGCGAACTGCTGGTGCAAACCAAGCGCCATAGCGCGTTGGCCGCTTTGTTGGGTATCAAGCATATCGTGGTGGCCGTCAATAAAATGGATCTGACGGGCTGGGATCAGGCTGTATTTGAGCGCATTCGCGATTCATATGGCGCGCTTGCTGCCCAATTAGGCATTGCCAAGTTTCATATCCTGCCGGTGTCGGCGTTAAAGGGTGATAACGTCGTCAAAGCGTCGGCGTTTACCCCTTGGTACGAGGGGCCGCCGTTGCTGACTTTACTCGAGCAATTGCCGCTTGAGGCGCCTGTCGCCGATAGCGCGACTCGACTTTATGTGCAATGGGTGATTCGTCATGGGGGCAGCTCGATCAACGATTTTCGGGGCTATGCCGGGCAGGTGTCCAGCGGCCAATTGTCCGTTGCTACACAGGTCAAGGTATTGCCATCTGGGGCTACGGCTCATATTGCCCGGCTATACCGCGGTGGGGAGCCTGTGGAGCATGCCGTGGCGGGTGATAGCGTCGTTGTCGAACTGGACCAGGATATCGATGTTTCTCGGGGCGATGTCTTTGTGACGGGACAGCACCCCGTACATGTCGACAAGACGTTTGATGCCGAGCTGTGCTGGCTGGATCAGCAGCCGCTCAGTCAGGCCCGCACGTACTGGCTTAAGCTGGGCACACGCCTGACGCAGGTCAAGCTGAAAGCTGTTCATTCCCGGCGCGATATTCATACACTTGGCGAGGCTCAGGTCGAACAACAGGCCTTGCAGATGAACGATATTGGCAAGGTGACGTTGACGGCTCGAGATGCGCTGGTGCTTGATCGCTATCGTGACTTGCCCGGTACGGGCGCGTTCATTCTGATCGATGCCGCCACCCATCAAACCGCAGCCGCAGGGATGATCCAGTAGCTTGCACTACAATCGAAACCCTCTGATGTAACCGGGTTTCGATATGTCTGATTCAATGAAACAGCGGCTCGATGCTATCCGTATGCGCATGGCCCAGGTCTGCGCACGTGTCGGCCGCGACGCCGCCGATGTGCATTTGTTGGCGGTCAGCAAAACGTTCGACGCCAATGCCATCCGCGAAGCGGCCGCGTTGGGTTTGAATGCCTTTGGTGAAAGCCGTTTGCAAGAACTGCGCGACAAACTGCCGCAGCTGGCCGACCTTGACCTGCGCTGGGTGCTGATAGGCCATTTACAAACGAACAAGGCAAAAGACGCGGCGCGCTGGGTTCACGAAGTCCAGTCGCTCGATCGTCTGGCACTGGCCGAAGTGCTGCATCGTCGGTTGCAAGACGAGGGGCGCAGCATCGACGTGCTGGTCCAGGTTAAAACCTCGCCAGAACCGTCCAAATTCGGGCTCGATCCTGCCGATCTGCCCGACTTTCTTGATGCCCTCAAGGGGTTCCCTGCACTCCGGGTTAAAGGGCTAATGACGTTGGCCATCAATGCTGACGACGAGCAGGCCGTACGTGGATGTTTTCGCCGCTTGCGTCAGTTGCGCGACGAGGCGCAGGCGGCGGGGCATGATGACGTCAGGCGCTTGTCGATGGGGATGACGGGCGATTTCGAGTGGGCCATTGAAGAGGGCGCGACCGATATCCGTATCGGGTCGGCCTTGTTTGGTGTGCGCGACTACGCGCCGCATTGAATCCACACAGGAAACTTACTATGAAGCTCTGGAAATTATGGCTGGCCGGTTTGTGGCTGGGTTTGGCTGGCGGGGTAGCGCAGGCGCAAACACTCGATGTCGTCAAGCAGCGTGGTTACCTGCAGTGTGGCGTTACCACCGGTTTTGCCGGGTTCTCTGCCCCCGACGACAAAGGGCATTGGCGCGGTCTCGATATCGACCTGTGTCGCGCCGTTGCCGCCGCTGTTTTAGGCGATGCCGAAAAATACAAGGCGGTACCGCTTAACGCCCAGCAGCGTTTTACGGCTTTGCAATCTGGTGAAATCGATGTGCTGGCACGCAATACGTCGGTAACGCAGCAGCGCGACACGGCGCTGGGTGTGATTCATGCCGGTATCAATTTTTACGATGGCCAGGGCTTTCTGATGTTGAAGGCGCTGGGCGTTAAAAGCGCTAAAGGGCTTGATGGCGCAACCATTTGCCTGCAGACGGGCACGTCGAATGAAAACACGCTGGCCGATTGGGCGCGCGCCAATAACATCCGGTACAAGCCGGTGGTCATCGAGCAATACAACGAGGCTGTCAGTGCGTTTGCGGCGGGGCGTTGCGATGTGTTTTCAACAGACGCGTCTGGGCTGGCGGCGATTCGGGCTTCGCGTTTAGGTAATCCCGACGACTACATTGTTTTGCCCGAGCTCATTTCCAAAGAGCCCTTGGGGCCGTTTGTCAGGCAGGGCGATGACGCCTGGCTGAACATTGTGAAATGGTCGTTGATGGCGATGCTTCTGGCTGAAGAGCTGGGGGTCGATTCGGGCAATGTGGATACCCACGCGCAACAGTCTACGCCCGCTATACAGCGCCTTCTGGGCGGCTCGGGTAATGCCGGCGAAAACCTCGGGCTTGACGCGCGTTGGGCCTACCAGATCATTAAGCAGGTTGGCAATTACGCTGAAAGCTTTGAACGCAATGTTGGGCAGGGCAGCCCCCTGAAAATTGAGCGGGGGTTGAATGCCTTGTGGAGCCAGGGTGGGTTGATGTACCCGTTGCCCATTCGGTAGTAAACCGCGCGCTACATACCGGCAAACCCGTTTTAACGCCGGCGGTAAACCAAAGAAATCTGGGCAAAGGCGGTTTGCAGTTCGCGGGTGCCGCCCTGAAACACAACCGGCCGGCCCTTGCTGACAAAGCAAATCAGTTTTTTGGATGAAATCAGCGGGATGAACTTGGTGAACTGGATGTCGTCCCAGGTTATAAGACGCCGGCTAAGCCAGCTTTGCTGGATGCCCTCGGCGGTAATGCGGGTGACCGACGTGGTCATATAGCGGGCCACAACAACCAGGGCGACATAGCAGGCGACCAGGCTGGCGGCAACGTAAGGGTTGACGTTTTGCCCATTGGGCCCGGTGGCGGTAATCACAAACTGGAAGGCAATCAGGCCGAGCATGACCCACGCCGCGATTTTTATCCAACGTGGCCATGAGGCCCCTTCGATGGGTAGCGGGCCCAGCTTTTGCAAGAGTTCGGCGTGTTCTTCAGCAGAGGGGCGTTGACTGCGCAGCATAAGTATTCAGTAGTTAGCGTTAAGAAGTTAAGGGGTGTGGCCTGCTGTTCTTTGCAGGCGGCCGTCGGGTAGCCGGGCCACCAGGTTATCAAGTTCAAGCAGGGTTAAGCGGCTGTTAAGCAGGGTAATGTCTAACCCGGTGCGCTGCAAGAGCGTATCAATATCAATGGGGTCAAAACCCATGGCCTGCAATATAGGCTCAAGCTCGCTGTGGCCGGTGGCGCCCGATGCGGCAGGGGTGGCACTGCGCGTTTTGGTTGACGTACCGGTGAACCGCAATGGGGGGGCCACGCCGGGCAAAACACCCGATAGCTCTTCCACGATATCTTGCCCCGACTCGACCAGTTTTGCCCCTTGCCTGATGAGTTGATGACAACCTTTGGACAACGGCGAGTGAATGGAGCCCGGGATGGCGAATATCTCGCGACCCATGTCGCCAGCCTGGCGCGCGGTAATCAGCGAGCCGCTTTGCAAGGCGGCTTCTACGACCAGTACCCCCCGGCTCAAGCCCGCAACAATCCGGTTTCGTTTTGGAAACTGGTAGGGCATGGCGCGTTGACCCATGGGGAATTCCGAAATCAGCGTGCCGTTTTCAACAATTTTGTGGGCCAGCGCCCGGTTGCGGGCAGGGTAGACGATATCAATGCCCGTTCCCATGACGGCCAGGGTGCCGCCACCGTCGGGGCCGGCGTCCAGGGCCCCCTGGTGCGCGGCGGCGTCGATGCCCGACGCCAGGCCACTGACAACACACCACCCGCGTTCGGCCAAATGGCGAGCAAACGCCTTGGCGTTTTCAAGGCCGCCCGGGGTGGCGCTGCGTGCGCCCACAATGGCAATGCTTTGGCGGTTCAGGGTGCCTAGCTGCCCATTCACATAAATGGCCAGGGGCGGGTCATGGATTTCAAGCAAACTGGCCGGGTAGTCGGGGTCGGCCAGCGTTAAAAGATGATGGCTGGGGTGCTCTAGCCAGCGCTGCGTTTGCAAGATGGCCTGGGCAATGTCTGTGGATGGCGGTTGCGCAAGCTGTAGCGCGAGGTTCTGTGGCAGAAACTTCATGAGTTGCGCCACTGATTGCGCAAAAATGGCTTGCGGCAGGCCGACGGCCGCCAGCAGGTTGCGAGCCTGTGCAGGCCCCAAACCAGGCTCAAGCGTCAGGCGCACCCAGGCCGCCAATTCGTCGTGATCAAGAGATACAGGCATAGCGCAGCAGTTTGCCACAGAGTCATGGGCGGCGTGTGGCTGTATGCGACATAAACGTCTGTCGGCCTGGATCAAGGGGCGGTTGGTATAATGGAAGGTCACCTTTTTAACTGATGATGCCATGGCTTTGCTTCCCATTCTTCGCTATCCAGATCCACGCCTGCACAAGGTGGCCAAACCGGTCGAGGCGGTCGACGATCGCATCCGTCAGTTGGTGCGCGATATGGCCGAGACCATGTACGACGCGCCCGGTGTGGGGCTTGCAGCAACGCAGGTCGATGTTCACGAGCGCATTGTTGTCATCGACGTCTCTGAAGAGGGCAACGATTTACGGGTTCTCATCAACCCCGAAATCATCGAAAAAAGCGAAGAGCGCCAGGTTTACGAAGAGGGCTGCCTTTCGGTGCCCGGTATCTACGACCGCGTCGAGCGCGCGGCGCGCATTCGTGTGCGCGCCCTGAACGAAAAGGGCGAGACCTACGAATTCGATGCCGACGGCCTGCTGGCAGTTTGCGTGCAACACGAGCTCGACCACCTCGAAGGTAAGGTTTTTGTCGAGTACCTCTCGTCGCTGAAACTGAACCGCATCAAAACCAAATTGCGCAAGCAAGAACGCGAACTCGACAAGGTATAACCGGCAATGCGCGTTGTTTTTGCTGGTACCCCCGAGTTCGCCCGTATCGCCCTCGATGCCATTCTTGCTGCCGGGCACGAGGTGCCATTGGTACTGACGCAGCCCGATCGGCCTTCGGGCCGGGGGCTGAAACTTACACCAAGCCCGGTCAAGCAGGCGGCGTTGCAGGCGGGCATTCCGGTTCAGCAGCCGCGTAGCCTTCGGCTCGACGGCAAGTATCCGGAAGATGCCCAGGCGGCCCGTGCAGCTTTGCTTGAGGCCCGGCCCGATGTCATGGTGGTTGCGGCCTATGGGTTGATTTTGCCCCAATGGACGCTGACCCTCCCGCCAGCGGGTTGTTTAAATATCCATGCCAGTTTATTGCCGCGTTGGCGCGGCGCGGCCCCAATTCAGCGGGCCATCGAGGCGGGTGACGCCGAAACTGGCATTACCATCATGCAAATGGACGAAGGCCTGGACACTGGCGATATGCTGCTGGTGAAGTCCCTACCCATTAGCGCAACGCATACGGCAGCGCAACTGCACGATGCCTTGGCCGAATTGGGTGGTCAATGTATTGTCGAGGCTTTGCACGCGCTGTCGCAACAATCGCTGGCCCCGGCACCGCAGCCCGAGGCAGGTGTGTGTTATGCCGCCAAACTTAACAAGGCCGAGGCCGCACTAGACCTGGCGCAACCCGCCGTCGTTTTGGCGCGCCGTGTAAGAGCATTCGACCCTGTACCGGGGGCAACCTTGCAGCTACCGGGTTGGGAGGCGCCCATTAAGGTCTGGGCCGCTCAAGCCATGCCGGCCGTAAATGCCCTGGAACCTGGCACCATCGTGGCAGCTTCCGAGGCAGGTCTTGATGTGGCTACTAGCGATGGCGTGTTGCGCATTTTGCAGGTGCAAAAGCCGGGCGGAAAGCGCCAGGACATCGGCGCCTTCTTGCGCGGTTCACCTCAGATCGTGTCGCCGTAAAGGTCGTACTCGTCAGAGTCGGTGACCTTCACTCGCACCAGGTCGCCCGGCTTCAGGGTGCGGTCGGTCGTTACAAAGACATTGCCGTCAATTTCGGGCGCATCGGCGCTCGATCGGCCAATAGGGCCATCTTCGTCAATTTCGTCAATCAAGACATCGATTTCCCGGCCCACTTTTTGCGCCAGGCGCTCGGCCGAAATGGCCTGCTGGTGAGCCATAAAGCGTTCCCAACGTTCTTGCTTGACTTCGTCGGGCACCGGGTCGGGCAGTTCGTTGGCTTTCGCGCCGTCGACAGGTGAGTACTGAAAACAACCGACGCGATCAAGCTGGGCCTCGGACATCCAGTCGAGCAAGTACTCGAAGTCGTCGTCGGTTTCGCCCGGGAAACCCACAATGAATGTCGAACGTAGCGTCAGGTCGGGGCAGGTTTCACGCCATTGCTTGATACGCGCCAGGGTTTTGTCTTCGAATGCCGGGCGTTTCATGAGTTTGAGCACGCGAGGGCTGGCATGCTGAAACGGGATGTCGAGATACGGCAGGATTTTGCCCTCGGCCATTAACGGGATCACCTGATCGACATGCGGGTAAGGATAGACATAGTGCAGCCGGGTCCAGACGCCGAACTCTGCAAGGGCCTCGGACAACTGCGTCATGTGCGTCTTGATGGGGCGGCCATTCCAGAAGCCGCTGCGGAACTTGATATCGGCCCCGTAGGCGCTGGTATCTTGCGAAATAACCAGCAGTTCTTTGACCCCGGCGTTCACCAGGCGTTCGGCCTCGCTCATGACGTCGCCAATGGGGCGACTGACCAGGTCGCCGCGCAGCGACGGAATAATACAGAAGCTGCAGCGATGGTTACAGCCTTCGGAGATCTTCAGGTAGGCATAGTGGCGGGGTGTAAGTTTGACCCCTTGCGGCGGGACCAGGTCAGTGTAGGGGTCGTGCTGAAGGTTGGGTGGCGCGGCTTCGTGCACGGCGCGAACCACTTGTTCGTATTGCTGTGGGCCTGTGACGGCCAATACAGCGGGGTGCACATCGCGGATGACCGATTCGTCGACCCCCATGCAGCCGGTCACAATGACCCGGCCGTTTTCGGCAATGGCTTCGCCAATGGCATCAAGCGACTCGGCTTTGGCGCTGTCGATAAAACCACAGGTATTGACGACCACAACGTCGGCGTTGTCGTAGTCGGGGGTAATGGCATAACCCTCGGTGCGCAGCTGGGTCAGAATACGTTCGGAGTCGACCAGCGCTTTGGGGCATCCCAGACTGACAAAACCAACTTTTGGGGAACTCATGCGTTAACCTCTTGAGCCTTAAGGCTTGAAAGAAAAAAGAATTTTACTGCGTTGTGCTGCTGTGCACAGCGGCGGGGCACGGGTAAATTAATGCTACATTCCCGTGGAATGAATTTTTACGGCAATTTGACAACGTGACCGACGCAACAACCCCTTCCCGCCACGCGCTTTCCGACATTATTCTTGCCAGTGCGCAGTGCCTTACAGCGGTGCACGAGGGGCGGTCGCTATCCGATGTGCTGGCCCAAACGCCTTCATCGCTGAAGGGGGCAACGCAAGCCGTCAGCTTTCACGTTATGCGCCATCTGGGCCAGGCCCTTGAAGTCAAGCATATGCTGGTCACAAAGACGCCGCCGGTGCCGTTGCTCGACGCGGTGTTGCAGGTGTCGTTGTGTTTGCTCGATACCGCCATGGTTGCCGAACAATTAACCCGCGAGGGCAAGCCGGTGCGCCCCGACTGGCCGGTTTATGCCGTACATACGGTGGTCGACCAGGCCGTTAGCGCCGTTGCCGGGCACCGGCGCATGCAAAGCTTCAAGGCGTTGGTTAATGGTGTGCTGCGCCGCTTTACGCGCGAGCGCGACACCATTTTAACGCGAGCCCACGGCAACCCCGAGGCCCGATGGAATCACCCGAACTGGTGGGTGCGACGACTGCGGCAGGCCTATCCCGACCACTGGAAAGCCATTCTGCTGGCGGCGCAGCTGCCGCCACCCATGACGCTGCGCGTAAATACCCGAAAACGCAGTGTTTCACAGTTACTGGCCGACCTGAACGCGGCCGGTATAGCTGCGCAAACCGTCCGGCTCGAAGGCGTTTCGCCGGGGGTCGAATCGGCGGTCGTGCTTGAGCAACCCCGGCCCGTACAAGATATTCCGGGCTTTGCCGAAGGGTGGTGGTCGGTGCAAGATGCCGCTGCCCAGCTGGCCGCCCCGTTGCTAGGGGTTCAGCCCGGCATGCGCGTGCTTGATGCGTGTGCGGCGCCCGGGGGTAAAACTGCGCATTTGCTTGAATTGGCCGATATCGACCTGGTGGCACTTGATGCCGATGCATCAAGGCTGGCGCGCGTGGGGCAAAACCTTGAGCGGCTGGGGCTGGCGACAGACCATGTCACACTCACGGCTGCCGACGCGTCGCGACCCGATACCTGGTGGGATGGCCGTGTCTTTGATGCCATTTTGGCCGATGTACCGTGTACGGCATCGGGGGTCGTTCGGCGTCACCCAGACATTCTGTGGTTGCGTCGCGAGACCGATATCGCGCGCACGGCCGCGCTGCAGCGGAAAATCGTGAAAGCGTTATGGAAGACTTTGAAGCCGGGCGGGCGGTTTTTGTACGTAACGTGCGCTGTGTTTCCTCAAGAAGGCGAGGCCCAGGCGCAATGGCTGCTTGAGCAGCACCCAGATGCCGTTCGTCTGGACGCGCCTGGCCAATTATTGCCTTTGCCCGTCGGTGGTCAGGCTGCCGCGCACGACGGATTCTTTTTTGCCTTGTTTGCAAAGCAGGCCAGCGTCGACAACAATAATGCGTCATGACCTTTTTCCGACGCCTTTTTTCCGTCTGGTGTGTTGTCGGCCTGTTTGTTGTAATGCAAACGGGCTGGTCGGTTGCGCGCGCCGATCAGATCGTCAGCGTTGAGCCGGTGGTACGCAACGGCCAGCTGTACATCGATGCCGACGTCGACATTTACGTTGACCCGGAGCTGCGTCAGGCGGCCGAAAAAGGCATGCCCTTGTACTTCACGGCCGATCTGGAAATCGTGGCCGACCGCTGGTGGTGGTTTGACAAGGTGCTGGCCAACGAGCACCAGACTTTTCGGCTGTCTTATAACGTGCTTACCCGGCAGTGGCGGGTGGGGGCGGGCGACCTGACCTTGCCCGAAGCCACATTCGAAGATGCACTGGCTTATGTAAAGCATATCCGGGGTTGGGCCGTGGCGCCTGCCGACGCGTTCGACACTGGCAAAGAGTATCGCGGTCGTCTTCGTCTTCGTCTCGATACGTCTCGCTTGCCGCGCCCGTTTCGCATCGATTCTTTCAACAGTAGCGCCTGGTCAATTGTGACCCCATGGAAAGATTTCTTATTTTCAATTTCTCCGCAAACACCCGACCCGTCCTGAAATGGGCGATCCGGCTGACGCTGGTCATTGCGGTGATCAGTGCGCTGGCATTGCTGAGCCTGCTGGTCTGGTCCACGGG
Organism: Pusillimonas minor; assembly: GCF_014237865.1. GTDB lineage: Bacteria > Pseudomonadota > Gammaproteobacteria > Burkholderiales > Burkholderiaceae_B > Neopusillimonas > Neopusillimonas minor. Next base: position 12,819 of record NZ_JACJUU010000011.1, read on the forward strand.
TAATGCGTCGCGGTTTGCCCAGCACTACGACACCTTGCTGGCCCTGAATGCGGTGTTTGCCGTTACGTTGGTGTTCTGGGTTGTGGTGCTGGCCGTCCGGTTGGTGCGCCAGATTCGCCGGCGACAGTTCGGGGCCCGTTTAACCGCTCGTTTTGCGCTGTCATTCGCCCTCATCGGCGTGCTGCCCGGCGCCCTGATTTATGTGCTGTCGGTTCAGTTCATGTCGCGCTCCATCGAGTCCTGGTTCAACGTGCGCGTCGACAGTGCGCTTGAGTCGGGCTTGAGCCTGGGGCGGGCCGTGCTCGACCTTCAACTGGCCGACCTGACCGTTCGCGCCAAGTCTATGGCCGAACAACTTGGCGACAAGCCCGACGCAGACATGGGCGTGTTGATTTCGCGCGTGCGCGAAGAGGGCAGCGTCGCCGAAGCCATGGTTTTTTCCGGAAGCGGCCGCACTGTCGCTTTTTCAACCGCCGATTACGGCAAGCTCATACCCGACATGCCGCCGCAGCATGTCATGAATCAACTGCGGGTGTCGCGCAGCTACGCGGCGGCCGAGGCCGACGATGTCGGGCAGGGGTTGCGTCCTGAAGGCGATCTGCATACGGGTTTGTTCTTGCGGGTTGTGGTTCCTATTCAGCGTCTTGACCGGTCTACGACGGCATTGGGCGTCACGCCGGAGGTGCGCTGGCTGCAGGTCATCCAGCCGGTGGCCGAACAAATTGCGCGTAATGCCAGCCAGGTCGAGCAAGGCTTTCGCGACTATCAAGAGCTGGCACTTTCGCGTCAGGGGCTGCGCAAGCTTTACGGGATAACGCTGACATTGGCGTTAATTCTGGCGGTGTTCGCGTCGGTGGTGGTCGCCCTAAGTGTATCTCGTCGCCTGGTTCGGCCGTTGTTAACGCTGGCCGCCGGTACCCAGGCCGTGGGTGTTGGCGATTACCGGCCCTTGCCCGAACCCCCCGAGAAAGATGAAGTTGGCCAGCTGACGCGCTCTTTCAATGCCATGACGCGTCAGCTCGATGAGGCGCGTCAGATGGTCGAGCGTAACCGGCAACAACTCGAGCGCACCAATGTTTACCTTGAGTCGGTGCTCAGCAACCTGTCTTCGGGGGTGCTGGTTTTCGACGAAGGTTTTCGGGTCAGTATGTTCAACCAGGGGGCGCAATCCATCTTGCGTGTCGATTTGCGCTCGGTCAAAGGCCGCCCGCTTGAAACCGTTGACGGCGCATTTACGTTGTCTCAACTAATTCGCCATGCGTTTGCGGCCCATGCCGCGGTTGAATCAGAACGCGCTTACTGGCAGCAGCAGTTCGAGCTTGAGCTGGAGGCAGCCAGCGACAACGAAGCCAAGAAAAATGTCGTGACTTTGCTGGCGCGCGGCACGCACCTGACGGTTGATGGCCGGGCGAATGGTTATCTGGTCGTTTTTGACGACATCAGCGAAGTCATTTCGGCCAACCGCACCGTGGCGTGGGGCGAAGTGGCACGGCGCCTGGCGCACGAAATTAAAAACCCGCTCACGCCTATTCAGTTGTCGGCCGAACGCCTGGCCATGAAGCTGGCGTCGCGCCTGGACGAAACCGACGCGGCCATGCTGATGCGCTCAACCAATACTATTGTGAATCAGGTGGCGTCACTCAAGAAAATGGTCGATGATTTTCGCGAGTATGCCCGCACACCACCGGCCCAGATGCAGTCACTCGACCTGAATGTGCTGGTGTCCGAGATTATGACGTTATACGGTTGGGATCCGTCCGGCGCCGTCGTGCGCGACGAACGCACCGGTCTTCGGATCGACGCCGACCTGCAAGCCGATCTGCCTCACATCGAAGGTGACCCGACCCAGTTGCGTCAGGTGATTCATAACCTTTTGGCCAATGCGCGCGATGCCGTTTCGTTGGCCGGTGCGACAGAGGCTAAAATCTATGTGCAGACCAAACTGACGTTCTCGCGTATCAACGACGAGGGTCCAGAAATCCAGGCGGTCCGGCTGACGGTTTCCGACGGCGGGCCGGGGTTCGAGCCGCAGGTGCTGACCCGGGTCTTCGAACCCTACGTCACCACCAAATCGGCAGGAACCGGCCTTGGGTTGGCGATCGTCAAGAAAATTATCGAAGAGCACGGCGGTCGCATTGATGTCTCGAACCGTCGGGAAGGGGGTGCCCGGGTGTCTATTTTGTTCACGCGGCTGGTTAATTCTGCCGCTGCGCTGGACGAAGCCGGGCAGGGGTACGATAATGCGAAAAAAATATAGGTGATGCTTTATGGCCAGAATACTGGTGGTAGACGACGAAATCGGCATTCGAGAGTTGTTGTCTGAAATCCTCTACGACGAAGGGCATACCGTTGAGTTGGCTGAAAACGCCGCTCAGGCGCGTGCGGCCCGTCAGCGTGCGCGCCCCGATCTGGTGTTGCTCGATATCTGGATGCCCGATACCGACGGCGTCAGTTTGCTGCGCGAATGGGGGTCACAAGGCCTGCTCGATATGCCTGTCATCATGATGAGTGGCCATGCCACCGTCGATACGGCCGTCGAGGCCACGCGTATTGGTGCGGTCGACTTCCTCGAAAAGCCCATTACGCTGCAAAAGTTGCTGAAAACCATTTCTGCCGCGTTGGCGCGCCCGGTGGTCAGCCGTGGTGCGTCGGCCCCCGCGGCAGCCCCGGCAAATGCCGCTTTGGCACCGGCCCCGGTCATGCAGCCGTCGGCCGTGGCACCTGCTGTTGTTGCGGCCGAGGCCTCGGTGGCGCTCGAGCCGCATGCCTTGCAGCTTAGTAATATCCCGCTCGACCAGCCGCTACGCGATGCCCGCGACGAATTCGAACGCATTTATTTCGAATACCATCTGGCCCGAGAAAATCACAGCATGACGCGGGTTTCCGAGCGCACCGGCCTGGAACGCACGCACTTGTACCGCAAGCTCAAGCAGCTGGGTATCGACGCCTCCCGTCGTCGCCAAGAGTCGCGCTAGGCGGCATCAAGGCGTTTTCAGGGTTTTGGTCGTCGTGTAATCGCGCTGACCGAAACGCGTGTTTCGCCGGGGGCGGTGTTGAAGGTGCGGGCACGCCAGGCATGGCCGTAGGCCACTTCAAGGCTTAAATGAATGGTGCCGTCCATGGTGCGCTGTTTTTCGAGCGCAGCCAGCAGGCGGTCGCGCCATTCGCGGCCTACCAGCCCGCTGCGGCGGCTTTGTGCCGGGTTGCCGCCCAAACTGGCCAGGTCTTCAAGCAGTTTTTCGGCGCTACGGTAGGTAAGCGTCAGGGTTTCCTGATCCATCACCGGGTCGCTGAACCCAGACTCGATGAGCAAGTCGCCAAAATCGTGCATATCAACGAAAGCGGGCGTAGCGGTGTGCAGCCCGGCGGCCTGCAGTGCCGCGCGCAGTTCTTTAAACGTGCCCGGCCCCAGGCAAGAAAACATCACGACCCCTTCGGGCTTCAGAACGCGTCGCCATTCGAGGAGGACGTCGTGCGGGCGGGGGTGCCAGTGCAATGCCATATTCGACCAGACCAGCCCTGCGGATTCGGGCGGCAGGGTGGTGTGTGCCAGGTCTGCACAAGTGAAGTCTGTGTTGGGCGTGGGCTTGTTGCGCAGACGGTTCCAGAGCCCGCGTTTGCCGGCATGGCGTTCGCGTGCCACGTTAAGCAGTGCGGCGCAGTTGTCGACACCCATGTAATTGACCATGGGATAGCGTGCGCGTAGCGGTTCGATGGCATGCCCGGCGCCACAGCCTGCGTCGATCAGGGTTTCGGGCGTGACGCGGATATAACTAAGCCGTTGCAGCATACGCTGAGCGACTTCCCCGTACAGAAACTGGGCGTTGTCTAGCGGTGCACGACGGGCAAACTGTTTGACGACGTGGTCGGCCAGGATGGGCAGCGAGGGGTGTGATGACATATTTGTGTATGCGGCGCTTGGCACGTGGCCGATGCCATGGTCAGATGGCGATATGTTGATTTGCACTGGCTATTATGGCCTATAGTCTGCGGCTGCGCGAATGGGTGGGCAGCCTGACCCGTTGGCTGCCCGGCGAATGCGCTTTGTGCCGCTCGGTGGTTCGGGGCGGGTTGTTGTGCGATGTTTGCGCGGGTGAAGCCAGTCACAGCATGGCAACACCGGCAAGGCGCTGCCCCCGATGCTGCCTGCGGCTTGATGCGCGGGGGCATTGCCACGACTGTGCTGCCCTTGCACCTGTGTTTGGTCAGGTCTTTGCGGCGGTCGATTACGCCTTTCCCGCTAATTTGCTGTTGTTGCAGTTCAAGCAGCAGCGGCGGTTTGTGTTGGCTAAAACATTGGCCGCGTTCATGGCTGATCGCATGCGCGACACGCGCTATGTCCTGCCCGACGATACAATCCTGGTTCCTGTCCCGGCGACCAAAGCCTCACTGCAGCGCCGCGGCTTTAATCCCGCTGCCGAGCTGGCGGGGCAACTGGCGCGTCAATTGGGGCTGGGTTGTCATCACCATTGGTTGTACCGGCATCACGAGACGGGGCCGCAAAAATTCCTGAGTCGTCAGCAACGCCTGGCCGGCACAGCCGGGCTGTTTGGATGCTCGTCGAAGGTAGCCGGCCATCGCTTTGCCGTCATCGACGATGTCATGACGACAGGCAGCACCTTGAATGCGGTCTCCGGGGTGTTGCTGGCCGCTGGCGCAACGGCGGTGACAGGGGTGGTGCTGGCGCGTACACCCGTGCGCGAGCGACTTAACGACGCCTTATCAAGATAATCATGTTTCATATTGTTCTGGTTTCACCTGAAATTCCGCCGAATACGGGCAACGTTATTCGGTTGGTCGCCAATACCGGCGCGGCTTTGCATCTGGTTCGGCCGTTGGGGTTCGAGCTTGACGACAAGCGTTTGCGCCGGGCCGGGCTCGATTACCACGAGTGGGCAGACGTGCGAGTGCACGACGATTTGCCGGGCGCACTGGCCGCCATCGGCGGTGATCCGATGCGTCGGTTTGCGCTCACGACCAAAGGGTCAAGCCGGCTGGGGACGTTTATGTTCCAGCCCAATGATGTTTTTGTTTTTGGTTGTGAAACGGCGGGGTTGTCGGCCGACCAGCTGGCGCTGTTTGGGCCCGAGCAACGTTTGCGCTTACCCATGCGCGCCGGGCAGCGCAGCTTGAACTTGTCGAATGCGGTGGCCGTGACGGTATACGAAGCCTGGCGGCAGCAGGGGTACGAAGGCAGCGTTTAGGCTGGCTTGGGTGTTTCGGGCTTGGCTTCGCGAGAGAGCAGGTCGGAGACCGCCTGCCGGGCCGATAGCCCATTGAACAAGACATCGCATACCGCTTGGGTAATGGGCAGGTCGACGCCCAACTGCTTGCCCAGAGCCAGGGCCGCACGCGCGCATCGTACGCCTTCGGCCGTCATGCCGTTAGCCAAAATGGTGTCGAGGGTTTGGCCTTCGCCAATGGCCAGGCCCACTTGCCGGTTGCGCGACAGCGGGCCGGTGGCGGTCAGGACCAGGTCGCCCAGGCCGGTGAGCCCGGCGAAGGTGTCGGCCGACCCGCCCAGCGCGACGCCTAGGCGTTGCATTTCGGCCAGACCGCGGGTAATAAGTGCGGCGCGGGCATTGGTGCCCAACGCCAGGCCGTCAGAAATGCCGCAGGCGATGGCCATGACGTTTTTCATGGCGCCACCCACTTCGACGCCGATGACGTCGGTGCTGTTGTAAATGCGCGCATTGCTGCCATGCAGCGCTTGCGTGGTGGCTGCGATGACTTGCGGGTTGTTGCTGGCAACAGTTAGCGCAACGGGCAAGCCTTGAGCAACTTCTTTGGCAAACGATGGCCCCGACACAACGCCCAGCCCGACGCCGGGGGTAGAGGCCAGGGCTTTTTGGGCAATGGCGTGCGGTAATTGCGCCGAGGTTTGTTCGAAACCTTTGCACGTCCAGACCGCCGAAACCGCCGGGTGGTTCAGCTTGGCCAGTTCGTTAGCGAGGGCGGCGCAGGTGCTTTCGAGGCCGGCAACCGGCACCCCAAGAATAACGAGCCCGGGAACGCCTTGATTGTCACAGGCGTGAGCGACAGCGTGAGACAGGCTGCTGGTGGCAACAAGCGCCGATGGCAATGTGATGCCCGGCAAGTACCTGGCATTTTGGTGTGTGGCGTTGATGGCGTCTGCCAGCGCGGCGTCGCGCGCCCAAAGCGTAACCTGGGCATTGGCGCAGGCCAGTGCCGCAAGTGCGGTGCCCCAACTGCCGGCACCCAACACACTGACGCGTAACGGCGCTGATGCAGACTGAGGCATGTTACTGGCGGGTTGCGCCGGGCGGCAGTTCGATGCCCGATTGCTGTTCGGCCATTTGTGCCAGGCGTTGCTCGTAGAGCGCCTGGAAGTTGACTTCGGCCAGGTGCAATGCGGGCAGGGTTGTACGCGTGATGGCGTCGGCAACCGTGGCGCGCAAGTAGGGGTACAGCATGGTGGGGCAGACAATGCCCAACAGCGGGTCGAGTTGTTCGGCGGGGATATTGGCCGCTTCGAAAATACCCGCTTGTGTTGCTTCGATCAGGTACAGGGTTTTGTCCTGGATTTTGGTGGTGACGGTCACCGTGACGGTGGATTCGTAGACGCTTTCAGCCAGTTGCTGGCCGCCGACATTAATGGTGACTTCGACGCTCGGGCCTTCCTGTTCCAGAAAAATCTGGGGCGCATTGGGCATTTCGAGCGACAGGTCTTTAACGTAGGTGCGCTGCAGATTGAAGCTGGGGTCGGGGTTGTTATTGCCTTGAGCGGCTTGGTCCTGTTCGGCCATTTGTCTTCCTATGAGTTTGTGCACGGCACTATTGCCATGCCGCAGTTTACGAATTATTTGTTCAGCAAGGGCATCAGACCGCCGGCGCGGTCTAGCGCGGTCAGGTCATCGTATCCGCCGACATGGGTGTCGTCGATAAAGATTTGCGGTACGGTGCGGCGATTGGTGCGCGCCATCATGGCGTCGCGTTGCGCCGGATCGGTGTCAATGCGGATTTTCTGGATTTCGGTCACGCCGCGCTGTTTAAGTAGCATTTCTGCGCGCACGCAGAACGGGCAGACGGCGGTGCTATACATCGTAACGACGGCCATGTGTGTTCCTTTGGGTAATGCGATTGGAAATTAGTGCTTTGCCGATGTGGGCATGCCGGCTTCGGTCCATTTGTTCAGGCCGCCCTCAAGACTGACGACTTCGGCGAAACCGTTTTTGCGCAATTTGCCGGCCGCCGAGCCTGAAATACGGCCCTGATCACAAAACACGATAAGCGGTTTGTCTTTGGGCAGGCTGGACATTTTGGCGTCGATGTCGGCCAAGGGGATATTGCGGGCTTGTGCAATGCTGCCGGCCTTGAAGCGCTCGTGCGGGCGCACGTCGATGAAAACGCCTTGCTTCTGGTTGGCCAGCTGGACAGCCTCGGATACGCTTACGCTGGACGCGCGACCGCCGCGCATGAGCGTTGGCCACAACAACATAAGGCCGGAAACGACGGCAATCAGTAAAATGTAAAGGTTGTTCTCACTAAGAATGAAATCCACGATGTGTCCCAGGTTGATGCTTGAAATGGTCAAGGTTTACCGGGATTATAAAATGGACGCGATAATTCAACTTTTAGGTCTTTTTTGTCATGCATAAACTCGTACTCATGCGCCACGGCGAAAGCCAATGGAACCTCGAAAACCGTTTTACCGGCTGGACGGACGTCGACCTGACCGAAACCGGTCGCGAACAGGCCCGCAAAGCCGGCGAGCTGCTCAAGAATGAAGGCTTTGAGTTCGACATTGCTTTTTCGTCTGTCCTCAAGCGCGCCATTCGTACGCTCTGGATCGCCCTGGATGCCATGGACGCCATGCATACGCCGGTAGGGTTAAGCTGGCGCCTGAACGAGCGCCATTACGGCGCTTTGCAAGGCCTTAACAAGGCTGAAACGGCCGCCAGGTATGGCGAAGAGCAAGTGCTGGTATGGCGCCGTGCTTACGCCATTGCGCCTAACCCGCTCGAGCTCGACGACCCGCGTCACCCGCGTTTCGACAAGCGTTACGCCAAAATTCCCGCCGACCAGCTCCCGGCAACCGAATGCCTGCAAGACACCGTTACGCGTGTGGTGCCGTTCTGGAACGACTCGATAGCACCGGCTTTGCGTTCTGGCCGCAGCGTATTGGTCGCCGCGCATGGCAACAGTCTGCGCGCGCTCATCAAGCACCTCGACGGTATTTCCGACGACGACATCGTGTCTTTGAATATTCCTACCGGCCAGCCCCTGGTTTACGAACTCGACGACGACCTCAAGCCCATTCGTCATTATTATCTGGGTGACGCCGCCGAAATCGAGGCGGCCATGGCGGCGGTTGCAGCCCAGGGTAAAGCCAAAAAGGAATAAGCGTCATGCGGCGTGTGCTCGGTTGCGCAATGTTGGTCCTGTGGGCGGGTGTTGCGTCGGGCAATCAGTCCTCCCAGGCCCTCGAGGCCCGGCATGCCGAGGCACGCCGCCAGCAAACCGAATTGCGCGAGCGTATTGCCGCGCTGCAAAAAGACATCGACAAACAAACGTCTTCACGTGACGATGTCGCGTCTGCCTTGCGCGAGTCCGAGTCGGCCATTTCCGGCATCAACCGGCGTCTCGACGAACTTGAACGTCAAGACAAGGCCGTGCGTGCGCAACTGGCGACACTTGAAACGCAAATCGCCCAGGGCAAGGCCGACGTCGAGCGTCACCAGGCAGAACTGGCCGATCAGTTGCGGGCCCAGTATGCGGGCGGTTTATCACCCTGGGCCGCGCTGCTGTCCGGCGACAACCCACAAGAAATCGGACGCGAACTCGGTTATTTGGGGTATGTCTCGCAAGCCCAGGCCGATTCGGTGCGCGCACTCGATGCCAGTGTCAAACGCCTGTCGCGCCTTCAAACCACTCAGGTCGCCCGGCAGACCGAACTGGCGGCGCTCACGAAAGAAACCAGTCAAAAGAAAGTTGAACTTGAAGCGCAGAAGGCCGAGCGCCTGAAGGTATTGGCCCGGATCGAGTCCGAGCTCAAGGCGCAGCGGCAGCAGGCCAAAACCCTGGCCCGCAACGAAACTCGCCTTGAGTCCCTGGTCGATGGTCTTCAGGTTGAAATCGCCCGTCAGCGCGAAGCCGAGCGTATCGCACGCGAGAAACGCGCGGCCGAAGAGGCTGCACGCAGGGCCGCAGAGGCAAAGGCGAAAGCCGAGCGCGAACGGTTGGCCGCAGAAGCGCGGGCCAAAGCGGCCGAGGCTGCGCGTCAGGCCAAGGCGCTCGAGCAAGTGCGTGTCGAACCCCAAACCGACGTGGTGACTGTTGATGCCATAGAAGATAGCGATGCCGAAGCGGTAAAGACCGAGGAATCGTCAGCGGCGTCGCAGGTCGCAGAGCGTCCGGCAGCACGTATGTCGGCGTCTTCGGCCGATGAAAATGACACGGCGCCGGCTGAACCGGAATCCGTGGAACCTGTTGCGGTTTTGAAGGGTCTGAGTAAAAACCTGCCGTTGCCGGTAAAAGGCGAGATCCAGGGCCGTTTTGGCATGGAGCGCCCCGACGGCGGGGTTTGGCGGGGTATTGTGCTTCGGGCCCGCGAAGGCACTCGTGTTCGCCCTGTGGCGCCCGGCAGAGTGGCCTATGCCGGCTGGTTCAATGGTTTTGGTAACCTTCTCATTGTCGATCATGGGCAGGGCTATCTCTCTGTCTATGCTTACAATCAGAGTTTGTTGCGGCAGGTGGGCGATACCGTGAAGGTATCCGACGCCATCGCCACGGTTGGGGCAACCGGTGGGCAGGTCGAGTCCGGTCTATACTTCGAGATTCGGCATAACGGCAAGCCCGTCAACCCGCAACTTTGGTTGGGGCGTTAATTCGTTTACATACAGGAATGTGCATGAGCACTCGCAAGTTTGGTCGTTTTGGTTTGGTCATGATGGGCGCTGTTGGCGGTGTGCTGGTCAGCCTGGGTATTTCTGCCGTTGCGCAGCGCGGCGAGCCCTTGCCGCTACGCGAACTGCAGCAGTTTGCCAATGTGTTTTCCGCCATCAAGGCCAGCTACGTCGAGCCCCTCACCGATCAAAAGCTCATGAATGATGCCATCAAGGGCTTGTTCAACGACCTTGATCCGCATTCGGCTTATCTCGACCCCGAAGCCTTCAAAGAAATGGAAGCCATTACCCAGGGCGGGTTTGGCGGGCTGGGTATTGAAATTGGCAGCGAAGACGGTATGCCCAAAGTCATCGCGCCTATCGAAGACACCCCGGCTGCCCGCGCCGGTATTTTGTCGGGCGACCTGATCACGCATATCGACGGCAAGCCCACCAAAGGCATGACCCTCAGCGAAGCCATCAAGCTCATGCGTGGCGAGCCTCAAACGCCTATTGTGCTTACCATTCAGCGTGCCGGCCAAGACAAGCCCCTGATGGTGAAAATCATCCGCGACATGATCAAGGTGCGTAGCGTGCGCAGTAAAATGCTGCCCGACGACGTCGGTTATGTCCGTATTGCCCAGTTCCAAGAACGCACCGTGTCCGATCTGGCTCGCCAGTTGCGCGAGCTCGGGGGCGGCAAGGCACCCAAAGGGCTGGTCCTCGATTTACGTAACGACCCGGGTGGTCTGCTCGATGCAGCCATTGGTGTGTCGTCGGCCTTCCTGAAACCCGATGTCCTGGTGGTGTCAACCAAAGGCCGTATTCCTTCGTCAAACCGCGAATATCACGCCAAGCCGGTTAACTACGTGCGTAGTTTCGGCGGGGTGTCCAACAGCGATGTCGTCTTCCCCGAGTGGGCTAAAACGGTGCCCATGGTGGTGTTGATCAACGTCGGTTCTGCATCGGCCTCCGAGATCGTTGCGGGCGCGCTGCAAGATCACAAGCGCGCCAAGGTGCTGGGCAATCGCTCGTTTGGCAAGGGCTCGGTGCAAAGCGTGCTGCCGCTCACAGAAGACTCCGGCATCAAGCTGACGACAGCGTTGTATTACACGCCAAGCGGGCGTTCCATCCAGGCAACGGGTGTTGAACCCGACGTTGTCGTCGACGATACGCCGCAGGGCAATTTGTTCCGCATCCCCCGCGAAGCCGATCTTCAGCATCATCTGGCCAACGGCTCGTCGGCCCCCGAGGTCGTGACGCCGCAAGAAGACGAGCAAGACATGGCGCCGCCCGATGCCAAGATGTTCGAGTTCGGCGGTAAAGACGATTTTCAGCTGCAGCAGGCCATTAATTTGCTTGAGGGTAAACAGGTCAAGAAGAACGAAATTGTCGCCAAGGCCGATGCCGGGGCCGAAAAAAAAAATGACAGCGGCGCCGTAAAAACGGTCGAAGTCCCCGCACGCGCCTCTGATGGCGCCAGTACGTCGGGCGTCGAGCGTTACCGGTTCACCCCCGAAGGCATGATCAAGGTCGACTGATGGATGACGCGCAGCTTCTGCGGTATGCGCGTCATATCCTGCTCGATGAGCTGGGTATAGAGGGGCAAGAAAAGCTGCTGGCCGCACGGGTGCTTATTGTGGGCGCCGGCGGTTTGGGGTCGCCGGCGGCCATGTATTTGGCTGCCGCAGGTGTGGGGCATATTGTGCTGGCCGACGACGACGTTGTCGACATTGGCAATTTGCAGCGCCAGATCATGCACGATACCGCCCGGCTCGATGTCCCCAAAGCCGAATCGGGGCGCCAGACGCTGAACGCGATCAACCCTTTTATTACTGTGGTGCCAAGAGTCGAACGGCTTGACGGCGCGGCGCTGTCACAGGCCGTTGCCGATGTTGATGTCGTCCTTGACTGCTGCGATAACTTCGCCACGCGTCATGCGGTGAATCGGGCGTGCGTGGCGCACCGCAAACCCCTGGTGTCGGGCGCAGCCATACGGTTTTCTGGGCAGGTCAGCGTGTTCGACCTTCGCCGCGCCGATGCGCCCTGCTACCACTGTCTGTTTCCTGAAGCCGACGAGGTAGACGAACTGAATTGCGCGACGACTGGCGTGTTGGGGCCGTTGGTGGGCATTGTGGGCAGTATGCAGGCGGCCGAGGCCATCAAGGTTATTGCCGGCATTGGCGAGCCCTTGGTAGGGCGGTTGCAGTGCCTCGATGCCTTGACCATGCAATGGCATCAAATTAAATACCGGCAAGATCCGGGCTGCCCGGTGTGCGCTTCGGCCCGCTAGGCGCCGGGGTTGGTCTTTTGCCGTTGCCGTGGCCCCGACCGGTTTGGGCAGCCGCCACGGATGCTGCCCCGGCCTGCCAGGTGCGGCCGTAGCCCTATCGCCGTAATGGCCGTTTGGCCGTCAGCAATGTACCCAAGGTACTGATACGCAGGTTAACGTAGCTATTGCGCCCGCTGTGCATGGCCGAAAACGGTGTGCCCGGATGAAAGATATGTACTGTGCGCAAGCCCAGTTGACGTGCGCTTTTCAGGTTTTTCAGGGTGTCTTCAACCAAAATGACTTGGTCGGGGCGCGTGCCCAACCGCGCCACGACTTGTTGCATGAGGGCGCGTGAAGGTTTGGGGCGGATGTGCCCCTGCAGCCGCATATGGTCGATCGACCAGATCATGTCGAAGTAAGGGAGCAGACCCAGCGTTTTCAGCACTGAACGCGCGTAGTCGTGCGGGGCGTTGGTCAGCAACACTTTGCGGCCTGGCAAGCGCGAAAACTTGCGCGCCAGGCCGGGCTCGGAGTGCACCAGTGGCTCGGCATCGAAATCGTGGCTGATGCGCAGAAATTCGCGGGCGTTCACGCCATGGTGTTTGACCAGCCCGATGACGGTTGCGCCGTAGCGTTTCCAGTAGCGCGCCCGAAGCTCGTTTGCCAGGTCGATATCAACATCGAGACATTGCGCAACGGCGTCTGTCATTTTGCCGTCAATGACTTTAAAAATGGCGCGGGAGCTGTCGTGCAGCGTGTTGTCGAGATCGAATAACCAAACGGGCGCATGCTGTGCATACGCCCGTCGTGCCCGTTGCGTGGGCAAACGGGTATGGATTGATCGCATGCGCTAGTGGGCGCTGATCATGGTGCCGACGCCGCGGTCGGTAAGAATTTCGAGCAACAGGCAGTGAGGGACACGGCCGTCGACCACGTGGACCGAGTTGACGCCGTTACGCGCGGCGTCGAGTGCCGAAGAAATTTTGGGCAGCATGCCGCCCGAAATCGTGCCGTCTTCGAAGAGCTCGTCGATGGTGCGGGCCGACAGGCTGCGTAGCAATTTGCCCTGCTTGTCGAGAACGCCGGGTGTGTTGGTAAGCATGACCAACTTTTCGGCGCCCAGGACTTCGGCCATTTTCCCGGCGACCAGGTCGGCGTTGATGTTGTAGGCGCGGCCGTCTTCGCCGTAACCAATCGACGAAATAACAGGGATGAACTGGTCATCTTGAAGTGCCTTGACGACTGCGGGCTCGATGCGGGAGATGTCGCCGACAAAGCCGATGTCGATCATTTCGCCGGGGCGTTCTTTGTTGGGTACCAGCTTTTTGGTGGCCTGGATGAGGCAGCCGTCTTTGCCTGTCAGGCCGACGGCTTTGCCGCCCGCTTCGTTAATCATCATGACGATGTCTTGCTGAACCTGGCCCCCCAGGACCCATTCGACGACCTCCATGGTCTCGGCGTCGGTGACGCGCATTCCTTGGATGAACTCGCCTTCTTTGCCGACGCGCTTGAGCGCTTCGTTGATTTGCGGACCACCGCCGTGGACAACAACCGGGTTTAACCCCACCAGCTTAAGCAACACGACGTCGTGGGCGAAGCTGCGTTGAAGCGCCTCTTCGGTCATGGCATTGCCGCCGTACTTGACGACGACGGTTTTACCGTGAAAGCGCCGGATATAGGGCAGTGCTTCGGAGAGAACGGCTGCCTTGATCTCGGAGGTGTAGGTGGTGGGATCGGAAGAGGGTGTGGTCATGGGCACAGAAGCAGAGAGTTTGCAAACTTAACCGGCCAGCGCGCGCTGTACGGTTTTGACGAATTCTTCTTTATTGTAGTTGCCAAGATAACGCTTGACGATGTTGCCGTCTTTGTCGATAAGGAATGCCGTGGGCGTGAGCTGAACATTGCCAAAGGCTGCGGCGATTTTGCCGTCGGCATCGTGCACAACATTAAACGGCAGCTCACGGGTTTCGGCGTAATTACGGACGTAGTCGATGGGGTCGTAGTCCATCGCGACGGCGATGACGTCGTAGCCCTGGTCGGCCAGCGCAGTGTAGGTGGCTGCGGTGTCGGGCATTTGCTGGATGCAGGTAACGCAACTGGTGGCCCAGAACTTGACCATGACGACTTTGTCGCGGAGGTCTTGGGTGGTGAAAGTTTTGCCTTGCAGGTTGGTGAACGACACCTGGGGAGCCGTACGCGCAGGCGAGGACAGCTGCCAGGCCAGCAGGCCTACGGCAGCAACTGCGGCCACAATAATGATTTTAAGTTTGCTCATTGGACAGGCATGGTTTGGGTGTCGGGGGCGCCGCTGCTGCCGGGGGTTGTGCCGGCGGGTTGCGTAGTTGTGCTGCGCGAGGCGTCGGAAACAGGCGCTGCGGGCGGCACCAGGCTTTCGCGGGAAACAATGGTGAACAGCTTGACGACTTCGTTGACCCCCGAGATATTGGCAGTGACCTTGGCGGCCAGGATGCCCTCGGTTTCGGTGACTTTGCCTTGCAGGTAGACGATGCCGCGTTCGGTGGTGACCACAATGGTGCGTGCCGGGACTTCTTTGGCGTCGATCAGGGCGGTTCTGACCTTGGTGCTGATCCAGGTGTCGTTGGTGCGTACGCTAAGCGGGGTGATATCGCCAATCCGTATGCGGTTAATGACTTCTTTGACATTTTCGACGCCCGCAGCGGCGGTTTCGGCCTGGGCTTTGTCTTGTGCGTTGGGGACATCGCCCACCAACAGGACGCGGCCCGCATAAGACACGCTGATGACGCGTGCACGGTCGCCAAACAGGCGCCGCATTTCGGCGCCGATTTTCATTTCGATGGTCTGGTCTTCGACCTGCTCGCCGGTGGTGCGGCGATCGGCCGCGACCATGGCGGTGGTTGCGGCCCCGCCGACCAGCATGACGCCGCACCCCGACAAGAGCGTGGTGAGCGCGAGCAGTGGGGCAAGAAGGCCTTTTTTAAACAGGGTGGACATTGACATGGTCATTACAGGGCGTCTCCGAGGAGCAGTGCATCGATACCATCGCACAAAGCATGCAGCAAGATAA
Source organism: Pusillimonas minor (assembly GCF_014237865.1). Lineage (GTDB taxonomy): Bacteria > Pseudomonadota > Gammaproteobacteria > Burkholderiales > Burkholderiaceae_B > Neopusillimonas > Neopusillimonas minor. Next base: position 27,982 of record NZ_JACJUU010000011.1, read on the forward strand.
TGTGGACTTCCTGGATGCGCATGGTGCGATCGTGCGGCACGCATAGGTGGATGTCGGTGTCGAGCAGGACGTCGTTCATTTTTCCGCCGCCTTTGCCCGACAGGGCGATCACCATCATTTCGCGGTCGTGGGCTGCTTCGATAGACCGCAATACGTTGGGCGAGTTCCCGCTGGTGCTGATGGCGACCAGGATATCGCCGGGCTGGCCTAGCGCGGTAACCTGGCGCTCGAAGATATGGTCGTAGCCATAGTCGTTGCCAACGGCGGTAAGAATGGATGTATCGGTATTCAGGGCAATGCCGGCCAATGGCAGGCGGTCGCGTTCGAAGCGGCCGACAAGTTCGGCGATGAAGTGCTGGGCGTCGGCTGCAGAGCCACCGTTGCCGCAGGCAAGAATTTTGTTGTTATTGGCCAGTGCAGCGAACAAAACGTCGACAGATGCCGCAAGGGGTTCGGCCAAAGCCTGTGCGCTGGCCTTGAAGGTATCGATGGCGTCGTCGAAGTGGGACGACATGCGAGAGGTCATATCCATGCCCGGTATTATCTCATGAGCGTTGTAAATCGAGGTCAGGTAATGTAACGTTTTTTGGCACAAGCCCGGTATGACGTATTGTCAGGTGTCAAAGGCATTGGGTATCCAGGTCAGCCCGGCATTGTCGATGGTGATGACATCGAAACGACAAGGCGGTACGACGCCCCGGAAATGGGCCTGCGCAAGACGGGGCAAGAAAAACAAAGCCGTGCGGCGCAGTTTGTCTTGCTTGTCACGGTTTACACTGGCGGCTGGGCCACCAAAGCCTTGCCCCGTGCGCAGCTTGACCTCAATAAACACCAGCTGCTCCCGGTCGATGGCAACAACATCGATTTCCCCGGCTTTACAGCGCAGGTTTTTGTCGACGACGTTAAGGCCGCGTTGCGCCAGAAACTCGCAGGCCTGTTGTTCGGCCTCGAAGCCGATGCGCTGGGTGGGCGACCCGTAGGTCGTTTCGGGCTGATGCGTCGGCGCTGCGCGAGGTGCGGCGCGCCGACGCCTGATGGCCTTGTTTTGGGCCATACGCGCAAGTTCGAACGCCAGGTTGTCATGTTCGGGCATGTATGGCGGGCCGCCTTGTCCAGGTTTTAATGGGTTGAGTATGCTTGAAAATATCGATGTCGGCGCCCTTGAGGGGTCATGGAAACGTCTCACCGATCGCGTGGCAGGGCAAGACTGGCCCGCGTCGACCTTGTATGTGGTGGCGACCCCTATTGGCAATTTGGCCGATTTTTCCTTACGCGCCTTGCATGCCTTAACGCTCTGCGACGTCGTCGCCGCCGAAGATACCCGCGCCAGTCGCCAGTTGCTGGATGCCTGGGGCGTTCAAACCCCTTTGCTGGCGGCGCATCGGCATAACGAAGCCCAAGCGGCGCAATCGATTGTCGAACGGCTCTCGCAGGGGCAACGTGTGGCGCTGGTGTCCGATGCCGGCGCACCCGGCGTCAGCGACCCGGGCGCCCGTGTGGTGCGTGCGGTGCGCGACGCCGGGTATCGTGTCGTGCCTATCCCGGGGGCAAGTGCCGTCATTACGGCACTGATGGCCAGCGGCGCCACGTCCGACGAAAACCCGGCGTTTGTGTTCGCCGGCTTTACGCCCTCGCGGCCGGTTGCACGGCGCAAGTGGTTGCAGCAATGGTGCGCAACGCCGGCGCCGGTGGTTATGTTCGAGTCACCGCATCGCTTGCGTGCCGCTTTGGCCGATTTGCTGACGGTATGCGGGCCCGATCGCTTGCTTACGATTGCGCGCGAGCTGACCAAGCGGTTCGAGCAGGTGCATACGTTGTCGCTGGCTCAGGCGCAAGCCTGGGTAGAGAGTGACAGCCACCACGAGCAGGGCGAGTTTGCCCTGATTGTGCATGCACCGCCAGCATTGGATACCCCCGTGTTAGACCCGGCAACCGATGCGCTGCTGAATGCTTTGCTTGAGTCGGTCAGTGTGCGCGATGCCGCCAAGATTGCAGCCAAAGTTAGTGGAATGCCGCGCGATGTACTGTACAAACTGGCGCTTGAGCGGCAGCAAAAAAACTAGCGTAGGGCGATGGTGGGTTGGGCGCCTACAGCATCGTAGACACGTACGGCGGCATTGACGGCCTGGGTACGGTCGGGATACGGGCCCAACTGAACGCGAAACAGGTCGCCGCCCTGGGCGACGTGCACGGTTTGCGACTCGACGCCGGCTATTTGTGTATTTAGTTTTTGGGCCAGGGCCTGGGCGTTTTCGGCGCTGCCAAAGGCACCGAACTGAAGGTAAAAGCCGCTGGCTACGGGTGCCACACCTTGCGTCTGGTCTTGAGGTGCCGTGGCGGTATTGTCGGGTGGCGTACTGACGCTGCCGGCATTTTCTGGTGATGCCTCCCCGTTGCTGTCTGTCAGTGCGATAGCCGACAAGGCATCTGGCATGAGGGGGGCTATGGCGGGCTCGCTGGCGCTAAAGGTTTGTACCTGGTTGTCGGCATTTTGGGGGGCAACCGCAACTACATTTTGCCCGGGTGTTTTCCAGGTACCGCGGCTGATGTCTGTTTGCGTGATGGCTTCGACCACAACCTTGCCGCTACCCGGGCCAATTAAGCCCAGCTTTGCTGCGGCTACGTAAGACAAGTCGATGATGCGGCCGGGGTGGAACGGGCCGCGGTCGTTGATGCGCACGATAACGGAGCGGCCTGTGGCGGGCCGGGTGACCCGGGCATAGCTGGGAATAGGCAGTGTGGGGTGCGCTGCTGTCATGGCATACATGTCGTAGATTTCGCCGTTGGCGGTTTTGTTGCCATGAAACTGGCGCCCGTACCAGGAAGCGATCCCTTCTTCGCGATAGGGGGCATTGCCACTAATGGGTATATAGCGCCTGCCGAATACTGAATAGGGGCGCAAGTTTGCGGGGGCATAGGCCTCGATGCGAGGTACGGCGTCGGGGATGGCCTCGATGTTGGCCGGGGGCGAGCTGCCCGGGCCGTCGTTTTGATAGTAGCCGCCCGAGCGTTTGCCCGATGACGAGCACCCGGCCAAAATGGCCAGGAGCACAATTAGGCAGAAATAGCGTAAGCGGTAAAAGGCCATGGCAATTTACTTACGGGCGAACAGGCAAGTTACGGTGTCTGACGAGCAGCGGGGCGTGGTCGGCAAACCGGCGTGCAAGCTGCTCGACGACATAGACCGAGCGGTGTTGCCCGCCAGTACAACCAATGGCTATTGTCAGGTAGTTGCGGGTGTCTTGTAAATACAGGGGCAGCCAACGGCGGATGAAGCCACCGATGTCTTCGATCATGGTTTCGACGCTGCCGAACTGGGCCAGCCATGCCGCGACGGGTTCGTCGCGGCCCGTCAGCGGCCTGAGCTCGCGGTCGTAGTGCGGGTTGGGCAGGCAGCGAACATCGAAGACCAGGTCGGCGTCGGCCGGCACGCCGCGTTTGTAGGCAAACGATGCAAAGGTCAGTACGACTTCGGCCCGGCCGGCCTGAATGAGGTCGCGCATCCAGGCGCGCAGTTGGCCAGGGGTCAGGTCGGAGGTGTCGATAACGTGTTCTTGGTCGCGCAGCGGCGCGAGCAGTTCGCGTTCGGTGTGAATGCACTCTAACAGCGAGGGGGAGTCGCCTTTGCGCTGCAAACGATCGGTTAACGGGTGTCGCCGCCGGGATTCGGAATAGCGCTGCATAAGCGCATGGTCGCTGGCATCGAGAAAAATAACTTTGAGCTCGGTGCCTTGGGCGCGTAAGCCCGTGATGATGTCGGGCAGCCCGGCCAGTTCACCCGGCGAGCGGATATCGATGGCAACGGCGACGCGATCGAGGTTTTCTTCGCGGACCGTGGCGATGAATTCGTGCAAGAACTTGACGGGCAGGTTGTCGACGCAGGTGTAGCCGGAATCTTCGAGCAGCCTTAGGGCAACTGACTTGCCCGAACCTGAAATGCCTGTGATCAGTACGATTTTCATGGCTATTCGGGGCGACTGCTTTCCATGATGGCCAGCGCTTGTCGTTCGATGAACTCGCCCATGGTGTCGATGCCGCGGAGCGACAAAATGGTGTTGCGTACGGCCGCTTCGACCAGCACAGCCAGATTGCGCCCCGCTGCGACTTGCAGCATGACGCGGCGAATGGGGGTGTCGAGAATGTCTTGGGTCAGGTCTTGGACAGGCAGGCGTTCGAAGGCGTCGGCATTGGAGCGCATGAGTTGCACAATAAGTTTCAGTCGCATTTTTCGGCGTACGGATGTTTCGCCGAAAATGGTGCGGATATCGAGCAGGCCCAGGCCGCGTACTTCGAGGAGGTTTTGCAGCAACGGCGGGCAATGACCTTCGATGATGCCGGGTGCGGTGCGCGAGAATTCGACGGCGTCGTCGGCTACCAGGCCATGGCCGCGAGAAATCAGCTCGAGCGCCAGCTCGCTTTTGCCCAGGCCGGATTCGCCCGTAATAAGCACGCCCAGACCAAGGACGTCCATGAAGACGCCGTGGACGATGGTTTTGGGCGCCAGCCGCTTGCCCAGGTAAATACGCAGCAGGTCGATAAGCTTGGCGGCTTCGATGGGGGTGGAAAGCAGCGGTACTTGCTGGGCGTTGCAGAAGTCGCGCAGGTCTTCGGGGGCTTCGAGGCTTTCGGCCATAAGAATGGCCGGCACGCCGCCTGCGACGAGGTCTTCGAGGTGATGCAGACGACGCTTGGGTTCGAAGCGCGTGTAGTAAAGCAGTTCGGCTTTGCCGAATACCTGGATGCGGGATGGGTGAATAAGGTTGAGGTGGCCGACCAGGTCGGCGCCAGCCATGCCAACGTCGGGGATGATCCGGTGTGCTGCGCTCAGCCCTGCGACCCAGGTAAAGGCGATTTTTTCGGTGTTGTCGCTTACGAGCTCTTGAACGGTCAGCATGGCGGCGTTATGAAGAACTGGTGGTCAGTAACTGGTGGACCTCGGCCGGGTCGGTGGCCGTGGCCAGCTTTTGCCTCAGGACTTCGTCGGCGGCAAGACGGGCAATTTCGGCTAACAGGTCGAGGTGTATTTGCGTGGCTGCTTCGGGGACCAGCAAGAAAAACAACATGCTGGCCTGGCGACCGTCGTTCGGGTCGAACCGTACAGGTTCGGCCAAACGATAAAACGCGGCAACCGGCTCTTTCAGGCCTTTGATGCGACCATGCGGCACGGCGACAAGGTGGCCCAGCGCCGTAGACCCGAGCCGTTCGCGCCCGATAAGACTTTGGAATACGGCCGTACGTGCGATGCCGTGGTGGTTTTCAAACAGCAGTGCGGCTTGCTCGAAGGCACGTTTCTTGCTGGTGGCTTCGAGGTCAAGCACGATGTTCTGCAGAGGCAAAATACGCGACATTAAGTTCATACCGAGCATTATATGAGGGTAATGGTGTTTACAGAAAGTGCAGGCCATAATGCACGAAAGCCCCAACACAATTAAGTGATTGGGGCTGACTCATGAGGCCTGTGGTTTGCGTCACCGGTGCGCCTTCGGGCGCTGGGGCAGTCTACGGGCCTGATGATGCTATTCGGCGGGGATTTCTTGCCGTTTTAGCGGATCGTGGGTATGGTCTTGGACTTTGTCTTTGTATTTAATGACCTGACGATCGATTTTGTCTGCCAGCAGATCGATGGCGGCGTAGAGGTTTTCGTTGGAGGCTTCGCAGTGCAAGTCTTTGCCGCGCAAGCGCATGGTGACCTCGGCCGTATGCTTCAGACGCTCTACAGAGAGCATGACCTGGGTGTCGATAACATGATCAAAATGTCGGGCAACCCGTGCCAGTTTCGTTTTGACGTATTCATCGATGGCGGGGGTTACTTCGAGGTGACGACCGGTAATACTCAGGTTCATGTTGAGCTCCTATTAAAAACAACACTTGGCGCATGGCGCCGTTTACGGATACTTAGGGGCCTCCTTGGTAATGTCAACGTTTTCAGTGTATCGCCTGCGGCGCCGAAATCAAGTGGGGTAAACACAGGGTTTGTCGAAAATCAAAAAACCTGTGCCTGACGACCCGGGTATTTGACCGGGCCGAATTTACATCCGGAAGTTTTTGCCCAGGTAAACCTGGCGAACCGCTTCGTTGTCGATGATTTCGTCGGGGTGGCCGTTGGTAAGTACCTTGCCTTCGCTGATGATGTAGGCGCGGTCGCAAATGCCTAGCGTTTCGCGTACGTTGTGGTCGGTGATGAGCACGCCGATGTTGCGCGACTTGAGAAAGTGCACAATGCGCTGGATTTCGATGACGGCGATAGGGTCGACGCCTGCGAAAGGTTCATCGAGCAAAATGAAACGGGGGTGAGTCGCCAGGGCGCGTGCGATTTCGACGCGGCGGCGTTCGCCGCCCGAAAGCGAGATGGCTGTGTTGCTGCGAATATGCTGGATTTGCAGTTCGTCGAGCAATGATTCCAGCCGGTTGTTGATTTCATTGCGGGTCAGGGGTTGACCCGCTTCATCGACTTGCAGCTCGAGGACGGCCTGAATGTTCTGTTCGACCGTGAGCCGACGAAACACCGAGGCGTCTTGTGGCAGGTACGACAGACCCAGCCGCGCCCGCTTGTGCATGGGCATGGCAGTAATAGGCACACCGTCGATTTCGATGCGGCCCGAGTCGGTGGGGACAATGCCGACAATCATGTAGAAACTGGTGGTCTTGCCGGCCCCGTTGGGGCCAAGCAGCCCCACGACTTCGCCGCTGTCGACCGACAGCGAGACGTCTTGCACAACGGTGCGTTTACCGTAGGTTTTCTTCAGGCCGGTAGCCGTCAGGCTGCCCGGTTGATCGCTGGCCGCGCGCAGCGGCGCGCGATGTGGTGCTGTAGAAGCCATGCGTACTGCCTTAAGGTTTGGACTTTTGCTGGCAAGCAGCCGCAGCGGCGTCGGCCTTGGCGCTGGGCGTGGCCAGCGAGCGAACCCGCCCGCCACGTGCCGCCGAGTTGGGGCCGCCGAACGCCTGGTAAACGCTGGTTGACTGGTTGTACTTGACGCGTTCGCCGCTGATGGTGTCAAAGGCTTTGCCGCACACAAATTTGGTCACGATGGCCTGTCCGATCATTTCGATGGTTTCGGTTTTGCCGTCGTATTCGGCACGAAGCCCTCGAGCTTCGACAACCTCGAATTTTTCAGGGGTTTCTTGGCGAATGAAGACCAGCTTGCCCTTGTCGGCCGTGGCGGTACCGTACTGGAAGCCTTCGGCATCTTCGCGCATGACGAGAACGTCGGAGTTGAGCGTCATTTGACCGCGCGTCATGACGACATTGCCGGTGAAGGTACTTTCTTTTTTGGCATCGTCGTAGTTGAGCGTGTCAGACAAAATGAGGGTGTCGGGCTCTTCGGCGGGGGTGTTGCCCTGCGCCTGCTGTGCATTGGCTGTAAAGCCGAAACACAGCAATGTACAGGCCAGTAAAGACGTAAAAAGAGAGGGGCGGTTTGAAGTCATGGTGTTTGCGTGTCGGGCCCGTTGCTGTTCTGGCTATCGGAGCGTTTACGGGATTCTTCGCCGGAAATTTTTACGTCGCTGGCGGAGAAAACCTCAAGTGTACGAGAGTCGTTGTCGTAGCGCATGCCTTTTCCGTTGATGCGCGATTTGCCATTGACCACCAAAGCGGGGAGGTCGGTGTACGCGACATCTTCGTCGGGCAGCAAAATAAGCTGTTCGCTGGTGACGTCAAGGGCCGGCCGGTCGTCGTAGGGGACGCGATGCAAATGCGCATCGCCGGTCAGGGTGATACGGCTGCCGTCGTTGTCCATGATGGCCTTGTTGCCGGTGGCAACGGTTACCGGAGAGCCTACGCGCTGCCCCACGGCCCGGGCCTCGTCGACTTCGTAAGAGTCGTCGTCGGGGTAGTGCAACATGTAGTCGCCTTCGAGGCGGTTGATGGCAACGCCGGCCTCGTTGGTGCGGATCATGACGAACTTTTGCGACCAGGCGTCGGGTTCGTGCGTAAGACGGCGGGGTTCGTCGAGCAAGACCGAACGCAAGGTGTAGTCGGCAGCCCACCAGCTTAAAAAAACCAGTGAAACGAGCAGCAGGAGCGCTACGAGTGAAGGAAGGCGTTCTTTCATTATTGGGTGACGTCGCCCAAAATGACGGTGTTGGGTTGCAAGAAGGCGCTAAGCCGGCCTTGCGCGGCAAGGATGAGGTCGCAGCATTCGCGCGCCGCACCGTGCCCGCCGTTTACCGACGACACCCAATGCACGGCTTGCGAAATATAGGCTGGTGCATTGGGGACACTGGCAGAAAACCCGACGCGCTGGAGTGCGGCCAGATCCATGATGTCGTCGCCCATGAAGCCGACCTGGTCAAGCGTACAGCCCAGTTCTTGAGCCATGGCTGTCAGCCCCTGGACCTTGTCGCGTACGCCTTGTTGCACCATTTCGATGCCCAGCTCGGCCGCACGACGGGCCACGATGGGGCCTTTGCGCCCGGTAATAAACGAGACGGCAATGCCGCTTTCGCGCAGCATGCGCAAACCGTAGCCGTCGAGCGAGTTGAATCGCTTGACCAGCTCGCCGTTCTCGCCGTACCACAGGCCGCCGTCGGTGAGGATGCCGTCGATGTCGAAGGCCATCAGGCGAACCTCGCGGGCGCGGTCGACGACAGCGCTGTTAACCTTGGCCAGAATAAGGGCTTCGGCGGGGTGAGGAATTGAAATGGGTTTCATGAATTAAATTACCTTTGCGGCCATCAGGTCGTGCATGTGCAGGGCGCCGATAAGCAAGCCGTGGTCGTCAACAACGACGACCTGGGTCAGATGGTTGGTGTCCATCAGGGTGGCGGCTTCGACGGCCAGAGCGTTGGCCGATACGTGTTTGGGGTTGTGCGACATGCCGTCGGCAACCGTGAGCTGGCGGATATCGCCTTCGCGGCTGATCAGGCGGCGCAGGTCGCCGTCGGTGAAAATGCCGACCGGAGCGCGCGTTTCGTTGATGACGATGGTCATGCCCATGCCCTTGCGCGACATTTCTTGCAGCGCCTGGGGTATTGGCGTGGATTCGCGCACGACGGGCAGGGCCTCGCCCGAACGCATGACATCGCGCACGTGGGTAAGCAGCCGGCGCCCCAGCGCGCCGCCGGGGTGCGACAAGGCGAAGTCTTCGGCCTGAAAACCACGGGCCTCGAGGCAGGCGACGGCAATGGCGTCGCCCAGCGCCATGGTGGCCGTTGTGCTGGCGGTGGGGGCCAGGTTAAGCGGGCAGGCTTCGTGGTCGACATGCACGTTAAGGTGGATGTCGGCGTTGGCGGCAAGTTCGGAGCCGGGGTGGCCTGTGATGGCAATGATGGGAATGGCCATACGTTTACAGACCGACAGGACGGTCATGAGTTCCTGGGCGGCACCCGAATACGAGATGGCCATGACGACGTCTTGTGCCGTGAGCATGCCCAGGTCGCCGTGTATGGCTTCGACGCCGTGCATGAAAAAAGCCGGGGTACCGGTAGAGGCGAGGGTGGCCGCGATTTTTCGGCCGATATGCCCCGACTTGCCGATGCCCGTCACAACGACTTTGCCCTGGCACGACAGTATCTTTTGAACGGCCGAGTGAAACGACGCGTCGAGGCGGTCGTCAAGCGCTTGCAGCGCACTGATTTCGGTGCGCAGCGTACGGCGCGCCGAAGCCAGTGTTTCGGTGGGGGAAAGCGGTGATGAAGTCATCTTGTCATTTTAAATTAAGGTTATAGTTAACCCTAAGTCCAACTTTATGTCTTACGGCAATTTAAATGCATACCGACCCAGCAGAGTACATTCGCAATGCCATTCGCAGCGTCCCCGACTGGCCAAGCCCGGGTGTAACGTTTCGAGACATTACCCCGATATTACAAGATCCCCGTTCGTTCCGCGTTTTGGTCGACCTGTTCGTTTACCGGTACATGCGTCAGCGCCTCGATCTGGTTGCCGGGGTCGATGCCCGTGGTTTTATTTTGGGCTCGGTGCTGGCCTACGAACTTAACCTGGGTTTTGTGCCGGTGCGCAAAAAGGGCAAGCTGCCATACCAGACGCTGGCCGAAGAGTACACCCTTGAGTACGGTAACGCGACAGTCGAAATGCATACCGATGCGGTCAAGCCGGGTCAGCGGGTTTTGCTGATCGACGACCTGATCGCCACGGGCGGCACCATGGTGGCGGCTGCAAAGCTGTTGCAGCGTTTGGGGGCCAATGTGGTCGAGGCCGCCGCAATTATCGATTTGCCCGAACTGGGCGGGTCCGACATCTTGAAAGAAACCGGTTTGCCTATTTATACCGTTTGCAGCTTTTAAACGTTTTAGCGGTTTTGTATAAAAAATTGCCGGCCTTGTCAGGGCCGGCATTTTTTTTGCCATACGGCCGCGCGTGCCGTGCGGAGTGATGAGCGGCTTAAAGAAACAGCCGGTACGCCGGGTTTTCGGTTTCGTTCCAGTAGGGGTAGCCCAAGCCGTCTAAAAAGGCCTTGAAGTCTTTTTTGTCGGACGGGGGGACCTGCAAGCCGACCAGAATCCGGCCGTAGTCGTCGCCCTGATTGCGATAGTGGAACAGGCTGATGTTCCAGTCGGGGCTCATGGCGCTTAAAAACTTCATCAGGGCGCCGGGGCGCTCGGGAAACTCGAAGCGGAACAGCATTTCGTGTTCGGCCAGCGACGACCGACCCCCCACCATAAAACGCAAATGCGTTTTTGCCATCTCGTTATGCGTCAGGTCGAGGGTTTCGAAGCCTTTTTTACGCAGGGAAGCAGCAATTTTTTCGGGCTCGCTCGCGGCGCTGATTTGTACGCCGACAAACACATGCGCACTGGATGCGTCGGAAATACGGTAATTGAATTCGGTGACGCTGCGTGAGCCGATGGTTTCGCACAACTTGAGAAAGCTGCCGCGTTGTTCGGGGATGGTGAGTGCAAACAGCGCTTCGCGGGCTTCGCCCACGTCGGCCCGATCGGCCACAAAGCGCAGCCGGTCGAAGTTCATGTTGGCGCCACTGGCGATGGCGACCAGGTTTTTGTTTTTTAGCTTGTGCAGCGCGGCATAGCGTTTGGCGCCGGCAATGGCCAGGGCGCCCGAGGGTTCGAGCACGCTGCGGGTGTCTTGGAAGACGTCTTTGATAGCGCCGCAGATGGCGTCGGTATCGACGGTAATGAAGTCGTCGACGTACTCGCGGGTGAGCCGGAACGTTTCGAGGCCGACCTGCTTGACGGCCGTGCCGTCGGAAAACAGCCCCACGTCGTGCAGTTCGATGCGACGGCCTGCCTTGACGCTGCGAATCATGGCGTTGGAGTCTTCGGTTTGTACACCGATGATTTTGATGTCGGGGCGCAGTTGCTTAATGTAGCTGGCGACGCCGGCAATTAGCCCGCCACCGCCGATTGCCGCGAAAACCGCGTCGATAGGGCCGGGGTGCTGACGCAGGATTTCCATGCCGATGGTGCCTTGCCCGGCGATAACGTCGGGGTCATCGAATGGGTGAACAAAGGTGAGTTTTTCTTTTTTCTCGAGCTCTTTGGCGTGCAGGTAGGCGTCGGAATAGCTGTTGCCCACCAGAACTGTTTCGCCGCCCAGGGCCTGTACGGCATTGACCTTGACCTTGGGGGTGGTGGTGGGCATGACGATAACCGCCCGGCAGCCCAGCTTGCGCGCCGACAGGGCAACGCCCTGCGCATGGTTGCCGGCCGAGGCGGCAATGACCCCGCGCTTGAGCTCGGCCTGGCTGAGGTTGGCCATTTTGTTGTAGGCACCGCGCAGTTTGAAGCTGAAGACGGCTTGCGTGTCTTCGCGCTTGAGGAAAAAATTGTTGTTGGTACGTGCAGAAATTTGCGGTGCAAACTCGAGCGGGGATTCGATGGCGACGTCGTAGACTTTTGAGGTAAGGATGCGTTTGAGGTAGTCGGTGGACATGATGGGTTGGGGCGCAAAGGGTGCACGTAAAGAACTAGATTACCACAGCAAAATGGCGGCTTGACGCTACACTGCACGCCATGGAAATTGCAATGATGGACTTGTTTGACGGGCTTTTCCGGGCCCTGGCGCTGCCGCAGGCCGGGTTGACGGCCATTTTTCTGGCCAGTCTGGTTTCGGCCACGCTGTTGCCCATGGGGTCAGAGGCCGTGTTGCTGGCGTATTTGAATGTTGCCCCGGATATGTTGTGGGCGGCGATTGCTGTCGCAACGTTGGGCAATACGCTGGGGGGCGTGATCACCTATGGCATGGGCCGGGGCGCCGAAGCAGTCTACGAGCACTATGCAAACCCGTCGCAAGCCGGCCGCTGGACGCTGAAAGCGCACGCCTGGACACGCCGCTGGGGTGCTCCGGTGCTTTTGTTGTCGTGGCTGCCCGTCATTGGTGACCCGTTATGCGCCGTGGCCGGCTGGCTGAAGCTGCCATTTTGGACATCGGTCTTTTACATTGCCGTGGGCAAATGCTTGCGTTACGTGGCTTTGGCCCTCTCGGTTTCATGGTTTTTTGGGTCGTGATGGTCTCGTCGCCGGCTTGACTGATGAAGTAAACTGAGGGTTAACCATGTCACCCTTTTGAATGCGACTTCATGAACGCCCCTCTAGCCAGTCAGCTGCTTGCCTCTAAATCGCCTTCGCCAGACGTGCCGCGTTTGCGCGAGATCCCCTACAACTACACATCGTTCTCCGATCGCGAGATCGTGTCCCGGTTGTTGGGCGAAGAAGCCTGGCATTGGCTTTCCGATTTGCGTACAGAGCGGCGTACGGGGCGTTCGGCTCGCATGCTGTTCGAGGTGCTGGGCGATATCTGGGTGGTGCGTCGCAACCCATACTTGCAAGACGATCTCCTCGAGAACCCGAAGCGCCTGGCCATGCTGATCGAGGCGCTGCAGCACCGACTCTCGGAAATCGATCGTCGTCGCGACCCCAGCGATCCCGATCGAGATAACAAGGTCGTATTGCTGCTGCAAGCAGCCCGTGGGGCGCTCAGCGCGTTTGAATACGAGTTCGAGCAAACCCGCGAGCTGCGCAAGAAAGTGCAGCGTCGTCTGGCCAAGGTCACGGCCAAAGACAACATCAAATTTGACGGTTTGTCGCGGGTATCGCACGTTACCGACGCGACCGACTGGCGTGTTGAGTACCCCTTTGTTGTTTTAACGCCCGACACCGAGCGCGAAATGGCTGCCTTGGTGCGCGCCTGTATCGAGCTCGAACTCACAATCATTCCACGGGGCGGCGGCACCGGGTACACCGGGGGCGCTATCCCGCTTACCTGGCGCTCAGTCGTCATCAACACCGAAAAGCTCGACCAGTTGGGGGCGGTTGAAACGACAACCCTGCCCGGGGTCGAGCAGCCTGTGGCCACCGTGTGGTCGGGCGCAGGTGTGGTAACCAAGCGGGTTACCGAAGCGGCCGAAGCAGCAGGCTTTGTGTTCGCCGTCGACCCCACCTCGGCCGAGGCGTCGTGTGTGGGCGGTAACGTGGCCATGAACGCCGGGGGCAAGAAAGCCGTGCTGTGGGGTACGGCGCTCGACAACCTGGCCTGGTGGCGTATGGTCGACCCCGACGGCAACTGGCTCGAGGTAACCCGTATTGGTCACAATATGGGCAAGATTCACGACGTTGCCGAAGCGACATTCGAGGTCAAGTGGTTTGATGGCAGCGCTGCACCGGGCGAGCGTTTGTTGCGCACCGAAACCCTGGTGATCGAGGGTCGCCGGTTCCGCAAAGCCGGGTTGGGCAAAGACGTGACCGACAAATTCCTGGCGGGCTTGCCGGGTATCCAGAAAGAGGGCTGCGATGGCCTGATTACCTCGGCGCGCTGGGTGTTGCATCGCATGCCGGCCCATACGCGCACGGTCTGTCTCGAGTTCTTCGGCCAGGCGCGCGATGCCATTCCGTCGATTGTCGAAATTAAAGACTACCTCGACAGCACCGGACGCCAAAAAGGGGCCATTCTGGCCGGGCTCGAACACCTCGACGAACGCTATCTGCGTGCCGTGGGTTACGCCACAAAAAGCAAGCGCGGCGGCTTGCCCAAAATGGTGCTTATCGGCGATATCGTCGGTGACGATGCCGATGCTGTTGCCACGGCTGCCAGCGAAGTGGTGCGCTTGTCCAATACCCGCCACGGCGAAGGGTTCGTGGCCGTCAGTGCCGAGGCCCGTAAAAAATTCTGGCTCGATCGCGCACGTACCGCAGCCATCGCGCGTCATACCAACGCGTTCAAAATCAACGAAGACGTCGTGATTCCGCTGGACCGTATGGGCGAATACACCGACGCCATCGAACGGATCAACATCGAACTGTCTACCCGCAACAAGTTGCGCCTGCTCGATGCCCTTGAAATCTTTTTGGGCAGTGGCGATTTGCCAGTGGGCAAATCGGAAGATGCCGACGACGCCGAGCAAACTCGCGCCGACATCCTGCATGACCGCACACAAGACGCGCTCGATACCCTGCGCGATGTACGCAAGCGCTGGACATGGCTGCTCGAGAATCTCGATATGCCGCTTGACCAGGCGCTTGCCGTGCTGCCGTCCATTGGCATGTCTGATGCCGTGCAGGTGCTTGCCGAGCGCGTCACGCAACAGCCGGGTGTGCGTGTTTTCGATGTAGTGCAAGATCATACCCTCCGAATTTCCTGGAAGACCGAAGTCCGTGCCCTGATGGAGCGCTACTTTGCAGGGGCGGCCTGTGCGGCGGTTCTGGCCGAAATCCAGGCTATCCACGACCGGGTGCTTAAAGGCCGGGTTTTTGTGGCGTTGCACATGCACGCCGGCGATGGCAACGTTCACACCAATATTCCCGTCAATTCCGACAACTACGAGATGCTGCGCGAGGCCAACGAGGCCGTGGCCCGCATCATGCAAATCGCCCGCGACCTTGATGGCGTCATTTCGGGCGAGCACGGCATTGGTTTGACCAAGTTCGAGTTTCTGACCCAGGAAGAGCTGCAACCCTTCCAGGACTACAAGCGTCGCATCGACCCGCAGGGCCGGTTTAACGCCGGCAAACTGATGCCCGGCGCCGACTTGCGCCATGCCTGGACGCCCAGCTTCAACTTGCTGGGGCACGAGTCGCTCATCATGCAGCAAAGCGAAATCGGCGCCATTTCCACGGCCATCAAAGACTGCTTGCGTTGCGGCAAGTGCAAGCCGGTTTGCGCAACGCATGTGCCACGTGCCAATTTGCTGTATTCGCCACGCAATAAAATTCTGGCAACGTCACTGCTTATCGAAGCCTTCTTGTACGAAGAGCAGACCCGGCGCGGCATCAGTTTGCAGCATTGGTCCGAGTTTGAAGATGTGGCCGATCACTGTACGGTGTGTCACAAGTGCTATAACCCCTGTCCTGTCGATATCGACTTTGGCGATGTCTCCATGGAAATGCGTGCTTTGTTGCGCCGCATGGGTAAAAAATCGTTCAACCCGGGCACGACGGCCGCCATGTTCTTCCTTAATGCCAAAGATCCGCGCGTTATCAAGGCAACCCGCACGGCCATGGTCGACCTGGGCTACAAGGCACAAAGGTTTGCCCACGATTTGTTGGCGGCGCCTGCGCGCAAGCAGGTCGAGCAGCCGCCGGCCACGATAGGCAAAGCGCCTATCCGCGAACAGGTCGTGCATTTCATCAATAAGAAAATGCCGGGGGGCTTGCCCAAGCAAACGGCGCGCAAGTTGCTCGACATCGAAGACGCCAATTACGTGCCCATCATCCGTAATCCGTCCTCGACGACAGCCGACACCGAAGCCGTCTTCTATTTCCCGGGCTGTGGGTCCGAGCGCCTGTTCTCGCAAGTGGGGTTGGCGACACAGGCCATGTTGTGGCATGCCGGGGTACAAACGGTATTGCCGCCGGGCTATTTGTGTTGTGGTTACCCGCAGCGCGGCAATGGCATGACCGACAAGGCCGAGAAAATCATCACCGACAACCGGGTGCTGTTCCATCGGGTGGCCAACACGTTAAATTACCTCGACATCAAAACCGTCGTGGTCAGTTGCGGTACCTGTTACGACCAGTTGGCCGGCTACGAGTTTGAAAAGATTTTCCCCGGCTGCCGCCTTATTGATATTCATGAGTACCTGCTTGAAAAGGGGATGAAGCTTGAGGGCGTAACGGGTAGCCGGTACATGTACCACGACCCTTGCCATACCCCCATGAAGCTGCAAGACCCGATGAAAACGGTCAAGGCGCTGGTGGGCGACAGTGCGGTCAAAACAGACCGCTGCTGCGGCGAGTCGGGTACGTTGGCCGTCAGCCGCCCCGACGTCTCAACCCAGGTGCGTTTCCGCAAGCAAGAAGAGCTGGTCAAGAATACGGCGCAAGTTCGGGCCGATGGTTACGACGGCCAGGTCAAAATCCTGACCTCGTGCCCGTCGTGTTTGCAGGGCTTATCGCGCTACGAGGGCGATACCGGCATGCAGGCTGACTACATCGTGGTTGAAATGGCCCGTCATGTTTTGGGCGAGTCGTGGATGGAAGACTACGTGAAGTCGGCCAACGCAGGCGGCATCGAGCGGGTGCTGGTTTAAGGCACCCACCCGGGCGGGTAAGTTGTTATGGGCTGGGCGGCGTCACCACGCGTGACGCTGCAAATTCCAGCGAAAATATACTGCCGGCGCCGACACGGCTCTGTATGTGCAGCTCGGCATTGTGGCGCATGGCAACGTGTTTGGTAATGGCCAGGCCCAGGCCGGTGCCGCCCGTGGCGCGTGACCGGCCGCGGTCTACCCGGTAAAAGCGCTCGGTCAGACGAGGGATATCTTGTGCGGCAATGCCTATACCGGTGTCTTGCACCGAATAGCACGCCTGCCCCGATTCGGTCAGGTACCAGCTGGTGGTGATGGTGCCGTCTTTGGGCGTATACCTGATGGCATTGGTCAGCAAATTGCTGACCGCCGATGCCAGTTCGGTTTCAATGCCTTTTATGTACAGATTGTCGGCGATGTTTTCAACAAAAACGTGTTGGCCGGCTGACAGCAGTTTGGCTTGCTCCAGGGCCCGGTCAATGACTTCTTTCATGTGAACCGGCTCACCCGCCTGGGTGGGCGACGATTCTAGCGTGGACAGCGTCAGCAAGTCGGCCACAATGGCCTGCATGCGGCTGGCTTGTTGCATCATCAGGTCAAGATAATGCATGCGTTGCTCGTCCGAAATTTCTTCGCGGGGGATGTCGTGCAGGGTTTCCAGAAACCCGGACAGCACCGTGAGCGGCGTGCGCAGTTCGTGGGATACGTTGGCCACGAAGTCTTTGCGCGTGGTTTCGAGCCTTTCGACCTGGGTAACATCGCGCGTGACCACCAGGTACTGGTCAATGCCGTATCGCGTTAACTGGATCAGCAGCGACCTGTCGACATTGTCTTGTGCCGTGTGATGCAACAGCATGGGTTCGGGCCAGGTCGACTGACGGGCATATTTGTTGAACTCTGGCGAGCGCAAAATATTGAAAATGCTGTGACCGCGGTCTTTGTGCAGGTCAAGCCCGGTATGTGTGCGGGCCGTCTGGTTGCACCAGGTCACCATCATTTCTTCGTTCAGCGTAATGGCGCCATCGGGCAGGGCCTCGGCGGCCAGCATGATGCTGTCGATGTGCTGGTTAAGTTCTTTGACCAGCAAGTTGTTGCGGCGAATTTCGCGGTAAATGGGGGCAATGATTTCGTCCCAGGGGCCAACCGATGGGGGCGGGGGGGACGACAGGTCGCCCACCCATCTGCGAATTTGCGTTAACTGCATCCCGCTGATCAGCACCATGGCCGACAGCCCGATGGCCAGCAGAACCCACCCTGCGGTGGGGGTTGTCCAGTAGCCCACCGCCCAGGCAAGCACCATCCATGTTGTGATAGAGGCGAGGGTTTTGCGCATGTTCAGGCGCCGGCGGCGCTGGCTGGTGTTTGTGGTAGCTGCACGGCAAAGCGGTAACCCGCACCCCGGACGGTTTCAATGTGGTTTTCGTGTCCGCTGGGTTCAAGGGCTTTGCGCAGGCGCCGGATATGTACGTCGACTGTACGCTCTTCGACAAAAACGTGGTCGCCCCAGACCTGATCAAGCAACTGTGCGCGCGAAAAAACGCGTTCGGTGTGGGTCATGAAAAAGTGCAGCAGGCGAAATTCGGTGGGACCGACCGTTAGCGACAGGCCATTACCGGTAACGCGGTGCGTGGCCGGGTCGAGCTTGAGCGTGCCAATTTGAATCAGGTCGTCGGTTAGTTGCGGCGCGCGGCGGCGCAGCACGGCCTTGATGCGGGCCATCAGTTCTTTGGGCGAAAACGGCTTGGTGATGTAGTCATCGGCGCCGGCTTCCAGGCCTTCGATTTTGTCGCTTTCGGCGCCCTTGGCCGTCAGCATAATGACGGGCACCTGCCGGGTGCGCTCGTCGGCGCGCAGCTTTTTGGCCAGCGTAATGCCCGATGCGCCGGGCAGCATCCAGTCAAGCAAGATCAGGTCGGGAAGCTCGGCGCGTATCAGGGTTTGCGCCTGCTCGGCGTCGAAGGCCCGCAATACTTTGTGCCCCGCAAATGACAGGTTGACGGAGATCAGCTCCTGGATGGCGGGTTCGTCTTCAATGACCAGTATGGTTGTGCTCATGGTGTGCAGGATAAAATAACCGAAGAAGCTTCAATATTATGGCTTGAATGTTTCAGGTTTGTGAAAACTGTCATGTTCGGGTCAGGCGCGGTTCAAAAGCCGCGAACCCGCCATACTTGGGATACCATACGCGCTATGCAAAATACATCCTCTTCGGGCCAGAACGAAACTAACGCCGGGCCAACAACACACTTTGGTTATAAAACCGTTGCCGAGGCCGAAAAGGCCGCCAAGGTTGCCGAGGTTTTTCATTCTGTTGCACAGCGCTACGACCTGATGAACGACCTGATGTCGGCGGGCCTGCACCGTGCCTGGAAGGCGTTTACCATTGCGCGCGCCGATGTTCGCCCTGGCATGAAGGTGCTGGATATTGCGGGCGGCACCGGCGACCTGGCCAAGGCGTTTGCACGCAAGGCCGGGCCCAGCGGGCAGGTGTGGCTAACCGATATCAACGATTCTATGTTGCGGGTGGGCCGCGATCGCCTGATCGACAAAGGGCTCGTGGTGCCCACGGCCGTTTGCGATGCCGAAAAGCTGCCGTTCCCCGACCACTACTTCGACCGTGTTAGTGTTGCCTTCGGGTTGCGCAACATGACGCATAAAGACGTTGCCTTGGCTGAAATGCGCCGGGTCCTTAAACCAGGCGGCAAGCTGCTGGTGCTCGAATTTTCGCATGTGGCCAAACCGCTGGCGCCAGCCTACGACTGGTATTCCTTCAATATTTTGCCCTGGTTGGGTAAAAAAGTAGCGGGCGACGAAGAAAGCTATCGTTATCTGGCTGAATCCATTCGCATGCACCCCGACCAGGATACCCTGGCTGCAATGATGAAAGAAGCGGGCCTTGATCGTGTGCGCTATTTCAATCTTACGGCTGGCCTGGTGGCGCTGCACGAGGGTGTTAATTTAGGGTGACTTGAGATATTATTCAGGTTCCAGTAAGATTCTTGTGCATTCACAAGTTTTTTGCCCTTTTTTGGTTCGGAGCCAACACATGTCTCGACGCATCACCCGTTTTCTGGCCGTAGCATTGCTGGCAGTTTCCACTGTCGGTATGGTGGCGGTCTCTTTCGACGCCGAAGCGCGCCGCATGGGCGGTGGCTCAAGTTTTGGCCGTCAGTCTACCAACGTTACCCAGCAGCGTCAGGCAACTACACCGCCGGCGGCAACCACCACGCAGCGCAGTGCGACATCGGCAGCGCCTGCCGCAGGCGCTGCGGCGGCAGGTACAGCGGCTAAAACCGGCATGTCCCGTTTTCTGGGGCCTATCGCTGGTATAGCTGCGGGTCTGGGTATTGCGGCCCTGTTGTCGCACATGGGGCTCTCGGGCGCTTTCCTCGAAATGATGTCCAGCCTCTTGCTGATCGGGTTGCTGGTTTTTGCCGTGTTGTTCATTGTTCGTCGTTTGCGCGGTGGTGCAGCGCGCCCGGCCGCCCAGGCAGCGGGTGCCGGCGGTATGCAGCGTAGCGCCGAGGTCTGGCAGCCGGCTTCGGGTGCATCAGCGCAACCTGTGGCTGCACAGGGTGCATCGGCGGCTCCCGAAGCTGACGTGGCTTCACCTGTTGACGAGTCCTGGTTCATCCCCGGCGACTTCGATACCCCCGCCTTCCTGGCTAATGCCAAAAAGCAGTTTGCCCAAATTCAGCGTATCTGGGACAGCGGCGACGTATCGCAATTGTCCGACTACCTTACCGACGACCTGATCGCCGAAATCAAGCCGCAAATCGAAGCGCGGGGCGGCAAGGCCGAGCACACCGAAATTGTGTTGCTTACCGCCGAACTGTTGGGCATTGAAACCGTCAGCGGCGGTCACCTGGCCAGCGTCCGGTACTCGGGCATGCTGCGCGAAGCACCTGGTGCCGAAGCCTTCCGCTTTGAAGAGGTCTGGAATCTTTACAAAGCCGATGGCCAGGGCTGGTTGTTGGCCGGTATCCAGCAAATTCCTGTCGACGGTAACTAAAATCCCCGTGAGTCCGCGCCTGCCCCCCTGGGCGTGGTTTGGGCCGGTGTCGCACCACGTGCGGCCACCGGCCCTTTGTCTGTAGACCGTTGTGCGGCTAAAACCGTTAAACTTGGGCCTGTCATTTTTCTTGTCATAGTGCGCGCGGCCCGCGCGTATTGATTCATGCTGCCTTTTTTTCCACCGCCACCTTTTGTTGCCTCGGCAGGCATCAGCGCCTTCAACCGGCTGCTGCGCCGCGAGCCCTGGGCAGCCGAACGGTTGTCACGTCATGCCGGTAAAACCGTCAGGTTTGTCCTGGGGCGTGCCGAAGTGTCGCTGGTCATTGGCAGTCAAGGCACATTGCAACTGGCCGATGCGGCTGTCGTGCCCGATGTCACGCTGACATTGCCCGAAACGCAAACCGGACGTTTGTTCGACGTCATTCGTCATCAAGACCCTGAGCACATTGTTGATGCCTTGCACATCCAGGGCGATGCCGGCCTGGCTAATGTGGTGGCTGACCTGGCGCGCCACTTGCGATGGGATGTTGAGGATGACCTGGCGCGCGTGGTCGGTGATATCCCCGCGACACGCATTATGGCCGGAGCGCGTGCCATTTCGCGCGGCTTTGCGGCGGCCAGCCAGCGTTTTGCGGGTAATGTTGCCGAATACCTTACCGAAGAGTCTCCAACACTTATGGCAAAAGCCCATCTGCCGGCTCATCAAGAACGCACGGCCCGGCTGTTGCAACAGCTTGATCAAATCGATCGTCGCGTGGCGCAGCTTGAACAGCGCGCTGCGTCGGGCAGGGGGCACTGATGCTGACACTTTTCCGCCTGGTCGGCATTGTTTTTATTGCCCTGCGTTACCGGCTCGACGAGCTGGTATTGTCCAGCATCAAGCACCCGGTGGCGTATTCGTTGCTGCGCATTGTTCGTTTCGGTCGCCCGCCGCGCGACGATCGGGGTGTCCGGTTGCGCCTGGCCCTCGAGTCTTTAGGCCCCATATTTGTAAAGTTTGGGCAAGTGTTGTCAACACG
Source organism: Pusillimonas minor (assembly GCF_014237865.1). Lineage (GTDB taxonomy): Bacteria > Pseudomonadota > Gammaproteobacteria > Burkholderiales > Burkholderiaceae_B > Neopusillimonas > Neopusillimonas minor. The sequence continues at coordinate 49,457 of NZ_JACJUU010000011.1, forward strand.
TCGCGACCTGATTCCGCCCGATCTGGCCCTTGAACTGGCCAAGTTGCAAGACCGCGTGCCGCCGTTTCCGTCCGACAAGGCCGCCCAATGCGTTGAAGCGGCCTTGGGCGCGCCGCCCTCGACGCTGTTTCGCCATTTCGACAAAGACCCGGTGGCGTCGGCGTCTATTGCGCAAGTGCACTTTGCCGTTATGCACGACGGGCGCGACGTTGCAGTCAAGGTGCTGCGGCCGGGCATGTTGTCGATTATCGAAAAAGACCTGGCCCTGATGCGTATTTTGGCCGGTGTGATCGAGCGTCTGGTGCCCGACAGCCGTCGCCTCAAACCGCGCGAGGTCGTGGCCGAGTTCGACATTTACCTGCACGACGAACTTGACCTGGTGCGCGAGGCCGCAAACTGCAGTCAGTTGCGTCGTAACTTTGGCCCCGAAACCGGTCGGCAAAACCTGCTGATGGTGCCCGAAGTGATATGGGAATACACCACAACCACGGTATTCACCATGGAGCGGATGCGAGGTATACCCGTCAGCCAGATTGAACGTCTGCAAGATGCCGGTGTCAATATTAAAGACCTTGCCCGCATGGGGGTCGAAATTTTCTTTACCCAGGTCTTCACCGACGGGTTCTTCCATGCCGACATGCATCCGGGTAATATTTATGTATCTGATGCGCCCGAAACATTGGGGCGCTATATTGCCCTCGATTTTGGCATTGTGGGGTCGCTGTCCGAGCACGACAAAAATTATCTGGCGCAGAATTTTCTGGCTTTTTTCCGCCGCGATTACCGCCGGGTGGCCCAGCTTCACATCGAGTCCGGGTGGGTGCCGTCCACCACGCGCGAAGAGGCCCTTGAGGGCGCTGTGCGCGCTGTGTGCGAACCCTATTTCGACCGGCCGCTGGCGCAAATATCGCTGGGGCAGGTATTGCTGCGCTTGTTCCAGACGTCGCGTCGTTTTAATGTAGAGATTCAGCCGCAGCTGGTGTTGTTGCAAAAAACCTTGCTTAACGTCGAGGGCATGGGTCGCGATCTCGACCCCGACCTCGACTTATGGAAAACCGCCAAGCCGTATCTGGAAAACTGGATGCACGAACGGATTGGCCTTAAGGGCTTGAAAAAGCGCCTTGACCAGGAGGCCGGGCAATGGGCGCAGATGCTCCCGCAATTGCCGCGCCTGGTTCACGCCAGCTTGTCGCGCCCCGATACCTTGCCGGGCATGCAGCAAGAGCTGCACCGCTTGCGCAAGGCGCAAGAGTTTAATAACCGTTTGGTCATGGTGTTTGCAGCCGTTGTTGCAGTCGCAATCGGGGTAGCCATTTGGGTCATTGCCGGTCGCTAAAATTTGTGTTGTTGTTAGCCCGTTTTTCCGCTGACATATTATTGCGATGTTCTTCGCGTAGTATGTTTGGCAAATATGCGGTTTTTTGTTCGTCAAGTGTCGTTTAAAGAGAGATTTAATATGCTTTACCCTGAATTGTTCAAATCAATGGAGGCAGTACGCTGGAATATGGCGACTGATATTCCATGGGATGATTTTGATGGCAGCAAACTCTCCGATGAGCAAGCCTACACGATCAAGATGAATGCGATCACCGAGTGGGCGGCGTTGCCGGCAACCGAAATGTTTCTTCGAGACAATCAAGACGACAGCGACTTTTCGGCCTTCATGTCGGTGTGGTTTTTCGAAGAGCAAAAGCACTCGCTGGTCCTTATCGAGTACCTGCGTCGCTTCCGCCCCGAACTCGTGCCCACCGAAGAAGAATTGCACAAGGTGCGCTTCGAGTTCGACCCGGCACCGGCGCTCGAGACCCTGATGCTGCATTTCTGCGGCGAGATTCGTCTTAACCACTGGTACCGCCGGGCTGCCGAATGGCACACCGAGCCTGTCATCAAGGCTATTTATCAAACCATTGCCCACGACGAAGCCCGTCATGCCGGCGCCTATTTGCGTTACATGAAGCGTGCGTTGGCCCAGCGTGGCGACCTCATCGGTCAGCAGGCCCGCATGGCGTTTTCTAAAATTGGCGTGCTCATGGCCTCGGCGCACCGTACGCCGCAGGCGCTGCACCCCACCAATTTGCACGTCAATAAAAACATGTTCCCCGACGACACCGTGCAATCGAAACTGCCTTCACCCGGTTGGCTCGAAACCTGGCTTGATCAGCAAATCCATTTCGACAAAGACTGGGAAGGCAAGGTCAGTTCGCGTATTTTGCATAATCTGTCGTTGCTGCTCGACAGCAGTTTTAAAACCGTACAAGACCTCAATCGCTACCGAAAGAGCCTCACACGCGAAACCTCTCCGGCCGTTTAAGGCGGGGCAGCATCGTAATGGCTGTTCGTTTCGAAAAAAAAATCCTTTCGCGCGCCGAGTGCGAGGCCGCAGTACGAGAAGGTCAATTTCCCCGGCCGCTGGTGTTTACCAACGGGGTGTTCGACATCTTGCATCGGGGCCATGTCAGCTATCTCGACGAGGCCGCTCAGCTGGGGGCCAGTCTGATCGTTGCTGTCAACACCGATGCCTCGGTCAAGCGCCTGGGCAAGGGCGACGACCGCCCCATCAACACGCAAGAAGATCGCCAGGCCTTGCTGGCTGCACTCGAATGCGTCAGTGCCGTGACCGTTTTTGACGAAGACACGCCCCAGGCCCTGATCGAGGCGTTAAAGCCCGACCTGATTGTGAAGGGCGGCGATTACAACATGGAAACACTGCCCGAGACCGCAGCGGTCAGGCAATGGGGCGGCGATGCCGTGGCGATACCGTTCCGGTTTAATCGATCGACGACATCGTTACTGAAAAAAGTCAGGCAGCCGTAGCAGGCCCTGGTTGACCCGTAGCACCCGCCTTAATTGTTATTTTGGCTTGTTAACAGGGCGTTTACGGCGCGCAGGTCGGCTTCGGTGAGGGTGCCGGCGACGGCTTTGAGGCGCAGCCCATTAAGCAACGTGTTATAGCGCGCATTGGCCAGAGCGCGTTGGGTTTCGTACAGCTGTTGCTGCGCATTCAAGACGTCGATATTAACCCGCACGCCCACCTCGTAGCCGGTTTGGTTGGCATCGAGCGAGGCTTTGCTTGATTTCTCGGCCGCCTGCAGCGCACTGACCTGAGCCAGACCCGAAACGACACCCGAAAAATACTGCTGTGTGAGTTGCACGGCCTGACGGCGTGTGGATTCGAGGTCGTAGCGGGTGCGTTGCAACACCGATGTTTGCTCGCGGACCCGCGACGAAATGCCGCCACCTGCAAAAATAGGGATAGACAATTGCACCCCGACGGTGCTGTCGACCGATCGTGGGCCGGCCTGCGGGCCATATATGCCGCGATCGGAGGCGCTACCCGACTGCGCGTAGAAGTCGAGTGTGGGGTAATGGCCGCTTTTTGCGATGTTGATTTGTTTTTCGGCAATGCGGGTAGACAATACGGCCCGGGCAACTTCAAGGCTGGCTTGCCCGGCTTGTGATGTCCAGTCGGTAATGCGCGCCGGCTGCGGCGGGGGCAGGTTGATATTGCCCGACAGCCCGGCCAACGCTTGTGGCCGTTCGTTGATGATTTTCTGAAGCTGGTCTTGGCTGACCTGTAGCGCGTTCCGGGCTTCGATTTCGCTGGCGTTGATCAGGTCGAGACGGGCCTGGGCTTCGTAGGTGTCGGCGATGGTGGCGCTGCCCAGCTCGAACCCTTTTTTTGCGGCTTCAAGCTGGTTGGTAATCGCCTGCTTTTGCGCATCGAGTGTGACCAGGGTGTCTTGCGCGGCCAGTACCCCGAAATAGGCCTGGGCAACGCGTAGCAGCAGGTCTTGCCAGGCCTGTTGTACGGCCAGGTCGGCTGATTCGGCTTCGAGCTGTGATTGCTTGAGCTGTTCCCAGGCGGCGATGTCGATAATGGGCTGGGTCAGGGTGACGGCCCAGAGGCCTCTTTTTTCGGTGCTGTCGCGGTCGAGGTTGGTGCGGCGGACGTCGTCGAGTTCGGCGCCTGTGCTGCCGGTTAAAAAGGGCAGTAGCTGGGCGCGCGCCTGAGGGACTTTCTCGAGGATGGCGTTGCGGTTGGCTTTGGCCGAGGCAAATACCGGGTCGCGCTCAAGCGCCTTGCCCCAGATGTCGAGCAGGTTTTGTGTTTGGGCCGATACCGACCCTGCCCACAGCGCCAGTGTGGCGCTTGCAAAGAGATGCCACCGACGCCCGCGCATTCAGAATTTGAACTGAGGTTGCGCCGTGCCACGCAGCGGCTTGATGACGGTGTCGAATAGCGACTGGGTTTCGAAGCTGGCGGCGCTGGTGCGTGTAATGCGGTAGGCCGTCATTACGGGCTGGTTGCCCACCACCACCACCATACGACCGCCCACACACAATTGGTACTTGAGTGCATCGGGAATGACGGGTACCGAGCCGGTCAGCAAAATGGCGTCGTATTCGGCGGTTCCCCAGCCTGCATGGCCGTCGCCCACCTCGACGTTGACATTATTGATGTGCTCGCGCTGCAGGTGTTCGGTAGCAAAGGCCGCGATACGGCTGTCGATTTCGACGGTGGTGACTTGTTGGGCCAGACGACCGAGCAAGGCGGCCTGGTAACCCGAACCGGTGCCGATTTCGAGGACGCAGTCGGTGGGTTCGAGCAAGAGATCTTGCGCCAGCCGGGCCTCGACTTTGGGCGTCAGCATGGTTTCGTGCGAATCGATGGCATTGATGATGAGCGGCAGCTCGACATCGGAGAACGCCATGGCTTGCATGCCTTGCGGCACAAAGCGCTCGCGAGGGACGTCGAAAAGGGCCTGGAGCACTTTTTTGTCGAAGACGTTCCAGGGTCGAATTTGCTGTTCGACCATATTGAAACGGGCTTGTTCGGTGTCGGAGAGACCGGTGGCGTTCATAACATTCGATGCAAAAATAAAGATGAACCTATTGTACCCATTCGTGGGCGCCGGCGGCGCCCCGAGCCGTTCACCACCATTGGTGGAAATGATGGACCGGGCCGTGGCCATGCCCAACGGCAAGATCGTCGGCACGCAAGATGGCCGACACCAGATAGTCTTTGGCGCGCTGTGCTGCTTCGGGGAAGCTGTCGGTTTGCGGCAGCAGTGCAGCCAGTGCAGCAGACAACGTGCAGCCCGTGCCGTGCGTGTTGCGCGTGGCAATGCGCTGACCCGGTAACTCGATGAGCTTGTCGCCATCGTACAGGACATCGATGGTGTCGTTGCCGGGCAGATGGCCCCCTTTCAGGAACACCCATCGGTGACCATTGTCGTTCATGAGCCGGCGCAGGCGTTCGGCCATGCGGCGCATTTCTTTCAGGGTCTCGACCGGGCTGGTTTCGAGCAATACCCCCGCTTCGGGCAAATTGGGTGTCATGACTGTTGCCAGAGGCAGCAAGCTTTCCCGCAGCTCGGCAATCGCTGGTTTTTCGAGCAAGGCATCGCCGCTTTTCGCGATCATGACCGGGTCAAGCACAATGTGCGCCGGCTTCCAGTGGGCAAGACGTTCGGCCACGGTGCGCGTTACCGGCTGTTGGCCCAGCATGCCGATTTTTACAGCGTCAATGCGTACATCGCTGAACAAGGTGTCGATTTGTTGCGCGACAAAGTCGGGCGGTACCGGCGCGATGCCGGTGACGCCCAGGGTGTTTTGCGCAGTAAGCGCTGCCACGACCGCGGTGCCATAGGCGCCCAGTGCACTCATGGCTTTGATGTCGGCAAGAATACCGGCGCCGCCGGAGGGGTCGACGCTTGCGATGGTGAGCGTATTGGGGGTCATGACTTGGTTTTGGACTGAATTAAACCTTCGGTGGGCGAGCTGGGGCTGGCCGCATAAAATTTGCGCGGCATGCGACCGGCAAGAAACGCTTCACGGCCAGCCTCAACGGCTTTTTTCATGGCGCTGGCCATGAGGACGGGGTTTTGGGCACCGGCAATGGCTGTGTTCATCAGTACCCCGTCGCAGCCCAGTTCCATGGCGATGGCCGCGTCGGAGGCCGTGCCCACGCCGGCGTCGACCAGCACGGGGACGCTGGCCTGGTCGATGATGAGGCGCAGGTTCCAGGGGTTAAGAATGCCCATGCCAGACCCGATAAGCGAGGCCAGTGGCATGACGGCCACACAACCGATATCTTCGAGCATGCGGCACTGGATCGGGTCGTCGGTGCAATAAACCATGACGTCAAAGCCGTCGTCGACCAGGGTTTTGGCCGCCTTCAGGGTTTCGGGCATGTTGGGGAAGAGGTTGTCGGCGCTACCCAATACCTCGAGTTTGACGAGGGCATGGCCGTCGAGCAGCTCGCGAGCCAGCCGCAACGTGCGCACCGCGTCGTCGGCGGTAAAGCAGCCGGCGGTGTTGGGCAAAATGGTAAAGCGTGAGGGCGGCAGGAAGTCGAGCAGGTTCGGTTCGTTGGCGTTCTGGCCAATGTTGGTACGGCGAATAGCCACCGTGACGATGTCGGCGCCGCTGGCGTCGATGGCCTCGCGGGTTTCCTGGAAGTCTTTGTATTTACCGGTGCCAACCAGCAAACGGGATGCGTAGGTTTTGCCGGCCAGCGTGAAGAGGTCGTTGGAGTTCATGGTTGGTTTATGCGGATTCAGAGTGCCTTCGAATGGTCATATTGTAGAGTCAGCGCCGCTTTCGTGCTGTGGGTCGCGGGTCATGAAGCTACAATACGGGACAAAATTGTCTTTTTTTTCAACAGGTCTTGACGCGTGTCCTATCCCAAGTTGCCCTATCCTTTGTCGTCTTACACTCATGGCGCCGAGTTCGTCCGTTTGCTCGCGTCCCGCATTCTGGTCCTCGATGGCGCCATGGGGACAATGATCCAGCGATACAAACTGTCCGAACAAGACTTTCGGGGCGAGCGCTTTGCCGATCACTCCAGCGACGTCAAGGGCGACAACGAGCTGTTGTCATTGGTGCGGCCCGACATCATTCTCGAGATTCACCGCCAGTACCTCGAGGCCGGCTCCGATGTTATTGAAACCAATACCTTTGGCGCCACGTCAATTGCCCAGGGCGACTACGGCCTGCCTGGTCTGGCCTACGAACTGAACCTCGAGTCGGCGCGGCTGGCGCGTCAGGCCTGCGACGAGTTCAGCACACCCGACAAACCCCGGTTTGTGGCCGGCGCACTGGGGCCTCAACCTAAAACCGCTTCTATTTCGCCCGATGTCAACGACCCGGCGGCCCGTAATGTGACGTTCGACGAGCTGCGTGTGGCTTACACCGAACAGCTTGAGGGCTTGCTCGATGGCGGGATTGACATCGTCCTGATCGAAACCATTTTCGACACGCTGAATGCCAAGGCAGCGATTTTTGCCGTCGAAAGCGTTTTCGAGGCGCGCGGCGTGCGCTTGCCCGTCATGATTTCGGGCACGGTAACCGATGCGTCCGGTCGTATTTTGTCCGGCCAAACCGTCGAGGCCTTCTGGAATTCGGTTCGTCACGCCCGCCCGGTTACGGTTGGCCTGAACTGCGCGTTGGGTGCGGCGCTCATGCGCCCCTACGTGGCCGAATTGTCAAAGGTGTGCGACACCTACGTTTGCGTTTATCCCAATGCCGGTTTGCCCAACCCCATGGCCGAAACCGGTTTCGACGAAACCCCCGAAGACACCTCATCGTTGCTGCGCGAATTTGCAACGGCGGGTTTGGTCAATATGGTGGGCGGCTGCTGCGGGACGACGCCCGACCACGTCCGCGCCATTGCCGACCGTGTTAAAGACCTGCCCGTGCGGCAGGTGCCCGAGATCCCCGTCATGACGCGGTTGTCCGGGCTTGAAGCCCTGAATTTCGACGAAAACGCGCTGTTTATCAACGTGGGCGAGCGCACCAACGTGACCGGCAGCAAAATGTTCTTGCGGCTGATTCGCGAAGAAAAATACGACGAAGCGCTGGCCGTGGCGCGTCAGCAGGTCGAGAACGGTGCGCAAATCATCGACATCAACATGGACGAGGCCATGTTGGACTCGGTCTCGTGCATGCGCCGGTTCCTGAATATGGTGGCGTCCGAGCCCGATATCTCCCGCGTGCCCATCATGATCGACAGCTCGAAATGGGAAGTCATCGAGGCCGGGCTGAAGTGCGTGCAGGGCAAGGCGGTCGTCAATTCTATCTCCATGAAAGAAGGGGTCGATGCGTTTCTGGCGCAGGCACGCCTGTGCCGCAAGTATGGTGCCGCGGCCGTTGTCATGGCTTTCGACGAAAAAGGTCAGGCCGACACGCTTCAGCGCCGTATCGACATTTGCGGGCTGGCGTACAAGCTGCTGGTTGAAGAGGTTGGTTTCCCGCCCGAAGATATTATTTTCGACCCCAACGTTTTTGCCATTGCCACCGGTATCGAAGAGCACAACCACTACGCGGTCGACTTCATCGAGGGCACGCGCTGGATTACCCAGAACCTGCCCCATGCCCGTGTGTCGGGTGGCGTGTCCAACGTCAGTTTCTCGTTCCGGGGTAACGAGGCGGTTCGCGAAGCCATTCATACGGTATTCCTGTATTACGCCATCCAGGAAGGCATGACGATGGGGATCGTCAACGCCGGCCAGCTGGGTGTTTATCAAGATATCGACAAGCGTTTGCTCGATCTGATCGAAGACGTAGTGCTTGACCGCCAGACGCCGCTGGGCAAGGTCGATGACGCCGATACGCGCACGCCGACCGAGCGCCTGGTCGAGTACGCCGAGACCGTCAAAGGCGCGGGCACGAAAAGAGAAGAAGATCTGACGTGGCGTCAGAACCCGGTCGAGCAACGATTGAGCCACGCGCTGGTGCACGGCATTACAACGTTCATTGTTGAAGATACCGAAGAGGTCCGCCAGAAAATCGCCGATCAAGGCGGCCGACCCATTCAGGTTATCGAAGGGCCGTTGATGGACGGCATGAATGTGGTGGGTGACCTGTTTGGCGCCGGCAAGATGTTCCTGCCGCAAGTGGTCAAGTCTGCCCGGGTCATGAAGCAGGCGGTTGCGCACCTGGTGCCTTTTATTGAAGAAGAAAAGCGCCAGATTGCTGCTGCAGGTGGTGACGTACGCGCCAAGGGCAAAATCGTCATGGCGACGGTTAAGGGTGACGTACACGATATTGGCAAAAACATCGTTACGGTTGTGCTTCAGTGCAACAACTTCGAAGTCGTCAATATGGGCGTGATGGTGCCTTGTGCCGAAATTCTGGCCAAAGCCAAAGAAGAGAACGCCGACATGGTCGGGCTGTCTGGCCTGATTACTCCAAGCCTTGAAGAAATGGCTTACGTGGCGTCCGAAATGGAGCGTGACGACTACTTCCGTAGCCGGAAAATGCCTTTGCTGGTGGGCGGTGCAACCACCAGCCGGGTGCATACCGCCGTAAAAATTGCGCCCAATTACAGCGGGCCGGTAATTTATGTGCCCGATGCCAGCCGGTCGGTGGGTGTCGCCACCAACCTGATGTCTGACCAAAGTCAGGTTTATCTCGATGACCTGGCCAAAGAGTACGACCAGGTTCGCGAGCGCCACGCCAACCGCAAAGAAACGCCCATGGTCAGCATTGCGCAGGCGCGGGCCAACAAGCCGGTAATCGACTGGTCGGCGTATACGCCGCCGCGTCCCAAGTTTATTGGGCGTCGCGCTTTCAAAAACTACGACCTGGCCGAGCTGGCGCGCTACATCGACTGGACGCCGTTCTTCCAGACCTGGAGCCTGTTCGGGCAGTACCCCGCCATTTTGCAAGACAAGGTGGTGGGCGAACAGGCCCAAAAAGTCTTTGCCGAAGGGCAGGCCATGTTGCGCAAAATTATCGACGGCCGCTGGCTGACGGCCAACGGCGCAGTGGCGTTTTACCCGGCCAATACGGTCAATGACGACGATATCGAAATCTACACCGACGAAAGCCGCAGTGAAGTGTTGTTTACCTGGCGCAATGTTCGCCAGCAAGGCGTCAAGCGCGAGGGCGTCGACAACAAATGCCTGGCCGACTTCATTGCGCCCAAGTCGTCGGGCGTGGCCGATTACATTGGCATGTTTGCGGTTACGGGCGGGTTGGGTATTGAAAAATGGGAAGCCGAATTCGAGAAGCAGAACGACGATTATTCGGTCATTATGATCAAGGCATTGGCCGACCGTTTCGCCGAGGCCTTTGCCGAGTGCCTGCATGCCCGGGTTCGTACCGACTTATGGGGCTATGTGCCTGCCGAAGCCCTCGACAACGAGGCCATGATTGCCGAGAAATATCAGGGTATTCGCCCCGCACCGGGCTACCCGGCTTGCCCGGAACACATCATCAAAAAAGAGCTGTTCCAAGTGCTCGATGCTGACGATATCCAGATGCAGCTGACTGACAGCTACGCCATGTATCCGGCGTCCAGTGTGTCGGGTTTCTATTTCAGCCACCCGCAGTCGCAGTATTTCAATGTGGGCAATATTGGTGCCGACCAATTAGCCGACTACGTTCAGCGCAGCGGCCGGCCAGAAGACGATGTACGTCGTACGTTGTCCAGTATTCTTGGGTTGAAGTAAACCATGGACGCCGAACCCCGGTCTTCGGCAGCGGCGTCCGATCATCCCCCGGGACAGGCCCGGCGACGTGCCTTGGGCGAGTTCCTGCGCAGCGTTCGGGCCCGGGTGACGCCGTCAAGTGTGGGGTTGCCCGCGGGCTTGCGGCGGCGCACGCCCGGGTTGCGCCGCGAAGAGGTGGCCCAGCTGGCGGGGATCAGCATCACCTGGTACACCTGGATCGAGCAAGGGCGCGACGTCTCCGTGTCGGCCCACGTCTGGGCGCGTCTGGCCGACGTGCTGCACATGACGCGCGCCGAACGCCATTATTTGTTCGAGCTGGCCGAGTGCGCCGACCCTGACCACGGTAAAGAGGCTCCCGAAGAGTTGCCGGAAGGTTTGCAGGCATGCGTCGACAGCATTGTTGTGCCCGCTTACATTATTGACAGGGCCTGGAATGTGTTGGCTCGCAATGTACCGCTTGAACGGCTCTTTGGTGGTTGGCCCGGCGGCGAGGCCTCTCCCAATCTGTTGCGCTATATCTTTCTCGACCCTGCAGCGCTCGATTTGGTCGTCGATTGGGAAACGCGGGCGCGACGGGTTGTGGCCGAGTTTCGTGCCGACACGGTGGCGCATACCGACGCGCCCCAGATCAGCCGCCTGATAGATGCCTTGCTGGCCGCAAGCCCCACTTTTGCGCACTGGTGGACGCGGCAAACCGTGGTTGAACGCGAGGGCGGCCGGCGCGGGTTTTATCATCCTGACCTGGGCAAGGTCTTTTACCGGCAAATTACCTTCAACCTGGCGGTCCGGCCCGATTGCAAACTGGTGATGCTGCTGGAAGACGAGCCCACGCCAGGCGGCCGGTAAAGCGCTTGCGGTTATTTCTTGCCGCTTATGGTCTTTTCTTTTGGTGTAGCTGTTCTGCGGCATTGGCGGGCAGGCGTATAAACGAAAAGAACGATAGTGCGGTAATGGCCCCGATAGCCGCAAATGCCCAGGCAACGTCGTCTTGCGCCAATGTTGCCGCGCCGCGGGCGTTCATGCTGATGTTCATGATCAGTGCCGCACAACCCACCCCAAGGCTTATTCCCAATTGCTGCGCCATGGCGGCGAATGTGCTGGCTTTGCTCATTTGTGCCGACGTGAGTTGGGCGTAGGTGAGTGTATTGACGGCCGTGAACTGCAGCGAGCGAAATACGCCGCCCACTGCCAGAATGGCGACCATGACCCAAAAGGGTGTTGAGGCCTCGAAAAACGCACAGGCTGCCGTGAAACCACCGGAGATCAGCGCATTTATCGTCAGCACTCTTTTATACCCGAAGGTTTCTATGACGCGCGTTGCAATGAACTTCATGAGCAGGGCGCCGGCGGCCCCTGTAAACGAAATCAGGCCTGCGGCGAAGGCCGACATGTCGAAGGCGACTTGCAGCAAAATGGCCAGCAGGAAGGGGGTGGCGCCCACGGTGAACCGGCACAGGTTGCCGCCAAGCACCGATATGGCAAAAGACGGGATACGCAGCAGGCTGAGGTCAAGGATGGGGTGGGGGTGATGGCGGGCATGCCACACATACAGCAAGCCGCAGCTTGCGCCGATGCTGATCAGCCCCAGGGTTTGCAGGCGCGTTGCGTCGGCGTTCCCGATGGACTCAAACCCCCACACCAATGTGGCCAGCGCAATGCCGCTAAGCATAAAGCCCAGCCAGTCCAGGCGCCGGGCGTGGGCGGGCAGGTCGGGGCGAATGTATTTCATAATCAAATAAATACCCAGCGCACCCACGGGGACGTTGATCAGGAATATCCAGTGCCACGAGGCGTAGGTGACCAGAAAGCCGCCCAGGGGTGGCCCGATAATCGGGCCTAAAAGGGCCGGCATCGCCAGGAACGACATAGCCTTGAGCAGGTCTTCTTTTGGGGTGCGTTGCAGCATGATGATCCGGCCCACGGGTACCATCATGGCCCCGGCCAGCCCCTGAAACAACCGGGCGATGACCAGTTGCGGCAGATTTTGCGACAGCGCGCAGGCTACCGACGCGGCCGAAAACAGAACAATGGCCACAATGAATACTTTGCGGGCGCCGAAGCGTTCGCCCGCCCATCCGCTAATGGGCACAAACACCGCCAGCGCCAGCAAATAGCTGGTGATGGCCACGTTCATTTTGACCGGCGTGGTATCAAGCGCCGCGGCCATGGCAGGAATGGCGGTTGCCACGACGGTGGCGTCGAGCATTTGCATGAACAGGGCGCACCCCACAATGAACGGGATCATGCGTATGGCCGCGCGTTCGCGATTTGATAAGTGGGGGGAGGGTGTGCTGCTCATGGGTAGATTCTAACTTTACCCGGCTGAAGTAAACTTGCGGGTTAAAGGCAATTTTGCGTGTCTGTTATTTTAGCGAGCCCAGGTTATGGCCAAGAATTACGAATCTGAAATCACCCAGTTCCTCAAGCAGTTCAAACAAGCGCACCCCGATACCGAGCAGCGTCAGCGCGAGGGCCGGGCACGCTTGTGGGACAAGCATATCGACCCCGAGCTCCAAGAGCAGTTCAAAGCCGGGCGTGTTGTGCAGTCGGCCTACGTTTACCAAACTAAATAAGCCTGATGGCTGGTCCGGGCGCAACGCCTCCCGACCTGTCTGCGCTGGTTGATCCCAGTGTCGACAGTACGCCCGACGTTGTCGACCACGTCGCGTTGGCGCGCCTTTACGGCGAGCCGCTGTTTGCGCTGCCACAAGACCTTTATATTCCGCCCGACGCCCTTGAGGTGTTCCTCGAAACATTTCAGGGGCCGCTCGATCTGCTGCTTTATCTGATTCGCAAGCAAAATTTCAATGTGCTCGACATCCCGATGGCCGAGGTGACGCAGCAATACTTGTCTTACGTCGAGCAAATCCGGTCACATAACCTGGAACTGGCCGGCGAGTACCTCCTGATGGCCGCGCTGCTGATCGAGATCAAATCGCGTATGCTGTTGCCGGTTAAAAAAACCGATACCGGCGAAGAGCCTGACGACCCGCGCGCCGAGCTGGTACGCCGTTTGCTTGAATACGAGCAAATGAAACTGGCTGCGCAAAAGCTTAATGCGTTACCGGTGTTGGGTCGCGATTTCCAGCGTGCGCACGCTTTCATGGACATCCAGGTCGAGCGCATGCTGCCCGATGTTTCACCTGAAGACCTGCGCCAGGCCTGGGCCGACATCTTGAAACGCGCCAGTCTGAATGCGCATCATAAAATTACGCGCGAACAATTGTCGGTGCGTGAGCACATGACTAAAATCTTGCGCCGTTTGTCCGATGTCAGGTTTCTCGAATTCACCCAGCTGTTTGACGAAGCCGTTAGAAGCGGCCAGGGCGTGCCGGTTGTCGTCGTGCATTTCCTGGCCATGCTCGAGCTTGCAAGAGAGTCGTTGCTCGAAATTACGCAGGCCGAGCCCTACGCCCCAATTTACGTGCGTTTGGCGTATATTCGCGCAGTCGATTAATACGCCCGCCTACGGAGACCTATTTGAAAGTCGTTCATACCATCGAAGAGTTGCGTGACCAGCTGCGCGGGCAGTTGCGCGTGTCGTTTGTGCCCACCATGGGCAACTTGCACCAGGGTCACCTGTCGCTCATGAAGCTGGCACGCCAGCATGGTGACCCGGTGGTCGCCAGTATTTTTGTGAACCGGCTGCAGTTCGGGCCCAACGAAGACTTCGATCGTTATCCGCGTACGCTGCAGGCCGACATCGAAAAGCTCGAGCGCGAACGTGACGTGTACGTGCTTTTTGCGCCCCATGAAAAAGAGATGTACCCCGAGCCCCAAAGCTACCAGATTCTGCCGCCTCCCGACCTGGGCGGTATCCTCGAAGGCGAGTTCAGGCCCGGCTTTTTTACGGGCGTCAGTACGGTCGTGCTCAAGCTTTTTTCGTGTGTGCAGCCTCGTGTGGCCGTTTTTGGCAAAAAAGACTACCAGCAGCTTATGGTGGTGCGCAATATGTGCCGCCAGTTTCAGTTGCCTGTAAAAATTTTGGCTCACGAAACCGTGCGCGATGTCGACGGCCTGGCGTTGTCTTCACGCAATCGTTACCTGTCACCCGAAGAGCGCGCCGAGGCGCCGCAGCTTTATGCTTGCCTGAGCACAATTCAAGATCAGTTGCAGGCCGGGGCAACCGATGCGGTCGAGCTGACGCAGGCGGCCATAAGCCGGTTGACGGGCCGCGGGTGGGATGTTGATTACCTGACGCTGCGGCGCCAGCGCGATCTGGGCGCCCCATCGGTCGAAGAAATCAAAGCACGGGAGCCGCTGGTGGTGCTGTCGGCCGCCAAGCTGGGGGCAACACGACTTATCGACAATCTCGAGGTGTTTTAACCCACGCGTCTGGCGCGCGCCCGATGTCATTTGAGGCCCCGTTTGTCGGGGCCTCGGTTTTTACCCTGTCAGATCTGTCAGCAGACAGCCGTTACTTTACGTGGAACAATCGGCCGACATAACAACACAGGAGACATCCGGATATGACATTTACCTATACCAAAGACCAGGCTATGGCCGTGCTTACCCCGCGCGAACGCGACGTCATGCAATATGTTGTCAGGGGTACGGCCAACAAGGTTATTGCCTCAGAGCTGGGGGTGTCGCAGCGCACAATAGAAGCCCACCGCGCGCGTATTTTCCAGAAGCTGAAAGTGCGCAACGCCGTCGAGCTGGCCGGGCAGGTCATGATGTCGTTGCACGAACCCCAACCGCATTAACCCCTAGGGGTGTGCACCGCCTTTGGCCGACATTGCCCAGAATGTTCAGGGCCGGCAGTTCAGCTTGGGGCGGGCGTTCATTTCGGTGATGCCGTCAACTTCGGCCTGACGTGTCAGGTGGTAATCAAGCGTCGGACGGTTGTCGTTGATGGCATCTATACGCAAGATGTTGTCGGTTTGGAAGGTAAGCCGTTCTTTGGTGGCCTTGGTGTCGGTTTCGAGTACGACACGCCAGGGGTTGGTGCCGACAACAACCCAGCAGCCTTGCTCGAAGGTGGTTACCGGGTTGGATGTCCCCAGTTGTACGGTGCGGGCCCGCCACTCGCCGTCGGGGGCCATGGTCAAGGTAATGCGTGTGGCCGGGCAATCTTGGCCTTCAGGCAGGCAGGGTGTTGTGCCTAAAAAGGTTTTGGCTTCAAGCAGGGGGCGTATGGTGGCCACAGTGGCGCGTGGTGCGTTTTCGGTTGGCTCGGTGGCGGGTTTTTCGGCGGTGTCGCCAAAGCCCAACTGAAGTTGTGACGGCGCGCGTTTACCATTGCGCCCCTGGGCCTGCGATCGCGCATCAGACAGCGTCGACTCGGGGCCTGTTTCGTAGTAACCGGGGGATTGCTGCTTTGCGCAACCGGCAAGGGCAAAGGCGCTAATGACGGCCAAAAGGCCGAAACGGAAAGTGGGCTTCTTCAGGGCGGGCATGCTGATGTTCCATCAAGAATTCGATTCAGCGCTTATTCTACGCAACTATCTGCACGCCGGTAATCCCCCGGACGGCGCGCTCGAGGCGCTGGCGCACTTGGCCGGCTTGTCAGGCGGGTTATGGTTGTTGTATCTGGGGGGCGGTTTGGTGGCGGGGCTTTTGGTGCACTGCGCCGGTCTGCGTTACACGCACCGGGTTGTGCGGGCATTTTCGCTTGCCGATTCGGTTAATGTGCCTGTGCGATGGCGTTGGCAGTACGGTGCATTCTGGGCCTTGTTGGGGGCGCTGGCGGGGGTGGGGCTGGCCCTGAGGGCCGGGGGCATGTCGTATGGGCTGGCGGGTATGTTTGCGTTCGTTCTGGTTTTGTCGGTATTGGGCGTGCTGGCGGTTGCCGACTGGTATACCGGTTTTCTGCCCGACGAGCTGACATTGCCGTTGATGTGGGCGGGCCTGGCCTGGTCGTGGCTGGGGTACGGGGTTGGGGTCATGCAGGCCCTGGGCGGCGCTATGGCGGGCTATGGGTTTTTATTTTCAATCTTCCGGCTGTACCGTTGGGCCAGGGGGCACGACGGCATGGGTGGCGGCGACTTCAAGCTTGCAGCCGCGTTGGGGGCCTGGGTTGGGCTGGCGGCGTTGCCCTGGGTGTTATTGCTGGCTTGCATAATGGGCGTGTTTACGGCGCTTTTACTCAGTCGTCGGCCGGGGTTCACGGGCGCTTTCCCGTTCGGGCCGTGCCTCTCTGCCGCCGGGGCGGTGTTTTTATGGGTGGTCTCGCCCTAAAATGCGGTCTGTGACTAAAACAGGCCAATCAAATGCTTAAAATCGGACTCACCGGCGGAATCGGCTCGGGCAAAACCCGGGTGGCTGACTTGTTTCAGGCCTGGGGGGCCGCAGTAATCGACACCGATGTCATTGCGCACCAGCTTACTGCCCCGGGTGGCCTGGCCATCGAACCGATACGCGCTGCCTTTGGCAACGGGGTTTTAACGCCCGATGCAGCGCTCGATCGTGCGGCAATGCGTGAGCTTGTGTTTCAAGATGCCGAGGCGCGCGGCCGTCTGGAAGCGATTATTCACCCGTTGATAGCCCAGGTTACACAAGCGCAGGCCGAGGTGGCTTCGGGGTGTTATCTTGTCTTCGTTGTGCCGCTGCTGGTCGAGTCGAAGCGTTGGGTTAGCCGAGTAGACCGGGTTTGCGTGGTCGATTGCGACCCGGAAACCCAGATCGCCCGGGTTCAGGCGCGAAGCGGGCTGACGCCTGAAGCCATTAGGCGTATCATGATGGCACAAGCCACCCGCGAGGCGCGTCTGGCCGTCGCCCACGACGTTGTCCTTAACGATGGCCAAACCACACCGGAACAATTGCAGCACCGTGCCAGGCAGTTGCACGACAAGTGGTGTGTGCTGGGTGCTCATTCATAGAATACACAAAGCAATAAGGTAGCTGGTCCAGTGATTTTGTACGAATATCCCTGTAACGAACGCGTTCGATCCTTGCTTAGGGTCGAGCATTTGTTCGGGCGTTTGTTTTTTTTCGCCAATCAGGAAGACGTCAACCATCATCAAGTGGCCATGGCCACCCTGTTCGACCTTCTCGAAGTTTGCGAACGTACCGACTTGCGGGGGTCGGTTTTGCAAGACCTTGACCGACAGCGGGCGGCGCTGGGCGGTTTGCGCCAGCACCCCGGGGTCGATGTCGAAACGGTCGACAAAATGCTGGCCGATATCGAGCGGGCAACTACCGAGCTGGCCGCCCAGGGGCGTATTGGCCAGGTTTTGCGCGACAACGAATGGCTGGCCAGTTTGCGTGGCCGGCTGACGGTGCCGGGTGGGTCCTCTCCGGCCGACATCCCGTCGTATTATGCCTGGCAAATCAAACCGGCCCAAGTCCGCATGAGCGACCTGCAGCAATGGGTCGACCCTTTCATGCCGCTGTACAACGGCCTGGCGCTTATTTTGCGTTTGCTGCGCGAGTCGGGTAACCCGGTCGATCTCGAAGCACCACAAGGGGCTTATCAAGAAATGCTGACGGGTAAAACGTTTCAGCTGTTGCGCGTTTGGGTTGACCCGGCCTTGGGGGTCTTCCCCGAAATGAGCGCAAACAAATACGTCATTTGGGTGCGGTTTTCAATGCAAGACAACGAGCTCAAGCCCATTTCTGTCACCCAGCGCATTCCATTCCGGCTGTCCCGTTGTAACTTCTAGCCGTCGCGCTACGGCCCGGCGCGTTCATTTTCCGGCTTGCGTGGCCGTCCAGCCTGCGTATCTCTTGGCGGCTTATGGCGCTGATGCGCTATGCCCCGGCTGCAGGCCTCTGCGTTTTCGCTTGCTTTTGTCACGTAATTGTTGCGTTTGATTTCAGAACGTCGCGGCCAGGTCGCGCGTTTTTGTTTTTATCGGCGAAAATTGCAAGCATTCTCACTCCAATAAAAATCGGGGACGGTGCATGTCCGAATCGCAGTCAAGAAATCGGTATGGGTTACGCAAGGGGCTCCTGGCGCTGGTGGTGCTTGGCGCATTGGGGCTGGGCTATTTTTTGTGGAGTGGTTCAGGCCAACCTGCTGGCCCAGGGGGTGCAAACCAGGCGCCGGGCCAGCCCGCCGGCGCACGCCCGGGCGGGCCACCGGGTATGGCGGCAATGGCCGTGCCTGTCAGGGTGGCGCCTGTCGAACAAGGGCCAATACAGAACATATTCACGGCTGTGGGCACGGTTACCGCGTTCAATACCGTGACAGTGCGCAGCCGGGTCGATGGGGAATTGCAAAAAATATTCTTTACGGATGGCCAGAAAGTAAAGGCCGGAGACCTGTTGGCGCAAATCGACCCGCGCCCCTATCAGGTTCAACTTGATCAGGCGCTGGGCCAGCAGGCTCAAAACGTTGCACAACTGAATAATGCCCGCCAAGACCTGAAACGCTACGAGCAGCTGTTTCGTCAGAATTCGCTGGCGCGTCAGCAGCTCGAAGCCCAGCAGGCGCTCGTTCAGCAGTATCTGGGCGCTCAAAAAACCGATCAGGCCAATGTCGACAGTGCACGCTTGCAGCTAGAGTTCACGCGGATTACAGCCCCGATCGGTGGACGGTTGGGCCTGCGGGTGGTCGATCAGGGCAATTTGATTTCGGCGGGCAGCACCGAAGGCTTGGTGGTTATCACCCAAACCCAGCCGATTTCGGTGGTGTTTTCGTTGCCCCAGGCGCAGTTGCCGGCGGTGCTCGAGCGCTTTAATCAGGGCCAGCCTCTGGTGGTCGACCTGTTCGACAGCGCCGAACGCCGCGTGCTGGCCACAGGCGAATTATCTTCAATAGATAACCAGATCGATATCGCAACGGGTACGGTGCGGCTTAAAGCGACATTCGAAAACCAGGACGAAACGCTGTTTCCGAATCAGTTTGTCAATGTGCGCCTGCGTGTCAGTACACAGCCAGACGCCATCATTATCCCGACTCAGGCCGTGCAGCAAGGGTCGGCCGGGGCGTTTGTATATTTGGTGGCCGACGACAACACCGTCACCGTGCAGCCCATTGTGACGGGCACCATCGAAAATCGTCGGGTGGCCGTGGTCGAGGGTTTGACGGCAGGTCAAAGGGTGGTGACCGATGGCGTGGACCGTTTGCGAAACGGGACGCGCGTTCAAATTATTGAACCTTGAGGGCTGCCGTGAATCTGTCACGCCAATTCATTTTGCGCCCTGTTGCCACGACGCTGGCGATGGTGGCCCTGCTTATCGCCGGCATTCTGGCGTATCGCATGTTGCCGGTGTCGGCCTTGCCCGAGGTTGATTACCCCACCATTCAGGTGTCGACCTTGTATCCGGGCGCGAGCCCCGATGTGATGACAGCGTTGGTCACGTCGCCGCTCGAACGGCAGTTCGGGCAGATGTCCGGGCTCACGCAAATGTCTTCCACCAGTTCAGGTGGCTCGTCTCAAATTACGTTGCAGTTTGGCCTTGATGTGCCGCTGGATGTCGCCGAGCAAGAGGTGCAGGCGGCCATAAATGCGGCGTCAAATCTGCTGCCCAACGACCTGCCTGCGCCGCCGGTGTACAACAAGGTGAATCCAGCCGATACGGCGGTAATCAGTCTGGCCATTACGTCGCCTACATTGCCCTTGTATCAGGTGCGCGACCTGATCGATTTGCGTGTTGCCCAGAAGCTGTCGCAAATTTCCGGGGTGGGGCTGGTCAGTATTGCCGGCGGGCAGCGGCCGGCGGTGCGGGTTCAGGTCGACCCGCAGGCCTTGTCGTCCCGAAATCTGACGCTGTCATCGGTGCGTAGCGCCATTTTGTCGGCCAACGTCAATCAGCCCAAGGGCAACCTCGACGGCCCCGAGCGTTCGACAACCATTAATGCAAACGATCAGCTGCGATCTCCCGATGACTACGAGGCCCTTATTCTGGCGTACGAAAACCAGGGGGCATTGCGGCTGGGGGATGTGGCGCAAGTGGTACGTGACGCCGAGAATATCCGGCAGGCGGCATGGGTGGGCACCACACCGGCTATTTTGCTGAATATCCAGCGCCAGCCAGGGGCCAATGTGATCCAGGTGGTAGACCGGGTCAAGGCGCTATTGCCCGAATTGCGTCAGGGGTTGCCGGCCGGCGTTGATGTCGCGGTGGCTTCAGACCGTACCCAGACCATTCGCGAGGCAGTACGCCACGTGCAGACCGAGATGGTGCTGGCGATTACGCTGGTGGTGCTGGTGACATTTGTTTTTTTACGTACCTGGACGGCTACTTTTATACCCAGTGTGGTGGTGCCGCTGTCGTTGGTGGGTACGTTTGCCATCATGTATCTGGCCGGGTTCAGTATTAATAACCTAACCCTCATGGCCCTGACCATTGCCACCGGGTTTGTGGTCGATGATGCCATTGTCATGATCGAAAACATCGCCCGTCACCTTGAAGAAGGCCTGTCGCCGCTTCAGGCTGCCCTGAAGGGCGCCGCGCAAATCGGGTTTACGCTGGTGTCGCTGACGCTGTCATTGGTGGCGGTCCTGATTCCGTTGCTTTTCATGAGTGATGTCATCGGTCGGCTGTTCAGCGAGTTCGCCATTACATTGGCCGTGGCGATTTTGCTGTCGCTGGTTATTTCGTTAACACTGACGCCCATGATGTGCGCGCGCTTGTTGCGCGCAGAGTCTGAAGATCAGTTGGGGCCCTTGCAGCAGCGTCTGGGGCGGTGGATCGACGGCCTGATACGAAGTTACGACCGGGGGCTGGTGTGGGTGTTGTCGCATCAGCGCACCACCTTATGGGTGGCGCTGGGTACTTTGCTGCTGACAGCCTTGCTGTATGTATGGGTGCCCAAGGGGTTTTTCCCGCAACAAGATACGGGCCTGATACAAGCCATCAGCCAGGGCGAGCAGTCGATCTCGTTTGGCGGTATGGCGCGGCTTCAGCAAGACGCCGCCCGCATTATTGCCGAAGACCCCGACGTGGAACAGGTGACATCGTTTATAGGCGTAGATGGCACCAACGTGACGCTAAATACCGGGCGCATGCAAATCGCCCTGCGTCCTCTGAGTGAACGCAGTGACAACGCTCAAACCATCATTCAGCGTTTACAAGAGCAATTGAAACCGGTGTCGGGGCTGGCGGTTTTCATGCAGCCGGTTCAAGACCTGACCATCGATGACCGGGTCAGCCGTACTCAGTATCAGCTGTCGTTGTCAGATCCGGAGCCGTCGGTGCTTTACGAATGGGTGCCAAAGTTTGTCGACGCCTTGTCTGCGCAACCCGAGCTGGCAGACGTTACCGACGACCTGCAAACTCGCGGCCTGCAAACCACCTTAACCGTTGACCGCGATGCGGCCGCACGCGTTGGTGTGACGTTGTCGGCCATTAGCGAAGCCTTGTACGACGCTTTCGGCCAGCGTCAGATTTCGACTATTTTTACGCAGTCTGCCCAGTACCGGGTCGTGCTCGAAGTGGCACCCCAATATCGTCAAGACCCTTCAGCGCTTGATCATATCTATGTGCAGACCATGTCCGGGGGTACGGTGCCGCTGACCGGGCTGGTCAAGGTCAGTCAGGCAGATAGTTTGCTGTCGGTAGGCCGCCTCGACCAGTTCCCGGCGGTGACGGTGTCGTTCAACTTGCCCGAAGGCGTGGCGCTGTCGGATGCCGTTGCCGCGATCGAGCGCACTTATCAGGACATGGGTGTGCCTGCTTCTACCGAGCTGCGCTTTCAGGGCGCTGCGCGTGCTTTCGAGGCGTCGCTAAGCAGCACGCTATGGCTGATGCTGGCCGCCGTGGTCGCCATGTATATCGTGCTGGGTATTTTGTACGAAAGCTATATCCATCCCGTGACCATTTTGTCGACATTGCCGTCGGCAACGGTGGGGGCGCTGCTGGCGCTGTTGTTAACGGGAAGGGCGCTCGACATGATCGGTGTGATCGGCATTATTTTGTTGATCGGCATTGTCAAAAAGAACGCCATCATGATGATCGACTTTGCGCTCGAGGCCGAGCGCGGGCGCGGCTTGTCGCCTGTCGAGGCTATCCGCGAAGCGGCCCTGTTGCGCTTTCGCCCGATTCTTATGACCACACTGGCTGCGCTATTTAGTGCAATTCCCCTGATGCTGGCAACGGGGGCCGGTTCCGAGCTACGGCAGCCATTGGGTTTGGTCATGGTGGGTGGCCTGATTTGCAGCCAGTTGCTGACGCTCTTCACGACGCCGGTTATTTACCTGATGTTTGACCGGTTGGCGCGGCGTTGGCGCGGCGCGGCGCGCAACGAGGCGGCCGGGGGCGCTGCATGAGGTGGCTTGCGGCCTTTATTGTCCGCCCGGTGGGCACAACGCTGGTGTGCCTGGCGATGGTGCTGGCGGGGGCCTTGGCCTTGCGGGTGCTGCCGGTGGCACCGTTGCCTCAGGTCGACTACCCCATGATTTCGGTCACCGCCCGCATGGCGGGCGCCAGCCCCGAGACCATGGCGTCGAGTGTGGCCATGCCGCTTGAGCAGGCGTTAGGTTCGATTGCCGGCGTGACCGAAATGAGCTCGCGCAGCACCGAGGGCTCGACCCGGATTTCTCTGGTTTTCGACCTTGATCGCGATATCAACAGCGCGGCGCGAGACGTGCAGGCCGCCATAAATGCGGCGCGCGGGTCATTGCCATCGGGCCTGCGCGATAACCCGACCTATAACAAGGTTAACCCGGCATCTTCACCTATTATGGTGTTGGCGCTGACGTCAGATACCTACACCCAGGGGCAACTTTACGATCTGGCGTCGACTGTGCTGGCACAGAAACTGGCGCAGGTGCCTGGCGTGGGCGAGGTCAGTGTAGGCGGAAGTTCGTTGCCTGCCGTCAAAATCAGCCTGAACCCGCAGGCGTTGGTGGCGGCGGGTGTAGCCCTTGACGAAGTGCGTAATGCCCTGGCCAACGCCAATGTCGTGCGCCCGAATGGGGTAATTGAAAACGACGATTACCATTGGCAGATCGGGACAGGCCCGCAAATGGATCGCGCCGAACAATACCGGCCGTTGATTGTGGCCTGGCGCGACGGCGCGCCGATACGACTGCAAGACGTGGCCTTGGTTGAAGACGGTGTGGAAGAAATCTTTAACGTAGGGTTTTATAACGATCGCAAGGCGGTGCTGTTGATTATTCGCCGGCAGCCCGACGCCAATATTATTGAAACCGTCGACGCAATTCATAACCTGATGCCGGCTTTCCAGAGCATGGTGCCCGCGCAGGTAAACGTAACGGTGGCGCAGGATCGCACCCCCAGCATTCGTGCGTCGCTGGCTGAAGCGCGCCTGACGCTGTTCATTGCCATTGTGCTGGTGGTGTGGGTGGTATTGCTGTTTTTGCGCAATGTGCGGGCGGCGTTGGTCCCCAGCATTGTGGTGCCCGCGTCTTTGGTGACAACATTTACCCTGATGTGGGCGTTTGGCTTTACGTTGAACACGATGTCGTTGATGGCGCTGATTGTGGCAACCGGTTTCGTTGTCGATGACGCCATTGTGGTGCTCGAAAATATCATGCGGTATATCGAGCGGGGCTACAGCCCGGTGCGCGCTGCGATACGGGGCGTGCAAGAGGTCGGGTTCACGGTGGTCGCGATGAGTCTGTCTTTGGTGGCGGTGTTCATCCCTATTTTGCTGATGTCCGGCGTGGTGGGGCGCCTGTTTCGCGAGTTTGCCATTACCCTGTCGGCGGCCATTCTGGTCTCGTTGCTGTTGTCGCTGATTCTTACCCCCATGATGTGCGCGCGCCTGCTCAAGCCGACGGCGCGCGGGTCAACGCCGGCCGATAGACCAGGCGGGCGGCTCTTGAATTGTGTCGGCGCCGTGTCCGCTCGTTGGTATCGGCGCTCGCTCGACTGGGCGCTGGCGCATAGCCGTTTAATGTTGCTGGTGCTGGTCGCGACCATTGGCCTGAACGTCTACCTGTATACCGTAGTGCCCAAAGGTTTTTTTCCGCAGCAAGATACCGGGCAGCTATTGGGGTTTTTCAGAACCGACCAAGGGACTTCCTTTCAGTCCTTGCTCCCCAAGCTCGAAAAATTCCGCAACGAACTTTTAAAAGACCCCGCGGTTGACAGCGTGACGGGGTTCGCCGGCGGGCGCGGCGGCAGCAATTCAAGCTTTCTGCTTATTCAGCTCAAGCCCGTCGACCAGCGCGACGTTAGTGCAAACGATGTGGTCAACCGCCTTCGGGGGCGCTTCATGCGAGAGCCCGGCGCGCGGCTTTTTCTGGTGCCGCAACAAGATATCCGCGTCGGCGGGCGTCAGGGGTTGTCGTCTTACGAGTACTCGTTAATGGGCAGTGACCTAGACCTGCTGAAGACCTGGTTGCCGCAGGTGCAGCGGGCGTTGGCCGGTTTGCCCGAACTGGTCGACGTTGACAGCGATATTGAAGACAAGGGCCGTCGGGTCGAGCTGGTCATTGACCGCGATGCGGCCACCCGTCTGGGCGTTGATATGGCGTTGATTGCCAGCACGTTAAACAACTCGTTCAGCCAGCGCCAGGTGTCGGTGATATACGAGCCCCTTAACCAGTACCGTGTGGTTATGGCAGTTGACCCCAAATACGCAGAAGACGCCGAGTCGTTGAAACGGGTTCAGGTGGTGACCGACGACGGGCGTCGTATCCCGCTGTCGGCCTTTACAACCTTCAAGATCGGCACGGCGCCGCTTAGTGTGCGCCATTCGGGCTTGTTTGCCGAAGAGTCGGTGTCGTTCAGTCTGGCGCCGGGCGTATCGCTTGACCAGGCCACGCAAGCCATCGAGGCCGCAGTGGCGCGCACGGGCTTGCCTACACAAGAGATCCAGGCCTCGTTTCAGGGGAATGCCCAGGCCCTGCAAGAGTCGCTTGCCCAGCAACCCTGGTTGATTCTGGCGGCGTTGGTCACGATGTACATCGTGTTGGGTATGCTGTATGAAAGCTATATTCATCCGTTGACGATTCTTTCAACCTTGCCTTCTGCAGGTATCGGGGCGCTGCTGGCGCTGATGCTGGTCGGGATGGAGTTTTCGTTGATCGCCTTGATTGGCGTGTTTCTTTTAATCGGGATCGTCAAGAAGAACGCCATCATGATGGTCGACTTTGCCCTGCAGGCCGAACGCGAGCAGGGCATGTCGCCGCGAGAAGCCATTTATCAGGCTTGCCTGATTCGGTTTCGGCCCATCATGATGACAACCCTGTCGGCCCTGTTTGGCGCTGTGCCCCTGGTGTTTGCGACGGGAGCGGGTGTAGAACTGCGTCAGCCCCTGGGTATCACCATTGTCGGCGGCCTGATCCTGAGTCAGATTCTGACGTTGTACACAACGCCGGTAGTTTATTTGTACCTTGACCGACTGCGCTGGTGGTCTCTGAATCGCCGCGCGCTGCGGCAAAAACGCAAAGGTAGTGCCGTATGACAACAGCCGAACGCTGTCTTCGAAAATTTGGATGGGTGCTGGCGACCCTGATGCTGGCCGGATGTGCGGTTGGGCCCGATTATCAGCGGCCCGTGGTCGATGTGGGGGCTCAGTATCGCGCGGTGGCGGGTTGGACACCGGCCCGCCCGGCCGATGACGCCTTACCCGCCGACTGGTGGCGGTTGTTCAACGACCCCGCGCTTGACCAGTTGATGCAAGATGTTCTGGTGTCCAATCAGACGATTGCCCAGGTCGAGGCCCAGTACCGCCAGGCCCAGGCCTTGTTGCGCGCGAGCGGCGCGTTGTTTTTCCCGGTGCTGGGTGTTGACGCCGGGGTGACCCGGTCCCGTTCCGGGCAGGCCGACGCCACGCGACAGTACAACCTGGGCGGCAGTGTGACCTGGGAGGCCGATCTTTGGGGGCGTATTCGTCGTACGGTTGAAGCGGACCGTGCCCAGGTGCAGGCCTCGTCGGCAGAGCTGGCCGCCACGCGATTGAGCGTGCAATCGACGCTGGCCCAGACGTATTTCAGGATTCGCGCCTACGACGCCGAGCGCCGCTTGCTGGACCAGACCATTGCCGCTTATGAACGGTCTTTGCAAATGACGCGCAACCGTTTCGATGCGGGTGTCGCGTCCCAGCTCGATGTGTCGTCTGCGCAGGTGCAACTCGAGAACGCCTTGACCCAACGCCTGGCGCTTGATCGCCAACGTGCCCAGCTGGAGCATGCGTTGGCGGTGCTGGTGGGCAAAGCGCCGTCTGCGTTTCAGCTTGACGAGGCGCGCGTATGGGTCGATGTGCCCGAGGTGCCCGCGGGCTTGCCGTCACAGTTGCTTCAGCGCCGTCCCGATGTGGCCGCGGCCGAGCGCCGGGTGGCTGCCGCCAATGCCGAAATCGGCGTGGCGCAATCGGCCTGGTTTCCAGACTTGACGCTGTCGGCGCAAGGCGGGTTCAGAAGCGGGCAGTGGGCCCAATGGCTGACAGCGCCCTTCAGTTTCTGGTCGGTGGGCCCGGCGCTGGCCATGACGCTGTTCGACGGCGGCGCACGCAGTGCTCGGGTCGATCAGGCACGTGCCCAGTACGACGCGGACGTGGCTGCATATCGTCAAACCGTATTGACCGCCTTGCAGGAGGTTGAGGATTATCTGGTGGCCATTTCGGGATTAGGGCGCGAGCAGCTGTCGCAAGGCCGTGCGTTAGCCGCCGCGCGAGAGTCTTTGCGCCTTACACGAAACCAGTATGAGGCGGGCCTGATCGATTACCTGAGCGTGGTGCAGGTGGAAACCTCGGCGCTTAGCGCCGAGCGTGAGGCAATTTCTTTGGGTGCTGATCGCCTGATTGCCAGTGTGCAACTGATGGCTGCATTGGGAGGGGGCTGGCAGGTCGATACACCTCAAGACACGGCGATCGAAGTGATCACCCCCGAGGCGGCGGTGCGGTAAAAGGGCAGCGTACAGGTCCGAGCCTCAAATCGGGGGCGAAAGCTTTATTGGCCTGGTGTTAAGTGGTCAGCAAACCCTGAATGGCCGCAATGCCGTGGGCCCCGTGCTGTTGAGCCGTGAGCAGTGTTTCCGGCGATTGCCCCCCAATCGCATAAACGGGTACGCCGGCTGTTTGCGCCATGGTTTCGAATGCGTCCCAGCCCAACGCGGGCTGCCCGGGGTGCGAGGTGGTGGGTAACACATGGCCCAGCACGGCAAAGTCGGCGCCAATCGGTTGCGCACGGGCAAGCTCTTCTGTGCTGTGCGCCGACACGCCAACCCATTTTTCGGCAGGTAATGTCCGGGTAAATGTTTTTGCGTCGGCGCTGCGCACCTGCACGCCGTCGGCGTCGGCCCACCAGTCGGCGGGGTGCGCGCTGTTAACCAGACAGGGCACGTTGTAGCTGCGGCATACTCCCAACACGGCGCGGAACGCGGCCTCCAGCGATGAGGCCAGGTCGGATTTTGCTGCCCACTCGGGTTCACGAAACTGCACCATACCCACGCCTGTCTTCATGCTGCGCTCAAGCCTTTCCAGAAAGCCGTCGAGGTTCTCGGGGTTGCCGATGGACGTTAGCAGATACTGTTGCGGCAATCGCAGCCAGCGCAAGGGTGGTTCGGTGGCTGGCAATAGCGGTCCCACATCGATATGGCCTTGCGGGTCGACCCAAGCCAGTTGCTGGCCTTCGATGCCTTGGGGCGAGCCCTCCCAGCCAGTGACTTTGCAAAAGGCCAGTCGAACAATATTTTTAGGGTATTCGTGGATGTAGGTGACCCAGGGTGTGGCCTGCGTGACTTCAATATCCAGTTCTTCTTTCAGTTCGCGTGCGAGCGCCTGTAGCACCGTCTCGCCTGGTTCGATCTTGCCGCCAGGCAGCTCCCACCACCCCGACCAAGGCTTGCCTTCGGGGCGTTGGCCCAGCAATAAAGCGCCATCGGGCTTCAGGATTAGCCCCGCGGCGACATCGACAAACGGCTTAGACATGTCGCGCCGCCCAGTCTTGCGCAAATTGGCGTGCCACGCGACCCGAGCGTGATCCGCGGCCCAGCGCCCATTGCAGCGCTTCGGTGCGTGAGGCTTCGATGTCGGCTTGCGGGCACCCAAGTTCTTTAAGCCAGTAGTACACAATGTCCAGGTAGTCGTCCTGGCGGAAGGGCCGGAATGACACCCAGATGCCGAATCGCTCAGACAAAGAGATCTTTTCCTCGACGGTTTCGCCGGGGTGAACTTCGCCGTCGGGCTGATGCTTGGCCGTCAGGTTTTCGCTCATGTACTCGGGCATCAGGTGACGACGATTGGACGTGGCGTAAATGAGGACGTTGTCTCCGGACGCGCTGATAGAACCGTCGAGTACCGATTTGAGTGCTTTGTAGCCACCCTCACCTTCTTCAAACGACAAGTCGTCGCAGAAGATAATGAATTTTTCGGGTCGTGCGCTGACCAGATCGACGATGTCGCCCAGGTCGCCTAAATGCGCCTTGTCGACCTCAATCAGCCGCAGGCCCTGTTCGCTATAGGCGGCCAGCATGGCTTTAACCAGCGAGCTTTTGCCGGTGCCACGTGCCCCTGTCATGAGTACGTTGTTGGCGGGCTTGCCTTGCAGGAAATGCCGGGTGTTGCGCTCGATGATGGCTTTTTGTTCTTCGATGTGCTGTAGGTCTTCGGGCTGGATGTGCGAGACATGTTTGATGGCTTCGAGCCAGCCTTGTGCGCCCTGGCGCCGCCAGCGGTAGGCGCGGGCGTCCCAGTTGATGGCGGGCGGGGCGGGGGGCAGCCAGGCTTCAAGCTGGGCCAGTACCCGCTCAGCCCGGGTGATCAGCGTGGTCAAATCTACAGCACTCACAGTTTTTCTCCGGAAATCGTTGGCGAACCATCGCGCATTATCGCCAATTTTTTGCAGGCCCATGCGGCCCGGTCTGCGCAGAACGTATAATCGGGGCTGGCCTTTGCCCTCCAAGATTCTGCTGAACACGAGTCCACCTTGAATATCGCTGAACTGTTTACGCCCATTGCCAACGACATGAAATCGGTCGACGCGGTCATCCGCGAGCGGCTTAATTCCGAGGTGGTGCTTATCCGCACAGTGGGCGATTACATCATCCAGGCCGGCGGCAAGCGCATGCGCCCGGCCATGTTGCTCATGGTTGCCCGCGCCCTGGGGTACAACGGTACCTTGCATCATTTGCTCGCTGCTGTGGTCGAGTTCATCCACACGTCTACGTTGTTGCACGACGACGTCGTTGACGAGTCAGACATGCGGCGCGGCCGCAGCACGGCCAATGCCGTGTTTGGCAATGCCGCCAGTGTGCTGGTGGGCGACTACCTCTATTCGCGCTCCTTCGAAATGATGGTCGAGGCCGACTCGATGCGCGTGATGCAGGTGTTTTCGCAAGCGACCACCATCATCGCCGAGGGCGAGGTATTGCAGCTGCTCAACGTGCATGACCCCGATGTCTCATTCGACCGCTATCTGCAGGTGGTGCAGTACAAAACGGCCAAACTCTTCGAAGCGTCTACCCAGGTCGGTGCTATTGTGGCTGGGGCAAGCGCAGCCCAAGAAGCGTCGGCCGCGGCGTATGGGCGGCACATTGGCACAGCGTTTCAGCTTATTGACGATGTGCTTGACTACGAAGGCGATGCCCAGGCACTGGGTAAAAATGTGGGTGACGACTTGCGCGAGGGTAAACCAACCTTGCCCCTGATCCGTGCCATGGAGGTCGGCACGGCGGCGCAGCGCGAATTGATCCGCGAAGCTATTCGGACCGGAGACGCCGATTTCGAGGCTGTAGCGCGCGCCATTCACGAGACCGACGCCCTTGAGTACACGCGTCAGGTAGCCATTGCCGAAGCCGACAAGGCACGAGCGCAGTTGCTGGCGTTCCCGGCCTCCGAGGCTACCGAATCTTTGCTACAATTTTGCGGTTTCGCGGTAAATCGCGACCGTTAAGCGGTAACGCGGTGTCCAAGTCGGGGCGTAGCTCAGCCTGGTAGAGTACTACGTTCGGGACGTAGGAGTCGGAGGTTCGAATCCTCTCGCCCCGACCATTATTGGTACGCCGCAAAAGCCTGCATCTGAAGCGCACGACAAAATCGTGCGCTTTTGTTTTGTGCTTTACGCACCCGGCCATCTTTCTTGTGTGGCCAGATCAACGCCATGAGCTCGCCGCTACAATCAAAGAAACACATTAATAATCCGGCGGAGACAACCATGGAAATGCGGCAAATCCGGTATTTTCAGTGCGTGGCCCAAGAGCTTAGCTTTACTAAAGCGGCGCTGCGGCTGCATATTGCCCAGCCGCCGCTTAGTCGTCAGATCCGCCAGCTTGAAGAGGAACTGGGGGTTCAGTTGTTCGAGCGTCTGGGGCGCTCTATTCGTCTGACTGACGCGGGCAAGTTTTTCTTTGATAAAACCATGCAGTTGTCGGCGCGCCTTAACGATGTGGTGACGGCCACCCGTCGTATTGCCGAGTCGGGCAAGAAGTGGTTTGGCATCGGGTTTGTGCCGTCGATTATGTATGGCTTCGGGCCGACCTTGTTTCGCAAAATGCGCGCCTTGGGGCTGCAGGCCGAGATTGGCTTAAGCGAAATGACGACGGTTGAGCAGTTGAAAGCCCTGCGGGCGGGCCAGATTGATATCGGCTTTGGCCGCATCACCCTGGATGACCCGCATATTGCCGGCCTGACATTGCTTCAAGAGCCTTTGGTGCTGGCCGTGCCTGCGCAGCACCCCCTGGCCGCGCGTCATCAGGTGTTGCTGGGCGATATCGTCGCGTTGTCTTACGTGCTTTACCCTGCCAAGCCCAGGCCTAGTTACGCCGACCATGTCATTGGTTTGTTCGAGCAACGCGGTCACCGTTTGTCGGTTGTGTTCGAGGCCAACGAAATGCAAACGGCAATTGGTCTGGTGGCCGCCGGGCTGGGCGTTACGCTGGTGCCCAGTGCGGTTACCCGCATGCAACGCGATGATGTCGTGTTTATCCCTTTGAACGAGCCCGACTTTACGTCGCCGATTGTGATGAGCTGGCTGAAAGACAGTGGCTCGCCATTCTTGGAAGATGTGGTCGCGCTGGCCAGGCAAACCGCAAAAGAAGCCGCCGTAACGACGCGAAAATGACAGGTTTGTCTTGGTAGTGTCATACCTTTAAGGTATGCGTTGGGCCAAAAAAGATATTGGACGTTGCGAATACCGGCACTCTAAACTGCGACACGCATTTAGAGTCAAACAGGTATTCAATGACATCAATTATCATAGATATCAATTGCTTGATTGTTGATATCCCGACTATTCGACCACACAAGATGTCGGTTGCGACCATGGGGTCGCAGTCGATGGTTATTGTGCGGGTAAAGTCTTCAGATGATGTTGAAGGTATTGGTGAGGCCACAACGATTGCGGGCCTAAACTATGGGGGCGAAAGCCCCGAAAGCATCAAGACGAACATCGAAACTTATTTCCGTCCGTTGCTTGTCGGTCAACCCGCCAACCAGATTGCGGCATTGCGTCGCCTGATTGCCAAGAACATCAAAGACAACCATTTTGCACGCTCGGCTGTTGAAACGGCGCTGTACGACGCCCGGGCCAAGCGGCTGGGCGTGTCGGTTGCCGATTTGTTTGGCGGGCGTATTCACGATGCGATTTCTGTGGCCTGGACACTGGCCAGCGGCGAGACTGCGGTTGATGTGGCTGAAGCACAGAAGATGCTCGATCTGCGACGTCACAATATTTTCAAGCTCAAGATCGGTCGTCGCGCGCCTGAAGAAGATCTGCGCTATATCGAAAGCATCCGCAAGGCCGTGGGTGACGACATCAGTCTTCGTGTTGATCTGAATCAGGGCTGGAGCGAAACGCAGGCCGTGCGCTATTTGCAGCCGCTGGCTGATCTGGGTGTGGCGCTGGTCGAACAGCCGATTCACTTCAAGAACCTGGACGGCATGGCTCGCCTGACGGCGTTGGGCAGGGTGCCGATTATGGCCGACGAGTCGTTACGGGGGCCGCAAGATGGCTTTGCGCTGGCCAGCAAGCACTGCGCCAATGTGTTCGCCATCAAAATCGAGCAGGCTGGCGGCCTGCAGCCCGCACGCGACCTGATGGCGATTGCCGAGGCCGCCGATATTTCGTTGTACGGCGGCACGATGCTGGAAGGTTCTGTATCGACAGTTGCAGCCGCCCATTTGTTTTCGACCATGCCCCACCTGGAGTGGGGGACCGAAATGTTCGGCCCGCTGTTGTTGACCGATGACATTTTGACCGAGCCATTGGACTACAGCGATTTCACGCTCAAGTTGCCGGCAGGCCCGGGGCTGGGCGTGACGCTCGATGACGACAAGCTGGCTTTCTATGCCCGCAACCATTAAAGCTTAAGAAGGTAAACCGACATGCTGTTCAAAGTAGACATGCAGGTCAACATCCCGCTGGATGCTGACCCCGCTGTGATCGAAGACATCAAGCGCGAAGAAAAAGCCTATTCGCAGGCGTTGCAGCAGGCCGGCAAGTGGCGCCATATCTGGCGTGTGGCCGGCCAATACGCCAACGTCAGTATTTTTGATGTTGAAAATGCCCAGGAACTGCACGATGTGCTGTTGGGATTGCCACTGTACAAATTTATGGAAATCAAGGTCGAGGCCTTGTGCCGCCACCCGTCGTCCATACGCGACGATGACCGATAAATTCAAGAAGTCTATCTGGAGATAATGATGAGTAAACAAGCTGTTGAAGCATTGATCAAACAAATTGAGGCCACCGAAGGGGCCGTGGCGGACGAGCGCGTTAAAGCCATTGTGAACCGTATTGTTCACGATCTGTTCAACACTATCGACGAGTTCGACGTGACCCCCAGCGAGTTCTGGACAGCACTTAATTTCCTGGGTGCCGGCGCACAAGAGTTTGGCCTGATCGCTGCCGGCCTGGGCTTCGAGCGTTTGCTGGATATCCGGATGGACGAGGCAGAAGCCGCGGCAGGCTTGTCACCCAATGCTACCCCGCGCACGATCGAAGGCCCGTTGTACGTGGCCGGAGCGCCTGAGTCTAAAGGCTTTGCCCGCATGTGCGGCGACGACGAGGTGGGTGAGCCCCTGGTCATGCATGGCCAGGTGTTCTCGGAAGACGGCGTGACACCGCTGGCCAACGCACTTGTCGAAGTATGGCACGCCAACCATTTGGGCAATTACTCTTACTTCGACCCATCGCAGCCCGCATTCAATTTGCGTCGCAGCATTCGTACCGATGAAAACGGCCGTTACTGTTTCCAAAGCGTGCTGCCCATTGGTTACAGCGTGCCGCCCAACGGGGCAACCGACAAAATCCTCAAGGCCGTTGGTCGTCACGGCAATCGCCCGGCGCACATCCATTTCTTTGTCACCGCCAATGGCCATCGCAAACTGACCACGCAAATCAATATTGAGGGTGACCCCTACCTGTGGGACGACTTTGCTTTTGCAACCCGCGAAGGCCTGGTGCCGCCGGTGGTGATGGTGAATGACCCGGCCGAAAGCGCAAAATATGGTCTGGACGGCGAATTTGCCCGTATTGAATTCAACTTTACGCTGCACAAATCGGCAGACAGCCTGTTCAGCACCGAAGTGACACGCGCGCGCGCCGTCGCCTGATTAGCGCAGGTTAGCCGTTAAAGCCGGGGTGGCTGGTATCGTGACGATGCCCGCCATCCCGGCAATTTTCATTGTCGAGCTCGATTTCGATGGTGGTGTGGGCCAGCCGGAATTGCGCCAGCGCGGCGTGTAATTGCGTTTTGATGGCCTGGTAGTCATCGATAGACAGGTCGTTGCCCACGACGACATGCGCCGTCAGTACGTGATGTTCGCCGTCGAGCGACCATAAATGCAAATGGTGCAAGGCCTGCGTTTGGGGCAGGGCAAGCAAAGCGGTTTGAATGTCGTGCAGAAGTTTATGGTCGGGCGTGGCCTGAAAAAACAGCCGCCCGGTTGCCCAAAGCATGCGTACCACATTAACCAGAATGAACAACGTGAACGCAATAGACAGCAGCGGGTCGAGTATGGGCCAGTCGACGAAATGCAGCACCACAGACACGATCAGTACGGCCACCCAACCCAGTACATCTTCCAGCAGATGCCAGTTCATGACTTTTTCGTTCAATGACTCGCCACCATGCAGCTTGTAGGCCGCATAGCCATTAACGGCAATGCCCAAAAGCGCCAAAGCGAACATGCCTTCGGTCATGGGCATAACCGGGTTTTGCAGGCGTTGTATGGCTTCGGAAAGCACCCAGATTGACGCGATAACAAGAATGATGGCGTTAAGCAGGGCACTGAACAGTGAGGCGCGCTTTAGCCCGTAGGTGAACGCGGGTGTTGCCGTGCTGCGTTTGCCCAGTCGCTGCAGCAGCCAGGCGCTGCCTAATGCCAGGCTGTCGCCCAGGTCGTGTACGGCGTCGGCCATGATGGCTGTACTTTGGGTTAACCAGCCGCCGATCAGTTCGATGATGGTGAAGCAAAAATTGAGTAAAAACGCGATACCCAGACGGTCGGGTGCGACGTCGTGGTGGTGCCCGTGTCCGTGGTGATGGGCGTGTTCGTGGCGCGTGCAATCTTCACGAGGCTGACCGGAGTGCTGATGGGTGTTGGACATTGTGTTGTGACAGAAAAAGAAGGCTACTGCGGCTTGCCTGGAATGGGCGCTGCGTGCATTGCCCATTCTAGGCAAGCTTCCCCACGTTACGCTATTACATCTGGTGCACCTTTGGGCAATGCGGCGCGGATCGGCGGCCACATTCAGCATATGAATGCACGGTATAAGCGCCATGATGCCCTTGCATCACCGTTGCGGCGTTTGCGGCAGGTAAAATTAAAAAAATAACCCTTTGCCCAATCGACCAGGAGGTAACGACCTATGAAACCCGATAATGCCGGCGGCCACAACGCCATGGCCCCTGAAGATACCCCGGAATTGCGCCAGCTGTATGCCGATTTCGAGTCGTTGCACATCATGCCGCTCTGGACGCAAACGGGTTCCCTGATGCCGCAGCATCCTGCCCCTCAGGCGGTGCCTCATGTGTGGAAATGGTCCAAGTTATACCCAGCTGCCAAGCGCTCCGGCGACCTGGTGCCGGTTGGGCGCGGCGGCGAACGTCGTGCCTTAGGGCTGGCCAACCCGGGTTTGGGTGGGCGCGCCTATGTCAGCCCTACGCTGTGGGCCGCCATTCAGTATTTGGGCCCCAAAGAAACGGCGCCCGAGCACCGTCATGCTCAAAACGCCTTCCGTTTTGTGGTCGAAGGTGAGGGCGTCTGGACAGTCGTCAGCGGCGACCCCGTGCGCATGAGCCGGGGCGATTTCCTGCTGACACCGGGCTGGAACTTTCATGGCCACCAGAACGTCACCGACAAGCCCATGGCCTGGATCGACGGTCTCGATATCCCGTTCTCGTACCAGAATGACGTCGGCTTCTTCGAGTTTGGCCCCGAAAAACTCTCAGACGAGACCACGCCCGAGTTTTCGCGTGGCGAACGGTTGTGGTGTCACCCAGGCTTGCGCCCCTTGTCGGGCTTGCAGGCCACCATCAGCTCGCCTATTGGGGCCTATCGCTGGGAGCACACCGATCGTGCCCTGGCCGAGCAGCTTCGCCTTGAAGAAGAGGGGCACCCGGGTGTGTTCGAACCTGGCCACGCCGCCGTACGTTACGTTAACCCCACCACCGGGGGCGACGTCATGCCCACCATCCGCGCCCAGTTTCACCGCTTGCGCGCAGGTGCGCAAAGCGCGCCCCGCCGCGAAGTTGGTTCTAGCGTATTTCAGGTTTTCGAGGGGCGTGGCGCGGTTGTGCTTAACGGCGAAACGCACAAGCTTGATGTCGGCGACCTGTTCGTTGTGCCGTCGTGGGTGCAGTGGTCATTGCAGGCCGAGACGCAGTTCGATTTGTTCCACTTCTCCGACGCGCCCATTATGGAGCGCCTTAACTTTGACCGCGTTCAGGTGGGCTAAATAAAGACAGCAATTGTCTGACCTCTTCGTCCGATGCCAGGGCGCCCGTTTGGGCGCTTTGGCATTTCTGGGCGTCGACGACAGTAAACGTGGCGCAGCGATTGAAGGGCAGGCCGGTCGTCAGGAACTCGGTGTTCTGGATGACGACGACCAAATGACCGGCCTGAGGGTTGCCCAGTTGGATCAGACATCTGTCGAACAGGTTCTGATGCAGGGTTGGTAGCAGTTTCTGATGGCTTGACCACGTCTGGTTTGGCGTGCACAAAAACGCATTGACCCCGCTTTGGCAAAGCGTTGCGTGCCGTTCTTGTGCGGCCTGCAGGGCTTCTGGGCCACCTAAATACACGTCAATGGGGATATGCGCGCCATTGGGTAGCAAATGAGCGATAAGGGCTGGTAGGGTGCGCAACGATGCCGGTCCGCCGCCCAAGAGGGGGGCTACGTTGACCTCGTTGATGATGGCGCCGTTTTCGTACCAAGGGCGTGTGATGTCGGTGCTCATGATGTCCACCCCTGCCGCGTTCAGCCCGAACACTTGGGCGGCGCGGATGGCCAAGGCAATGTTCTCGGGATGAATGTGGTCCGTCATCTCGAGGTCGATACCGCCCCAGGCAGTAGATTCAATATCGCGTAGCGGCGCCCATTGCCCGGCCGGCAATACATCGTTCAAAGACAAACCGTACAGTTGTAAGCAGGCCTGTGTTTGCGTGTCGTCGGGTAAAGGGGGCTTGCGTTGCCATACGGGTAGGCCCTGGCGCCTTTCGTTGGCCCTGCGTATCAAGTCTGCAATTGTGTTGACGCCATCGCCCTCGACGGCAATGGGTAAACGCTTGACGGCATAAACCATTTTGTCTTTGACGACCAGGACGCGATGGCACACGCAGGGCGCCCAGGCCTCGACCAACACCTGTGGCGAATACTGCTGTGCCGCCAAAAAAGCGCTGCGCAGGGCTTCTTCACCCTGGGGCAACACGGTAATACCCTCGCCCCGGTCGCGATCGACAGGCTTGATGACGACGCTGTTGCCTAATTGTCGGGCCAGCTCAAACGCCTGGACTTCGGTG
The DNA here is from genome assembly GCF_014237865.1 of Pusillimonas minor. GTDB lineage: Bacteria > Pseudomonadota > Gammaproteobacteria > Burkholderiales > Burkholderiaceae_B > Neopusillimonas > Neopusillimonas minor. Next base: position 86,678 of record NZ_JACJUU010000011.1, read on the forward strand.
TTTGCAACACCGTGTTGGGCGGCAGGTAGGCCTGCCTGGCTTAGCCATTGCGCCGCCCAGTATTTATGCTGGGCGGTTTCGCAACCCAAGGCCGTATCGCCCCATAACTGGCTGCTGCGAACGCGCGTCTGGCGTTCGCCCCAACCTATCTGAAAAATACCATTGCCAGTGTGCCGCCATGGCATCCCTGCAGCCTGAGCCGTGCGCAGCAAATGATATGTGGACTGGCTGAGCGGGACTGCGGATCTGGCTGGCAGGCGGATTTCAGTGTCGATTTCGTTGGAGAGTTGGTCGATGGTGCCGGGGGTGTGCACCGGGTTCGCCAGGTTCAGCACCAGGGTTGTAACGCGTGAATACAGCTGGTGCAACAGGGGCGGCGGGAAGTAGTCGATGGCCGGCACCGCCAGTGTCATGGCCCAGCCGCCTGGCTGGTCGGGCATGGGGCGGCATGCCAGTATTTTGCCCGCATCGAAGGTGGGTAAATACACCGAGCGTTGCAGCTCGGCGGCAACCTGCAAAATGCGGGCCGACAGCGCCATGACCAGCGTCTGGCCTGGCGCCCATTCGGGGCGCAGCGGCAAGGCCCCCGGCCGAAACGCCACTAAAGCGGCCAGTCGGGCATCTAGGGTTTCAAGCGACAGGGCCGGCGATAACGCCTTGAACTGCAGGGTGAGTGATTGGTCGTGTTGAGACAACCCGAAACGGTAACCGGCGCGCACGCGCGACCCCGCTTTTACTTAAGCCGCGTGTTTTCGCTGTCGAATACTTCGATGGTAATAGGAATGCCCTGGCCAACACTTTGCGTGACGGTACAGAAGGCCTCGAAAGACGACAGGACGCGATCCATATGTTGCAGTGATGCGGCAGGCACACCCAGTGTAAGCGAGGCCTGCATGTGCGTGATGCGCAAGCGCCCCTGTTCGTTGCGGCCGATTTCGGCCGTGACTTTGCACTGAATGGGCTGCGGATCTTGCTTATACTTTTTAATCGCAAAAAACAGGGAGTCGGCTAGACAGTTCCCGACAGCGGCCGCCAGAAACTGTGCCGGCGAGGGGCCTTTGCCTTCACCAATGGGGGCAGGTTCGTCGCCCAGTACAGTGGGGATGCCCTCACCAAAAGAAATTTCGAACTGGAAGTCTTTTTGCTGGCGTAAATGAACGGATGTAGCGTTTTCGGACATGGCGGCCTCGGTGAAATTAGCGTAGTTGTTAATCATACCTGCTAGTTTTCAAGCCTGAATGCAAAAAAGGCGCTCATGCGAGCGCCGCAGACTGTTGATAAACCCCCTGTTTTTTGCAGCGGGGTTTATTTTTTTGTCTGTTAGATCATCGCAGGTCGTTTTGTCGTTAAAGCCAGCAATGAGCGCAGCGCGTTGATTTGCGCGCCGA
>NZ_JACJUU010000030.1 GCF_014237865.1 Pusillimonas minor
TTTTCGAGCGCCCAAAACAAAACCCCAACTGCTTTCGCAATTGGGGTTTCGGAATTTAATCTTGACGATGACCTACTCTCACATGGGGAAACCCCACACTACCATCGGCGATGCATCGTTTCACTGCTGAGTTCGGGATGGGATCAGGTGGTTCCAATGCTCTATGGTCGTCAAGAAATTCGGGTACTGAGTCGTGGCCAGCTGGCCTCGCTTCAGCAAATTGGGTATGTGACAGCTTTCGGTGTTTTGTGAGCGTCGAACTTTCGGTTCATCTTCGTCTTCACACACCGCAATCTGATGCTCGTTAGAGTAGTCAAATTGCTTGGGTGTTATATGGTCAAGCCTCACGGGCAATTAGTATTGGTTAGCTCAACGCCTCACAGCGCTTACACACCCAACCTATCAACGTCGTAGTCTTCGACGGCCCTTCAGGGAACTCAAGGTTCCAGTGAGATCTCATCTTGAGGCTAGTTTCCCGCTTAGATGCTTTCAGCGGTTATCTATTCCGAACATAGCTACCCGGCAATGCCACTGGCGTGACAACCGGAACACCAGAGGTTCGTCCACTCCGGTCCTCTCGTACTAGGAGCAGCCCCTCTCAAATCTCAAACGTCCACGGCAGATAGGGACCGAACTGTCTCACGACGTTCTAAACCCAGCTCGCGTACCACTTTAAATGGCGAACAGCCATACCCTTGGGACCGGCTTCAGCCCCAGGATGTGATGAGCCGACATCGAGGTGCCAAACACCGCCGTCGATATGAACTCTTGGGCGGTATCAGCCTGTTATCCCCGGAGTACCTTTTATCCGTTGAGCGATGGCCCTTCCATACAGAACCACCGGATCACTAAGACCTACTTTCGTACCTGCTCGACGTGTCTGTCTCGCAGTCAAGCGCGCTTTTGCCTTTATACTCTACGACCGATTTCCGACCGGTCTGAGCGCACCTTCGTACTCCTCCGTTACTCTTTAGGAGGAGACCGCCCCAGTCAAACTACCCACCATACACTGTCCTCGATCCGGATAACGGACCTGAGTTAGAACCTCAAAGTTGCCAGGGTGGTATTTCAAGGATGGCTCCACGCAGACTGGCGTCCACGCTTCAAAGCCTCCCACCTATCCTACACAAGCAAATTCAAAGTCCAGTGCAAAGCTATAGTAAAGGTTCACGGGGTCTTTCCGTCTAGCCGCGGATACACTGCATCTTCACAGCGATTTCAATTTCACTGAGTCTCGGGTGGAGACAGCGCCGCCATCGTTACGCCATTCGTGCAGGTCGGAACTTACCCGACAAGGAATTTCGCTACCTTAGGACCGTTATAGTTACGGCCGCCGTTTACCGGGGCTTCGATCAAGAGCTTCGCGTTAGCTAACCCCATCAATTAACCTTCCGGCACCGGGCAGGCGTCACACCCTATACGTCCACTTTCGTGTTTGCAGAGTGCTGTGTTTTTAATAAACAGTCGCAGCGGCCTGGTATCTTCGACCGGCATGAGCTTACGGAGCAAGTCCTTCACCCTCACCGGCGCACCTTCTCCCGAAGTTACGGTGCCATTTTGCCTAGTTCCTTCACCCGAGTTCTCTCAAGCGCCTTGGTATTCTCTACCCAACCACCTGTGTCGGTTTGGGGTACGGTTCCTGGTTACCTGAAGCTTAGAAGCTTTTCTTGGAAGCATGGCATCAACCACTTCGTTACCTAAAAGGTAACTCGTCATCAGCTCTCGGCCTTAGAATCCCGGATTTACCTAAGATTCCAGCCTACCACCTTAAACTTGGACAACCAACGCCAAGCTGGCCTAGCCTTCTCCGTCCCTCCATCGCAATAACCAGAAGTACAGGAATATTAACCTGTTTTCCATCGACTACGCTTTTCAGCCTCGCCTTAGGGACCGACTAACCCTGCGTCGATTAACGTTGCGCAGGAAACCTTGGTCTTTCGGCGTGGGTGTTTTTCACACCCATTATCGTTACTCATGTCAGCATTCGCACTTCTGATACCTCCAGCAAGCTTCTCAACTCACCTTCACAGGCTTACAGAACGCTCCTCTACCGCATCACTTACGTGATACCCGTAGCTTCGGTGTATGGTTTGAGCCCCGTTACATCTTCCGCGCAGGCCGACTCGACTAGTGAGCTATTACGCTTTCTTTAAAGGGTGGCTGCTTCTAAGCCAACCTCCTAGCTGTCTAAGCCTTCCCACATCGTTTCCCACTTAACCATAACTTTGGGACCTTAGCTGACGGTCTGGGTTGTTTCCCTTTTCACGACGGACGTTAGCACCCGCCGTGTGTCTCCCATGCTCGGCACTTGTAGGTATTCGGAGTTTGCATCGGTTTGGTAAGTCGGGATGACCCCCTAGCCGAAACAGTGCTCTACCCCCTACAGTGATACATGAGGCGCTACCTAAATAGCTTTCGAGGAGAACCAGCTATCTCCGAGCTTGATTAGCCTTTCACTCCGATCCACAGGTCATCCGCTAACTTTTCAACGGTAGTCGGTTCGGTCCTCCAGTTAGTGTTACCCAACCTTCAACCTGCCCATGGATAGATCGCCCGGTTTCGGGTCTATTCCCAGCGACTAGACGCCCTATTAAGACTCGCTTTCGCTACGCCTCCCCTATTCGGTTAAGCTCGCCACTGAAAATAAGTCGCTGACCCATTATACAAAAGGTACGCAGTCACCCAACAAAGTGGGCTCCCACTGCTTGTACGCATACGGTTTCAGGATCTATTTCACTCCCCTCTCCGGGGTTCTTTTCGCCTTTCCCTCACGGTACTAGTTCACTATCGGTCAGTCAGTAGTATTTAGCCTTGGAGGATGGTCCCCCCATATTCAGACAAAGTTTCTCGTGCTCCGTCCTACTCGATTTCATGACTAAGAGATTTTCGCGTACAGGGCTATCACCCACTATGGCCGCACTTTCCAGAGCGTTCCGCTAATCTCAAAGCCACTTAAGGGCTAGTCCCCGTTCGCTCGCCACTACTAAGGGAATCTCGGTTGATTTCTTTTCCTCAGGGTACTTAGATGTTTCAGTTCCCCTGGTTCGCCTCTTGCACCTATGTATTCAGTACAAGATAACCATCTTATGATGGCTGGGTTCCCCCATTCAGACATCTCCGGATCAAAGTCTGTTTGCCGACTCCCCGAAGCTTTTCGCAGGCTACCACGTCTTTCATCGCCTCTGACTGCCAAGGCATCCACCGTATGCGCTTCTTCACTTGACCATATAACCCCAAGCAATCTGGTTATACTGTGAAGACGACATTCGCCGAAAATTCGAATTTCTCAATTAAGAGAACTCACAAATTTTACCTTAGCCTGATCCGTTACCAGTGAAAGTAACGTTCAGTCTATCTTTCTATCACATACCCAAATTTTTAAAGAACGAACTAGTCAAAGACTAGAAATCAACATTCACCATCACCACGATGGAATGCTCATTTCTAAGCTTTATACAAACAGAAGCAGTAGTGGTGGAGCCAAACGGGATCGAACCGTTGACCTCCTGCGTGCAAGGCAGGCGCTCTCCCAGCTGAGCTATGGCCCCGTATTTCTACAGGCGTTTCCCACACAAAATTGGTGGGTCTGGGCAGATTCGAACTGCCGACCTCACCCTTATCAGGGGTGCGCTCTAACCAACTGAGCTACAGACCCAATTTCGGGCTGCTTCTTTTCGTCTTCTTCAATGAATCAAGCAATTCGTGTGGGAACTTATGGAGCAGCTGATGTCGTCGATTAAGGAGGTGATCCAGCCGCAGGTTCCCCTACGGCTACCTTGTTACGACTTCACCCCAGTCATGAATCACACCGTGGTAACCGTCCTCCCGAAGGTTAGACTAGCTACTTCTGGTGCAACCCACTCCCATGGTGTGACGGGCGGTGTGTACAAGGCCCGGGAACGTATTCACCGCGACATTCTGATTCGCGATTACTAGCGATTCCGACTTCACGCAGTCGAGTTGCAGACTGCGATCCGGACTACGATCGGTTTTATGGGATTAGCTCCACCTCGCGGCTTGGCAACCCTCTGTACCGACCATTGTAGCACGTGTGTAGCCCAGGCCGTAAGGGCCATGATGACTTGACGTCATCCCCACCTTCCTCCGGTTTGTCACCGGCAGTCTCCTTAGAGTGCCCACCATGACGTGCTGGTAACTAAGGACAAGGGTTGCGCTCGTTACGGGACTTAACCCAACATCTCACGACACGAGCTGACGACAGCCATGCAGCACCTGTCTCAATGTTCCCGAAGGCACCAATCTATCTCTAGAAAGTTCATTGGATGTCAAGGCCTGGTAAGGTTCTTCGCGTTGCTTCGAATTAAACCACATGCTCCACCGCTTGTGCGGGCCCCCGTCAATTCATTTGAGTTTTAACCTTGCGGCCGTACTCCCCAGGCGGTCAACTTAATGCGTTAGCTGCGCCACTAAAAGCTCAAGGCTTCCAACGGCTAGTTGACATCGTTTACGGCGTGGACTACCAGGGTATCTAATCCTGTTTGCTCCCCACGCTTTCGCACCTCAGTGTCAGTATTAGTCCAGGTGGTCGCCTTCGCCACTGGTGTTCCTTCCTATATCTACGCATTTCACCGCTACACAGGAAATTCCACCACCCTCTACCATACTCTAGTCAGTCAGTTTTGAATGCAGTTCCCAGGTTGAGCCCGGGGATTTCACATCCAACTTAACAAACCACCTACGCGCGCTTTACGCCCAGTAATTCCGATTAACGCTTGCACCCTCTGTATTACCGCGGCTGCTGGCACAGAGTTAGCCGGTGCTTATTCTGTCGGTAACGTCAAAATTGCAGAGTATTAATCTACAACCCTTCCTCCCAACTTAAAGTGCTTTACAATCCGAAGACCTTCTTCACACACGCGGCATGGCTGGATCAGGCTTTCGCCCATTGTCCAATATTCCCCACTGCTGCCTCCCGTAGGAGTCTGGACCGTGTCTCAGTTCCAGTGTGACTGATCATCCTCTCAGACCAGTTACGGATCGTCGCCTTGGTGAGCCATTACCTCACCAACTAGCTAATCCGACCTAGGCTCATCTGATAGCGCAAGGCCCGAAGGTCCCCTGCTTTCTCCCGTAGGACGTATGCGGTATTAGCGTCCGTTTCCGAACGTTATCCCCCACTACCAGGCAGATTCCTAGGCATTACTCACCCGTCCGCCGCTCTCAAGAGAAGCAAGCTTCTCTCTACCGCTCGACTTGCATGTGTTAGGCCTGCCGCCAGCGTTCAATCTGAGCCATGATCAAACTCTTCAGTTCAAACATCTTTGGGTTTTTAAGAAACCCTAAACTTGGCTCAGCAATCGTTGGTTACATCTTTGATTTCTCGCGGAGTAACTTGTGATGCTGATAATCTTGTTGACTATCAGTCTGACTCCACAAGCACCCACACGAATTGCTTGATTCAGTTGTTAAAGAGCGGTTGGTTAAGATCTTTCGTCTCAACCGAGGCGCGCATTCTACAGCAGCCTCATTTGCTGTCAAG
>NZ_JACJUU010000031.1 GCF_014237865.1 Pusillimonas minor
ACTGCTCTTTAACAATTTATCAGACAATCTGTGTGGGCACTCGAAGATACGGATTCTTAACGTCGCAAGACGAAAAATGAATACCAAGTCTCAAGAGTGAACACGTAATTCATTACGAAGTTTAATTCTTTGAGCATCAAACTTTTAAATTGAAGAGTTTGATCATGGCTCAGATTGAACGCTGGCGGCAGGCCTAACACATGCAAGTCGAACGGTAACAGGAAGAAGCTTGCTTCTTTGCTGACGAGTGGCGGACGGGTGAGTAATGTCTGGGAAACTGCCTGATGGAGGGGGATAACTACTGGAAACGGTAGCTAATACCGCATAACGTCGCAAGACCAAAGAGGGGGACCTTCGGGCCTCTTGCCATCGGATGTGCCCAGATGGGATTAGCTTGTTGGTGGGGTAACGGCTCACCAAGGCGACGATCCCTAGCTGGTCTGAGAGGATGACCAGCCACACTGGAACTGAGACACGGTCCAGACTCCTACGGGAGGCAGCAGTGGGGAATATTGCACAATGGGCGCAAGCCTGATGCAGCCATGCCGCGTGTATGAAGAAGGCCTTCGGGTTGTAAAGTACTTTCAGCGGGGAGGAAGGGAGTAAAGTTAATACCTTTGCTCATTGACGTTACCCGCAGAAGAAGCACCGGCTAACTCCGTGCCAGCAGCCGCGGTAATACGGAGGGTGCAAGCGTTAATCGGAATTACTGGGCGTAAAGCGCACGCAGGCGGTTTGTTAAGTCAGATGTGAAATCCCCGGGCTCAACCTGGGAACTGCATCTGATACTGGCAAGCTTGAGTCTCGTAGAGGGGGGTAGAATTCCAGGTGTAGCGGTGAAATGCGTAGAGATCTGGAGGAATACCGGTGGCGAAGGCGGCCCCCTGGACGAAGACTGACGCTCAGGTGCGAAAGCGTGGGGAGCAAACAGGATTAGATACCCTGGTAGTCCACGCCGTAAACGATGTCGACTTGGAGGTTGTGCCCTTGAGGCGTGGCTTCCGGAGCTAACGCGTTAAGTCGACCGCCTGGGGAGTACGGCCGCAAGGTTAAAACTCAAATGAATTGACGGGGGCCCGCACAAGCGGTGGAGCATGTGGTTTAATTCGATGCAACGCGAAGAACCTTACCTGGTCTTGACATCCACAGAACCTTGTAGAGATGCGAGGGTGCCTTCGGGAACTGTGAGACAGGTGCTGCATGGCTGTCGTCAGCTCGTGTTGTGAAATGTTGGGTTAAGTCCCGCAACGAGCGCAACCCTTATCCTTTGTTGCCAGCGGTCCGGCCGGGAACTCAAAGGAGACTGCCAGTGATAAACTGGAGGAAGGTGGGGATGACGTCAAGTCATCATGGCCCTTACGACCAGGGCTACACACGTGCTACAATGGCGCATACAAAGAGAAGCGACCTCGCGAGAGCAAGCGGACCTCATAAAGTGCGTCGTAGTCCGGATTGGAGTCTGCAACTCGACTCCATGAAGTCGGAATCGCTAGTAATCGTGGATCAGAATGCCACGGTGAATACGTTCCCGGGCCTTGTACACACCGCCCGTCACACCATGGGAGTGGGTTGCAAAAGAAGTAGGTAGCTTAACCTTCGGGAGGGCGCTTACCACTTTGTGATTCATGACTGGGGTGAAGTCGTAACAAGGTAACCGTAGGGGAACCTGCGGTTGGATCACCTCCTTACCTTAAAGAAGCGTACTTTGCAGTGCTCACACAGATTGTCTGATGAAAAGTAAATAGCAAGGCGTTTACGCGTTGGGAGTGAGGCTGAAGAGAATAAGGCCGTTCGCTTTCTATTAATGAAAGCTCACCCTACACGAAAATATCACGCAACGCGTGATAAGCAATTTTCGTGTCCCCTTCGTCTAGAGGCCCAGGACACCGCCCTTTCACGGCGGTAACAGGGGTTCGAATCCCCTAGGGGACGCCACTTGCTGGTTTGTGAGTGAAAGTCACCTGCCTTAATATCTCAAAACTCATCTTCGGGTGATGTTTGAGATATTTGCTCTTTAAAAATCTGGATCAAGCTGAAAATTGAAACACTGAACAACGAGAGTTGTTCGTGAGTCTCTCAAATTTTCGCAACACGATGATGAATCGAAAGAAACATCTTCGGGTTGTGAGGTTAAGCGACTAAGCGTACACGGTGGATGCCCTGGCAGTCAGAGGCGATGAAGGACGTGCTAATCTGCGATAAGCGTCGGTAAGGTGATATGAACCGTTATAACCGGCGATTTCCGAATGGGGAAACCCAGTGTGATTCGTCACACTATCATTAACTGAATCCATAGGTTAATGAGGCGAACCGGGGGAACTGAAACATCTAAGTACCCCGAGGAAAAGAAATCAACCGAGATTCCCCCAGTAGCGGCGAGCGAACGGGGAGCAGCCCAGAGCCTGAATCAGTGTGTGTGTTAGTGGAAGCGTCTGGAAAGGCGCGCGATACAGGGTGACAGCCCCGTACACAAAAATGCACATACTGTGAGCTCGATGAGTAGGGCGGGACACGTGGTATCCTGTCTGAATATGGGGGGACCATCCTCCAAGGCTAAATACTCCTGACTGACCGATAGTGAACCAGTACCGTGAGGGAAAGGCGAAAAGAACCCCGGCGAGGGGAGTGAAAAAGAACCTGAAACCGTGTACGTACAAGCAGTGGGAGCACGCTTAGGCGTGTGACTGCGTACCTTTTGTATAATGGGTCAGCGACTTATATTCTGTAGCAAGGTTAACCGAATAGGGGAGCCGAAGGGAAACCGAGTCTTAACTGGGCGTTAAGTTGCAGGGTATAGACCCGAAACCCGGTGATCTAGCCATGGGCAGGTTGAAGGTTGGGTAACACTAACTGGAGGACCGAACCGACTAATGTTGAAAAATTAGCGGATGACTTGTGGCTGGGGGTGAAAGGCCAATCAAACCGGGAGATAGCTGGTTCTCCCCGAAAGCTATTTAGGTAGCGCCTCGTGAATTCATCTCCGGGGGTAGAGCACTGTTTCGGCAAGGGGGTCATCCCGACTTACCAACCCGATGCAAACTGCGAATACCGGAGAATGTTATCACGGGAGACACACGGCGGGTGCTAACGTCCGTCGTGAAGAGGGAAACAACCCAGACCGCCAGCTAAGGTCCCAAAGTCATGGTTAAGTGGGAAACGATGTGGGAAGGCCCAGACAGCCAGGATGTTGGCTTAGAAGCAGCCATCATTTAAAGAAAGCGTAATAGCTCACTGGTCGAGTCGGCCTGCGCGGAAGATGTAACGGGGCTAAACCATGCACCGAAGCTGCGGCAGCGACGCTGATGCGTTGTTGGGTAGGGGAGCGTTCTGTAAGCCTGCGAAGGTGTGCTGTGAGGCATGCTGGAGGTATCAGAAGTGCGAATGCTGACATAAGTAACGATAAAGCGGGTGAAAAGCCCGCTCGCCGGAAGACCAAGGGTTCCTGTCCAACGTTAATCGGGGCAGGGTGAGTCGACCCCTAAGGCGAGGCCGAAAGGCGTAGTCGATGGGAAACAGGTTAATATTCCTGTACTTGGTGTTACTGCGAAGGGGGGACGGAGAAGGCTATGTTGGCCGGGCGACGGTTGTCCCGGTTTAAGCGTGTAGGCTGGTTTTCCAGGCAAATCCGGAAAATCAAGGCTGAGGCGTGATGACGAGGCACTACGGTGCTGAAGCAACAAATGCCCTGCTTCCAGGAAAAGCCTCTAAGCATCAGGTAACATCAAATCGTACCCCAAACCGACACAGGTGGTCAGGTAGAGAATACCAAGGCGCTTGAGAGAACTCGGGTGAAGGAACTAGGCAAAATGGTGCCGTAACTTCGGGAGAAGGCACGCTGATATGTAGGTGAAGTCCCTCGCGGATGGAGCTGAAATCAGTCGAAGATACCAGCTGGCTGCAACTGTTTATTAAAAACACAGCACTGTGCAAACACGAAAGTGGACGTATACGGTGTGACGCCTGCCCGGTGCCGGAAGGTTAATTGATGGGGTCAGCGCAAGCGAAGCTCTTGATCGAAGCCCCGGTAAACGGCGGCCGTAACTATAACGGTCCTAAGGTAGCGAAATTCCTTGTCGGGTAAGTTCCGACCTGCACGAATGGCGTAATGATGGCCAGGCTGTCTCCACCCGAGACTCAGTGAAATTGAACTCGCTGTGAAGATGCAGTGTACCCGCGGCAAGACGGAAAGACCCCGTGAACCTTTACTATAGCTTGACACTGAACATTGAGCCTTGATGTGTAGGATAGGTGGGAGGCTTTGAAGTGTGGACGCCAGTCTGCATGGAGCCGGCCTTGAAATACCACCCTTTAATGTTTGATGTTCTAACGTTGACCCGTAATCCGGGTTGCGGACAGTGTCTGGTGGGTAGTTTGACTGGGGCGGTCTCCTCCTAAAGAGTAACGGAGGAGCACGAAGGTTGGCTAATCCTGGTCGGACATCAGGAGGTTAGTGCAATGGCATAAGCCAGCTTGACTGCGAGCGTGACGGCGCGAGCAGGTGCGAAAGCAGGTCATAGTGATCCGGTGGTTCTGAATGGAAGGGCCATCGCTCAACGGATAAAAGGTACTCCGGGGATAACAGGCTGATACCGCCCAAGAGTTCATATCGACGGCGGTGTTTGGCACCTCGATGTCGGCTCATCACATCCTGGGGC
>NZ_JACJUU010000032.1 GCF_014237865.1 Pusillimonas minor
GTGTTGTAGCAAACGATAAGTACGGGTTGTGATTGCATTAAACAATTTAGTTCAAGTAGTTCTCAAAACCAGCTCTTAGTTTACTAAGGTTGGGCCTTTGAAAATGATGAACGGCACAAACACGCAACTCAAGTTAGAGACCTATAACCTATAACGTTATAGGATCAAGTGACTAAGTGCACATGGTGGATGCCTTGGCGATCACAGGCGATGAAGGACGTAGTAGCTTGCGAAAAGCTGCGGGGAGCTAGCAAACAAGCATTGATCCGCAGATGTCCGAATGGGGAAACCCACCCACGCAAGTGGGTATCACACACTGAATACATAGGTGTGTTGAAGCGAACCGGGTGAACTGAAACATCTCAGTAACTCGAGGAAAAGAAATCAACCGAGATTCCGGTAGTAGCGGCGAGCGAAACCGGAGCAGCCGTGACGATTTAGCATGTTGTATAACCGAAGGCTCTGGAAAGGGCGGCCATAGCAGGTGATAGCCCTGTAGGTGAAATGCAGCGTGTGGAACTAAGCGTCAGACAAGTAGGGCGGGACACGTGAAATCCTGTCTGAAGATGGGGGGACCATCCTCCAAGGCTAAATACTCGTGATCGACCGATAGTGAACCAGTACCGTGAGGGAAAGGCGAAAAGAACCCCGGAAGGGGAGTGAAATAGATCCTGAAACCGTGTGCATACAAACAGTAGGAGCCTCTATATGGGGTGACTGCGTACCTTTTGTATAATGGGTCAGCGACTTACATTCAGTGGCAAGCTTAACCGAATAGGGAAGGCGTAGCGAAAGCGAGTCCGAATAGGGCGATTTAGTCGCTGGGTGTAGACCCGAAACCAGGCGATCTATCCATGGTCAGGTTGAAGGCACGGTAACACGTGCTGGAGGACCGAACCCACTAATGTTGAAAAATTAGGGGATGAACTGTGGATAGGGGTGAAAGGCTAAACAAGCCTGGAAATAGCTGGTTCTCTCCGAAAACTATTTAGGTAGTGCCTCGCGTATTACTGCTGGGGGTAGAGCACTGTTATGGCTAGGGGGTCATTGCGATTTACCAAACCATGGCAAACTCCGAATACCGGCAAGTACAGCGCGGGAGACAGAGCACCGGGTGCTAACGTCCGGACTCAAGAGGGAAACAACCCAGACCGCCAGCTAAGGTCCCCAAAATTGGCTAAGTGGGAAACGAAGTGGGAAGGCTTAGACAGTCAGGAGGTTGGCTTAGAAGCAGCCATCCTTTAAAGAAAGCGTAATAGCTCACTGATCGAGTCGTCCTGCGCGGAAGATGTAACGGGGCTAAGCCAGTTACCGAAGCTGCGGGTGTGTATCTTTAGATATACGCGGTAGGAGAGCGTTCTGTAAGCCTGCGAAGGTGGCTTGTAAAGGCTGCTGGAGGTATCAGAAGTGCGAATGCTGACATGAGTAGCGATAAAGGGGGTGAAAAGCCCCCTCGCCGTAAGTCCAAGGTTTCCTGCGCAACGTTCATCGGCGCAGGGTGAGTCGGCCCCTAAGGCGAGGCAGAGATGCGTAGCTGATGGGAAGCTGGTTAATATTCCAGCACCATTGCAGTATGCGATGGGGGGACGGATTGCGAAAGATCATCGGGGTGTTGGATGTCCCCGTTGCTGCACTATAGAAGGCGCTTTAGGCAAATCCGGGCGCGTAATTCAAGGGTGTGGCTGAATAAGACTTCGGTCTTAAACTGATTGGAAGTGGTCCCAAGAAAAGCCTCTAAGCTTCAGTACTGCAAGACCGTACCGCAAACCGACACAGGTGGACGGGATGAATATTCCAAGGCGCTTGAGAGAACTCAGGAGAAGGAACTCGGCAAATTGATACCGTAACTTCGGGAGAAGGTATACCCCGGTAGTGTGAAGGGCCTGCGCCCCGAGCATGATGGGGTCACAGAGAATCGGTGGCTGCGACTGTTTATTAAAAACACAGCACTCTGCTAACACGAAAGTGGACGTATAGGGTGTGACGCCTGCCCGGTGCCGGAAGGTTAAGTGATGGGGTGCAAGCTCTTGATCGAAGCCCCGGTAAACGGCGGCCGTAACTATAACGGTCCTAAGGTAGCGAAATTCCTTGTCGGGTAAGTTCCGACCTGCACGAATGGCGTAACGATGGCCACACTGTCTCCTCCTGAGACTCAGCGAAGTTGAAGTGTTTGTGATGATGCAATCTACCCGCGGCTAGACGGAAAGACCCCATGAACCTTTACTGTAGCTTTGCATTGAACTGTGAACCGGCCTGTGTAGGATAGGTGGGAGGCGTTGAAATCGAGTCGCTAGATTCGAGGGAGCCAACCTTGAAATACCACCCTGGTCTGTTTGCGGTTCTAACCTTGGCCCGTTATCCGGGTTGGGGACAGTGCATGGTGGGCAGTTTGACTGGGGCGGTCTCCTCCCAAAGCGTAACGGAGGAGTTCGAAGGTACGCTAGGTACGGTCGGAAATCGTGCTGATAGTGCAATGGCATAAGCGTGCTTGACTGTGAGACTGACACGTCGAACAGGTGCGAAAGCAGGACATAGTGATCCGGTGGTTCTGAATGGAAGGGCCATCGCTCAACGGATAAAAGGTACTCTGGGGATAACAGGCTGATACCGCCCAAGAGTTCATATCGACGGCGGTGTTTGGCACCTCGATGTCGGCTCATCTCATCCTGGGGCTGTAGCCGGTCCCAAGGGTATGGCTGTTCGCCATTTAAAGAGGTACGTGAGCTGGGTTTAAAACGTCGTGAGACAGTTTGGTCCCTATCTGCCGTGGGCGTTGGATACTTGACGGAGCCTGCTCCTAGTACGAGAGGACCGGAGTGGACGTACCTCTGGTGTATCGGTTGTCATGCCAATGGCATTGCCGAGTAGCTATGTACGGAAGAGATAACCGCTGAAGGCATCTAAGCGGGAAACTCGTCTGAAGATTAGGTATCCCGGGGCCTAGAGCCCCCTGAAGGGTCGTTCGAGACCAGGACGTTGATAGGCTGGGTGTGTACGTACAGTAATGTACTTAGCTAACCAGTACTAATTGCCCGTGCGGCTTGATCCTATAACCTTGTAGGTTAACGTGTTCAAGTGCCGTTCAAACAAATTGAAAGTCTGCGCCCAAGGGCCAAGCCCCCAAAGCGCAGCAACAGCACCGCAAAACAACGCAACCCCACAGAACATCACACGATGTTCAAATCGTTAAGCACCCAACATACTTCACCGTGTGCCCTTGCGATTGGCGCCTCGATTCGTTATCGAATCCACAGCCCAACACCGCAGCGCACGTTGCTTCTTCCCCGATTGGCCCAGGCTGGCCCAAGAATCAGCCCAGGCAACAAGTTACGCTTGACGACCATAGCGAGGTGGTCCCACCCCTTCCCATCCCGAACAGGACCGTGAAACACCTCTGCGCCGATGATAGTTGATTAACGTCTGTGAAAGTAGGTCATCGTCAGGCTTTTATTCCAAAACGCCCCGCAATAACTTTGCGGGGCGTTTTTCTTTG
>NZ_JACJUU010000033.1 GCF_014237865.1 Pusillimonas minor
TTGTTGATCTGTTATTCGTTTGCCCGACACAGCGATATCTCCAATTTGCTGTGTCAAACCCTAGCAGATCAACCGGCCAAGATAATTGTCGCTAACCGGTCAAGTTAATTGTCGCTGAACACTTTAACCCAGATGTTACACGGGAGAGCTAGCCAATGAATAATTGATGAAGTCTCAAGTCGGTATGTGGCTATTCTGATGTCAATAGCCGTGTGGGTAACGTTAGCTGGTGGCAGTTAAATAAAGCGTACTGGTGGGGCGCGCCTAACTAAGCCGTGCTGAAGACAACTGTCGTTACTTTTCGTTATACTTAGGATGGCCTCGTAGACAGAGTTTCTGCCGTGTGATCGTGGCACTTGACAATAATGTGAGGAGCTATGCTCCTATCAATAACGCTTAGCACGATTATAGTGTTAGCAATGTTTGCTTTTGAGTGTCTACTTGGCCGCCTTCAAACTACCAGCCCCCAAATCAGCATTAGAGCGTTTTCAATACGCAAGTTCCCGCGCAGCTCTTGCAAGTCTTCTTAGCATAGAGCCCAAAGATCTCACGTATTTACTGTATGTACTTAAGAATAGTGAAAAGTATTCGCTATTTTCGATTCCTAGGAAGGGTGGTGGTCTTCGAGAGATTAATGCTCCCATTCCAAAAATTAAATCCCTTCAAAGAAGGCTTGCGGAAGGTCTAGAACTTTGCGTTGCCGACATTGCACGCCTCACCGGGAGATCCAACTCTGCCTCTCACGGGTTCTGTCCTGGAAAAAGCATTCTTTCGAATGCCTCTGTACACCGCAATAAAAGATATGTTTTTAATCTGGACCTAAAAGACTTCTTCCCGACTATCACTGGAGGGAGAATTAGGGGTTTCTTGATAAACGACAAGAATTTCAAACTCCACAAGGATGTGGCTACCACTATTGCTCACATTGCGTGCTTGGAGGGCAAGCTACCGCAGGGCAGTCCTTGCTCTCCTGTTATATCCAATTTAATTGCGGGTATTCTTGATTTTCATCTGGCTCGTCTTGCGAAGACTAATGGGTGTCGTTACACAAGATATGCTGATGACATAACGTTTTCAACGAACAAGAAGGATTTTCCGAAGTCAATAGCGTTCTGCGAAAAGGATGCACATAGGTGGGAAATTGGAAAACAGCTTCAGGGCCTTATTATTAAATCTGGTTTTGTCGTAAACGAAAAAAAAACGCGAATGCAGTACAAAACCTCTCGTCAACAAGTGACTGGGTTGGTCGTTAACACTAAAGTTAACGTTACCCGTGAGTATAGAAAGCTCGTTCGCGCATACGTTTTTTCTCTGGTTAATCACGGCCGATATACAATTAAAACGGTAGTGAAA
The DNA here is from genome assembly GCF_014237865.1 of Pusillimonas minor. GTDB lineage: Bacteria > Pseudomonadota > Gammaproteobacteria > Burkholderiales > Burkholderiaceae_B > Neopusillimonas > Neopusillimonas minor. Next base: position 1,354 of record NZ_JACJUU010000033.1, read on the forward strand.
GACGATAAAGGTCGACTCGTAGAAGAAACCGAGGAAGGTAGACGATCACAGCTCCACGGAATGCTTGGATTTATTCATTCCGTCGACAATGTATATCAATCAGATGTCAGAGACCATCCATACAATTATCCAGGACAACAACGAAGTAACAAAAATCCGACAGGTAACTTAGCGATCTACCGAAAATTTCTGTTGTATACCCTCTTTTATGACAATAAAATGCCTTTAATTGTGTGTGAGGGTAAAACTGATGGAGTCTATATCAGTAATGCTGTGCATCAAAGCAAAGCCATTTTCCCTCAGCTTCTTACGAAGAACGACGACGGAAAGGACGTATTATCATTTCAATTGTTCAAGTATACTCGTCAGCACAAAAAAAAGAAGAGTGTATATATGCCAAATTTTTCGACTGCATCGATACTTGGGGCGAGTAGCGGAGGCGGTGGGAATTTAGGCAATTTAATTCGGGCCTATCATAAGGAATTAAATAGTTTTAAGGCTCCAATAGGTGATCATCCAGTAATATTCATAGTAGATAATGATGATGGTGGAAGAACTGTCTACAAAATAATCAAGGAAACTTTGAAGATCGCTATGTCGGGACATGAATCCTTCGTACGTCTTTTTGCTAACCTTTATATAGTTCCAGTTCCTTTTAATGGTAATGCGCAAAGAAGTATTGAAGATCTCTTTACCGAAACCGATATTTCAAAGGGACTAAATGGTAAACGCTTTGACTTTTCTAATAATGCGAACTCCAGTGCATCTGTAGGTAAGGCGGAGTTTGCTTATGAATTTGTTGCAAAGCAAGCCGAAACATTGGATTGGACAGGTTTTCATTCATTATTAAATAACATCTGCGCTGTCCTAGTCGACTACGAAACCAGTGCTTGATGAAGCGCCCTGGACTCCACGAAAGCCGGCGCGCTTCAATCTGTAGTTAATTGAAAATGATCTTGAGTGTTTTGTCACAGAAGTAGCTAGCAGCTAACGTTCATTGGCCCCGTCAGTGTGTTACAGAAGGTACTCAATGCGTGACAACCCATCCTTATTGCTACGTTGAAGACTATGAATGTGTTTTTTCATTTGAACAGTGCTCGACGGATAATTGAGAAACTACAGCGCGAATACCAGCTCAAGGCCTGTGCATGCTCAGATGGTTGCTGCGTATGATTGCCAAGAAGGGGGTACCCTTCTTGCAGGTCCTTTTTTTGCGCCTGAAAAAAGGCACCGCCGTGAGGACGATTCTGACGGCATTGGCGTGGGAGGGGGATGCTGACCGGTTAAACCGTCCTCGCAGCGTCATGCAAAGACCCATGTTGTCGGCGTGACGCAGCGTCTTGAATGGCCGTTTTCGGCCAAAATGAATAAATCAGCATCGACTAAGTAAGGGCAGGCCCCCGCTGTCAGAATAGTTGGAACCTCTACAGATGTTAGAGTTTGAATCTCCAACCTGGGGCAGAGAGAAGGTTCCCATGAAGTATTCACCCGAGCGCCGCGAAGCCATATTGGCCAAGCTGGAAGCGCCATACAACCGCACCGTCAATGATTTGGCTGCCGAGGAGGGCATTTCAACAGCCACGATATACAACTGGCGCAAGCAGGCCCGTAACACAGGGCGCTTGCTGCCCAATGCGTCTGCCACGACCGAAGGCTGGAGCTCCCAGCAGAAGTTCAATGCGGTGCTGGAAACCGCTGCTCTGACTGAAGAGGAGTTAGCCGAATACTGCCGCCGCCGTGGTTTGTATCCTGAGCAGATCCGTCGCTGGCGCGCCAGTTGTGAACAGGCCAATGACCGGTCTGACCAGACTGCTGCACGGCATACCGAGGCGACCAAGGCCGAACGTAAACGTATTCGAGAATTGGAGCGGGAGCTGCGCCGCAAAGATGCCGCTTTGGCTGAAACGGCAGCAGTGCTGGCGCTGCGAAA
>NZ_JACJUU010000034.1 GCF_014237865.1 Pusillimonas minor
GTAAGCGTCCGCTCAGCACCGTCTTGCGCTACAGCTGAATTTCCCTCAGGCGTTGGTTGACCTCGTTTAGATCGAAGGCGCTTGGGTCGAAGGGACCACCGCACCACTGCATCATCTGTCCATACTCGGGGTGCGAGGGGTTCGCCATGACCTCAAGGAAGTCTTCGTAGCCAGGTATGCCTCCAACATCTTCCGGCGGGCACGCGTTAGCCCCATCCAAACACCAAGGCGAATCCAGAGGACCTTCGAATTGAGTCCGTTCTACCAGCGTGACGCGATGCCACCACGCATCGCCGTAGTCGTAGAGATAGTCGAAGGTGCGCGCACCTCCTAACGCTTTTCCCAAACGAACCCGTTGCTCGTTTTTTAGATCGTGCTCGGGGTAGTCAGGGTCGGGCTCACCGTAGTGCATGTCGTTGATGATGAACTCATGCAAATGCCCACCTTGCCACCCCATTGCCCAGAGTAAGGTCACGTGCAACTTACGCAAGGTAATGTTGGCCGGCACCAGAATCGTTCGGTAGATCAGCGGAGCGCTGTCACGCAGCTCAATGCGTAAGACTAGAGCCTCACCGCCTAAGACCGTGAGCTTGTCAGAGGTTACGCGGCGCAAGCCAGAGCGATGCAGTGTGAGTTTAGATTCCATGGCAACAATTCGTCGATTCGATTCACGGGATGCTCGGCGATACGGGCCAGCACCTCACGCAAGTAAGCCATGGGTTCAATGCCGTTCAGAGCCGCGCTACCAAGCAGGCTATAAATAGACGCAGCGCTGTGGCCGCCTGCATCGGATCCGGCAAATAGATAATTCTTACGTCCAAGGGCGACCACGCGCAGTGCCCGCTCAGCTGCATTATTATCGATGTCGATGCGGCCATCGTCTACATAACGCGTCAAGGCAGCCCAGCGCGTGAGCGCATAGCGGATAGCCCCGGCTAGGTCGGACTTGCGTGAGACGGATCGTAAGGTGTTATGCAGCCAGTCGTGCAGTGCGTCCAGTCGAGGGCCCGCACGTGCCTGACGCGCCTGGCGTCGCACCTCGGGCAATCCGCCCCGCACTTGTGCTTCGATCGCATACAGTTCAGCAATGCGTCCGAGAACATGCAAGGCCTCGGGGCTGCTTTGTTGCTCGGCAATATCGTAGAACTTGCGTCGAACATGGGCCCAGCAAGCCGCTTCTTTGACCCGGCCACTGTCGTACAGGGCATTGAACCCGGCATACCCATCGGCTTGAACGATGCCCTGGAAGTCTTTAAGGTGACGCTGGGGATGTTCACCTTTGCGATCCGGCGAGTATCCGAACCACACTGCCGCCGGTTGCTCGCTAGCTGCGGCTCGGTCATCGCGCACATACGTCCACAAACGCCCGGTGCGGGTCTTGCCACGGCCCGGGGCCAACACAGGCACCGGGGTGTCGTCAGCATGCACCTTGTTGCCACCCATGACATAGCGATGCAGCGCCTGCACCAATGGGCGCAGCAATTGACTGCTGCCGGCCACCCAATCGGCCAAGGTCGAGCGCGACAGCGTTACACCGTGCCGAGCATAGATCGCGCTTTGGCGGTACAGCGGTTGATGGTCGCAATACTTGGCCACGAGTACCTGAGCCAGCAAGCCCGGGCCCGCCAAGCCGCGAGCAATCGGCCGAGACGGTGCACCCGCTTGCACAATCGTGTCGCAACGTCCGCACGCCAGCTTGGGCCGCACGGTACGAACGACCTTAAAGCTGGCGGGAATGAATTCCAAGGTTTCGCTAACGTCTTCACCCAGGAACTTGAGCGTACCGCCGCATGCCGGGCAGTCGCACGAGTCATTCGCCGCAAGCACATGCTCTTCGCGAGGTAGAAACTCGGGCAAGCTATGACGCTGAGAGGGCCGAGGCTGCTTCTTGGGTGTGGGCTTATGAGGATCGACGACATGGGCTGGAGATTCTGCTACGGTCACGCCACCAAGCAACAACGGCAACTGAGCCAATAAGTCGCCAGCCCGCTCACTGCTACGCCCGAAGCGCTCACGTCGAGCTTTGACTAACTGCAACCGCAAGTAGTCGTTCTCTTGCTGCAACGCCTTGATCACTGCCAGCAAGGCAGTGGTGTCAGTCATAGTGGCGGCAGCGTTTTGCATGGCTCCCATTTTATCAAATAACCGCCACTAAAAGTGCGCTTAAACCCAATAAATATGCGGGTTTGCAAGCATCATAGATGCCTCAAACGCGTGTGGGCCGATGCGTGCGCTGAGGCCTGCGCCAATCAATGCCTTCAAGCAGCATCGACAACTGTGCCGGCGTTAAACACACCGAGCCCGATTCGGCTTGAGGCCAGACGAAATGGCCTTGCTCCAGGCGCTTGGCCAGCAGGCACATGCCATCGCCGCTCCACCAGAGCACCTTAATGCGATCCCCTTTACGGCCACGGAACACAAACACGTGACCACTGAAGGGATCCTCTGCAAGCTTGGACTGCACAATGGCCGCCAGGCCATCGAAGCCACGACGCATATCCGTGACACCGGCCGCCAGCCAGACGCGGGTTCCCGCCGGTAAGCCTATCATTCTCGTAGCGCCTGAACGAGGCAACGTAACGTAGGCAGATCGGCCGTCCCATGAACCACCACGCGTGCGCCGGGGAAGATCAGCTCAATGTGCCCTGAGCTTACGCCGCGATCTTGCCCGTCAATTATCTTGGCCGGTTGAGGCTGCGCTTGCGCCGACACGGCTTTAATCTGCACTGGCAGCAAGACCGGTCCTTCGGTGATGGGCCCAAAGGCGCCGCGCCGAAATTGCCAGCGCCAGTTATGCAGTTGGTTGGCATTGAGCCCATGGGCCATGGCGACACCGGCAATGGATGCACCGCTGGCCATCGATTCCTGCACGACTTGCCGCTTGAAATCGACTGTGTACCGACGCCGATAGCCACTCGGCACAGGTACGAGAGAAGCAGAGAATTCGCTCATTAAAATAAATGTCCATTTACCAAAATTAATGGACACTTATTCTGATGAGACTCCAACGAGAGCGCTAGACGGTACTGGGCGTACGCTTACC
>NZ_JACJUU010000035.1 GCF_014237865.1 Pusillimonas minor
CTTGTTTTTCGTGGAGTCACCGATGTCAACAACCAGAGGGCCGGGTCAGGCCTGGTGGGAATTTCATTTGAATGCCATTGCCCGTGAGGGCATTGCGGTCAAGGCCTATGCCCGGCGTGAGGGGCTTGATGAGTCGAGCCTTTATTATTGGCGCCGACGCCTGCGCGCACAAATCCAGGGACCACAACCACTGGCGCTTGAGCACTCGAATGGTGCGCCACCGCCGTCAGCACGTTTTGTTTCTGTCTGCGTCAATACCGTACGTGACGCTACCAACTCTCACTCTGTCCTGATACTGGGATCGGGTCTGCGCCTGGAGTTGTCGTCCCTGCCCAGCCCTCAGTGGTTGGCCCAGGTCAGTCTGGCCCTGACCGCACAGGTGCGCTGATGCACCCGGGCGCCTCTATCAGTCAGGTCTACCTGTGCTGCGTGCCGGTCGACTTCAGAAAACAAATTGATGGCCTGGCGGCCCTGGTTCAGGCCGAATTGTCGTTGAACGTCTTTGGCGATGCGCTGTTCGTGTTTGCCAACCGCCAACGCACGCGCCTGAAAATCCTTTACTGGCATCGCAACGGGTTCTGTCTGTGGCAAAAGCGCCTTGAGAAAGACCGGTTTGCCTGGCCTTCGGGCGATTGTCCAGCGACGCAGACGATCGATCTCAGGGAGCTTGAGTGGTTGTTGGAAGGCTTTGATTTATGGGCAAATTATCCGCATAAAACATTGAATTATCAATCAGTTATATGACTTTATGAGGTATAATACGGCATGTCTGAAACGCATGCCGCCGCCCTCAATTCCAATCGTTCTTCACGCGTCAAATCGGTTGATTTGCCGACCTCTGTCGAGGCGTTTGAAACGGCGTTGCAGGCTGAGCGTGAACGCATGCTGGCCCTGTTACGGGCCAATCTCGAGCCTGACATTCAGGCGTTGGTTCAATCGCAACTTCACGCCCAACTCGAAGTCCATCGCCAGGCGCTTGAGGCTGACTACCAACGCCAAATCGCCATTGAGCGCGAACGGATTGAACGCCGTGTCGCTGCCGAACTGGCTGCAGACATGCAAGCCAAGATCGACGAGGGCATTGCCGCCGGCGTTGCCGAAAAAATCCAGTACATTCTCGAGCAATGGCGCTTGAGCCGCCATCGGCGCTTCGGCCCCAGTAGCGAATCGCATCAGGGCGAGCTGTTCAACGAAGCCGAAACCCTGGTCGATCAGGCGCCTCAAACGCCTGACGAGCACGACGACGACAGCGACGACACAGATTCGGGTAAAGCGTCGGGCGATAAAAAGAAACCCAAGCGGGGGCACCGTCGCGCGCTGCCCCCCGAATTGCCGCGTATCGAACACGTCATTGACGTGCCCGAAGAGCAGCGCGTGTGTGATTGCGGCACGCCCATGGTGCGCATCGGCGAAGACGTCAGCGAACAGCTCGATATCGTGCCCATGCAGATCCGGGTGATTCGTACCGTGCGCCCGCGTTATGCCTGCGTTAAAGGCGATCAGGCGCCGGTGCAAATGCCGGCCCCGGCTCAGGTGCTGCCCCGCAGCAACTTCAGCGCCGGTTTCCTGGCGATGCTGGCCGTGGTGAAATACGTTGACGGCTTGCCGCTGGCGCGCTTTGAAAAAGTGCTGGCCCGTCACGGCGTTGACGTACCCCGCCAAAGTCTGGCCCGAGGCATCATCAAACTGGCCCAGGCCCTGCAGCCGCTGCACAACCTGGCTCGCGATGCCTTGCTCGACAGCCCCGTCATCTATATGGACGAAACTACGGTCCAGGTACTGAAAGAGCCCGGACGAAGTCCGACGAGCACCAGTTATATGTGGGTGCAACGCGGCGGGCCGCCGGGCAAACCGGTGGTGCTGTTTGACTACCATTCGAGCCGTTCGGGGCAGATTCCGGTGCGCCTGCTCGAAGGCTGGCAGGGTTACCTGATGACGGACGGGTACGAGGGTTATGCGCCCGTGGCGCGTGGGGCGGGTGTCGAACACTTGGCCTGTGCCGCTCATGCCCGTAGAAAGTTTGTTGAAGCCAAACGTTCCAGCCCCAATGGCAAAAGTGCCCGCGCCGATCATGCGCTGGACCTGTTCGGTAAACTGTATCGCATAGAAGCCCAGCTCAAAGACGCCTCTGATGCCGAACGCTTCGAGGCCCGGCAAACCCGTAGCCTGCCGGTGCTGCAAAAACTGCGCACCTGGCTCGATGACACCTTGCCCGTGGTCACCCCGAAGAGCAAACTGGGCGAAGCGCTGGGGTACTTGCACAAGGTCTGGTCCCGGCTGGTCCGGTATACCGAGCGGGGGGACTTGCCCATCGACAACAACCCCGCCGAATCGGCCATCAGGCCCTTCGTGGTGGGTCGAAAAGCGTGGCTCTTCTCTGACACACCTGCGGGCGCTCATGCCAGTGCGGTACTGTACTCGCTGCTGGAGACGGCCAAAGCCAATGGCCGCGAGCCTTACGCGTGGCTGCGGTTTGTAGTGGAACGCCTGCCGTTGGCGACGACCGTCGATGAAATTGAAGCATTGTTGCCGTGGAATACCCATGACCAAGATTTAGCCATGAATCTGGCCGCCTTGGAATAATGGGGGAAATGGATCAATTAC
>NZ_JACJUU010000036.1 GCF_014237865.1 Pusillimonas minor
TGTTCAACGTCAACTATCTTGGCCGGTCGGCGTCAATTAACTTGGCCGGTTGACGCTCATTGATGCTGGTCTTGTTGTTTACGCTTTAATGATGTTTTCCTGCGGTAACTTTCCCCCTCCAATGTAAAGATGGTTGCGTGGTGCACCAGTCGGTCAATTGCGGCCACGGTCATGACGCTGTCGTCGAACAAGTGGTCCCAATCGCTGAAGGCTTGGTTGGATGTGATGATCAAGCTGCCACGTTCATACCGATGGGCAATGAGCTCAAACAAGACGCTGGTTTCCTGATCAGTTTTCTTTACGTAGCCCAAGTCATCCAGAATCAAGACGGCGTATTTATCCAGTTTGCCCAATGCGTCGGCCAGGCTATAGCGCTGTTTGGCCAGCTGTAACTCCTGCACCAAACTGGTGGCGCTGATAAATTTCACCCGGATTCCCGCCTCGATCAGGCTGTAGCCGAGACTGCTAGCCAGATGTGTTTTGCCTAAGCCACTGGCGCCGAAGATCAGCACATTCTCACCACGCACTGTCCACTGCGTTTCTGTCGCAAGGGCATTGATCTGTTGTGTGTTTACACCAGTAACGGCGTCGAACTGGAAGCAGCTCAATGTTTTGCCTGGCGGTAGGTCAGATTCTTTGAGATGACGCTGCAGTCTTTTATCGTCCCGTGTCGAGAGTTCCATGGCGCACAATTCGGCCAGATACTGTTCTGGCATCCAGCTCTCAGCCACCGCTTTCTTGGCAACACTTTGCCAATGGGTATTGATACACGCCAGCCGCAACGATTTAAGCATGATCGGTAAGCTTGCTACGTTAGCCATGCTGCACTCCCGTTGTCTGAAGCAGACGGTTGTAATCATGTAAATTGTGCTGACGCACGGTGATTTTTGGCATCACGCGAGTTTTGGGTGCAAATCGCTCTTCGCAAGACAAGAGGCTGGGTAAACCCCTCAGGGCGACTTGATCCAGAACGTATCGACCAATGGCGTCTTGGTGATCGGTTTTCTTTGCCAAGTGCAGCAAACGCACAATGTATTGGCAAGCGGCATCGGCACTCAACCTATGGTCAACATGCTGCCAAATGGTCTGGTAGTCGTGAGTCGGCAGCAGCTCATCGCGTAACTGCGAAGACCTGAATGCCCTGGGCTTTTTAACCAGAGCCTCGATGACATGCCGATAATCGACGCTACGCGCACGAGTTTTACCTGCGGGCGCAAAGACCCGATCCAGTGTCAACGTACACTCGTTCGCACACCAGATCTCCAGTTTTGTATCGTAGATACGTACCGTCACCCTGGCGCCAATCAATCGTGACGGCACCGTATACACAATTCGCCGTATCTCAATGGTGCTGCTGCGGGTGACGCGAATCCTCTGTTCCGAGTAATTGACGCTGCGCTTTGACGGTAAGGGGCGTAATTGACGGCGTTCATCCGCCCAAGCAGTTGCAACGCGACGATTACGCCGCGCCACCAACTGCTGCACGAACTTGTTGTAAGCCTCAAGCGTGTCGAACTCAAAGCTGCCGCGCAAGACCAGCGCCTGATGTAATTGTCGCTTCAGATGATTGTTCGGCGATTCGATGGCGCCGTTCTCATGGGCCACGCCCCGATTATTGCGAGTGGCTCGCACGCCATAATGCTGGCACAACTGCTCAAACTGACACGTAAAGTCATCATGCTCTGCCTTGTTCTTGTAGGCAGCACTCAGACTGTCGGTGCGTAATTGACGGGGTACGCCACCGCTTTGCCAAAAGGCATTTTGTAAGCCATCGGACAATGCACTAAAGCTTTCGCCGCCGCAGACGACTTGGACATAAGCCCACCCGCTGGCCACCAGACGATAGTGAAACAGACGATGTTTTAAGGGTTGAGCGCAAATCGTAACGGGCTCATTGACCACGGTGAAGTCGGCGATGCCCAGATCCCCTGGGGCATGAGTCTGTAAGAACACGACATCTTGTTCAGGGCCGTGTAGTTGTCGCCATGCGCGGATACGCCGCTCTAAGGTACGCCGTGCCCGTGGGTCAAAGCAGTCACCGTGGTATTCGCACAGATAATCGAAGATACCGATGCTGCTGATCGTTTCGTTGCGCTCCAACCAAGGCACGACAATTGACGCCCACACGTCAATTAACGGATCGGGGCGCGTACGCCATGTCCGCTGACCCAATTGGGGTTGAAGTTCCTTCATGTCAATTCGCCGGGCCGAGCGCTCTGAGATACCCGCCTTGGCGGCCGCTACACCTTGCGGCCTGTCGCTGCGATGTTTCATATACAACCTGATTTGTTGATCTGTTATTCGTTTGCCCGACACAGCGATATCTCCAATTTGCTGTGTCAAACCCTAGCAGATCAACCGGCCAAGATAATTGTCGCTAACCGGTCAAGTTAATTGTCGCTGAACA
>NZ_JACJUU010000037.1 GCF_014237865.1 Pusillimonas minor
CTGCGAGGAACTCACTACACAAAGAGAATCGCTCATGAAAATACGTGTACATCTCAAAAAATACATGGACACGTATCTTGATGAGATTTAACCGAGACTTCTAGACGGTACAGGGCGGGCCGTTACCATAGATGCAAACGCCGGCACGGACGTGGCTGCGCCCAGTATTGAAAACTGGACAAACCTTTCCGGATCAGGCATGCGAATAGACAGAGACCGTGGAGTGATTTCGATAGATCGAAAGCCCGCCTCGCTGAGCAATGTGTATAGCTCATCGGGGTTTGATAATGAAAAGGCAAGATCGACATCCGTGATGGGCACATCAAGAAGGCGTGCGGTTTCCGTAAACAACGCCTCATACACAGGATGGCTGTTCAGGGATTGCCAGACACTGATGACTGCGCTACCGCCATCGCGTAACACGCGACGCATTTCGCGACCTGAAGCCGCTCGGTCGGGAAAGAACTGGAGTCCTTGTTGACATAGCACAAGATCAAACGCGTCACCGGGAAGTTCGCGGCGAGTTGCATCACTCTCTTGCCAGAGTATCGAAGCACCAGCCGGTGACGGTTGTGCACGGCCTACTTCCAGCATTACTGAATTGATATCCAGAGCGAGGACCTGACCGCTTATCCCAACCATGGGAGCGACCTGTCGTGCGACACTGCCCGTACCGCAGGCAAGATCCAAAACTCGCTCGCCGGGTTAGCGGCCCGCTGGATTCCCCTTGGTGCCTGCCTACCTTGCTGCGCTTTTGTTGGTTGGAATGCTCGACATAGCCCTGCGGCCCATCGATCCAGACCACTACAGCAAGCCGCTAACCTCTCGCGCGCGTCCCTGGGTAGATGACGATGACGAATATTTTTAAATTAAAGGTGAGTGTTTACGGGATAAAAGTCCAATTAAAGACCCGCTCCAGATGCGCTCTAACCAGGCGACGAAATTGGCCCAAAGCACCCAAAAATGATTTTTCGCTCCCGTTAGCTCTCACCTATAAATTCAAGGAAAATATAATAATCCTTATAAAACAAATACTTGAAGACAAAAAAACACCATTTTTTTACGCGAAAAATCATTCGATTGCGATGCAAAGGTGAGTGTTTACAGGAAAGAAAGGCTATTTTTATGTGCCCAGAACGAGGGATGGGATACGGCTTAGGTGAGTGTTTACAGGATAAAAGCCCAATTAAAGACCCGCTCCAGATGCGCTCTAACCAGGCGACGAAATTGGCCCAAAGCACCCAAAAATGATTTTTCGCTCCCGTTAGCTCTCACCTATAAATTCAAGGAAAATATAATAATCCTTATAAAACAAATACTTGCAGAAAGAAAAGCACCCTTTTTTTACGCGAAAAATCATTCGATTGCGATGCAAAGGTGAGTGTTTACAGGAGAAGAACGCTATTTTTAAGGCAAAAAACCACTAAAAAAACGGCCAATTCACACCAAACCCCCCCGCCCAGGGCCAAATAATTCGCTTTGTCTCCTGTAAAGTCTCACCTTTATCTCGCCTTTATTCGAGTTTTATACCGTAAACACTCACCTATGGTGGTGATATGCGTGAGATTTTTGGCTATTTATTTTTCGCTTAAACCATTGTTTTATTTAGACTTTTTAAATATTCGTTCGTGCAATAGGTGAGCTTTTACGTGATTGTTGTGCAATGTTTGCCAGGGCGGGCCTAATTTGAGGCGCCAAGGCCAGGTGAATGGTAGAAATATCGCCTTTTTATCCTGTAAACACTCACCTATCGGCCATGTTAGGACCATCCTGGCGGGGTAAAAGCGATTTTTATCCCGTAAACACTCACCTATGGTGGTGATATGCGTGAGATTTTTGGCTATTTATTTTCCGCGTAAACCATTGTTTTATTTAGGCTCTTCAAATATTCGTTCGCGCAATAGGTGAGCTTTTACGGGGTATTTTGTGCAATGCTTGCCAGGGCAGGCCTAATTTGAGGCGCCAAGGCCAGGTGAACGGTAGAAATATAGCCTTTTTATCCTGTAGACACTCACCTTTAAATAATAATTCTCAGGCCGTCTTTAACCTGGCTGGCACTAAAGTCCAGTGAGTTGCAGGTAGCCTGGACAATAGTGAGCGCGGGGCATGGCGGCAGGTCGGATTCCGTCATTAGTTGTTTGGTAAGCGTACGCCCAGTACCGTCTAGCGCTCTCGTTGGAGTCTCATCAGAATAAGTGTCCATTAATTTTGGTAAATGGACATTTATTTTAATGAGCGAATTCTCTGCTTCTCTCGTACCT
>NZ_JACJUU010000039.1 GCF_014237865.1 Pusillimonas minor
GCTTGGCCAATATGGCTTCGCGCCGCTCGGGTGAATACTTCATGGGAACCTTCTCTCTGCCCCAGGTTGGAGATTCAAACTCTAACATCTGTAGAGGTTCCAACTATTCTGACAGCGGGGGGTGACCTAGCTCAGCAAAGTCCACAGCGCATACAGGAACAGTTTTCGGTGGTCTTAGCCAAGACCGCACGCGAGTTAGCGGGGCAGGCCTGTATCGGGTGGGAGGACGAGCCGGCCGACAAGCAGCAAATCATGTGTTCGCGCAGTTTCGGTAAACCCGTCGTCCATCTGGTCGACCTGCAGCAGGCTTTGGCGGTGTTTGTGAGCCGCGCCGCGCAAAAGCTGCGAGCACAAGCCTCTTTTACCGAGGCTATTCATGTATTCATTCGCACGAGCCCCTTCAGGGACGGCCCAAAATATACCGGCTCAACCGTAATTCGTGTTGCCCGTAATGACGACACGACGGTTTTGATTGGTGCCGTAAATCGGGCACTTTACAAAATCTATCGCTCCGGCTACGCCTACGCAAAAGCAGGTGTTTGCTTGCTAGAAATCACCCAGCGCTCTATGGCAGAATCGCAATTAGGGTTGTTTGACGCACCGCAGCAGCATTGCCAGGTGCCCAAAGGGGAGCTGATGCAAGTCATGGATCGTCTTAATCAAAGGTTTGGGCGTTTCACCGTCGTAGCCGGGGATGCCCTGGTGCAAAGTGAATCTCCTTGGCAAATGCGCCAAGAGCGAAAGACTCCAGCCTACACTACGCGTTGGGAAGACATCGTGGAGATCTGGCGTTAAATCTTTGGGCTTGGCGACACACCGTTCGATACTGTCCCCCGTACCATATGTGTGACCACAAGCTGATTGGTGGACGAAATTTTTACTCCTTTGACCGATCTCACGGCAACATGCGCCTTCAGGCCCCCAATTTAGTTAGGGCACGTAAGGCAAGCAATTTTGAGTGTCAGAAGGGGATGTCACTGACTTCAATTTCTAGCGTTTTATCGAAGTCGTAGGTCTTTGCCGCAGTAGCGATCCTAATCATTGCACGTCCACTTATCTTATAAGTTTCATGTAGCTCATCTCTATGAGCCCACCCCAATATCTTTGTGCCTGTAACTACAATCTGGGACCAACCTCCCGGAGTCAACCTACGGGCCAATGGGGAAAAGGCATGGCGTTTTTTAAATCGTGGATCGTCAGAGTCAGTTTGTGGACTGACCTGCCCATGCTGAGCAAATTCCCATCCTTGACCTACATAGAGAATGATAGATTCGATTTCGCCGAAAACTGATTCACCATGATTATGCATGTCAATGACAAGTCGGACAGTACCCTTAGCATAATGCTTATTAAGCTCAAGATTTTCTGATACTAGGGTGCACTTGACCGATAAGCCACTAGACCGTTCCGTGGAGAGTTGCTTTAGGGCCCACTGTAAGTTTGTGACTAGCGCCTCCTTCAGATTTGTAATTGAACCAGCATAGACAATGTGTCTGTGCTGCTTTAGGTCAAAGGGTATGTCTGAGGCGTTTTGCGTTAGCAAGATGCAACGTTTCCCCTTCGCATGGGCGTACCCGACCTCATAAAAAACATTTGGATTTTGCTTGGTCATGTCGGCGATGATGATATCAGCCGCTTTAATTTGCTGGTAAATGCGTTCTAGCATCGGCTCCTCATAAAGTTGCTCATCAACTCTTTCAGCGCGAAGGCCAAGTTCTTCAGCGGTCTGTTTGATGCCCAGCTTGTAAATATCTTGAAAGTCATGATGAAAGGGCATCAGAACGAAAACAAATGGTCTTTTATCAATCATTGACAGGTGCTTTTAAAGATTGCGAAAATTCGTTGCCAAGTAGCTTCAGTGGTTGGGTGAGCAGCTTTAAATGTCTCTTTAACTGTTCAACGTCAACTATCTTGGCCGGTCGGCGTCAATTAACTTGGCCGGTTGACGCTCATTGATGCTGGTCTTGTTGTTTACGCTTTAATGATGTTTTCCTGCGGTAACTTTCCCCCTCCA
>NZ_JACJUU010000040.1 GCF_014237865.1 Pusillimonas minor
CCCGGGTCTGGCTGGCAGCCGGTGCAACCGATATGCGTCGTGGCTTCGATGGCCTGGCGGCAACGGTGCAGGCCACGCTGCTTGAGGATCCCTTTAGCGGTCATGTGTTTGTCTTTCGTGGGCGCAAGGGCGATCGCATCAAGGTGCTGTGGTGGAGTGGCGACGGCATGTGTCTGCTGGCAAAGCGCTTGGAGCACGGTCATTTCGTGTGGCCCAGCGCCGAATCAGGAGCCGTGCATCTGACCCCCGCGCAGCTATCGATGCTGCTCGAGGGGATCGACTGGCGTCGGCCCGCTCGCACGCATAAACCGACTCAGGTCTAGTGTTAATAAAACGCTTGAGAGCCGCATTTTTATTGGTCTTCCAGCCTTTTATTCATAGAGGAAACAGTCGTTATTTAGTATAATGACGGCCATGCTCAACCGCACCCAACTGCCCGACAATATCGACGCCCTGAAGGCGTTGCTGTCGGCCAAATCCGCCCAGATCGATGCCTTCGAGCAAGAGCGCGCGGCGTGGCAGGTAGAGCGCGAAGCCCTGCGGCAGGATAAGCAGGGCGATCAACAAGAAATTGCCCGTCTGACGCTGTTGCTCGATAAACTACGGCGCGCCTTGTTCGGCCAGAAGTCTGAGAAGCTTGCGGGCCAAATCGATCAATTGCAGCTCGAACTCGAAGAGCTGCACATTAACCAGGGCGAACGCGCGCAAAGCATTGAATCGGCCCAAGCGCCTGCCTCGCGCCCCGCGCCGCAGCGTCGGCCATTACCCGAGCACTTACCGTGCGAGGTGCATGAACATCTTCCCAAGGAGTCTGCCTGCCCCGACTGCGGCGGCGCGTGGACGCGCTTGGGCGAGGACGTGAGCAATGTGCTGGAACACGTGCCGGCCAGCTTTAGAATCGTTCGCCATGTGCGCCCACGCCTGGCGTGCAGTTGTTGCGAGCGGATGGCGCAAGCGCCCGCGCCCAGCCGCCCCATTGCCCGCAGCTTCGCGGGGCCAGGGCTATTGAGCCATGTCATGGTCAGCAAATATCTGGACCATCAACCGCTGTACCGCCAGTGCCAGATCTACGAGCGCGAGAACGTGAGTTTAAGTGAGAGCACCGTCGGTGACTGGGTCGGTGGGGTGCACCAATTGCTGCGCCCTTTACTGGAGGCGCTACGCCGCCACGTCTTTAGCGCCGACAAACTGCATACGGACGATACCCCGATCAACGTACTTGCGCCGGGCACTGGCAAGACACGCCAGGCGCGCCTGTGGGTCTATGCTCGTGATGATCGGCCCAGTGGCGATACGACAGCGCCGGCCATGTGGATACGTTACTCGCCCGATCGGCGCGGCATCCACCCGCAAACGCACCTGAAGGATTACATCGGTATCCTACAGGCCGATGCGTTTGCCGGGTACGACAAGATTTATGAATCAGGCCGTGTGCTAGAGGCCGGATGCTGGGCGCACGCCCGACGTAAGTTCTACGACATCCACGTTAAAAGTGCCACGCCCATTACGACGCACGTGCTTGATCGGATCGCCGCCCTCTACAAGATTGAGTCCAGCATCCGCGGTAGCCCAGCGGACGTACGGCGAAGGGTTCGCCAGGAACACGCCAAGCCCCTCGCCATCGCGCTGCATGCCTGGCTGCGCGAACAGTTGACGACCATCTCGCGCAAATCGAATACGGCCGACGCCATCGCTTATGCCATGAATCAGTGGCAGGCACTGGTGCGTTATCTGGACGATGGGCGCATTGAGATCGACAACAATACCGCCGAGCGAGCGTTGCGCGGGGTAGCCCTGGGCAGGAAAAACTACCTGTTTCTGGGATCCGACGCGGGCGGTGAACGCGCGGCCACGATGTACAGCC
>NZ_JACJUU010000041.1 GCF_014237865.1 Pusillimonas minor
GGTTACGGACTGCCGGACTTCGCAGAGGAACTCAACTACGGAGTCGATCTATCAACCATCTGAGGGTGGTATCAGATTGATGGGGTGAAGGTGCCCCATCAACCATTAAATCCGTATACCCAAAAATGCAAACATCACGCCGGTCACCACGGCGCCAGGAGGAACATATGGCTGGTTTTATAGAAAGAAACGGTCTGTTGACAACAGCGTACCGGGATGCAGTCCAGAACGTACTGCAACAGATTGAACAGGCGGACATCCGCATGATCCGCTTGTCGTGGCCCGATCAGTACGGGTTGTTGCGCGGCAAAATGCTGTCGGTTGCCGCACTTAAGTCAGCGTTTTCAAGCGGATCTGAAATCACGATGGCACCGTTCTTTTTCGATACGGCCAGCGCCATTGTATTCAACCCGTTTCAGGCCGGAGGTGGCTTTGGCGACTCGGAGCTGTCTGGCAGCCCTAATGTCGTGATGGTCCCTGACCCGACCACGTTTCGCATTTTGCCGTGGGCCGATCGTACCGGCTGGATGCTGGCCGATTTGTACATGCGCAGCGGCAAACCGTTTGCATTGAGCCCGCGCGCAATTCTTAAAAAGGCCTTGCAAGAAGCCAGCGATATGGGCTACGAATTTAAGGCCGGTCTTGAGGTTGAGTGGTACCTCACACGTATTGTTGATCCATGTCTTGAACCAGAAACGCTGGGTGGACATGGCACACCAGCAGCACCTCCCAAGGTCATGCCGGTTGCCAAAGGTTATTCCTACTTGCTGGAAAACCACCTTGATGAGGTCGAACCGCTAATGTCCACTATCCGCGATCATGTTCTGGCTCTGGGCATGCCGCTGCGCAGTATCGAGGATGAATTGGCGCCAAGCCAGATGGAAACTACGTTTGATGTCATGAGCGGGATGAATGTGGCCGATACGATGGTGCTGTTCCGCAATGCAGTCAAGCAAATCTGCCGGCGCAACGGTTATTTGGCCAGTTTTATGTGTAAGCCAAAAATTGCCGGTTTTTATGCTTCTGGCTGGCATCTGCATCAATCTCTGAATGACAAAATAACAGGCACGAATCTGTTTGTTCCCACTGGGAACGATGCCTTGTCACCGACCGGCCTATCGTATGTGGCGGGTTTGCTTGAGCATGCCGGGCCAGCATCAAGTTTCACGACACCCACCATCAATGGTTATCGCCGTCGTCGCCCGTATTCACTGGCCCCTGATCGTATGACCTGGGGTATTGATAACCGTGCTGCCATGGCGCGAGTAATTTCCGCGCCCGGCGATAACGCCAGCCGTGTTGAAAACCGTGCCGGTGAACCCGCGGCCAATCCGTACCTGTACCTTGCATCACAAATTTTTGCCGGCCTTGATGGTATCCGGCGCCAGCTTGACCCCGGCCAACCCGTTGAATCGCCGTACGAGTCCAGTGTGAGCTCGTTGCCCGTAAACCTGTCGCAGGCACTTGACGCCCTTGAGTCTTCAAGCTTCTACCGCGAAGCCTTTGGTGACAAGTTCATCGATTATTGGCTGCATTTACGTCGTAGCGAATGGCAACGCTTTGTGGCCGCTGAAGGCGAGGTCGACATGCAGCAAGACGAGGTTACCGAATGGGAACACCGCGAATATTTTGAATTGATGTAAATGCGTAGCCGCAGCAGACACATCGCATAAGGACAGTTATGAAAAAGGGGTAAGCGGATTAAATGGTTGATCTTACCTTTGCATGAGAGTGAGACAGACCGGCATCTCATCGGATTATCTGGTTGATGCTTCACCTACTGCTGGTGCATGTTTCCTTCGCTAATTCCA
>NZ_JACJUU010000042.1 GCF_014237865.1 Pusillimonas minor
CAGATTGCTGACAAACCCTCGCGTAAAACCGAGGGTTTGTTCATAATGGGGCATGCTAAAAGAACCTACTGCCTATCAGCATGAGCTTGAGATGGTGACGCTGGAATCGCTGGTTCCTCGCGATCACCTGGTTCGCAAGATTGATGCTGCGATTGATTTGACCTTCATCCGCGCCAAGGTGGCGCACCTGTACTGCGCTGATAACGGTCGCCCGGCCATTGATCCGGTCCTGCTGTTCAAGCTGCTGTTGCTCGGTTACCTGTTTGGGATTCGCAGCGAGCGTCAACTGATCCGTGAGGTTCAGGTCAATGTGGCGTATCGCTGGTTTCTGGGGTTGCGCCTGACCGATAAGGTGCCCGATGCGTCAACGATCAGTCAGAACCGACGCCGTCGATTTGCCGATAGCGAGATTTATCAGGAGATCTTTGATGAGATTGTTCTTCAAGCGATCGGTCGGGGTATGGTTGAGGGCAAGGTGCTGTACACCGACAGTACGCACCTGAAGGCCAATGCCAACAAGAATAAATACGATCTGAAGGATGTCGCCGTTAAGCCGGCGGCGTATCTTGAAGAGCTGGATGCGGCCATTGATGCCGATCGGCAAGCTCAGGGCAAGCGCCCTTTAAAGCCCAGGCAAGATAAGGACGACGGATCAGGCCCAACCAAAGAAATCAAGGTTAGCCGCACCGATCCCGAGAGTGGCTACATGGTTCGCGATGGTAAGCCCAAGGGGTTCTTTTATCTGGATCACCGCACCGTTGATGGCAAGCATGCCATCATCACGGACACCCATGTGACGCCGGCCAACGTTCACGATAGCCAGCCGTATCTGGCCCGGCTTGATCGTCAGAGCCAACGTTTTAACCTTAACCCCTATGCGGTTGGCCTGGATGCGGGCTACTTCACGCCGATGATCTGCCAGGGGCTTGAAGATCGTTCAATTGCCGGGGTGATGGGGTATCGCCGTCCTAACCATAAGGATGGGTATTTTTATAAACGCGAATATATTTACGACGCGGCCAGCGACACATACACCTGCCCGCATCACCAGCAAATTGCTTATAAGACAACCAATCGTGTCGGTTATCGTGAGTATCACTCTGATCCGGACCTGTGCACCAGTTGCCCTGGGCGTGATCGCTGTACGCAAAGCGCGAACCGCGTCAAAGTGATCGTTCGCCATGTCTGGGAAGATGCCAAGGCGCGGGTCGATGCCCGGCGACTGACGCCGGCGGGCAAAAAAATCTATGCCCGTCGCAAAGAAACCGTGGAACGCAGCTTCGCCGATGCCAAGCAGCTCCATGGCCATCGTTACGCGCGCCTGCGCGGACTGAAAAAAGTCATGGAACAATGCCTGCTGGCAGCCACAGCGCAGAATATGAAGAAGATTGCCTTGCTGCTGGCGCAGCTTTTAACGTCTTTTTACGCTAAAACAGGGCCCCGCAGGCTGAGGATCGGCGCGCAAATCAACGCGCTGCGCTCATTGCTGGCTTTAACGACAAAACGACCTGCGATGATCTAACAGACAAAAAAATAAACCCCGCTGCAAAAAACAGGGGGTTTATCAACAGTCTG
>NZ_JACJUU010000043.1 GCF_014237865.1 Pusillimonas minor
TTTGCCAATAATGAGCATTATTTAACCCTTCAACGCCAAAATGCGTCTGGCACCGTTAAGTACAATGCCCCCCGCGATGGTGCCGATAATCAGATCCGGATAATTGGAACCGGTCCACGCGACCAGGGCGCCGGCGGTGATGACCCCCAGGTTGATCACCACGTCGTTGGCCGAGAATATCCAGCTTGCCTTCATGTGCGCCCCGCCTTCCCGATGTTTGGATATGAGCAGCAGACAACTGGTATTGGCAATCAATGCGACGAATGCGATAGCCATCATCACCAGCGATTCAGGCTCACTACCGAATACAAAGCGTCTCACCACCTCTACGAGCACGCCCACAGCCAAGATCAGTTGCAGTACACCAGCAAGATGCGCGGCACGTACCTGCATTTTCACGCTATGTCCAACCGCATAAAGGGCAAGCCCGTACACCGCCGCATCGGCAAAATTGTCCAGGGATTCTCCAATCAGGCCGGTGGACTGGGCGATCAGACCGGCAGTCATTTCCACCACGAACAGAAGTGCATTGATGCCGAGCAACCAGCGCAGGGTCCCGGATTCTTGCTTAGCAGAAGCTGCCGAAAACTCGGCGGCCTTGATGGTCTCCGGATTTGCAGCGACGGTTTCCTGAAGCGAGGCGCCTAGCCCCAAGGTCTTCAGTTTCGAGGTGACGGGCTCGACCTCGCCGTCATGCACGACCTTCAGCCGGCGGTTCGACAAGTCGAAGGACAGCGCCCGAATCTCCTCAAAGCCGTTCAGGGCTAGGCGAATCATTCGTTCTTCTGATGGACAGTCCATCTTCGGCACGGCATAAACACTGACCCATCTCCCTGGCGCCTCGGAGGAGGCCTGTATATCGGTATCCGCTGCGGACGTTGCATCACCGCCACAGGCGCCACCACAGGATTTGCTCATGATACGACTCCACTTGAACAATGTTGTGGTACCATTTAAAACTATAAAGCTACTATAAGGTCAATAGAGTAAAGAATCCGTTGGGGAGGAGGCTGATGCGCATTGGTCAGTTGGCGCAGTTGGTAGGGGTCGAAACACAGACGATCCGCTTCTATGAACAGCAGGGCTTGTTGCCGCCGCCTGATCGGCAGGACAACGGTTACCGTGTCTATACCGAGAAGCATGGTGAGGGGCTGGCCTTCATCCGTCGCTGCAGAATCCTGGGCCTGTCACTGGCTGAGATTCACGAACTACAGAGCTATCAGGACGACCCTCATCAGCCTTGTACCGCCGTCAACGCCTTGCTCGATGATCACATCTCTCATGTGCGGTCGCAGATAACCGCTCTGCAAGCGCTTGAGAAACAACTCGTTTCACTGAGAGCGAGTTGCAACGATGACCGGGAAGTTGAGGCGTGTGGGGTTCTTGCTGGAATTAGCGAAGGAAACATGCACCAGCAGTAGGTGAAGCATCAACCAGATAATCCGATGAGATGCCGGTCTGTCTCACTCTCATGCAAAGGTAAGATCAACCATTTAATCCGCTTACCC
>NZ_JACJUU010000044.1 GCF_014237865.1 Pusillimonas minor
CGCGTGGACCGGTTCCAATTATCCGGATCTGATTATCGGCACCATCGCGGGGGGCATTGTACTTAACGGTGCCAGACGCATTTTGGCGTTGAAGGGTTAAATAATGCTCATTATTGGCAAAAAGCTCTCGCCGTATGCCCTATTGTCCATATCGGGCCTGCTGGCAGCGTCTGATCAGGCTGTAAAGTGGCTGGTGCAGCAATCAATGGCCTATGGCGAGTATGTTTCGGTGACCCCGTTCTTTAACTGGGTGCACCTATGGAACACCGGTGCCGCATTCAGTCTTTTTGCGAATGGTGGAGGCTGGCAGCGCTACTTTTTTATCGGAATCGCGGTAGTGGTCTCGATTTTTCTGATCAAGCTGATCCTTGAAAATCGTCATAAAGGAGAAGCCATCGCTTACAGTCTTATCCTCGGTGGCGCCATGGGCAACCTGATTGACCGGGTCTTTCGCGGCTATGTTGTGGATTCCTTTGATTTCTATTGGCGAGACTGGCATTGGCCGGCCTTCAACCTGGCTGATATTGCAATTGTCCTCGGTGCCTTACTTTTCGTTTCCAGCAGCTTGTTGGGTAAAAAAGCAAACACCAATGCCGAGCCGGATGGATCTGACTGACACCTACGCCTATACAACACCATGACCGAACTTCCCGACAACATCCTTCACCTGCCGCAATACCAAGTACTGGGCTGCAAATCAACCGACGACGAAATGCACTTCCAGGTGGACGTGCCCGATCCCATCGCCTGCGAGGAATGCGGCGTGCAGGGTGAGTTCGTACGGTTCGGCAAGCGTGACGTTCCCTATCGTGATCTGCCCATCCACGGCAAGCGGGTCACTCTCTGGGTGGTCCGCCGCCGATACACCTGCCGGGCCTGCAAGACAACATTCAGGCCCCAGCTACCGGAGATGGTGGACGGATTCCGTATGACACTGCGGCTGCATGAGTACGTGGAGAAGGAATCCTTCAACCACCCCTACACCTTTGTGGCGGCACAGACCGGCCTGGACGAGAAGACGGTGCGCGACATCTTCAACGCCCGCGCCGAGTTCCTGGGGCGCTGGCACCGCTTCGAGACGCCCCGCATCCTGGGCATTGACGAGCTATACCTGAACAAGCGCTACCGCTGCATTCTGACCAACATTGAGGAGCGAACCCTGCTCGACCTGCTGGCCACCCGCCGCCAGGACGTGGTGACCAACTACCTGATGAAGCTGAAAGACCGGCAGAAGGTCGAGATCGTCAGCATGGACATGTGGAACCCCTACCGGGCAGCGGTCAAGGCTGTGCTGCCCCAGGCCCGTATCGTGGTCGATAAGTTCCATGTGGTGCGCATGGCCAACGATGCCCTAGAGAGAGTGCGCAAGGGCCTCAGAAAGGAGCTGAAACCGTCCCAGAGCCGGACTCTCAAGGGAGACCGGAAAATCCTGCTG
>NZ_JACJUU010000045.1 GCF_014237865.1 Pusillimonas minor
GGCGTCGAACTGATCTTCCCAGCCGCGCGTGTCGTGATCCATGGCGCAGCAGACTTGCCTACGTTACGCTGCCTCATTCAGGCGCTACGAGAATGATCGGCTTACCGGCAGGAACCCGGGTAATCCTCCCATTTTTAGCAGTAAGCGGCAGTAGAATTGTTTAAATATTTACTGGCTAATTTCTGTCGTGGAGTAATGCCGCCCAGCGCCATGTTCGGCCTTTCATTGTTGTAAGTCCAGAGCCAAGCGGTGGCACCGAGTTGAACTTCGTCCAGACTGCTAAACAGGTTTTGGGCCAGCCAATCATAACGCACCGTGCGGTTATAACGCTCGACATAGGCGTTTTGCTGCGGATTGCCGGGTTGAGTATGGATTAGCGTAATACGTTGCCTGGCCGCCCATTGAAGCATGGTCTTGCCAATGTATTCAGGGCCGTTGTCGCAACGTATGCAGGCGGGTTTACCGCGCCACTCAATGATCTGATCCAGGGTCCGTGTTACGCGCTCTGCCGGCAGGGAAAAGTCCACCTCGATCCCAAGGCCCTCGCGGTTAAAGTCGTCGACGACGTTCAGCAACCGAATCCCACGCCCATCGGTTAGCTGGTCGTGCATAAAATCAATGGACCAGACTTGATTGATATCCGTCGCCGTGCCCAGCGGATCCGGTCGCTCGCGCACCAGTCGCTTCTTGGGCTTAATGCGTAAATTCAGTTCCAGTTCACGATAGATGCGGTACACCCTTTTGTGGTTCCATGGGTAGCCTTTAATGTTGCGCAAATACAGGAAACAGAGGCCAAAGCCCCAGTTGCGTTGAGCCGTTGTCAACCGTATCAGCCAGTGGGCAATGACCTCGTTTTCGTCGTTGTGTTTGGCCTGATAATGGTAGGCGCTTTCGCTGATGCCAAACGCCTGGCACGCCAAACGGATACTGGATTTAAAGTGCTTAACGGCGTTTTGCGCCATCTCCTTGCGTCGAGATGGCGCTACCACTTTTTTCGCAGCGCCTCCTGCACCATTTCAGCCTTCAAACGCTCTTCGGCATACATCTTCTTGAGTTGCCGGTTTTCGGCCTCAAGCTCCTTCAGACGTGCCATCATCGAGGTGTCCATGCCGCCGTATTTGGCGCGCCATTTATAAAACGAGGCGCTGCTCATGCCATGCTCACGGCACAATTGCGGCACGGGCGTACCCGCTTCAGCTTGCTTGAGGATCGCCATGATCTGGCTGTCGGTAAATCGAGATTGCTTCATTGTGTGAATTCCCTTGTAGTGGAAATTCTACCTTCGATCACTGCGGTTTAACGGGAGGATTACCCCCGGGTCTGGCTGGCAGCCGGTGCAACCGATATGCGTCGTGGCTTCGATGGCCTGGCGGCAACGGTGCAGGCCACGCTGCTTGAGGATCCCTTTAGCGGTCATGTGTTTGTCTTTCGTGG
>NZ_JACJUU010000046.1 GCF_014237865.1 Pusillimonas minor
CCACCCTGGCGCCCAATACGCAAACCGCCTCTCCCCGCGCGTTGGCCGATTCATTAATGCAGCTGGCACGACAGGTTTCCCGACTGGAAAGCGGGCAGTGAGCGCAACGCAATTAATGTGAGTTAGCTCACTCATTAGGCACCCCAGGCTTTACACTTTATGCTTCCGGCTCGTATGTTGTGTGGAATTGTGAGCGGATAACAATTTCACACAGGAAACAGCTATGACCATGATTACGCCAAGCTCGAAATTAACCCTCACTAAAGGGAACAAAAGCTGGAGCTCCACCGCGGTGGCGGCCGCTCTAGAACTAGTGGATCCCCCGGGCTGCAGGAATTCGATTAGTAGCCGTAGCTGCCTTCTTGCAGTAGGTAATAGAGTTTTCTGTTCTGTTGGTGAAGGTCTTGGCGCCGGTCTGTATAGATGGAAGCTCCGATCATGACACACAGACAGGACATGAGCTGGATGATGGACGTCAGGACGAACCTCTCTCCCTGCTTGAGGCGGAAGAGCTGGAGCAGAAAGATGAGGAAGGAGATGCAGGAGAGGATGGTGGAGAGGATCGTGGTGGCCTGCACCGCCTGCATCACAGAATAACCTTCAAACGCTTCAGGGCCGGTCAGCTCATTGATCTCGGTACAGTTTGTGCTGTTGGTGCACACTCTCCAGAGGTCAGCAGAGAAGCTGTCGCCTACCCACCAGGCATTGTCAATGGTAGAGGATCCGCGAATCAAGCTTATCGATACCGTCGACCTCGAGGGGGGGCCCGGTACCCAATTCGCCCTATAGTGAGTCGTATTACAATTCACTGGCCGTCGTTTTACAACGTCGTGACTGGGAAAACCCTGGCGTTACCCAACTTAATCGCCTTGCAGCACATCCCCCTTTCGCCAGCTGGCGTAATAGCGAAGAGGCCCGCACCGATCGCCCTTCCCAACAGTTGCGCAGCCTGAATGGCGAATGGACGCGCCCTGTAGCGGCGCATTAAGCGCGGCGGGTGTGGTGGTTACGCGCAGCGTGACCGCTACACTTGCCAGCGCCCTAGCGCCCGCTCC
>NZ_JACJUU010000047.1 GCF_014237865.1 Pusillimonas minor
AGTCTTCCCTTGTTATTGTGTAGCCAGAATGCCGCAAAACTTCCATGCCTAAGCGAACTGTTGAGAGTACGTTTCGATTTCTGACTGTGTTAGCCTGGAAGTGCTTGTCCCAACCTTGTTTCTGAGCATGAACGCCCGCAAGCCAACATGTTAGTTGAAGCATCAGGGCGATTAGCAGCATGATATCAAAACGCTCTGAGCTGCTCGTTCGGCTATGGCGTAGGCCTAGTCCGTAGGCAGGACTTTTCAAGTCTCGGAAGGTTTCTTCAATCTGCATTCGCTTCGAATAGATATTAACAAGTTGTTTGGGTGTTCGAATTTCAACAGGTAAGTTAGTTGCTAGAATCCATGGCTCCTTTGCCGACGCTGAGTAGATTTTAGGTGACGGGTGGTGACAATGAGTCCGTGTCGAGCGCTGATTTTTTCGGCCTTTAGAGCGAGATTTATACAATAGAATTTGGCATGAGATTGGATTGCTTTTAGTCAGCCTCTTATAGCCTAAAGTCTTTGAGTGACTAGATGACATATCATGTAAGTTGCTGATAGGTTTCCAGTTTTCCGCTCCTAGGTCTGCATATTGTACTTTTCCTCTTACTCGACTTAACCAGTACCAACCCAGCTTCTCAACGGATTTATACCATGGCACTTTAAAGCCAGCATCACTGACAATGAGCGGTGTGGTGTTACTCGGTAGAATGCTCGCAAGGTCGGCTAGAAATTGGTCATGAGCTTTCTTTGAACATTGCTCTGAAAGCGGGAACGCTTTCTCATAAAGAGTAACAGAACGACCGTGTAGTGCGACTGAAGCTCGCAATACCATAAGCCGTTTTTGCTCACGGATATCAGACCAGTCAACAAGTACAATGGGCATCGTATTGCCCGAACAGATAAAGCTAGCATGCCAACGGTATACAGCGAGTCGCTCTTTGTGGAGGTGACGATTACCTAACAATCGGTCGATTCGTTTGATGTTATGTTTTGTTCTCGCTTTGGTTGGCAGGTTACGGCCAAGTTCGGTAAGAGTGAGAGTTTTACAGTCAAGTAA